>NZ_JBVHJJ010000004.1:344835-378341 GCF_055560115.1 Streptomyces sp. NPDC023527
CGGCCTCCTTCAGCCCACGGCCGGCATTCTTGTCGCTGAGCAGCCGGATGATCGCGACGCGGTTGTCCTGGTCCTGCGCGGCGGCCCGGCCGGTCTCCAGGAAGTGGCGCATGTCCTCCGGGGTTCCGTCGAGCGCCTGCTGCGCCGCTTCCCGTACGCCCCGGCCGGTCTTCGCGTCGGCGAGGATCCGCTGGATCTCCGCGCGGTCCTCCTCCGGCGTGGACGCGGACGCGGAGGCCGACGCCTTGGCGACGGGCGACGCGGTGGCGGCGATCGCCGGCGTCGACAGCAGGACGGCCGGCGCGATGACGGCAGCCGCGACAACGGCGGGCACACGGGTCTTCTTCATGCGGTACACCACTTTTGCAAAGAGAGGTATCAAAAGATCACGCTCAGAATAAGTGGATCTTCACGCAGTCTTCACTTAATTTCCGGCCATAAATCGGAATCAAGCCCTCCACACAGACCGCCACGCTCCCCGTAGACGCGAACGGCCCGGTCCGGGCCGCGCCTGAGCGCGCCCCGGACCGGGCCGTTCTAGGAGAGGGGGCCCTCACCCCTCCGCCAGATACCTCTCCACCGTCGCCACCTTCGACGTCAGGCCGTCCGTGACGCCCGGGCGGATGTCCGCCTTCAGGACCAGGGAGACGCGGCCGCACCGCGCCTCCACCGCCGCGACCGCGCGCTTGACGACGTCCATGACCTCGTCCCACTCGCCCTCCACGGACGTGAACATCGCGTCCGTACGGTTCGGCAGGCCGGACTCGCGCACCACGCGCACCGCGTCGGCGACGTACTCGCCGACATCCTCACCGGCCCCCACCGGCGACACCGAGAACGCGACGATCATGCGTTGACCACGCCCTCCTTGCGGGCGCGCGCCGCGATGACGCTCGCCTCGGCCTCGCGCTTCAGCATGCGCTCGGCGAAGAAGCCGCCCGTCGGCAGGACGGAGAGGACGAAGTACAGCGCGGCCGTCTTCAGCGACCACTTCGCCTTGTTCCACGCGTCGAGCCAGAAGATCACGTAGATGATGAAGAGAATGCCGTGCACCGCGCCCATCACCGGCACCGCGTTGAAGTCCGACGTGCGCTTGAGCACCGAGCAGACGCCCAGCAGCAGGAAGGAAACGGCCTCCGGGGCGGAGACCAGGCGGAGCCGGCGCAGGGCGGAGGCGGTCTTGATGTCCACGGGGGCACCTTCAGATGTCAGTGGCGGAACGATTACCGCTTGTGAGGGCATTCACAAGCCTCCCCATTGTTGCAGCCCCGCCCCCGATCGACAGATCCGGGTCCGTTCAGGGGCACGGGCCCTGTCGGAGCGGTATGTCCTGCCGCTAGCGTCGTCCCGTGGCTCAGTTTCGGCTCCAAGGGAGCAAAGTTCTCGCTGTCGATCTCTCCGGGGACGCGGTCAAGGCCAAGAACGGCTCGATGGTCGCCTACGAGGGCGAGATGGCGTTCAAGAAGATGACCGGCGGCGGTGACGGCCTGCGCGGCATGGTCACCCGCCGGCTCACCGGCGAACAAATGGAAGTGATGGAGGTGAAGGGCCGCGGCACCTGCTATTTCGCCGACCGCGCCAGTGAGATCAACCTGGTCTCGCTGCACGGCGAGACGCTGTACGTGGAATCCAGCAATCTCCTCTGCACCGACGCCGCCCTCCGCACCGGCACCACCTTCACCGGCCTGCGCGGCGCCTCCCAGGGCACCGGCCTCTTCACCACCACCGTCGAGGGCACCGGCCAGGCCGCGATCATGTCCGAGGGTTCCGCGATCGTCCTCCGCGTCACCCCGTCCATGCCCCTCCAGGTCGACCCCGGCGCGTACATCGCCCACACCGGCAAGCTCAAGCAGCACTTCCAGTCCGGCGTGAACTTCCGCACCTTCATCGGCGAGGGCTCCGGCGAGGCGTTCCAGATCCGCTTCGAGGGCGAGGGCCTCGTCTACGTCCAGCCCAGCGAGCGCAACACCATCGGAGGTGACGTCTGATGCCGTTCCGCCTCCTCAACTCCCGCATGGTCGAGGCCCAGGTGCTGCCCGGTCAGCGCATGTTCAGCCAGCGCGGCGCCATGATCGCCTACAAGGGCGACGTCTCCTTCACCCCCAGCATCACCGGCGGCCAGGGCGGCGTCATGAGCATGATCGGCCGCCGCGTCGCCAACGAGGCGACCCCCCTCATGACCGTCGAGGGCAACGGCACCGTCATGTTCGGCCACGGCGGCCACCACGTCCATGTGATCGAACTGTCCGGCGAGACCCTCTACGTCGAGGCCGACCGCCTCCTCGCCTTCGACGGCGCCCTCCAGCAGGGCACCATGTTCATGGGCTCCCAGGGCGGCGTCATGGGCATGGTCCGCGGCCAGGTCACCGGACAAGGGCTGTTCACCACCACCCTCAAGGGTCACGGCGCCGTCGCCGTCATGGCCCACGGCGGCTTCATCGAGCTGCCGATCACCCCCCAGCGCCCCGTCCACGTCGACCCGCAGGCGTACGTCGCCCACCGCGGCGACGTACGCAACAAGCTCTCGACCGCCCTCGGCTGGCGCGACATGGTCGGCCGCGGCTCCGGCGAGGCCTTCCAGCTCGAACTGTCCGGCAACGGCACGGTCTACGTCCAGGCCTCGGAGGAGAAGCTGTGAACGCCCCCGCCGCCCCCGTCATCCACGACGCGAACACCCTCCCCTCCAACGACAACGTCAATTCGTACGCCTTCAGCGTCGACCTCGACGGCCAGTGGTTCCTGCAAAAGGGCAAGATGATCGCCTACTACGGGCGCATCGACTTCCACGGCATCGGCCACGGCCGCCTCGACCGCCTCATCGCCACCAGCTTCCACTCCCCCCTCCACGCCGCCGACTGGGTCGTCGCCGAGGGCCAGGGCAAGATGCTGCTCGCGGACCGCTCCTTCGACGTCAACTCCTACGACCTCGAAGACGGCAACCTCACGGTGCGCTCGGGCAATCTGCTGGCCTTCCAGCCCTCCCTCTCCCTCAAGCAGTCGATCATCCCCGGCTTCCTCACCCTGATCGGCACCGGCAAGTTCGTCGCCGCCTCCAACGGCCCCGTCGTCTTCGTCGAGCCCCCGATCCGCGTCGACCCCCAGGCCCTCGTCGGCTGGGCCGACTGCCCCTCCCCCTGCCACCACTACGACCACCAGTACCTGCGCGGCGTGCTCGGCGGCGTCCGCGCCTTCACCGGCATTGGTGGCACGTCCGGCGAGGAGCACCAGTTCGAGTTCGTCGGCACCGGCACGGTGCTGCTCCAGTCGACGGAACAGCTCATGGCCGAGATCGCGACCGGCGCGACGCCACAACAGGACGGCGTCCCCGGCGCAAGCCCCTCTAATCAGCCATCTATGCCCCGCATGCCAGGCCAGCTGGGGGACCTCCAGCGCCGCTTCGGGCTGTGAGCGGTACCCTGCGGAGTGTGACATCGAACGTCTGAGCTCGTGCGTCACGCCCATACTGGTTAACTTTTCAACTTTCTTAGGTAGAATTCCTCTATGTCTATGGACACCGAGAACGGCACCCGCTGGCTCAGCGAAGAGGAACAGCGCGCCTGGCGCGCGCACCTGGACGTCAGCCGTCTGCTGATGCACCAGCTCGAACGGGACCTCCAACCGTTCGGCCTCACCAACAACGACTACGAGATCCTGGTCAATCTCTCGGAGTCCGAGGACCACCGGATGCGGATGAGCGACCTCGCCACCGCCACCCTCCAGTCCAAGAGCCGGCTCTCCCATCAGATCACCCGGATGGAGAACGCCGGTCTCGTCCGCCGCGAGAACTGCGAATCCGACCGCCGTGGTCTGTACGCCGTCCTCACGGAACAGGGCTGGGACCTGATGCGCGAGGTCGCGCCGCACCATGTCGCGTCCGTACGCGAGCACTTCATCGACCTCCTGGGCGAGGCCGACCTGAAGAACCTGTACGGGTCACTGGCCCCGGTGGCGGAACATCTGCGTGCCACGCGGGGACGGGTCTGACGTTCCCGACCGGGGGTCGTGGTGTGGTCCGCGCCCCCGTCCCGTCACCGCTTCGGCCACCCGTGAGCTCGGCGACCGACGCAGCGGCTACTCGAAATCGCGGACGAAATGTGCGGGGCACGAGGGAAGCTGCTGGCGGCAGTGGACTAAACGCAGAAACGGCCCGGAATTGTGCATACCGGGCCGTGCCTGGGGTGAGTTCATCACCTACTTGGCCACTGACGCCATATAGTCCCCCCAAATACGGGCCGGGAACACGTTCCCGCGCTCGGACCCGTCACCGCCCACGTCGGACATCGGCAACAGCTGCGGCTCACTCGGCTTCGTACGGAACATGGTCACGGCCGTGGAGAGCCGTTCCGTGTAGCCGACGAACCATGCCGACCGGAGCCGGTCCTGGTCGCCCGTGTAACCCGCCGCGAAGGGGCCGAGGTCGCCGACGGAGTCCACCCGTTTCTTACCGGCGTCGCGCAGCGCGTCCGTGACGTCGTCCGCCACGCCCTTGTCCAGCGCGCGCCGCGCCTTCGCCCGGCTCTCGAAGCCGCCGATGGACGTACCGTCCTTGGTCAACTTCGTGACCGAGTAAGGGTCGTTCTGAAGTCCGTGGTTGGCGAAAGTGCCATACGCGCCGGCCATGCGGATCGCGCTCGGCGTGGACGTGCCGATGGGGAACGTCTGCTCCAGCGGAGCCATGCTGTCCTTGAGGAGGCCGGCCGCGACAGCCGTGTCGCGAACCCGTTCCAGCCCCACCCCCTTGCCCAGCGCAGCGTACGTCGCGTTGCCGCCGGAGGTCAGGGCCTGCCGCAGCGTGGGGTGCGAGTCGTCGGGTTCCTCGTCGCCGGAGGAGGACTGGAGCTTGCCGTCCTTGCCGTAATAGCTGTCGGCGTCGACGTCGTCGCGGTCGCTGTCCTCGGAGTCGGAACGCACGCCGTGCTTGAGCGCGGCCGCGAGGACGAACGGTTTGAAGGCGGAGCCCGCCGGTACGCCGAAGGTGTCCGCGTTGTTGGTGAACTGCTTTGTCGCGTCGGGGCCGCCGTAGAGCGCGAGGATGGCGCCGTCGGAGGGGCGTACGGACGCGGCGCCGGCCTGGACGCCTTCGTCGGCGGGGCGCTTCTTCGGGTCGATGTTCTGGCGGAGGACGCCGTCGACGGCCTTGGTGAGCTGCTCCATGCGCTTCTTGTCGAAGGTGGTGTAGATCTTGTAGCCGCCGTGGGCGAGGTCCTGGTCGGTGAGCAGGGCGCGCTGCTTGAGGTATTTGGTGGCGATGTCGACGAGATAGCCGGTCTGGCCGCCGAGGCTCGTGGACATGGACTGCTTACGGGGCTCGGGGAACGTCCGGTATTTGTCGCGCTCGTTCTGGGTCATCAGGCCGGCCTTGACCTGTCGGTCGAGTATCCACTTCCAGCGGTCCTCGGCGCGGTCGTGATTGGCCTTGCTGGTCGAGGGGTCGTACAGCTCGGCGCCCTTCAACAGGCTCGCGAGCATGGCGCCTTGGCTGGGGTCGAGCTTCTTGGCGGGGATGCCGTAATACGCCTGGGCGGCGGCCTCGATTCCGTAGGCGCGGCGTCCGAACCAGCTCGTATTGAGGTAGCCCTGGAGGACTTCCTGCTTGCTCTTGGTGCGGTCCACCTTCAGCGAGATGATGAACTCCTTGGCCTTCCGGGAGATGGTCTGCTCCTGGGAGAGATAGGTGTTCTTCACGTACTGCTGGGTGATGGTGGAGCCGCCCTGGGTCTCCTGGCCCTGGGCCGTGCTGCTGAATGCGCGGAGGATGCCCTTGAAGGAGACGCCGCGATCGCGGTAGAAGCTTTCGTTCTCCGCCGCTATGGCCGCGTGCTGGACGGATACCGGCACGTCGGAGAGGCGGACGATGTTGCGGTTGACCTCGCCGAGGCTCACCATCTGGCTGCCGTCGGCCCAGTAGTAGGTGTTGGCTTCCTGGACGGCGGCCGCGTTCTCGTCGGGGATGTCGACGTTCGCGTAAACGAGGGCGAAGAGACCGGCGAGGCTGCCGATGAGGAGCGCGAAGACGCTCAGGACCAGCCGCCAGGACGGCAGCCAGCGGCGCAGCCCTCGTCTGCCGTGACGGGGGTAGTCGATGAATCGCTTGCGGGGCTTGCTGGATGTGCTCGCCACCTCCTCCGGCCTACGGCGGCGGGGACGCAGCTTGTGCCGGTGCTTGCTCAAGGACCAATCACTCTCGACGGAAACGGGGGCGTAGAGAGAGACGACCATCGGGAGAGTGTTGGTTCGATGATTTGTATGAGCGTTGTGTGACAGGTGTGAACGACCCGAGCTTCGGGCGTCGGGGCTCGGCGGTCGGGATTCGAGCCCCTTCTGTAAGGAATGGGTGGTTCGGTGGAACCCACCCTCCCTCCCAATTCCCGCGAGTGAAAAGGGAGATGACTTTCGGTGATCGGGTCGCGTCAGTCGGTGCCGCCCGTGTAGCGTCCGGCACAACAAACGACCCCCGCCGGTGCTAGGAACACCGAACGGGGGTCTGACCACCGAGATCCACAGCTTTAAGGAACGATCCCCATGGCTGTCGCCAACCTTAGCGCCGACGTGCGCCCGCCCGCTCCCCCGATGGCCCGTCCCGGCTACGGAAAACGCTCCGCCCCCGGCCAGGAGCCGCGCGGCAAGGGGGACTTCGGGCACCTGCCCGCCCGCGAGGCGTCCATCGCCGCCTTCATCGACCGCCTCCCCGAGGGCGCGGCGATGGACGCGAAGACCCTCTCCCGCGAGATCCCGGCCTACGGCCAGCAGGCCGTACGCACCGCGCTCAATAACCTCTCCGCCGCAGGTCATCTGCGCCGCGTCCGGCAACCGGTCGGGGACGGCCGTACGCAATGGGTCTGGCGCACGCACTTCTCGCGCACGCCGCGCGGCGACGCGTGGTGGGCGAGCTGTCTGGCGGGCGACGTGCCGACGACGGCCGAGCGGCCCGCCGCAGCTGCGGCGTCGAGGCAGCGGGCGGGGCGCTCGGCCGCGTACGAGACGTTGGCCGCCGTCGGCCGCGCCGACTCCCGTATGGCGCTCTCGGCGGCGGAATGCGCGGCGCTGGAGCCGCTGGCGGAGGAGTGGCTGGCGCGGGGCGCGACGCCGGAGGATGTCGTACGAGCGGTCACGGCCGGACTCCCAGGTGTGGTGCACTCCCCCGGCGCGCTGGCTCGTAAGCGCCTCACCGACAAGATCCCGCCGGAGCGGGCCGCCGTACCGGTGGATCCGGGGACGACACCTCGCCCGATCATGGAATGCACGGGCTGCGGTGTGCCGGGACGTCCGGAGGTGCTGCCGGGCGGCTTGTGCCGCGCCTGCCGGGGCGAGACGGAGGAGGCGGCCGGGCCGCCGGAGGCGTGGATCCGGGAACAGGTGGACCGCTTGCGCGCGGTCAATCGCGCGCGGGTACGGCCGGTCAGGGCCGACGGTGGGCGGAAACGGTGAATGCCACCCATTCGGGTGGTCGCACGCCAGAGTCCTTCAGAATCACCCAAAAGGGGTGGAGCCTTCCCGTGTAGGCGCGGTCTGCCGCGCCATGACGGAAGGGAAGGAGACCCTCCCTCATGCACGCACTCAAGCGAACGATCAGAGCGGCTCTGACCATGGGTGCGGCCGCCGCGCTGGCCACCGGTCTGGCCACGAGCAGCGCCCAGGCGGCCACGGGCACGTTCTTCTACACGCGGGCGGACACCGGGGGTGAGAGCTTCCTCGGCAGCACGCCGAACGGTGTCTGTCTCTCCATCCCGGGTGGGGCGCGCCAGGCCACCAACGACACTGACACGGACGCCACCCTGTACACGAACAGCAGTTGTACGTCGTTCGCCGGTTTCGTCGGCTCCCGGCAATCGGATGACTTCACGTCACCGTTCCCCACCTTTGTGAAGTTCGGCTGATCCCCCGCTGAACGCACCCACCCGGACAGCCGGGCGGCGTCCTTTCCCGCGGATTCCGTCCGGCTGTGTGGTGCAAGAGGGTTGAGCGGGTGGTGAATTGAAGCGGGGCTGAGGCCGGCCTGGACAGGTCGCACCCCTTGGGGGATACGTGAGGCGCATGAGACGATCGCCGAATGAAACGGATCAAGCGGATAGAACGGGTGGAGCGGATAAAGCGGTTGGGGGGACGGGGATGAACCGCCCACTCGGCGTACTGCTCGCGGCGACATGCATGGCCGCGCTCGCGGGATGCGGCACGGAGTCCGGCGCGACACCGGCCGGCCGGGCGGCGGCCGGGCAGCCGGCGACTCCCCCGTCGGACCACATCGTCAAAGCCGAGAGTCTGGACCCTTCCGGCTTCCCGAGGCCGGGGGCCTCCGCCTCGCCCTCGATCGCACCCTCCGCCGCCGCGCCCGAGTGCCCCAAGCAGGGCGTGCGCGTGACGGCCGGGACGGTGAACGCGGCCATGGGCCTGCGCTCCCTCGGCGTGCAGCTGGTCAACTGCGGCGACAAGCCGTACACCGTGAACGGCTACCCGAAGATGCGCGTCCTGGGCAAACAGGGCGACGTACTCGACGTGACCGTCCACGAGGGCACCGGCGCGGTCGCCGGCACGGGCGTCGACGAGACCGCGCCACGGCCGCTGACGCTGGGACCGGGGCAGGCGGCGCAGGCGGAGGTGCTGTGGCGCAACACGTACGACGACGTCACCAACCCCCCGATGAACGGCACGCACTTGGACGTGGCCCCGACGGCCGACGCCCCCTGGCAGAGGATCGCACCGGACGGCGGGGTGGACCTCGGCAGCACGGGGAAGCTGGCGGTGGGGGCGTGGAAGCGGGTCGGGTGACGGTGGGGATGGGTGGCTGAGGTCAGGGCCGCCTCCGCCGCGCTCCGGCGCGGCTACGGCCGGTGGAGCGGCGCGGCGGAGACATCCCTCGCCGAGCGGACGCTCAATCCGAGCGGGGCCTGAGGAGGTCCTCGACAAGCGTGTCCACCAGATCGCGAGGGATGCCCGACCCCGTCAGGGCGCGGTAGAAGACCGGCCCGACGAGAGCGTCGATCGTGGCATCGGGGCCCAGCCTGGGCGAGATCTCGCCCGCGTCGACTCCGCGCGCGAGCATGTCGCGTTCCCGGTCACGACGTGGACCGAGATAGCGCTTGTGGAAGCTCTCGGCCGTGGCCGGATCGTGCTGCGCCTGGGCGATGAGCGCGAGCAGGACCTTGCCCGCGGGGTCGCGGGTGAGGAATCGCGCGAAGCCGCGGAAGTAGCCACGGATGCTCTCCGCCGTGGGCCTCTCCGTCGGGACGGGAAGGCTTTTGTCGCTGTCTTCGATGAGCGTGTCGAGGAGGATCTCGACCTTCGAGGGCCACCAGCGGTAGATCGTCTGCTTCGCGACGCCCGCACGACGCGCGATCGCCTCGATGGTCAGAGCGCCGAAGCCGTGCTCGACGAGCAGATCGTCCGCGGCATGGAGCACAGCCAGACGTGCGGACTCGTCGCGCCGGCTGCCGGAGCGCGGCCTGCGGGGCTGAGAACTGGCTGCGGGCATGCGGGAAACCATACCCGCCGGCGGCCTCCGCGGCATTGCCTGGACGCAACGTCGCGTCTAATCTGAATTTCCCCACCGCGAAGGAGCGAACATGTCCGCAACGCCCAACCGCCAGGCCCTCGTCGTCGGAGCCTCTCGTGGATTAGGGCTCGTCCTCGCCGACGAGCTCACTCGACGCGGCTGGCGAGTCATCGCCACGACGCGCCGGGGCGGCGGCGAGCTGCGAGCGCGAGCCGATGCCTGGGACGGCCGACTGGAGGTCGAGTCGCTGGAGATGACGAGCTCCGACCAACTCGCCGCACTGCGCGAGCGCTTGGAAGGCCGCCGACTCGATCTCCTCTTCGTCAACGCCGCGATCGACCGGGGGAATCTGCCGATCGACGAGGTCTCGACCGACATGTTCACCGAGGTGATGACCACCAACGCGTTGAGCCCGCTGCGCACCCTTGAGGCCCTCCGCGGACTCGTCGCGCCCGGCGGAACCGTCGCGGTCATGTCCTCCGACCAGGGCAGCATCTCGCGGAACACCGAGGGCGGCTATGAGCTCTACAAGGCCAGCAAGGCCGCGCTCAACCAGCTGATGCGCAGTTACGCCACCCGCCATGCCGACGACGGACACACCAAGCTGCTCATCGACCCCGGCCACAACCGGACCCGACTCGGCGGCCCCGACGCGCCCCTCGCCCCCCAGGAGAGCATCCCGGCCGTCATCGACGTCCTCGAAGCGCAGGCCGGCGCCCCCGGCCTGCGGTTCCTGGACCGCCACGGCGAGACCGTCCCCTGGTAGAGCTCCGGGCCGAAGCGCTCGACCCCAAGCCGGTCGTTTCGGGATCAACTACAACTTTACGAACCTTTGGTGTTGTTGACTCGATCTATACATCAGCCTCTAGGGCAACAGGCGGTGATCACAAACACTCCCGCATCACCAGTATCACCGCCACCCCCCAAGTACAGCGAGAGGCACGGCGCATGATGAACAGTCGCGTAATGCGATGCGGCGGCAGGGTGTTGGCACTTTCGGCGGCGGCTCTCGGCGTGGTGGCCGCGACCGCGCTCCCCGCCGCGGCCGCCGACGAGCCCACCCGTAAGGAGCTCATAGCCGACTGCGCTTCCGGCGCGGGCAAGTGCAGCTTCAACGACCCGGTGCTCGACAAGGCGTTCCTGGGCGAGTTCCGGCAGGTGTCCAACTCGCTCTACAACTGCACCACTTCTCCCGCCACCCAGTCCATGAGCTGGTCCGACTCCGTCGGCTCCACGGATTCCGCGGGCGTGTCCGTCACGGCCGGCGGCAACATCGCGGGCCTCATCGACCTCAGCGTGTCGGCCACGTACAGCCACACCTGGTCGAGCACGCACACGGAGGACAGCTCCCTCAACATGACCGTGCAGCCCGGCGAGGTGGGCTGGATCTCCCGCGCGCAGGTGATGCAGACCGTCAAGGGCACCTGGCAGACCCACTACGACAGCCCCAAGTGGGGCCACTACTACTGGTACGTGCCGGACACGGTCACCGGTCCCGCGCCCAACGGCACGGACGGCCAGAGCAACGCGGTCGTCGTCAAGACCCGCAAGATGACACCGTCCGAGAAGTCATCCTGCTCGGCCGATTCCCACTCGGGTCGGGCGTTCGTGGCCAAGCGTTGAGCGCTGACTCGATGTAAGCGCTGACTTGATGTAGCGCTGACTCGATGTAAGCGCCGACCTCGATGCACGAAGGGGGCGGCGGGTGCGCGGTCGCGTGCTCGTCCGCCCCTCCCGGCGTCACCCCTCCGTGATCCCCGCCACCAACTCGTCCGCCGCCGCGTACGGATCCAGGTCCCCGCCCACGATCCGCTCCGCCAGCGCGTCCAGGCGGCGGTCGCCGTGCAGGTCGCCGATGCGTTCGCGGAGGGCCGTCACCGCGATCGTCTCCACCTCGCGGGCCGCCCGCGCCACGCGTCGCTCCGCGAGGACGCCGCGCTCCTCCATCCACGCGCGGTGCTTCTCCAGGGCCTCGACGACCTCGTCCGTGCCCTCGCCGCGCGCGGCGACGGTCTTGACGATGGGGGGCCGCCAGTCGCCTGGGCCGCGGGCCTCGCCCAGGCCCAGCATGTGGTTGAGCTCGCGGGCGGTGGCGTCCGCGCCGTCGCGGTCGGCCTTGTTGACGACGTAGACGTCGCCGATCTCCAGGATCCCGGCCTTGGCCGCCTGGATGCCGTCGCCCATGCCGGGAGCGAGCAGCACCACGGACGTATCGGCCTGCGAGGCGATCTCGACCTCGGACTGGCCGACGCCCACCGTCTCGACGAGGATCACGTCGCAGCCCGCCGCGTCCAGCACCCGGATCGCCTGCGGGGCGGCCCACGCCAGCCCGCCCAGGTGGCCTCGCGTGGCCATCGAGCGGATGTAGACGCCCGGGTCGGACGCGTGGTCGGACATCCGTACCCGGTCGCCGAGCAGCGCGCCGCCCGAGAACGGCGAGGACGGGTCGACGGCCAGGACGCCGATCCGCTTGCCCATCCGCCGGTACGCCGAGACCAGCGCCGACGTCGACGTCGACTTGCCGACGCCGGGCGAGCCCGTGAGGCCCACCACGTACGCGCCGCCCGTCAGCGGGGCCAGCGCTGCCATCACCTCGCGGAGCTGCGGGGACGCCCCCTCCACCAGTGAGATCAGCCGCGCCACGGCCCGCGGTCGGCCCTCCCGGGCCTGCTCGACCAGTGTGGGGACGTCCACCATGCGCTGCTCCGTTCGGCGATGATCAAGCGGTCGGCGGGTGGGTCAGTTGCCCGGCACCCGGATGATCAGCGCGTCGCCCTGACCGCCGCCACCGCACAGCGCCGCCGCACCCGTACCGCCGCCGCGCCGCTTGAGCTCCAGCGCGAGGTGGAGCACCGTGCGGGCGCCCGACATGCCGATGGGGTGGCCGAGCGCGATGGCGCCGCCGTTGACGTTCACCTTGTCGGGGGAAATCCCCAGGTCCTTGATTGACTGCACGAGCACGGACGCGAACGCCTCGTTGATCTCGATGAGGTCGAGGTCGTCGACGCCCAGCCCGGCCTTGCCCAGCGCGTGCTTGATCGCGTTGGCCGGCTGCGAGTGGAGGGAGTTGTCGGGGCCGGCCACATTGCCGTGGGCACCGATCTCGGCGATCCACTCCAGGCCCAGCTCCTCGGCCTTGGACTTGCGCATCACGACGACGGCGGCGGCGCCGTCGGAGATCTGCGAGGACGTGCCCGGGGTGATCGTGCCGTCCTTGGCGAAGGACGGGCGCAGCTTGCCGAGGATCTCGACGGTGGTGTCGCCGCGGACGCCCTCGTCCTTGCTGAAGACGACCGGCTCGCCCTTGCGCTGCGGGATCTCCACGGGGGTGATCTCGGCGTCGAACAGGCCGTTCTTCTGGGCGGCGGCGGCGCGCTGGTGGGAGCGGGCGCCGATCTCGTCCTGCTCGGCGCGGCCGATGCCCAGGCGGGTGTTGTGCTTCTCGGTGGACTCGCCCATCGCGATGCCCTCGTAGGCGTCCGAGAGGCCGTCGTGGTGCATCGAGTCGATCATCTCGATGGAGCCGTACTTGTAGCCCTCGCGGGACTTGGGCAGCAGGTGCGGGGCGTTGGTCATCGACTCCATGCCGCCCGCCACCACGATGTCGAACTCGCCCGCGCGGATGAGCTGGTCGGCGAGCGCGATGGCGTCGAGGCCGGAGAGGCAGACCTTGTTGACGGTGAGGGCGGGCACGCTCATGGGGATGCCGCCCTTGACAGCCGCCTGCCGGGCGGGGATCTGCCCGGCGCCGGCCTGGAGCACCTGGCCCATGATCACGTACTGCACCTGGTCGCCGCCGATGCCCGCCCGGTCGAGGGCGGCCTTGATGGCCACGCCGCCGAGGTCGGCCGCGGAGAACGACCGCAGGGAGCCGAGCAGCTTGCCCATGGGCGTACGGGCGCCCGCGACGATCACGGAGGTGTTGCCGGTAGAACCGTTCGTACCAGACATGAGGCGCGGCCCCTTCGAGCGGAGAGGTTAACGATGGTTCCCGTCAATGTACTGAGCGGTACGCGCGCGGTCATCGGGCGGAAGGTGTGATCGCGCGCACGTTGCGTAACCGTGCCGGCGAGCGGTGCACTGGTTCCATGCTGACGCGCATCGACCACATCGGGATCGCCTGCTTCGACCTCGACAAGACTGTCGAGTTCTACCGTGCCACTTATGGCTTCGAGGTGTTTCACACCGAGGTCAACGAGGAGCAGGGCGTGCGGGAGGCCATGCTCAAGATCAATGAGACCTCGGACGGCGGCGCCTCCTATCTCCAGCTCCTGGAGCCGACCCGGGAGGACTCCGCGGTGGGCAAGTGGCTCGCCAAGAACGGGGAGGGCGTTCACCACATCGCGTTCGGTACGGCGGATGTCGACGGGGACGCCGATGCCATCCGCGGTAAGGGCGTACGCGTCCTCTACGACCAGCCGCGTACCGGATCCATGGGTTCCCGCATCACCTTTCTGCACCCCAAGGACTGCCACGGTGTACTGACCGAACTGGTCACCTCGGCACCCCCCGCGGACCAGGAGCACTGACCCTCACCTCCCCTGGCCGGTAGAGTGCGGGTTCGGCCGGGCGCGCGAGGTGGGGGCCCGGACCGGGCTGTACCGATGATCTGACACCATTTCTTCGGAAGGGCGGGCTCCGGGTTCCACCGGTTACGCGGGACAGGGCCGGCCGCCAACGCGACCAGGGGACGGATGGGACCGCGCAGTGCGGGGCAACGACCGCTACGAGGCTGACGACCACCTCTCGCAATTCGAAGCCGAGATGGAGCGGCTGAAGAAGGAGCGGGAGAAGGCGGTCCAGCACGCCGACGACCTCGGCTATCAGGTCGAGGTGCTGCGCGCCAAGCTCCACGAGGCGCGCCGCAATCTCGCCCACCGTCCGGCATACGACACGGCCGATATCGGGTATCAGGCGGAGCAGTTGCTCCGTAATGCCCAGATTCAGGCCGAACAGTTGCGCACCGACGCCGAGCGCGAGCTGCGCGAGGCCCGGGCCCAGACGCAGCGGCTGCTCCAGGAGCACGCCGAGCGCCAGGCCCGGATGGAGGCGGAGCTCCACGCGGAGGCCGTCGCCCGCCGCCAGCGTCTGGACGAGGAGCTCAACGAGCGCCGCCAGACCGTCGAGTCGCACGTCAACGAGAACGTCGCCTGGGCCGAGCAGCTGCGGGCGCGCACGGAGTCGCAGGCGCGCCGGCTGCTGGAGGAGTCCCGGGCCGAGGCCGAGCAGGCCCTGGCCACGGCGCGCGCCGAGGCCCAGCGGCTGACCGAGCAGGCCCGCGGGCGGCTGAGCGCCGCCGCCGAGGAGGCGCGCGCGGAGGCCGAGGCGCTGCTGCGGCGTGCCCGCACGGACGCGGAGCGGCTGCTGACGGCCGCCTCCGCGCAGGCCCAGGAGGCCACCGACCACGCCGAGCAGCTGCGCACCGCGACCAGCACGGAGTCCGACCAGGCCCGTGCGACCGCGACGGAGCTGACGCGTACCGCCGAGGCACGGCTCCAGGAGGCCGACACGGCGCTGCGCGAGGCGCGGGCCGAGGCCGAGAAGCTGGTCACCGAGGCGAAGGAGTCGGCGACGCGCCGGCTCACGTCCGCCGAGTCGGAGAACGAGCAGCGCACCCGTACGGCCAAGGCCGAGATCGCCCGGCTGGTCGGCGAGGCCACGAAGGACGCCGAGGCGCTGAAGGCCGAGGCGGAGCAGCTGCGCGACGACGCGCGCGCCGAGGCCGACCGGATGCTGGCCGAGGCCGCCGAGAAGGCCCGCAGCGCGGTCGCGGAGGACTCCGCGGCACAGCTGGCGAAGGCGGCCCGGACGGCGGAGGAGGTGCTGACCAAGGCGTCGGAGGACGCCCAGGCCACCACGAAGGCCGCCGCGGCCGAGGCCGAGCGGATCCGCCGCGAGGCGGAGGCCGAGGCCGAGCGGCTGCGCGAGCAGGCAGCCGACACCGCCGAGCAGCTCAAGGGCGCGGCGAAGGACGACACCAAGGAGTACCGCGCCAAGACCGTCGAGCTCCAGGAGGAGGCCCGGCGGCTGCGCGGCGAGGCCGAGCAGCTGCGCGCGGACGCCGTCGCCGAGGGCGAGCGGATCCGTGGCGAGGCGCGCCGTGAGGCGCTGCAGCAGATCGAGGAGGCGGCCAGCACCGCCGAGGAGCTGCTCGCCAAGGCCAAGGCCGACGCGGAGGAGACCCGGGCCGGCGCGACCGCCGAGAGCGAGCGGGTGCGCGGCGAGGCCGCCGAGCGCGCGGCGACGCTGCGCAAGCAGGCCGAGGAGGCCCTGACGCGGGCCCGTTCCGAGGCCGAGGAGATGGCCGAGGAGGCCGAGGACCACGCCGAGCGCACCCGCACGGAGGCCGACGAGGCCGCCAAGCGGCTGCGCGAGGAGGCGGAGCGGGCCGCGGAGGCGCGGCTCGCGGAGGCAGACGAGGAACTGACCCGTCTCCAGACGGAGGCGGAGACGCGCGTCGAGGCCGCCGAGAAGGCGCTGCGCGAGGCCCGTACGGAGGCCGAGCGGCTGCGCCGGGAGGCGGCCGAGGAGACCGAGCGGCAGCGGGCCGAGGCCGCGGAGCGGGTCCGTACGCTCCAGGCGCAGGCCGAGGAGGAGGCCGAGCGGCTGCGCGCGGAGGCGGCCGAGGAGGCGTCGGCCGCCCGTGCCGAGGCCGAGACCGTGGCCACGCGGCTGCGGAGCGAGGCCGCCGCGGAGGTGGAGCGGCTGCGCACGGAGGCGCAGGAGACCGCCGACCGGGTGCGGGCCGAGGCCAACGCCGCCGCGGAGCGTACGGCCGCCGAGGCCGCCGAGGCGCTGACGGCCGCCCAGGAGGAGGCCGCCCGCCGCCGCCGTGAGGCCGAGGAGCTGCTGGGCGACGCCCGCACCGAGGCGCAGGCGGAGCGCGAGGCCGCGCGCGAGCAGAGCGAGGAGCTCCTCGCTTCGGCGCGCAAGCGGGTCGCGGAGGCGCAGGAGGAGGGTCGGCGCCTGGTCGAGGAGGCGGAGCAGCGCGCCAGTGAGCTGGTGTCCGCCGCCGAGCAGACCGCCCAGCAGGTGCGGGACTCCGTCGCCGGGCTGCACGAGCAGGCCGAGGAGGAGATCGCCGGACTGCGTTCGGCCGCCGAGCACAACGCGGAGCGCACGCTCACCGACGCCCAGGTCGAGGCGGACCGGGTACGGGCCGACGCCTACGCCGAGCGGGAGCGGGCCGGCGAGGAGGCCGCCCGTACGCGCGCCGAGGCGCAGGCCGCGTCCGAGGCCGCCACGTCGCTCGCGGAGCGCACGGTCGCGGAGGCGATGGCGGAGGGTCAGCGCCTGGAGGCGGAGGCCGCCCGCACGCTGGACGAGGCCCGCGAGGCCGCGGGGGCCCGCCGTACGGAGGCGGCCGCCCAGGCCGACGAGCTGCTCGCCGAGGCCATGGCCGAGGCCGAGAAGCTGCTGGCCGAGGCCGAGGCCGCGGTGGAGGCGGCGCAGCAGGACGCGTCGCGTACGGCCGACTCGGCCCGCGCGCAGGCCGACGCCCGCCGGGCGGAGGCAGCGGAGCAGGCCGACGCGCTGATGGCCGAGGCCACGCTGGAGGCCGAGAAGCTGGTCGCCGAGGCGGCCCGGACCGTCGAGGACGCCCGCGAGAGCGCCGAGGCGCACCGCGCGCAGGTCGCCGAGCGGGCCGAGAAGCTGCTGGCCGACGCCACCGCCGAGGCGGAGCGGCTGCGCGCCGACGCCGCCCGCGCGCTGGAGGAGGCCCGTGCGGCCGCCGAGGCGCGCGAGGCGGAGGCGGGTGCCGAGGCCGAGCGGCTGGTGGCCGAGGCCGAGCGGACGGTCGACGAGGCCCGCGAGGCCGCGAACGCCCGCCGCACGGAGGCCGCCGAGCACGCCGACGCGCTGATCGCCAAGGCCACGGCCGAGGCGGAGCGGATGGTGTCCGACGCGTCCGCGAAGGCGCAGCAGATGCGTACGGACGCCTCCGACGCGCTGGCGGCGGCCGAGCAGGACGCGTCGCGGGCGCGGGCCGAGGCCCGCGAGGACGCGAACAAGATGCGTTCGGAGGGCCACGCCGAGGCGGAACGGATCGTCAACGCCGCGACCGAGCTCACCTCTTCGGCGCAGGAGGACGCCGACCGGATCGTCGACGAGGCGCGGGAGGCGGCGAACGCCCACCGCACCGAGGCGGCCGAGCAGGCGGACGCGCTGATCGCCGAGGCCACGGCCGAGGCGGAGCGGATGGCCGCCGAGGCGGCGCGGACGATGGAGGAGGCCCGGGCGGCCGCCGAGGCGCACCGCGCGGAGGTCGTCGAGCAGGCCGAGCGGACGCGTGCGGACGCCGACGCCGCGTCGGAGCGGCTGCGTGCCGAAGGGGCCGAGGCCCTGGAGACCGCGCAGCGCGAGGCGTCCCGGATGATGGACGAGGCGCGCGAGGCCGCGAACTCCCGTCGCACGGAGGCGGCCGAGCAGGCGGACGCGCTGATCGCCGAGGCCACGGCCGAGGCGGAGCGGATGGCCGCCGAGGCGGCGGAGGCGCTCAGTTCCGCGCAGGAGAACGCCAACAGCACACGGGCGGATTCGGCCAAGCTCAAGGCCGACGCCGTCATGGAGGCCGAGCGGCTCGCCGCCGAGGCGCGCGCCGAGGGCGAGCGTACGGTCGACGAGGCGCGCGAGGCCGCCGCTCAGCGGCTCAACGAGGCCGCGGAGAAGGCCGACGCGCTCATCGCCAAGGCGCAGGAGGAGGCCCTGCGGGCCGCTGCCGCCGCCGAGGAGCAGGCCGACACCATGGTGGGCGCCGCCCGCCGGGAGGCCGAGCGCATCGTCACGGAGGCCACGGGCGAGGGCAACGCCCTGGTGGAGCAGGCCCGTACGGACGCCAACACGCTGCTCGCCGAGGCGCGCGGGGACGCGACCGCCATAAGGGAGCGCGCGGACGAGCTGCGCACCCGCATCGAGGGCGAGGTCGAGGAGCTGCACGGCCGGGCGCGCCGGGAGGCCGCCGAGGCGATGCAGTCGGCGGGCGAGCGCTGCGACAAGCTGGTGACCGCCGCGACCGAACAGCTCGCCGAGGCCGAGGAGAAGGCGAAGAAGCTCGTCTCCGACGCGGGCAACGAGGCGAGCAAGGTCCGTCTCGCCGCGGTCCGCAAGGCCGAGGCGCTGCTCAAGGAAGCCGAGCAGAAGAAGGCCGCGGTCATCCGTGAGTCGCAGGCGCTGCTGAAGGACGCCGAGGAGAAGCAGGCGGCCGCCGTACGCGAGGCGGAGCGCCTGCGCACCGAGGGTGCGGAGGAGGCCAAGCGGCTCGTCGAGGAGGGGAAGCGGGAGTTGGAGGTCCTGGTGCGTCGCCGCGAGGACATCAATGCCGAGATTTCCCGTGTCCAGGACGTGTTGGAAGCGTTGGAATCATTTGAAACCCCGGGGGCGGGAAGCGCCAAAGAGGGCGGGGTGAAGGCAGCAGCGGGTGCGGGTGCAACTCGATCGGGTGGCAAGCAGTCACAGAAGTAGCCACTCGTACGAGGGGACATTCTCCAGATCTGCCGACCGTCTACTCGATGACACGCCGCTCGCACCCCTAGGATTCCCTCTATCACCTCACCGGTCTCTTATGACAGGAACCCCATGAGCGACACTTCCTCCCCCTTCGGCTTCGAGCTCGTGCGGCGTGGATACGACCGCGGCCAGGTGGACGACCGTATTACCAAGCTCGTCGCCGACCGTGACAGCGCACTGGCTCGAATCACCTCTCTGGAAAAGCGGATCGAGGAGCTCCACCTCGAAACGCAGAACGCTCAGGCCCAGGTCAACGACGCGGAGCCGTCCTACGCGGGGCTGGGAGCGCGGGTCGAGAAGATCCTTCGGCTGGCCGAGGAAGAGGCCAAGGATCTCCGTGAGGAGGCCCGGCGCGCCGCCGAACAGCACCGCGAGCTGGCCGAGTCGGCCGCCCAGCAGGTGCGCAATGACGCGGAGTCGTTCGCCGCCGACCGCAAGGCGAAGGCGGAGGACGAGGGCGCCCGGATCGTCGAGAAGGCGAAGGGTGACGCCGCCACCCTGCGTGCCGAGGCGCAGAAGGACGCGCAGTCCAAGCGCGAGGAGGCCGACGCCCTCTTCGAGGAGACCCGCGCCAAGGCCGCCCAGGCCGCCGCCGACTTCGAGACCAACCTCGCCAAGCGCCGTGAGCAGTCCGAGCGCGACCTGGCGTCCCGTCAGGCCAAGGCCGAGAAGCGCCTGGCGGAGATCGAGCACCGCGCCGAGCAGCTGCGCCTGGAGGCCGAGAAGCTGCGCACGGACGCCGAGCGCCGGGCCCGCCAGACGGTGGAGACCGCGCAGCGCCAGGCCGAGGACATCGTGGCCGACGCGAACGCCAAGGCGGACCGGATCCGCAGCGAGTCCGAGCGCGAGCTGGCGGCGCTGACCAACCGCCGCGACTCCATCAACGCCCAGCTGACCAACGTCCGCGAGATGCTGGCGACGCTGACCGGCGCCGCCGTGGCCGCGGCCGGCGCGCCCGGCGACGACGAGCCGATCTCCCGCGGCGTCCCGGCCCAGCAGAGCCGCTGACGCCCGCACCGTACGCCGCAGTACCTCGCAGTACCCGCAGTTCTACGCACCCCCGTACGCCGACGCCCCGTGTGCAGCCCCGAGCGGCACCCGGGGCGTCGGCGTGCCCGGAGGCGTTCCGGGAGGCCTTCCCCCGCGCGGTCGTCCGAGGTCATCCGGATGGCCCCCTACCGGTGGCGGAGGGAGGGGTCCGCCCTTACCGTGGCTGAATGATCGAGCTCCAGGGCCTGACCAAGCGCTACGGCGACAAGCTCGCCGTGGACGGCCTCACCTGCACGGTCCGGCCGGGGATCGTCACCGGCTTCCTGGGTCCCAACGGCGCGGGCAAGTCCACGACCATGCGGATGATGCTCGATCTCGACAACCCCACCGCCGGCACGGTCCTCATCGACGGCAAGCACTACCGACAGCTGAGGGACCCCCTCCGGGCCGTCGGCGCGCTCCTGGACGCCAAGGCGATGCACGGCGGCCGCAGCGCGTACAACCACCTGCTGTGCCTGGCCCAGAGCAATGGCATCCCCCGGTCCCGGGTGGGGGAGGTTCTGGACACGGTCGGCCTGACGTCGGTGGCCAAAAAGCGCTCCAAGGGCTTCTCGCTGGGCATGGGGCAGCGGCTCGGCATCGCGGGCGCGCTGCTGGGCGACCCCCGGATCCTGATGTTCGACGAACCGGTCAACGGCCTGGAT
Source organism: Streptomyces sp. NPDC023527 (assembly GCF_055560115.1). NCBI lineage: Bacteria > Bacillati > Actinomycetota > Actinomycetes > Kitasatosporales > Streptomycetaceae > Streptomyces > Streptomyces sp. NPDC023527. The sequence goes on from NZ_JBVHJJ010000004.1 coordinate 365,527, forward strand.
CCCGAGGGCATCCACTGGATCCGCAATCTGATGAAGAATCTGGCCTCCCAGGGGCGTACGGTCTTCGTCTCCTCGCACCTGATGAGCGAGATGGCGCTGACCGCCGACCACTTGGTCGTCATCGGTCAGGGGCGGCTGCTCGCGGACACCTCGATGGCCGACTTCATCGCGCGGAACTCCCGGTCGTACGTACGGCTGCGCTCGCCGGACCACGAGCGGCTGCTGGACGCGCTGGCCCTGTCCGGCGTCAAGGCCGTGACCGGCGTGGACGGCACGCTGGAGGTGGACGGCACCGATGCCGCGCGGCTGGGCGAGCTGGCCTCGCGGCACGGGATCGTCCTGCATGAGCTGAGCCCGCAGCAGGCATCGCTGGAGGAGGCGTTCATGCGGCTCACCGCCGAGTCGGTGGAGTACCACGCGCACAGCGGGCCGGTCGCCCAGGCGGAGCCGGGGCAGCCGCCGGGTGCCGGCTGGGGCGCCGACTGGCGCAAGAAGGGGTCCTGACGATGGCTTTGGCGACACAGGTTCTCCGGTCGGAATGGACGAAGATCAAATCCGTCCGCTCCACGGTGTGGACGCTCGGTCTCGCATTGGTGGTGACGATCGCACTCGGCGCCCTGATCAGCGCTTTCACCAATACCAACTTCGATGAAATGCCAACGAAGGACAAGGTCGCCTTCGATCCGACATTTACGAGTTTCGCGGGGATGGGTCTCGGCCAACTCGCAATGATCGTTTTTGGCGTTCTGGTCGTCTCCAACGAATACAGCACCGGAATGATCCGGACCTCTCTCGCGGCCGTCCCCCAGCGCGGCGCCTTTCTCTTCTGCAAGATCACCGTCGCCACGCTGCTCGTTCTGGTCGTCGGCATGATCACCAGCTTCGCGGCGTTCTTCGTCGGCCAGTCGATGCTCGGCGATCACAAGGCGGCGCTCGGCGATCCGGGTGTGCTGCGCGCGGTGATCGGCGGCGGGCTCTATATGACGCTGATCGCGCTGTTCTCGATGGGCGTCGCGACGATGCTGCGCAGCCCGATGCTGTCGCTGGGCATCCTGATGCCGTTCTTCTTCATCATCTCCAGCGTCCTCGGCGCGGTCTCCGCCACGAAGAAGGTCGGGCAGTACCTCCCCGACCAGGCCGGACACAAGATCATGCAGGTGGTGACGATCGGCGACGAGGCGCCGTACGGGCCATGGGGCGGCTTCGCGATCATGGCGGTGTGGACGGCGGCGGCGCTGATCGGCGCGTACGTCCTGCTGAAGCGGCGCGACGCGTAGCCCGCGGCCGGGCGGGCGCTTCCGGGCGCTCTGGGGCCGCGCCCCGCGTTCCGGCAGACTGGAGCCGACCGCCCTCCCGGAAGGACCGGCACCCGTGACGGACCGCAGCCTCAAGGCGCTCGGCCTCGCCGGGGCGCCCGCCGACTTCCCGCTCACCTACCCCGGCCGCCCGGTCACCGAGCCCGCCCTGCTCACGGGCGACGAACTGCTCCCCCTGCGCGTCCGGACGGGCCGGCTCGGCACCTGGGGGGTGGTGACGGCGATGGACGACCCCGAAGCCGCCCCCGGCCCGGATCACGAGCCGGTCCTCGACGACGTCCTCGACAGCCTGGGCCTGCCCCGCACCGGGCGCCGCCACCCCGTCGTCGCCGTCGGTTCCAACGCCTCGCCCGCCCAGCTCCACCACAAGCTCACCTCGCGCGGCCTGCCCACGGCCGTGCCCATGGTGCCGGTGCGGGTGCGCGGGGTCGCGGTCGGCTGCTCCGGGCACATCGGCAGGAACGGTTACGTCGCCGCCGCGCCGTACGCCGACCCGGCCGCCGAGCTCACGCTGGTGATCAGCTGGCTGGACACCGCGCAGCTCGCGGCCGTCGACGCCACCGAGCTCAACTATCTGCGGGTGCTCCTGCCCGGCGCCGATTTCCCCATGACCATGCCGGACGGCACCCGGCTCGGTGGCGCGTACCTCTACGTCAGCGTGCACGGTGTCCTCATCGACCGGCACACCGGCCGGCCGCTGCCCGGCGGCGGCGACCAGTGGGCCCTGCTCGGCGGGCTGCTCGCCGCCTCGCCCGACCTGCACGCCCTGCTGGGCCCCGACCCGGCCCGCTGGGTGGAGCGGGCGCGGGCGGACGAGGCGGTACGGGCGGAAGGCAAGCGGATCTTCCGCAGCCAGGGCCTGCTGCTGACGGGAAGCGGCCTCCCGGCCCCCGAGGACACCGGAGCGGCGCCGCGCCGCTACGAGGAGTTGCCGCCCCACCCGGGGTCGTTCGACCCTTGCGCAAATCCACCTTAGGCAGGAACCGTCAACCCCTCGTTATGCTCCTAACCCTTACGGGGGCGTATGCCCCGAGGATCTCGTGAAGGGCGGAGCATGATCGAGGCAGTCGGCCTGACGAAGCGCTACGGCGCCAAGACGGCCGTGCACAATCTGTCGTTCCAGGTGCGGCCGGGGGCCGTCACCGGCTTCCTGGGCCCCAACGGATCCGGCAAGTCCACGACGATGCGCATGATCCTTGGCCTGGACATGCCCACTTCCGGTCACGTCACCATCGGTGGCCACCCCTTCCGCCGGCTGCCCAACGCGCCCCGCCAGGTCGGCGCCCTGCTCGACGCCAAGGCCGTGCACGGCGGCCGCAGCGCCCGGCTGCACCTGCTCTCCCTCGCCCAGCTCGCCGGCATCCCGGCCCGCCGGGTGGACGAGGTGCTCGGCGTCGTGGGCCTCCAGAACGTGGCGAAGCGCCGCTCCCGCGGCTTCTCGCTCGGCATGGGCCAGCGCCTGGGCATCGCGGCCGCCCTCCTCGGCGACCCCCAGGTCCTCCTCTTCGACGAGCCGGTCAACGGCCTCGACCCCGAGGGCATCCTCTGGGTGCGCAACCTCATGAAGCAGCTCGCCGCCGAGGGCCGCACCGTCTTCGTCTCCTCGCACCTGATGAGCGAGATGGCCCTCACCGCCGACCACCTGATCGTCATCGGCCGCGGTCAGCTGCTCGCCGACATGAGCGTGAAGGACTTCATCTCGGCGAACTCCGCGGACTTCGCGCGCGTACGCACCCCCGACGCCGAGCCGGCGAGCCGCGAGAAGCTCACGGCCGCGATCGTCGAGGCCGGCGGCAATGTGCTGCCCGAGCCGGACGGCGCCCTGCGCGTCACGGGCGTGCCCCTGCCCCGGATCAGCGACCTCGCGCACGACGCGGACGTCCGCCTCTGGGAGCTCTCCCCGCACCAGGCGTCCCTGGAGGAGGCGTACATGCGGATGACGCAGGGCGCCGTCGACTACCGCTCCACCACCGACCAGCGGGCCGGCCTCCAGCCCGCCGCCGACCCGTACGGCTACGGACCCGGCGCACCCGCGCCGCAGGGCTGGGGCCAGCCGCCGGCCAACCCCTACCCCGCACTCCCGGGCGAGCGGCCCAATCCGTACGCCCAGCCGCAGCCGATGCCCCAGGCGCACCCGGCGATACCTCCGCAGGCCCCGCCCGCCGCTCCCGTGGCCGCCGCACCGGCCGCACCCGGCGACGCCACCGCCCCCACGACCGCACCCGCCCCCGCCGACCTGACCAAGCGTGACAGCGAGGACGCCCGATGACCGCCCCCCAGCACCCCCAGCCGCCCGCGCCGCCGCAGTTCGCGCCGCAGCCGCAGGCTCCCGGCTACGCGCAGCAGGCCGCGCCGGGCCAGTGGCCCGGCGCCGGCCCGGTCGGGTACGTCTCGCCCATCCCGGTGCGGAAGTCGAACCTCGCCGACGCGATCGCCGCAGAGTGGACCAAGCTGCGGTCCCTGCGGTCGACGATATGGACGCTCGGCGTCATGGTCGTGCTCATCATCGGCCTCGGGCTGCTGATCGGCTTCGCCGTGGAGGCGGCGATCGACGGGAACGACGCGGAGGACGCCACGCCGCTGATGTTCGGCGCGTACGGCGTGCTGCTGGGCCTCGTCTGCGTGATCACCCTCGGGGTGCTGACGATCTCGTCCGAGTACGGCACGGGCCTGATCCGTACGACCCTGACCGCCTGCCCGGACCGCGCGCGCGTGCTGTCGGCGAAGGCGATCGTGTTCTTCCTGCTGGTCTTCACGGTCACCACGGTGTCGATGCTGCTGGTGGGGCTGATGGATTCCGCGATCCTCGGCGACCGCCTCAGCGAGCCGAGCGGCTCGGACTGGCTGCTGGCGACGGTCGGCGTGGGGGTGTTCGTGGCCCTCGTGGGGCTCGTCGCGCTCGCCGTGGGCACGGTCGTCCGGCACTCCGCGGGCGCGATCACGGCCATGCTGGGCGTGGTGCTGCTGCCGCTGGTCGTCCAGATGTTCCTGACCATGGACAGCATGGACGGCGTGCGGGACTTCCTGCTGAAGTACTCGATCCCGACCCAGCTGATCTCCCTCTACGGCGCCTTCGAGGGCGGCACGGGACCGACCGGCTGGGACGCGGTCTGGATCATGGCGGGGGTGGCCGCGGTCACCCTGGGCGGCGCCTACACCGCGCTGCTCAAGCGCGACGCGTAGGACCTCAATACCGCGGTGCGTTACGGGACCGCTGGAGCCGAGCGCTCCGGCGGTCCTTCGCGTTCCAGCAGGCCTTGTGCCAGTGGCGCCGGTCCTCCACGCCCCCGCCGTACTGCGGCCAGGCGACCAGGTGCGGCACCCCGGGCGGGATCTCCTGATCGCAGCCGGGGCAGCGATAGTGCTTCGCGGCCGCGCCGCCGCCGATCGTGCGCACCGCCCACTCCTCCCCTTGCCAGGACTCCGTGTGCTCCAGCCCGTAGCGCTGGAAGCCGCCCTCGCGAGGGGCGTCGGCTGGCTTGTCGGGACCGCCTCGCGGGCGGTTTCGGCGCGGAGACACGGGGCACCTCGGAGGTCTGGGGAGCTACGGGCCGTGACCAGGTTACGCGTCACGGTCACCGTCGGGGGCGGCCCTCCCTTGGGCGTCACCCGCGCTGCTCTCCGATCATCATGAAAACTTAACGTGGGGCCGTGCCCATGGCACGTGTCAGGCGTTATTTCGGGTGGGGGGATGCCGCGTCGGTCGCTAGGAGGAGTAAGAGCGATGCGCGTTGGAGCATTCGTCCTGGCCGCACAGTTCCCCGGCCAGGGGCACGGGGAAGCGCTGCACCGAGCCGTGCGATCGGCGGTGGTCGCCGAGGAGTCCGGGCTGGACGCCGTCTGGCTCGCCGAGCACCATTTCGTGCCGTACGGCGTCTGCCCGTCCGCGGTGACGCTGGCCGCCCTGCTGCTGGGCCGCACCCGCCGCATTCACATCGGCACGGCGGTGAGCGTCCTGCCCACGGTGCATCCCGTCGCGCTGGGCGAGCAGACGGCGCTGCTGCACCTCGCCTCCGAGGGCAGGTTCACCCTCGGGGTGGGCCGCGGCGGCCCGTGGGTCGACCTGGAGGTGTTCGGCTCCGGTCTGAGCGCCTACGAAGAGGGGTTCCCCGAGTCCCTCGAACTGCTGATGCGCTGGCTGCGGGAGCCCCGCGTGGGCGCCTCCGGCCCCCGCTTCCGGTTCCGGGACGTCCCGGTCGTACCGCGCCCGGACGAGCTGGAGGATCGTTCCGCCCCGCCCGTGATCGTCGCCTGCACCTCCCCCGCGAGCGTGCGGCTGGCGGCCGGGCACGGCCTGCCGATGCTGCTCGGGATGCACAGCGACGACGAGGAGAAGGCGGAGATGGTCGCCCTGTGGCGCAAGTGCGCGCTGGAGGCGGGGCGTTCACCCGAGGAGATCGCCGCGGCCGGCCATGTGTCGGCCGGGGTCGCACAGGTCGGGGACCGGCGCCAGGAGGCCGCGGAGACGCTGACCAAGGCCATGCCCGGCTGGCTGCACCAGGGGCTCTCCGCGCATGTCACGGTCGACGGCCGGACGCGGCGAATGCGCGATCCGCTGGAGTACACACAGTTGTTGTGCGATCTCCATCCGGTGGGCCCGCCGCGGCTCTGCGCGGACCGCCTCGCGGCCACCGCGGAGCGTACGGGCATCTCCCGCTTCGCCCTCCTGACCGAGGGCTCCGGCGACCTCGCCGCCACCGAGGACAACCTCCGCCGACTGGGCACCGAGGTCCTCCCGCTGCTCGCCTGACGCCTTCCCCGACCCCCTCCGGCCTCCTCCCGGGCCCGACCCGCGTCGCCCGTGCGCCGCCGATCAGCCGCCGCCGGAGCTGCCGCCCCTGCACTGAAAGCACCTCCCGGGGTGCGGAGCGGCAGCACGGACGCGTCAGCAGTCCCGGAGCTCGGGGGACTGGTTCAGCAGCTGACCGCGGATGGAGGTGAAGCGGGCGAAGCGGTCATCGGCCGACGGGCCGATGGGGAAGACCGCCACCCGATGGCAGTTCTGGAACGCCAGGCGCACACCGAAGTGCCGCTCCAGCGCACCGCGGATCGCGTCACTCGCCAGGGCGCGCAGCAGTTGACCGCGGGCCCGCTCGTCCGGCGGGGGCGTCTGGTTGTCGGCGAACTCGCCACCGTCGATCTTGAGCCGGGCCACCAGGGAGCTGATCATCTCCCACGCGTACGGCAGGGAGGTCCGGACGCAGCCGACGAATTCCGCTTCGTCGACCTCGCCTCGCTCGGCCTGTTCAAGGAGGGCCGGTGAGACGTCGAGCGACATGAGTTCTCCTTTTCTCACAACCCCAGCGCGCAGGGTCTAGGGATGGGCGGGCGGACGACGACGCCCTGTGCCCGTACGACGACCGCCCGCTTCAACGGTAAATCGGCCACTGCGGGCGCACCAGGAGAACGCATCAACAACCGGCCACGGGTCATGGCATGAAAAGAGGCGAATCGCGTCGAGGGGCAGGTGTCGAGTAGCGTGACTCACCATGCGTCTCGTCATTGCCCGTTGCTCCGTGGACTACGCGGGCCGGCTCACCGCCCACCTCCCCTCCGCCCCGCGACTGATCCTCGTGAAGGCGGACGGCAGCGTCTCGATCCACGCGGACGACCGTGCCTACAAACCCCTCAACTGGATGTCCCCGCCGTGCACCCTCAAGGAGGGCGACGGTTCGGTGTGGACGGTGGTCAACAAGGCGGGCGAGAAGCTGATCATCACGATGGAGGAAGTGCTGCACGACTCCTCGCACGAGCTCGGCGTCGACCCGGGCCTCATCAAGGACGGCGTGGAAGCGCACCTCCAGGAGCTCCTCGCGGACCGCATCGAGACGCTCGGTGAGGGGTATACCCTGATTCGCCGCGAGTACCCCACCGCCATCGGCCCGGTCGACATCCTCTGCCGGGACGCGGACGGCGCCACGGTGGCCGTCGAGCTCAAGCGCCGCGGCGACATCGACGGTGTCGAGCAGCTCACCCGCTATCTGGAGCTGCTCAACCGCGACCCGCACCTGGCCCCGGTGCGCGGCGTCTTCGCCGCCCAGGAGATCAAGCCGCAGGCGCGCGTCCTGGCGACGGACCGCGGCATCGGCTGCCTGGTCCTGGACTACGACGCGATGCGCGGCATCGAGGACGACAAGCTGCGGCTGTTCTGAGGTACTGACGCCCGAGGGCCCGTACCTCCCCGATGGGGGGTACGGGCCCTCGCGTTGTCGTCTCAGGGTCGTCTCAGGCCGCCGGCGCGCCCGCCTGGAGCGAGGACGCGCCGCCGTCCGCCGGCTTGCTGCCGGAGGCGGGACCGCTCGCGGAGTTCGAGCCGCCGCCCGCCGAGGGCTGGGACTGGCTCGGCGTGGGGTTCGTGGGCTGCGACGGGGACTCGCCGCCGCTGCTCCTGCTCGGCGAGGGGTTCGCCGACTTCGAGGGTTCGCCGCCGCCCGACGAGCGCGACGGGCTGTGCGAGGGCCCGCCCGGGGAGGACGGCGACCCGGAGGGCTCGCCGCCGCGGCTCGGGGAGCCGCTCGGCGAGGCGCTGCCGGACGCGCCCGGCGACGGGCTGCCGGAGGCGCTCGGGCCGGCCGACTGGCCCGGCTTGCCCGGCCGGCCGGGGACCTGGCCGCCGCCGGTGCCGCCGCCTGCGGGCTGGTCGGCGTTCAGGGGGCTGTTGCCGTCCTGCTGGGACGCGGACTGGCCGGGCTTGACGCCGTCGGGGGACTTGTCGTCCTGGCCGCCGGAGGTGGCACCCAGGGTGACGACGGTGCCCAGGACGGCCGCGAGCAGGGCGCCCGCGCCCGCCGCCGCCAGATTGCGGCGGGTGCCGGCCACCATCAGCTTCCGCGCCCAGGGCTGGCGCGGCGGCGTGGGCGGGGGGCTCGCGACCCGGTGGAAGACCGTGGTGGTGAACGGGTCCGACGCCGCGGGGGCCGCGGGGGCGGCCGGCACGTACGGGGGCGTGGCCGACTCCTCCCTGCGCGCGTCCGGGATCTCCTCGCCCGCGGGCGCCCGGCCGGCCGGCTCGGCGGCCGGCACGGGCGGCGGCACCGGTGCGGGCCGCGCGGGCTCGGCGCGAGGGGTGGCCATGGGCACCGGGGCGGCGCCCATCGACAGGCCGGAGCGGTCCGCGACCAGCGCGAGCGCCCGGCGGCCCGCTATGGCGCCGCGCTTGTCCGCGAGGACGCCGCGCATCCCGACGGACGCCTCCAGCTCGGCGCGGGCCCGGTCGACATTGCCGGTGCACAGCGCCAGTACGCCCAACTCGTGGTGGAAATACGCTTCTTCACCGACCTCGCCCGCGCGCCGGGCGGCCTCCTGGCCGTACCGGAGAGCGCGCTCCCACGCGTTCCAGTGCAGCGCCGCGGCGAACGCGGGCGAGACCGTGCGGGCCAGCAGCACCGCGGCGGCCGGGTGCCCGGGCTCGCCGTCGGTGACCAGGACGCTCATGGCGGCAAGGACGGCGTCGGCCTCGGCGGCCGCGCGCTCGGGGGCGACGGAGGGGTGGCCGGCCCACCAGGCGTAGTGCTGGGCGGCCGTGTGCGCACGCTCGGCGGCGTCCGTGCCGTACCCCTCGCCGAGCAGTTGCTCGGCGACGCCCGCCGCCAGCCGGTAGCGCGAGCCGGTGGCGGTGATCAGCCCGCTGGCGAGCAGCTCGCCGATGGCGGCGTCCGCGTGGGTGTCGCCGACGAGGGCCGGCAGGTGTGCCTGGTGCGGGACCTCGCCGGCGAGGGCGATGGCGAAGCGCAGGGTGTCGCGGGCGGCGTCGCCGAGCCGGGCGACGAGCAGCGCGACGGGGGCCGCGGCCACCGCGAGCGGGGGCAGCGGGATGGAGGTCCGGGACTCGGCGGCGCCGTCGGCGTCGGCGGCGGCGATGTAGGGCCGCTCGGCGAAGACGCCGAACTCGTCGACGGCGGCCGGGTCGGCGCTCATCTCGTCGCGCTGCCGCAGCAGCGCGCCGGCCTGGACGAAGCGCAGCGGCAGCCCCTCCGACTCGAACCACAGGTCCGCCGCCCAGTCGGCCTCCTCGTCGGTGAGGGGCCGGTCCACGGCGTGCTCCAGCAGCTCCAGGCAGCCGGTGCGGTCGAGGCCGCCGAGGAACACCTCTTCGAGGTGTGAATCGGCGGACGGCGCGGCGACGTCGGGCGTGGCCGCGAGGAGGAAGGCGCACTCGGGGGTGGCGTCGAGGAGCTCGTCGAGGGCGCCGCCGCCGAATTCGAGGTCGTCCAGGACGACGACCGCGCCGATCTCGTGGACGGCGGCCAGCAGCTCGGCCCGGTCGGGGCGGTGCAGGGGCGCGTCGTGGACGGCGGCGAACAGCTCGTACAACAGGTCGCCGGCGGTGCGGTGGTGGCCGCTGAGGCGGACGACGCCATCGGGCGCGAGGCCCTCGCAGTCGGCGGCGACGGCGTTCAGCAGCACGGTGCGGCCGGAGCCGGCGGGGCCGGTGAGGCGCACGGAGCGGCCGCGGGAGAGCAGGCGGGTGAGCCGCTCGCGCTCCTCCTGGCGCTCCAGCAGCGGAAGCTCGGGGCCGGCCTGGCGGGCGGGCGGCGGCGGTGCGGCGGCGCGGGTCAGCTCGGCGCGCTCGGCGGGGCCGTGCCGTCCGGGGCGGCCGGGGCGGCGGCCGGGCAGGCAGGGTTCGATCTCGCTGCCGTCGACGGGGTTGACGGTGAGGACGTAGTCGCCCGCGACGAGCCGGACGACGCGGACGGGCCCGGCGCTCCTGCCGACGGGCTCACGGTCCACCGTCGGCCGCTCCGGGGCGCTGTCGGCGACAGCCTCGTGGCCGTGGTCGCCGAACTCATCGGATCGGTTCGTCGGGTCCATGGTGAAAGCCCCCCAATGCGTGGCGTGCCGTCGTGCCCTCCCGGCCTGTCCGCACTCCCTCACCCACAGCCGGGACGAACCCGGCCGGCGCTTCGTGTCCGGTGCCCGCCGTGGGCGTGCTGATGCGGCCTATGCGGCGGGAAAACCGAACCTCAGACCTCCGGACAGTATCCATGAATACCCGAGCGGCTCGCCGCCCGGGGCATGTCACAGTCTCATGAGAAGCGGAGGGACAAATCGGAAACAGGGCGGCCGGGGGCCCCGCCGCCCCACGGGCACCGGAACGCCGGGCTCCGCGACGGGAGCCGGCTCGCCGCCCGGGCCCGGCTCAGACCCGCGGCAGCGACTCGGCCTCGATGCCGCCCTCGATCGCGAGGATGCGGTGCAGTCGGGTGGCGACCAGCAGCCGCTGCATCCGGTCGGGCACGCCGCGCAGGACCAGCCGTCGGCCGGTGCGTCCCGCGCGGCGGTGGGCGCCCATGATGACGCCGAGGCCCGTCGCGTCCCAGGAGTCGAGCTCGGTGAGGTCGAGCACGAGGTCACCTCTGCCCGCGTCCAGCGCGGAGTGCAGCACCGTACGGGCGTCCGCCGCGCTGCGGACGTCGAGGCGCCCCCCGACGACCAGTTCGGCGTGGTCGCCCCTGATGTGCATATGCGCTCCCCGGAGTGGTGCGTGATGTGGGTGAGGTTCTAAAGAACTGACTGCCTCTCACACGACAAGGTTGCCGCTTGTTGGCGAACCGATACCTAATTCACCCCGGTGGGTGAATGGGCTGACGGCTGCACCGTCAGTGCTGGTAAAAGCCCTGCCCGCTCTTGCGGCCGAGGTCCCCGGCGTCGACCATGCGGCGCATGATCTCCGGCGGCGCGAACTTCTCGTCCTGGCACTCGGTGTAGATGTTGCCCGTGGCGTGCATGAGGATGTCGACACCGGTCAGGTCGGCGGTGGCCAGTGGGCCCATCGCGTGACCGAAGCCCAGCTTGCAGGCGATGTCGATGTCCTCGGCGGAGGCCACCCCGGACTCGTAGAGCTTGGCCGCCTCGACGACGAGCGCCGAGATCAGCCGGGTGGTGACGAAGCCGGCGACGTCGCGGTTGACGACGATGCAGGTCTTGCCGACGCCCTCGGCGAACTCGCGGGCGGCGGCGAGCGTTTCGTCACTGGTCTTGTACCCGCGGACCAGCTCGCAAAGCTGCATCATCGGCACCGGGGAGAAGAAGTGTGTGCCGACGACCCGCTCCGGGCGCTCCGTGGCGGCCGCGATCTTCGTGATCGGGATGGCGGAGGTGTTGGAGGCCAGGACGGTCTCGTCCTTCACCAGGCCGTCCAGGGTGCGGAAGATGTCCCGCTTGGTGTCGATGTCCTCGAAGACGGCCTCCACGACGATGTCGGCGTCGGCCGCGCCGTCGAGGTCGGTGGTCGTGGAGATCCGGGCCAGCGCCGCCTCGGCGGCCTCGGCGTCGAGCTTGCCCTTGGAGACGAACTTGTCGTACGAGGCCTTGATGCCGTCCGTGCCACGCCGCAGCGCCGCGTCGGTGACGTCCCGCAGGACGACGTCCCACCCGGCCTGAGCGGAGACCTGGGCGATCCCCGACCCCATCAGACCGGCCCCGATGACGGCGAGCTTCTTGGCCACTGCTGTCCCCTTACTCCCTGTGCACATGCCTGTTCAGCTACGGCTCTCGGCCGGACCTTAGCGCCCGCCGCGGCGCCGTTGGGCAGGAAGAGATACGCGTCACGTCCCAAATGACGGACATCACACTGGATAGTCACCACGCGGACCACACGCAGCAGTTGGGCCCCTCCAGCCTCAGGGATCACACGGACCTACGTGAGCGGTGTCCTTCTCCACCACCGGCCGAGCGCGTGGCTAGGCTCGTACCCATGGTCAATCTGACGCGCATCTACACCCGCACCGGTGACAGCGGCACCACCGCACTCGGCGACATGAGCCGCACCGTGAAGACCGACACCCGCATCGCCGCCTACGCCGACACCAATGAGGCGAACGCGGCGATCGGCGTGGCCATCGCCCTCGGGCAACTGCCGGAAGACGTCGTCAAGGTGCTCGTCCGCATCCAGAACGACCTCTTCGACGTGGGCGCCGACCTGGCGACGCCCGTCGTCGAGAACCCCAAGTACCCGCCGCTGCGCGTCGAGCAGTCCTACATCGACAAGCTGGAGGCGGACTGCGACCACTTCCTGGAGGACCTGGAGAAGCTCCGCAGCTTCATCCTCCCCGGCGGCACCCCCGGCGCGGCCCTGCTGCACCAGGCCTGCACGGTCGTACGCCGCGCGGAGCGCTCCACGTGGGCGGCGCTGGAACTCCACGCCGACATCATGAACACGCTCACGGCGACGTACCTCAACCGCCTGTCGGACCTGCTGTTCATCTTGGCCCGGACGGCGAACAAGGAGCTGGGCGATGTGCTGTGGGTACCGGGCGGGGAGCGCTGAGAGGGCGCGGCACCAACGGCCCGGCCGGGGGTTCGGGGGTTGCCCCCGAGAGATGCAGCATCCTCGCGCGGACGGCCAACAAGGAGCTGGGCGATGTGCTGTGGGTGCCGGGCGGGGAGCGCTGAGAGGGCGCGGCACCAACGGCCCGGCCGGGGGTTCGGGGGTTGCCCCCGAGAGATGCAGCATCCTCGCGCGGACGGCCAACAAGGAGCTGGGCGATGTGCTGTGGG
>NZ_JBVHJJ010000004.1:378438-466420 GCF_055560115.1 Streptomyces sp. NPDC023527
GGGTGCCGGGCGGGGAGCGCTGATCAGCGCTTCTCGAAGGCCCGGGGGCTCTCGGCGTGGTCCACGTCCCCCGGCTTCGGCTGCTTCGGCCACAGCGTGTAGCTCAGCGCGATGACGACGTTGATGCCGATCACGGCGAGCATCTTGGTCTGCCAGGCGCGCAGCGAGCTGACGTCACCGGAGTCGCCGACGTACCAGGTGGCCGCCTGGAGCAGGCCGATCGCGACGGCGGAGGCCAGCACCCAGCGGGCGGCCACCTTCCACTCGTGGACCGTGCGGGCCATGCCGTACTTCGGTGGCTTCACGGGCGGCGGGCCGCCCGCGAAGCGGTGGGCGAAGCGCTGGTCGACCCAGGTGATGGTGGAGTGGCCGAGACCCACCGAGTAGCCGATGTAGACGGCGGCCAGGCCGTGCTTCCAGTCGGCCTGCGCGCCGTTCTTCAGGTCGACGGCGGTGGCGATCAGCAGGACGAGTTCCAGTACGGGTTCCAGCAGGAGGACCGCCGCCCCCGTGCGCGGCATCCGGGCCAGGTAGCGCAGGCTCAGGCCGCCGGCCAACAGCACCCAGAAGCCCACCTCGCAGATGACGATCAGCGTGACGATCACGGATCTCTCCTTCCCTCACCTCCAGCCTCCCGGCGCCGACCGGCCATTTCTTCGTCGCCGGTGACGATCCACGACTGCATCCTTCGATGTAGCGCACGCCGTCTCGAAGCTCCCCGGAGCGGACGACCGCACAGCCTCCCACGTGCTGTGATGGATCCATGCCCGTCCGCCTGCCCCACCGCCCCGACCGCGAGGCCGTCCTCATCGCGGCCGCCGGGCTGATCGGCGGCCTCACCCTGTGGTTCCTCGGCCTGCGCAACAACCTCCCGCTGCTCGGGCTGCCCAAGTGGCTGACCCTCGTCGCGCTGGTCGTGATGTGCGGCGCCGAGCTGCTGCGGCGCAGCGCCCCGCTGACGGCGGTCGCGATCGGCACGCTCACCATCTGCCTCGACATCTGTACGGGCTCGCTCATCGCGACGATCGCCATGTACACGGACCTGGTGTACGCGGCGGTGCTGTACGGCAGACCGTCCGTCGCCTGGCGCATTCCGCGCGTCTGCGAGGTCCTCACCGCGCTGGCGACGCTGCTGGCCCTGGCGATCATCCGGGAGCCGGAGGGGCTGCTCGTCGGCTTCGGCTTCGGGGTGCTCCTGGTGGCCCCGGCCTGGACCGGGGTGGGCATCCGCCGGCACCGCGACGCGGCGCACGCGGCCCGGCTGGAGGCCGAGCGGACGACGCTGCTGGCCGAAATGGACCGCCGGCAGGCCGTCGGCGCCGAGCGCGCCCGGATGGCGCGCGAGCTGCACGACATGGTGGCGAACCACCTGTCGGCCATCGCGATCCACTCCACCGCGGCGCTCTCGATAGGCGACCCCAAGGCGTCCGAGGAGGCGCTCGGCGTCATCCGGGAGAACAGCGTTCAGGGGCTCGCCGAGATGCGCCGCCTCATCGGGCTGCTGCGGCAGGCGGGCGTCGAGGAGGAGCCCGCGGCCACGCCCCGGCTCGACGGCGTGGACGCGCTGCTCGCCCATGCCCGTACCGCCGTGCGCGACGAGCGCTTCCGCTTCGTCCTGTGCGACGAGCGGGGTCCGGGTCCGCTGCCGGCGCCGGTCGAGCTGGCGGCGTACCGCATTGTGCAGGAGTCGCTGACTAACGCCGTCAAGCACGCGGCGCCGGGCCCGGTCACCGTGCGGCTGGCGCGCTCCACCGGGAGCCCGCTGGTGGCCGAGGTGACCAGCGCGTTCGGCGCGGGCCCCATGCCACGCGCGCCCGGCTCGGGGGCGGGGCTGGTGGGCATGAGCGAGCGGGTGGCCCTGCTGGACGGGGAGTTCGAGGCGGGGCCGGTGGACGGCCCCGACGGCAAGCAATGGCGCGTACGGGCCGCACTGCCCGTACCGGAGGAAGGCAGAGGAACACCGTGACCACGACATCGCCCGCGCCCGGCCCCGGCACGCCGGAGGGGATCCGCGTCGTCGTCGCGGAGGACCAGGCGGCCGTCCGCTCCGGGCTGGTCCTCATCCTGCGCTCGGCGCCCGGCATCGAGGTGGTCGGGGAGGCCGCCGACGGCGAGGAGGCCGTGCGGCTGGCCCGCGAACTGCGGCCGGATGTGGTGCTGATGGACGTGCAGATGCCGCGCCTGGACGGTGTGTCGGCGACCCGGCGGGTCGTGGCGGAGCAGCTCGCCGACGTCCTGGTGCTGACCACCTTCGACCTCGACGAATATGTCTTCGGGGCGCTGCGCGCGGGAGCCTCGGGCTTCCTGCTCAAGGACAGCGACGCGGCCGACCTGATCGCGGCGGTACGAACGGTCGCGGGCGGCGAGGGCCTGATCTCCCCGGCGGTGACCCGCCGGCTGATCGCGGAGTTCGCCCGCCCCGCGCCCGTACGGTCGGCGAACGCTCCCGACCCCGCGATCCTGGACGCCCTCACCCGCCGTGAGCGCGAGGTGCTCACCTGCCTGGGCGAGGGGCTGTCGAACGCGGAGGTCGCCCGGCGGCTGAGCATGGCGGAGGCGACGGTCAAGACGCATGTCAGCCGGTTGCTGAGCAAACTGGAGCTGCGCAGCAGGGTGCAAGCGGCGGTGCTGGCCCAGGAGTTGGGTCTGGTCCAGACCTCTTGACCGTTGGTACGGACCTTTTTACTCTCCCCACCACGGCCCCGGTGCGGGTGTCCGGACAGCGCACGCGCACCGGGCGACACCCCCCACTCGAGGAGCACCCTTGAGAACAGGAACCTCACCAGGCACCGGACGCCACATATTCAGAGCCGTGGCGGCGCTCTCCGCGCTGCTGCTTCCGGCCGCCGCGCTGGTCGGCCTCGCCTCCCCCGCACCGGCCGCGCCCCGGGCCGCCTCCGCGACCGCCACCTTCGCCAAGACCTCCGACTGGGGCTCCGGCTTCCAGGCCGAGTGGACGGTCAGGAACACCGGCACCACCACGATCAACTCCTGGACCGTGGAGTGGGACTTCCCCGCCACGACCACGGTCGGCGCCTACTGGGACGCCTTGATCACCAGCTCGGGCTCGCACTACACGGCGAAGAACCGCGAGTACAACGGCACGATCGCGCCGGGCGCCGCCGTCACCTTCGGCTTCGTCGGCGCGGGCGACGGCGACCCGGCCGGCTGCAAGCTCGACGGCGGGCCCTGCGAGGGCTCCCCCGCCGACACCCCGCCCAGCGCCCCCGGCGCCCCCGCCTCCACCGGCGTGACCGCCGACAGCATCGGCCTGAGCTGGGCCGCGGCCACGGACGACAAGGGCGTCAAGAACTACGACGTGTACCGCGGTGAGACCGTCGTCGGCACGGTCTCCACCACCACGTTCACCGACACCGGCCTGACCGCCGACACCGCGTACACCTACAAGGTCGTCGCCCGGGACTCCGCCGGCCAGACCGGCCCCGCGAGCCCGGCCACCACCGTCCGTACGGGCACCGGCGACGGCACCGACAAGCCGCCGTCCGCCCCCGGCACCCCCAAGGCGACGACCATCACGGACACGTCCGTCGCCCTGACGTGGCCCGCCGCCACCGACGACAAGGGCATCAAGAACTACGACGTCCACCGCGGCACCGTGAAGGTCGCCACGGTCACCAAACCGGCCTACAACGACACCGGACTGACGGCCGGCACCGACTACACGTACACCGTCATCGCCCGGGACACCGCCGACCAGACCAGCAAGGCGAGCCCGCCGCTGACCGTACGCACCACCGGAGGCGGGACCGAGCCGACCGTCGACCGCGCCAAGGTCGGCTACTTCGTCCAGTGGGGCATCTACGGGCGCGGCTACACCGTGAAGTCCCTGGAGAACACGGGCGCCGCCGGCAAGCTCACCCACATCAACTACTCGTTCTCCAACATCGACCCCACCAACCTCACCTGTCTCAATGGCGTCACCAAGGCCACGACGCCCAACCCCCAGGACCCCAGCCAGGGTGACGGCGCGGGCGACGCCTGGGCCGACTACGAGAAGGGCTTCTCGGCGGGCGAGTCCGTCGACGGCGTCGGCGACACCTGGGACCAGCCGCTCGCCGGCAACTTCAACCAGCTCAAGAAGCTCAAGGCCAAGCACCCCAACCTCAAGATCAATATGTCGATCGGCGGCTGGACCTACAGCAAGTACTTCTCGGACGTCGCCCGCACCGACGCCTCCCGGCAGAAGTTCGTGAAGTCCTGCATCGACATGTACATCAAGGGCAACCTGCCGCCCACCGGCGGCCGCGGCGGCACGGGCGCCGCCGCCGGGATCTTCGACGGCTTCGACATCGACTGGGAGTGGCCCGGCTCCGAGGGCCACGCCGGAAACCACGTCTCCAAGGACGACAAGGCCAACAACACGCTGCTCTTCGCGGAATTCCGCAGGCAGCTGGACGCACTGAGCTCCACCACGGGCAGGAAGTACCTGCTCACCGCCTTCACCCCGGCCGACCCCGGCAAGATCGAGGCGGGCTGGGACATCACCACGAAGGACGGCACGCCCAGCGTGTTCGACTACATGGACTTCGCGAACGTCCAGGGCTACGACTTCCACGGCTCCGGCAGCGACAACAGCTGGGAACCCAACCGCACGGGCCACCAGGGCAATCTCCACGCCGACGCGCAGGACCCGTACACGACGAAGTTCAGCGTGGAGTCGACCGTCCAGGCGTACCTCGACGCGGGCGTCGACCCGCGCAAGGTCGTCCTCGGCCTCGCCTTCTACGGGCGCGGCTGGCAGCAGGTCGCGGACGGCGGCGCGCACGGCGAGTGGCAGAGCGCGGGCGGCGCGGCACCGGGCCAGTTCCCGGAGGAGGCGGGGACGCGTGGCTACGACAACCTGCTCGCGTCCGTACCGAATCTTGTCGTGTATCACGACGAGCAGTCGGTGGCGACCTACGGCTACACCGGTGCCGGTGGGCAGTGGTGGACCTTCGACGACGTCTGGTCCATCAACAAGAAGACCGCCTGGCTCAAGGAGAAGAAGCTGGGCGGCGTGATGATCTGGGAGATGTCGGGTGACAGTGGGACGCTGATGACCGCGGTCGACAACGGGCTCCGCTGACCACCCGCACGAAAAAGCCGGCCGGGCTCACAAAAGCCCGGCCGGCGTTCGAGGCCACAGAAAGCCAAGCCGCATTCACGCTCCCCCAGACTTCGTCCGGGGGACCCCCAACCAACGAGACACCCCATTTAAGCCACATTGACTCTCCCCCAGACTTCGTCCGGGGGGACCCCCAACCAACGAGACACCCCATTTAAGCCACATTGACTCGTTGCCCGGGCGGCGCCGCTTCCAGCCACGCCAGGAACCCCGTCAGAGCGTCCTCGCTCATCGCCAATTCCAGGCGCGTGCCCTGATGCGAACAGATCAGCACCACCGCGTCGGACAGCAGGGCCAGCTCCTCGTCCCCCAGCGGCGGACGCCGCTCCAGCACCTCGATGGAAGCGCGCTCCAGCAACCGGCGGGGCCGATACGCGTAGGAGAAGACCCGGAACCACTCGATCCGGTCACTGTTGTAGCGGGCGACGCCGTACACCCACCCCTTGCCGTCCGGGGCGGGGTCCTTCTCGGGCACATCCCACCGCAGACTGCAGTCGAACGTCCCGCCGGACCGCTGGATCAGCCGCCTGCGCAGCCCGAAGACGAAGAGTCCCACCAGCACCAGCAAGACGACGATGCCGCTCACGAGCAGAGCGAGGACCATCTCCACCGACCTCCTCGCATCATCTAGAGCAACCGCACCTGTATTGCCTCAGCCGCGAACCGCCCTGGAGTGGCTCCAGTGCGGTCCGCGGCTGAGGGACGATCTCTGTGGGTCGCGGGCTAGTGAACGCCCGTGACCGCACGCAGCCGGACATCCGCGCGACGCTCGGCGGCCGCGTCGGCCGCCGACTTCGCACGCTCCAGCGCACGCTCGGCGCGCTGGACATCGATCTCGTCGGCGAGCTCCGCGATCTCGGCGAGAAGCGAGAGCTTGTCGTCCGCGAACGAGATGAACCCACCGTGCACCGCGGCGACGACATTGCCATCGGCGGTCTTGATGGTCACCGGGCCGGACTCCAGCACACCGAGCAGCGGCTGGTGGCCGGGCATGACGCCGATGTCACCCGATGTGGTACGCGCGATGACCAGAGTGGCCTCGCCGGACCAGACGCTTCGGTCCGCCGCGACCAGCTCGACGTGCAGCTCAGCAGCCAACGTGGCTCCTCGGGTCTCCACCCGCCGGGTGCGGCGGGTGTTGGGTCAAAGAATAGGGGACGTGACGACCGGGGGCGGGAGCGCCCCGCCCCCGGTCGAAGAGCACGGGGCTCAGGAGACGCCCAGCTCCTTGGCGTTGGCCTTGAGGTCCTCGATGCCACCGCACATGAAGAACGCCTGCTCGGGGAAGTGGTCGTAGTCGCCGTCGCAGATCGCGTTGAACGCGGTGATCGACTCGTCGAGCGACACGTCCGAACCGTCCACGCCGGTGAACTGCTTCGCCACGTGGGTGTTCTGCGACAGGAAGCGCTCGACGCGACGGGCACGGTGGACAACGAGCTTGTCCTCCTCGCCCAGCTCGTCGATACCGAGGATCGCGATGATGTCCTGGAGGTCCTTGTACTTCTGCAGGATCGTCTTGACGCGCATGGCGCAGTCGTAGTGCTCCTGCGCGATGTAGCGCGGGTCCAGGATGCGGGACGTCGAGTCCAGCGGGTCGACCGCCGGGTAGATGCCCTTCTCCGAGATCGGGCGCGACAGAACGGTCGTCGCGTCCAGGTGGGCGAAGGTGGTCGCCGGGGCCGGGTCGGTCAGGTCGTCCGCGGGGACGTAGATCGCCTGCATCGACGTGATCGAGTGGCCACGGGTCGAGGTGATGCGCTCCTGGAGGAGGCCCATCTCGTCGGCCAGGTTCGGCTGGTAACCCACCGCGGACGGCATGCGGCCGAGCAGGGTGGACACCTCGGAACCGGCCTGGGTGTACCGGAAGATGTTGTCGATGAAGAAGAGGACGTCCTGCTTCTGCACATCGCGGAAGTACTCCGCCATGGTCAGACCGGCCAGGGCGACGCGCAGGCGGGTGCCCGGCGGCTCGTCCATCTGACCGAAGACGAGCGCCGTCTTGTCGATGACACCCGAGTCGGTCATTTCCTCGATGAGGTCGTTGCCCTCACGGGTGCGCTCACCGACACCGGCGAACACCGACACACCGTCGTGGTTGTTGGCCACGCGGTAGATCATTTCCTGGATCAGCACGGTCTTGCCGACACCGGCACCACCGAACAGACCGATCTTGCCGCCCTTGACGTACGGGGTCAGCAGGTCGATGACCTTGACGCCGGTCTCGAACATCTCGGTCTTGGACTCGAGCTGGTCGAAGCTGGGCGCCTTGCGGTGGATCGGCCAGCGCTCGGTGACCTCGGACTCGGCCTCGGGCTTGTTCAGGATCTCACCGAGGGTGTTGAACACCTTGCCCTTGGTGACGTCGCCGACGGGGACGGTGATGCCCGCGCCCGTGTCGGTGACGGCGGCCTGGCGGACCAGACCGTCGGTGGGCTGCATCGAGATGGCGCGGACCAGGCCCTCGCCCAGGTGCTGCGCGACCTCGAGGGTCAGCGTCTTGAGCTTGCCGTCCTCGGCCGGGTCGGCGACCTGGACGTGCAGCGCGTTGTAGATCTCCGGCATCGCGTCGACGGGGAACTCCACGTCGACGACCGGGCCGATGACCCGCGCGACGCGGCCGGTGGCCGTGGCGGTTTCAACAGTCGTGGTCATAGTGGTCAGTCACTCCCCGCGTTAGCGTCGGCCAGGGCACTGGAGCCACCGACGATCTCGCTGATTTCCTGGGTGATTTCGGCCTGGCGGGCCGCATTGGCAAGCCGCGACAGCGACTTGATGAGTTCGCCGGCGTTGTCGGTCGCCGACTTCATCGCGCGGCGGCGGGCGGCGTGCTCGGAAGCGGCCGACTGCAGCAGCGCGTTGTAGATCCGGCTCTCGACGTACCGCGGCAGCAGCGCGTCGAGGACGTCCTCGGCCGACGGCTCGAAGTCGAAGAGGGGAAGGATCTTGCCCTTCGTCTCCTCGGGCTCCTCCGCCTTCTCGAGGCTGAGCGGCAGCAGCCGCTTCTCGATCGGCGACTGCGTCATCATCGAGACGAACTCGGTGAAGACGATGTGCAGCTCGTCGACGCCGCCCTCGGCCGTGTCCAGCTGGACGGCCTCGATCAGCGGGCCCGCGACCTTCTTGGCGTCCGCGTAGGTCGGGCTGTCGGTGAAGCCGGTCCACGACTCCACCACCGGGCGCTCCCGGAAGCCGTAGTACGCCACGCCCTTGCGGCCGATGATGTACGTCACGACCTCCTTGCCCTCCGAGCGCAGGCGCTCGGTGAGGCGGTCCGCGGCCTTGATGGCGTTGGAGGAGTAGCCGCCGGCCAGACCGCGGTCGCTCGTGATGAGCAGGACCGCGGCCCGTACGGGGCTGTCGACCTCGGTGGTCAGGGCGTGCTTGGTGTTCGAGCCGGTCGCCACCGCCGTCACCGCGCGAGTGAGCTCACTCGCGTACGGCGTCGATGCCGCCACCTGGCGCTGCGCCTTGACGATGCGCGAGGCGGCGATCATCTCCATCGCCTTGGTGATCTTCTTGGTCGCGGTGACGGAGCGGATGCGACGCTTGTAGACCCGGAGCTGGGCTCCCATGGATCAGGTCCCTTCCGTCGTCGTCACTTCGCGGCCGTGGCGTCGTCACCGAGAAGCTTGCCGTCCGAGGTCTCGAACTGCTTCTTGAAGGTGGCGATGGCGTCGGCGAGCGCCTGGAGGGTGTCGTCGGACATCTTGCCGCCCTCGACAATGCTGTCCATCAGACCCTTGTGCTCACGGCCCAGGTAGTCGAGCATCTCGCGCTCGAAGCGCTGGATGTCCTCGACCGGGACGTCGTCCATCTTGCCGGTGGTACCGGCCCAGACGGAGACGACCTGGTTCTCGACCGAGTACGGGGCGTACTGGCCCTGCTTCAGCAGCTCGACCATGCGCTTGCCGCGCTCCAGCTGCGACTTCGAGGCCGCGTCCAGGTCGGAACCGAAGGCGGCGAACGCCTCCAGCTCGCGGTACTGGGCGAGGTCGACACGAAGGCGGCCGGAGACCTGCTTCATGGCCTTGTGCTGGGCGGAGCCACCGACACGCGAGACCGAGATACCGACGTTCAGCGCCGGGCGCTGGCCCGCGTTGAACAGGTCGGACTCCAGGAAGCACTGGCCGTCGGTGATGGAGATGACGTTGGTCGGGATGAACGCCGAGACGTCGTTGGCCTTCGTCTCGACGATCGGCAGACCGGTCATCGAACCGGCACCCATCTCGTCGGAGAGCTTGGCGCAGCGCTCCAGCAGACGCGAGTGCAGGTAGAAGACGTCACCCGGGTAGGCCTCACGGCCCGGCGGGCGGCGCAGCAGCAGGGACACGGCGCGGTAGGCGTCGGCCTGCTTCGAGAGGTCGTCGAAGACGATCAGGACGTGCTTGCCCTGGTACATCCAGTGCTGGCCGATGGCCGAGCCGGTGTACGGGGCGAGGTACTTGAAGCCGGCCGGGTCGGACGCGGGAGCGGCGACGATCGTCGTGTACTCCAGGGCGCCGGCCTCCTCCAGCGCACCGCGCACGGACGCGATGGTGGAGCCCTTCTGGCCGATGGCGACGTAGATGCAGCGGACCTGCTTCTTCGGGTCGCCGGAGCGCCAGTTGTCGCGCTGGTTGATGATCGTGTCGACGGCCAGCGCGGTCTTGCCGGTCTGGCGGTCGCCGATGATCAGCTGTCGCTGGCCACGGCCGATCGGCACCATCGCGTCGACGGCCTTGAGGCCGGTCTGCATCGGCTCGTGGACCGACTTGCGGACCATGACGCCGGGAGCCTGAAGCTCCAGCGCGCGGCGTCCTTCGGTCGCGATCTCGCCGAGGCCGTCGATCGGGTTGCCCAGCGGGTCGACGACGCGGCCGAGGTAGCCCTCGCCGACCGCGACGGAGAGCACCTCACCGGTGCGCTGCACCGGCTGGCCCTCCTCGATGCCGCTGAACTCGCCGAGGACGACCGCACCGATCTCGCGCTCCTCGAGGTTGAGGGCGAGACCGAGGGTTCCGTCCTCGAACTTCAGCAGCTCGTTCGCCATGGCCGAGGGAAGACCCTCGACCTTCGCGATGCCGTCGCCGGCAACGCTGACCGTACCGACCTCCTCGCGCGAGGCCGCGTCCGGCTTGTACGCCTGGACAAAGTTCTCCAGCGCGTCCCGGATCTCCTCCGGCCGGATCGTGAGCTCCGCCATCTGGGTTCCCTGCTCTCCTTGTTGGGCCCGAAGTATTTCTTCTCCGGGGGCCGGTTTCCGCAGCGGTCGTGCTGCGGGCCCCCGGAGGACACCGTCGGCCCAACTCGGGCCGTCAGTCATGCTCTTGAGTTGGTGGCTGGTCAGCCGGCCATCCGCCGGTCCGCCTCGGCGAGGCGGTCCGCGATGCTGCCGTTGATGACCTCGTCGCCGATCCGCACCTGGACACCACCGAGGATCTCGGGGTCCACGTCCAGGTTGAGGTGGACACGCCGCCCGTACAGCTTGGCGAGCGCGTCACCGAGGCGCTGCTTCTGGGCATCGCTCATCGGCACCGCGGACGTCACCACCGCGACCATCCGGTCCCGGCGGTCGGCGGCCAGCTTGGAGAGGGCGTTGAGCCCCGCTTCCAGGCTACGACCACGCGGCTGTGCCACCAGACGGACCACGAGCCGCTCGGTGACCGGGTTGGCCCGGCCGCCCAGCAGTTCGCGCACCAGACCGGCCTTGGCGGCCCGGTCGGCGACCTTGTCCGTCAGCGCGGACCGCAGGTCGGCGTTGGCACCGACGATCCGGCCGAAGCGGAACAGCTCGTCCTCGACGTCGTCCAGATCACCGGCGCGCTCGGCGGCGACCAGGTCGGCACTGGAGGCCAGCTCCTCGGCCGCGTCCACCAGGTCGCGCGAGCGCGACCAGCGGGAGCGGACCATGCCGGCCAGCAGGTCGGCGGCCTCGCCGCCCACCTGGCCACCGAACAGGCGCTGGGCCAGCTCGGCCTTGGCCTCGCCGCCCTGCGCCGGGTCGGTCAGGACCCGGCGCAGCGAGACCTCGCGGTCGAGCAGCGCGGTGACCGCGGCGAGGTCCTCGGCGAGCTTCGCCGCGTCCACGGACGTGTTGTCCGCCAGCGCGTCGAGGCGCTCACGTGCGGAGGCCAGTGCCTCCCGGCTCGCTCCGCTCATCGGGTCGCCTCGGCCTTCGTCGTGTCGGCCGCCTTGACCTCGAGCTCGTCGAGGAAGCGGTCGATGGCACGGCTCTGCCGGGCGGTGTCCGCGAGGGACTCACCGACGATCTTGCCGGCCAGGTCGGTGGCGAGCTTGCCCACGTCCTGGCGCAGCGTCGCCGAGGCGGCCTTGCGGTCGGCCTCGATCTGGGCGTGGCCGGCAGCGATGATCTCCTCGCGCTGACGCTGTCCCTCGGCGCGCATCTCGGCGATCACCGCGACGCCCTGCTCCTGCGCGTCCTGGCGCATGCGAGCGGCCTCGTGGCGGGCATCGGCGAGCTGGGCCCGGTAGTCCTCGAGCACCTGCTGAGCCTCGGCCTGGGCGGCCTCGGCCTTCTCCATGCCGCCTTCGATGGCCTCGCGACGCTCGTCCAGAGTCGTGTTGATCTTCGGGAGGAGCTTCTTGGCCAGGAAGAAGAAGACGATGGCGAAGGCGATCAGACCGATGACGAGCTCTGGGATCGGCGGGAGGAGGGGGTTTTCCAGCTCCCCCTCGTTCGCCATCATCAGGGCGTTCACATCAATGCCTTCCGTCGAAAACAGTGGTCGTCAGGCCGCGATCAGGCAGACGGGTAGACGAACGGCATGACCAGACCGATCAGGGCGAGCGCCTCACAGAAGGCGAAGCCGAGGATCTGGTTGGCGCGGATCAGGCCGGCGGCCTCGGGCTGGCGGGCCAGCGCCTGGGTGCCGTTACCGAAGACGATGCCGACGCCGACGCCGGGGCCGATCGCGGCGAGGCCGTAGCCGATCGAGCCGAGGTTGCCCTTGATCTCGACACCAGCGGCGATGGTCTGGAGAGCAGCAGACATGCTCGTTCTTCCTTCTCTTTCACGGACCGGTGGGGGTTGGCCACCGGACGATTGTTGGTCTGGGGAGCGGGGGTGCTCAGTGGTGCTCGGCGAGCGCGCCCTGGACGTAGTTGGTGGCCAGCAGCACGAAGACGTACGCCTGGACGGCCTGGATGAACAGCTCGAAGGCGGTCATCACGATGGTCATCACGAACGAGACACCGGCGTAGGCGATGCCGATGCCGTTCAGCAGGTACCAGCTGGCGATGGTGAACATCAGGATCAGCAGGTGACCGGCGAACATGTTGGCGAAGAGTCGGACCGCGTGGGTGAACGGCCGGACCAGCACGTTGGAGAAGAACTCCAGGGTCACGGCCAGCGGGAGGACGCCACCGAGCGACTTGTCATAGCCGGTGATGTTCTTCAGACCGCCGACGAAGCCGTGCTTCTTGAACGTCAGGTACATCCACAGGACGTAGACGATCAGGGCGAGAGCCGCCGGGAAGGCGATGATCGAGGTCACGGGGAACGCGGCGACCGGAATGATCGACCACAGGTTCATGATCCAGACGAAGAAGAACAGCGAGACCATGAAGGGGACGTACTTCTCGCCCTCCTTCTTGCCGAGCGCCTCGTAGACGATGCCGCGGCGTACGAAGTCGTAACCCGCCTCACCGACCATCTGGAGCTTGCCGGGAACGACCTTGGCCCGGCCGAACGCCGCCCAGAAGAAACCGATGATCAGGACCGTGCTGAGCACGGCCAGCAGCATCGGCTTGTTGAAGTCGAAGCCACCAATGCTGAAGATCGGTTCGAACAGGAACGAGTGGAGGCCTGGGGCTGGGAACCCGCACCCATCGAAGATGTGGCAATCGGTCTCGAAGGCGAGCATCTGGTCAGCACTCACCGCGAGCTCCTTCAGCGTGGCGCATAGGTACGGCAACCTCGTTGTGTCGGCGCGGCGCACAGCCGCGGAACGGCACTGGACTGGTCTTACGGATGGGGGGGCAGGTGATCGGCGCGGGGCCGGTCCGGGTATTCGGCATCAGCAGCATGGACTGCCGATTCCGTCCCGGGAAACTCGGGTGTTCAGCCGCCTGCGCCCACTGTGCCTCAGATGGCACCGGACGATAGCAGGTGAGCGCCGGCACCTTTATCGCGGCCCTACCGGTCACGACGGAGACCCGGCGGGCGCGGACTTCTTCGCCTCGGCGGATTCCGGTTCCACATAAAGGATCTTGGCCTTCATGTACGCGCGCGTCTGCGCCGCGGTCCACACGAGGACGGCGGCGAGCAGGGCGAAGGCGAAGGCCCGCGTGTTGAAGAGCGACGTGTCCCGGAAGACCGCGAGAACGACCGCGGAGATCAGGAACTGGGTCACATAGAGCACCAGACCCATGGCCTGGAACAAATGCGGGAAAGACCTGGCGGTGCGCTGGAGAACGTAGAGGCCCAGGGCCATGACGCCACCCGCGACCAACGTGCCGACGGCGGCGCCGACCGCGCCCTTGCCACCGGCGAGCACACCGCTGACGGCGACAGCGACGACACCGGCCACGGCTGTCGGGACGGCGCACTGCAGGAGTGTTCGGGCGTCGTTGGACTGCATGAAGGGTTTCTCCGGCGATCGGTCGGAAGCAACGATTCGTCGTGAACGAGCGTATCCCCGGGAGTGAGACATGACTCGCGACGAAGGGCCGCCGCACTACGGTCCTTCGGCTTCAGCACCGGGTTTCGTGAACGGTATCACAAACTATTTGATGAGGTCTTTACCTACATCGTGTGCTCGACGTCACACGGAAGGGTTAAGTGGCCGGTCATAGCACTGACGGAGCCTGTGGATCTCTGGTAGAGCCCGGCCCTCAGCGGGGGCTGCTGATCTTCCTGGGGTGGCTGAACCGGGAGCGGTCGCCGATGGCCGTCGCGCCGTGCAGACCCGCGGGCACCGGCTCGCGCCCGGCCTCCGCGTCGGCCGCTTCCTCCCCGCTCACGGCGGTCGCGCCGTGCAGGCCCGCCGTGCTCTCCCCGGTGGCGGCCGCCGGCACCGCCCGGCGGCGGCGGTAGCGCGGCGGTACGAACGCCTCGGCCCAGCGGGGCGCGCGCGGCTTGACGCGCGGCAGCAGCAGGAGCACCAGGCCGACCGCGCTCAGGGTGACGATCAGCAGCAGGATCCACACGCTCGCCGAGTGCACGGAGTAGGCCACGGTGCCGAAGCCGATGAGCGCCGACCAGAAGTACATGATCAGCACGGCCCGGCTGTGCGAGTGGCCGAGCTCCAGCAGCCGGTGGTGCAGGTGGCCGCGGTCCGCGGCGAAGGGCGACTGGCCGTTCCAGGTCCGCCGCACGATCGCCAGCAGCAGGTCGGCGACCGGCACCGCGATCACCGTGAGCGGGAGCAGCAGCGGGATGTAGACCGGCACCATCGTCTGCACGGCGTTCCGCTCGCCGCCGACCTGCTGGTAGAGCAGGTCGGGGTCGACCTGGCCGGTGATGGAGATCGCGCCCGCGGCCAGCACCAGGCCGATGAGCATCGAGCCGGAGTCGCCCATGAAGATCCGGGCGGGGTGCATGTTGTGCGGCAGGAAGCCCAGGCACATGCCCATCAGGACCGCCGCGAACAGCGTCGCGGGCGCGGCCGCCTCCACGTTGTGGCCGAACCAGAGCCGGTAGGCGTAGAGGAAGAACGCCGCGGCGGCGATGCACACCATGCCGGAGGCCAGGCCGTCCAGGCCGTCGACGAAGTTGACCGCGTTGATGGTGATCACGACCAGCGCGACGGTGAGCAGCGTGCCCTGCATGGAGGTCAGCGAGACCGTGCCGACGCCGGGCACCGGGATCCACAGGATGGTCAGGCCCTGGAGGACCATCACACCGGCGGCGATCATCTGGCCGCCGAGCTTCACCAGGGCGTCCACGCCCCACTTGTCGTCCAGGACGCCGAGGATCCAGATCAGGCCGGCGCCCGAGAGCAGCGCTCTGGGTTCGTTGCCCAGCTCGAAGACCTTGCCGAGGTTCGACAGATGGGCGGCCACCAGCAGCCCCGCGCACAGTCCGCCGAACATCGCGATGCCGCCGAGGCGGGGGGTGGGTTCGCGGTGGACGTCGCGCGCGCGGATCTCCGGCATGGCACCGGCCACGATCGCGAACTTCCGCACCGGCCCCGTCAGGAGATAGGTGACCGCGGCGGTGACGCACAACGTCAGCAGGTATTCACGCACGGGCTGCCCCAGGGTTCGCGCTGGCCATCACAGCCCCACACCATATTCGCGTCCGCCCCCGATCGGTGAATGCGGCCATGGACGCGGCTATAGACGATCCGCCGTCCCGCGATGGTTGCAGCTACCGGATGTGGGCGGGATAAGGAGGGAACCCGGCTGCCAGCTCGGCCACCGCCGCGCGCAGCCCGCCTCGGCCGTCGCCCCGCAGCGCGGCCCCCAGCAGCACCGCGATCCGGGCCATCTCCGCCTCGCGCATGCCCTGGGTGGTGACCGCCGCGGTGCCCAGGCGCAGGCCGTGGAGGGTGCGGCCGGTGCCGTGCGGCAGACCGCAGGTGTCCAGGGCGACACCGGAGGCCGCGAGCCTGCCGCGGGCCGTGACGGCGTCCAGGGCGAGCCCGGAGACGTCGGTGGTCATCATGTGGGTGTCGGTGCCGCCTGTGGTCACCACGAGGCCCTCAGCGGCCAGCGCGGCGGCAAGGACGCGGGCGTTGGCCACGACCTGGTGCGCGTACGCGGTGAAGGCCGGGGTGGCGGCCTCGCCGAAGGCCACGGCCTTGGCCGCGATGGTGTGCATCTGGGCGCCGCCCTGGGTGAACGGGAAGACCGCCCGGTCGACGCGGCCCGCCAGCTCGGCCCGGCACAGGATCAGCCCGCCGCGCGGTCCGCGCAGCACCTTGTGCGTGGTGGCGCACACCACATCGGCGTACGGGACGGGGCTGGGCGCCGCTCCCCCGGCGATCAGCCCTATCGGGTGGGCCACGTCCGCGATGAGGTAGGCGCCCGACTCGTCGGCGATGTCGCGGAAGGCGGCGTAGTCGGGGTGGCGGGAATAGGAGATCGAGCCGCAGACGATGGCCTTCGGCCGGTGCCTACGGGCCAGGGCGCGCACCTCGTCGTAGTCGATCAGCCCGGTGTCGCGGCGGACGCCGTAGCCGGCGAAGTCGAACCAGCGGCCGGAGAAGTTCGCCGGGGAGCCGTGGGTGAGGTGGCCGCCGTGCGGCAGGCCCATGGCGAGCACGGTGTCGCCGGGGCGCAGCAGGGCGGCGTAGGCGGCCAGCACGGCGGAGGAGCCGGAGTGCGGCTGGACGTTGGCGTGGTCGGCGCCGAAGAGGGCCTTGGCGCGGTCCGTGGCGATCCGCTCGGCGAGGTCGACGAGCTCGCAGCCGCCGTGGTGGCGGGCGCCGGGATAGCCCTCGGCGTACTTGTTGGCGAGCGGCGAGCCGAGGGCGGCGAGGACGGCGGGCGAGGTGAAGTTCTCGGCGGCGATGAGCTGGAGGCCGCTCGCCTGCCGCTCCGCCTCGCCGAGGAGGAGGCCGGCGAGCTCGGGGTCCTGGCGCAGCAGCGCCTCGAAGCCGTGTCCCCACACGGGCTCCGGCCGGCGCCGGTCCTCGGGGACGCTCTCGGGTGCGGCGGCGTCCCGGCGGGGCGCGGGGGTGACGGGGGTCGCGGACATCGCCGGCTCCGGGCTGTGGGACGGGTGCGATGGGCTCACCACCCAATGTAGGCCCCGGGCCGTACGGCCGCTGCTCAGGAGCGGGACGCCACTCCGGTGAGCGCGGTGAGGACCGGGTCGAGCGCCTGGTTGATCTCGTCGCCGATGGAGCGGAAGAAGGTGATGGGGGCGCCGTAGGGGTCGTGGACCTCGTCGGCCTCCGCGTTCGGCGCCAGCAGCCAGCCGCGCAGCGCGGCGGCGGCCTGCACCAGGGCGCGGGCGCGGTCGACGACCCCGCCGGCCGGTGCGGGGTCCGGGAGGGTCGTGGGGTCTATGGCCCGTACGAGCCGGGTGAACTCCTTGAGCGTGAAGGTGCGCAGGCCCGCGGAGTGGCCCATGGAGATGACCTGGGCGCGGTGGTCGCGGGTGGCGGTCAGGACCAGGTCGGCGCGGATGACGTGCTCGTCGAGGAGCTCCCGGCCGATGAATCCGTCCGGGTCGGCGCCGAGGTCGGCCAGGACGGTGGCGGCGTGCGCCTCCATGGGCGCGCCCTCGTGGCCCCAGGTGCCGGCGCTCTCCACCACCAGGCCGCCGGCGAAGGGGTCGCCGAGGCGGTCGGTGAGGGCATGGCGGGTCAGCCGCTCGGTGATGGGCGAGCGGCAGACGTTGCCGGTGCTGACGTGGAGGATGCGGAAGGTGTCGGTGGAACTGTCCGTGTCCGGTCCCGCTATGCCACGCCCCTGCGGGGCGATCAATTCGCCACCTCGAGGTCGGGCACTACCTCGCGGAGCTGCTCGGCGCTGATCGCACCGGCGCGCAGCAGGACGGGCCTCTTGCCGGTGACGTCCACGATGGAGGAGGGCACGTCGGCGGGGGTGGGGCCGCCGTCGAGGTAGACGGAGACGGAGTCGCCGAGCATCTCCTGGGCGGCGTCGCAGTCCTGCGGCGCCGGGTGGCCGGTGAGGTTGGCGCTGGAGACGGCCATCGGGCCGAACTCGGTGAGCAGCTCGATGGCGACCGGGTGCAGCGGCATCCGGACGGCGACGGTGCCGTGGGTCTCGCCCAGGTCCCAGGTCAGGGACGGCTGGTGGTTGGCCACGAGGGTGAGCCCGCCGGGCCAGAAGGCGTCGACGAGCTCCCACGCCTGCTCGGAGAAGTCCGTGACGAGGCCGTGCAGGGTGTTCGGGGAGCCGATCAGGACGGGCGTGGGCATGCCCCGGCCGCGGCCCTTGGCGGCCAGGAGGTCGCTGACGGCTTCGGGGCCGAAGGCGTCCGCGCCGATGCCGTAGACGGTGTCGGTGGGGAGCACGACCAGCTCACCGCGGCGCACCGCGGCGACGGCCTCGCGCAGACCGGTCTGGCGGTCGGTCGCGTCGCTGCAGTCGTATCGCCGTGCCATTAACGGACCTCCTCGTACAGGGCGAATGTCTGATGTGCCGTGCTCACGGCATCGCCTTTCGCGCGGTGGCGAAGCGGGGGCGATTGTTGAGGTCGGGGTGGTCGGCCGCGTCGGCCCAGCCCCGCTCCTCGGTGAAGATCCACGGCACCTGCCCGCCCTGGGTGTCGGCGTGCTCGATGACGACGACGCCGCCCGGGCGCAGCAGCCGGTGGGCGGTGCGCTCGATGCCGCGGATGGTGTCGAGGCCGTCCTCGCCGGAGAAGAGCGCCAGCTCGGGGTCGTGGTCGCGGGCCTCGGGCGCCACGTACTCCCACTCGGTCAGCGGGATGTACGGGGGGTTGCTGATCACCAGGTCGACCTGGCCGTCGAGCTCGGGGAGCGCGGTCAGGGCGTTGCCGTGGTGCAGGGTGACACGGGAGCCCTCGACGTTCTTGCGGGCCCAGCTCAGGGCGCCCTCGTCCAGCTCCACGGCGTGCACCCGGGAGCGGGGCACTTCCTGCGCGAGGGCCAGGGCGATGGCCCCGGAGCCGGTGCACAGGTCGACGATCAGGGGTTCGACGACGTCCATGGCCCGGACGGCGTCTATGGCCCAGCCGACGACCGACTCGGTCTCGGGGCGGGGCACGAAGACGCCGGGGCCGACCTGAAGTTCGAGGTAGCGGAAGAAGGCGCGGCCGGTGATGTGCTGGAGGGGTTCGCGGGCCTCGCGGCGGGCGATGGCCTCCCAGTAGCGGGCGTCGAAGTCGGCGTCCGGCACGTTGTGCAGCTCACCCCGCTTGACGCCGTGCACGAACGCGGCGAGCTCCTCCGCGTCGAAGCGCGGAGAAGGTACGCCGGCGTCGGCCAGCCGCTGGGTGGCTTGCGCCACCTCTGCGAGCAGCAGGTTCACGTTGATCCTCTCGCGCTTTCGTCACCACTGTCGTCCGTGATCGCCGGACCGGCCTGCTGGGGATCCGCCCGGCGATCGGGGACGGAGCCTACGGGTGTGCCGGTCAGTTGGCGGCGGCCAGCTTCGCCGCCGAGTCGGCGTCGACACACGCCTGGATCACCGGGTCCAGCTCGCCGTCGAGCACCTGGTCCAAGTTGTACGCCTTGAAGCCGACGCGGTGGTCCGAGATGCGGTTTTCCGGGAAGTTGTACGTCCGGATCTTCTCGGAGCGGTCGACGGTGCGGACCTGGCTGCGGCGGGCGTCCGCGGCGTTGCGCTCGGCCTCCTCCTGGGCGGCGGCGAGCAGCCGGGACCGCAGGATGCGCAGGGCCTGCTCCTTGTTCTGGAGCTGGCTCTTCTCGTTCTGGCAGGAGGCGACGATGCCGGTCGGCAGGTGGGTGATGCGGACCGCGGAGTCGGTGGTGTTGACGGACTGGCCGCCGGGGCCCGACGAGCGGTAGACGTCGATGCGCAGGTCGTTCTGGTGGATCTCGACGTCGATCTCCTCGGCCTCGGGCGTGACGAGCACGCCGGCGGCGGAGGTGTGGATCCGGCCCTGGGACTCGGTGGCGGGCACGCGCTGGACGCGGTGCACCCCGCCCTCGTACTTCAGCCGCGCCCAGACGCCCTGGCCGGGCTCGGTGGCGCCGTTGCCGCCCTTGGTCTTCACGGCGACCTGGACGTCCTTGTAGCCGCCCAGCTCGGACTCGGTGGCGTCGATGATCTCGGTCTTCCAGCCCACGCGCTCGGCGTAGCGCAGGTACATCCGCAGCAGGTCGCCGGCGAAGAGCGCCGACTCGTCGCCGCCGGCGCCCGCCTTGACCTCGAGGATCACGTCCTTGTCGTCACTGGGGTCGCGGGGCACGAGCAGCAGGCGCAGCTTCTCGGTGAGCGCCTCGCGCTCCTTCTCCAGGTCCTTGACCTCGGCGGCGAAGTCGGGGTCGTCGGCCGCGAACTCGCGCGCGGTCTCGATGTCGTCGCCGGTCTGCTTCCAGGAGCGGTACGTGCCGACGATCGGGGTCAGCTCGGCGTAGCGCTTGTTGAGCTTGCGGGCGTTGGCCTGATCCGCGTGTACGGCGGGGTCGGCGAGCCGCTTCTCGAGGTCGGCGTGCTCACCGATGAGTTCCTCGACTGCCTCGAACATCAAGTTTCCCTAGCTGGAAGTGACGGGCCTGCTGACGACAAAACGCCGGTCCGGTCGCCCCTCGCACGCGAAGGGCGACCGAGGACCGGCGCCTGCGGGTCGCTACTTCTTGGCGGACCCGGCGGTCTTGCCGAAGCGGGCCTCGAACCGCGCCACGCGGCCACCGGTGTCGAGGATCTTCTGCTTGCCCGTGTAGAACGGGTGGCACTCGGAGCAGACGTCGGCACGGATGGTGCCGTCCGCGACGGTGCTACGGGTGGTGAACGAGGCGCCACAGGTGCAGCTGACCTGCGTCTCGACGTACTCCGGGTGGATGTCGCGCTTCAAGGGGATCTCCTAGGTTCGGGAGAGCACCGGGTCGCAGAGGCGGGATTGCCTTGCGTGAACCGGGGCCGACGTACCAGTTTGCCAGGACTGGCCGTATCCCCCAAAACGAGAGGTGGCAGCCGGTTATTCCCGGGCCCGTCCGACGGTGGACGGACGGTGGACGGGCTACTTCACGACGTCGTCGGCGCCGGTCCTGCTGCCCGCGCCGTCCTTGATCGCGGACTCCGGGATCGGCTTGTCGTCGCGGAGCGCCGACCAGATCTGCCCGCTGGCCTCGGTCAGCGGGATCACCCGGTTGGGGTCCTGGGGGTCGTCGCCGACCGGCAGCGTCACCATGTGCATGTCCTCGGAGCCGATGCCCTTGAGGCCGCTGGTGAACGCGTACAGCTTGTCGACCGAGGCCAGCTCGCGGTCGGTGGTCAGCGCCTTGGTGGCGGTGTCGGCGAGCCCGTAGAGCTTGGTGGGGCTGGTGAACAGGCCGACCTGCTTGACCTGGTCCAGCAGGGCCTTGATGAACGCCTGCTGGAGCTTGATCCGGCCGAGGTCGCTGCCGTCGCCGACGCCGTGCCGGGTCCGTACGAGACCGAGGGACTGTTCGCCGTTGAGGGTGTGCTTGCCCGCGGGGAGGTCGAGGTGGCTCCACTTGTCGCGGATGGGCTTGGTGGTGGTGACCTCGACCCCGCCGAGCTTGTCGATCAGCTTCTGGAAGCCGGCGAAGTCGACCTCCAGGTAGTGATCCATCCGGATGTCGGTCATCGCCTCGACGGTCTTGACGGCGCAGGCCGCGCCCCCGACCGTGTACGCCTCGTTGAACTGCGCGTGCTTGACGGCCGGACTGACCTTGCCCTTCGGGGTCTTGCACTCGGGGCGGGCGACGATCGTGTCGCGGGGGATGCTCACGACGCTGGCCTGCTTGTGGCCCGCGTAGACGTGGACGATCATCGCGGTGTCGGAGCGGGAGCTGCCCTCGTCCCTGCCGTAGGCGCTGTTGGCGCCGGCCCGGGAGTCGGAGCCGAGGACGAGGATGTCCTGGGAGCCGTTGTCGACGTTGACGGGGCGGTTCTTGCCCAGGGCGGCGTTGATGTCGACGCTGTGGAGGTTGCCGTTGAACTTGAAGTAGAGGAATCCGGCCCCGGCTCCGCCGACGAGGACCACACCGGTGGCGGTCCAGGCGGCTATTCGCCAGCCCTTACGAGGGGGACGGGCCTTGCGGCGCCGGCCACCGGAGCCACGGACTCGGCGTCGGTGCGCTCCCGCCCGCTCGCTCTTGATCTCGTCAGCCATGCGTTCCTCTGTCCTCCGCTGGGTTATCGGCTACCCCCTGCCCGCTCGGTGCTCTCGGTGCCAGGCCGGTCTTCCGTCATCTGTCATGACGGGGAAGCCTGCGTCAGGGTTGCACAGGCCGTTATGAGGACCGTCTTAGAAATTTTCCGGACGGCGGGCCGGTTACGGATCTCCCCCGCCTGCCGTGACCTGCGCTTTCGGCCAACCGAAGGGGGCCGGTTCCGGCCAATTCCGAACGGCCGCGCTGTGGCGCACATCTCAAGAGGTCACGGGTCGGTAACGCAAAGCGCGGGGCCTCCCCGCCACGGCTGTGGCGGGGAGGCCCCGGTGGTGCGTGAGCGCCGCGCGGATCAGTCGTTGCCGTTGCCCGAGGAGGGCGTCGTCTTCGCGATCTGCATCAGGAACTCGGCGTTGGACTTCGTCTGCTTCATCTTGTCGAGAAGCAGCTCGATGGCCTGCTGCGAGTCGAGCGCGTGCAGCACCCGGCGGAGCTTCCAGACGATGCCCAACTCCTCGCCACCCAGGAGGATCTCCTCCTTGCGGGTGCCGGACGGGTCGACGTCGACGGCCGGGAAGATGCGCTTGTCGGCGAGCTTCCGGTCGAGCTTGAGCTCCATGTTGCCGGTGCCCTTGAACTCCTCGAAGATCACCTCGTCCATGCGCGAGCCGGTCTCGACGAGCGCGGTGGCCAGGATGGTCAGCGAGCCGCCGTCCTCGATGTTGCGCGCGGCGCCGAAGAACTTCTTCGGCGGGTAGAGCGCGGTCGAGTCGACACCACCGGACAGGATGCGGCCCGAGGCCGGGGCGGCCAGGTTGTAGGCGCGGCCCAGACGGGTGATCGAGTCCAGCAGGACGACCACGTCGTGACCCAGCTCGACGAGGCGCTTGGCGCGCTCGATGGCCAGCTCGGCGACGGTGGTGTGGTCCTCGGCCGGGCGGTCGAAGGTCGAGGAGATGACCTCGCCCTTGACCGACCGCTGCATGTCGGTGACCTCTTCCGGACGCTCGTCGACCAGGACGACCATCAGGTGGCACTCGGGGTTGTTGGTGGTGATCGCGTTGGCGATCGCCTGCATGATCATGGTCTTACCGGTCTTCGGCGGGGCCACGATCAGACCGCGCTGGCCCTTGCCGATGGGGGCGACCAGGTCGATGATGCGGGTCGTCAGCACGCCCGGGTCCGTCTCCAACCGCAGGCGGTCCTGCGGGTAGAGCGGGGTGAGCTTGCCGAACTCCGGGCGGCCACGGCCGGTTTCGGGCGCCATGCCGTTCACCGAGTCGAGGCGCACGAGGGCGTTGAACTTCTCGCGCCGCTCGCCGTCCTTCGGCTGCCGCACCGCGCCGGTGACGTGGTCACCCTTGCGCAGGCCGTTCTTACGGACCTGGGCGAGGGAGACGTAGACGTCGTTCGGGCCCGGGAGGTAGCCGGAGGTCCGGATGAACGCGTAGTTGTCGAGGATGTCCAGAATGCCCGCGACGGGGATCAGGACGTCGTCCTCGGAGACCTGCGGCTCGTTGCCGAAGCCGGCCTCGTCACGGCCACGACGGCCACGGCGGTCGCGGTAGCGGCCGCGGCGGCCGCGACGGCCGCCCTCGAAGTCGTCGTCGTCCTGCGGGCCGCCCTGGGGGCCGCCCTGCGGCGCGCCACGGCCGTCGCGCTGCTGACGGTTGCCGCCCTGCTGGCCGGCGTCGTCACCGCGGTTGCCACGGCGGTCACGGTCACGCTCACCGCGCTCACCGCGCTCGCCACGCTGGCCGCGCTCACCGCGGTCGCCACGCTCACCGCGGTCGCGCTCGCCGCGGTCGCGGCGGTCGGCCTTCTGGCCGCGCTCGGCGCGGTCCTGGCGGTCGGCGCCCTTGGCGCCCTTGCCCTCGGCGGTGTCCAGCGCGGTCTCGGCCTTGGCCTCGACCCGCTCCTCGGTCCGCACCTCGGCCTTGGCCTCGGCGGTGACCTCGGGGCTGCCGGTGGGCGCGGTGGCCCGACGGCGGCGGCGCTCGCCGGCCGGCAGCTCGTCACTGCTCGGCTGGCCCGGGATCTCGATCTGCTGCTGGGCAGCGGCCTTCTCGGCGGGCTTCTCGGCCTTCTCGGCCTTGTCCGCCTTGTCCACGGCCGCCTCACCCGTACGGGCCTTGGAGGTGGCGCGGCGCTTCGGCTTGGTCTCGGCGGCCTCGGCCGTCCCGTCGCTCTTGGCGGGCGCGGCGGAACCGCCGGCCTGCCGTTCCTTGATGACCTCGATCAGCTGGCCTTTGCGCATCCGCGCGGTGCCCTTGATGCCGAGGCTGGAGGCGAGCTGCTGGAGCTCCGCCAGGACCATGGCGTCGAGGCCCGTGCCCGAGCGTCGCCGCTTGGGGGCGGTGGCAGCACCGGTGGCAGGCGCGGCGGGAGCGTCCGTGGCGGGCGCGGAGGCATTGCCGGCGGCGCCGGCGTTCACGCCCATCAGATCGGTGGTGTCGCTCACGAAGGGGTCCTTCCCTGGAGCGGGCGTCGGCCTGTCTTGGCTCGGCGACCGGTTGTGCTGTCCGGCTGCGGTCTGGCTTTGCGGACCGGGCCGGGGCGGTGGTCCGCCGGTACGGCGGAAGAATCAGTTCATTGGTTCCGGCGTGAAGAAATGTGGTGAAGACATGACGTACCAACTTCACTCATGTCACCCACGCCGATTCCGGAGCGTGCTCGAATCTGCTCAGGCAGGCTGCTCAGGCAGTTTGGGAGGCTCCCGGAAGAAAAGCGGTCCCTGATCGGGACACAGAGCACCGAGCCGATGTGGCTTCGAGTGCAGACTTGAGGTTAACACTACCGGATCCCACAAACATTCCCCCTCTCCAAGACCGGCAACCGCTATTTTCCGCGGGGCCGGGGTCACCCCGGGCCCCGCGGCGATCAGGCGAGCGGCAGCACGCTCGTCCCCCCGGCGTCAAGGGCCAGCCGGTTGGCCGCCCACCCCTCTCCCGCCAGTCGTGCGACCTTGTCGGCCGCACCGTTCTCGACCAGTGCGAGGACCGTGGGGCCCGCACCGGAGATGACCGCGGGGACGCCGTCCGCGCGCAGTCGGTTGACCAGGGCCACGCTCTCCGGCATCGCCGGGGCGCGGTAGTCCTGGTGGAGCCGGTCCTCGGTGGCCGGCAGCAGCAGCTCGGGGCGCCTGGTCAGGGCCTCTACGAGCAGGGCCGCACGCCCGGCGTTGGCCGCCGCGTCCACATGGGGGACGCTGCGCGGCAGCAGCCCCCGGGCGGTCTCGGTCAGGACCGGCTTCGCGGGTACGAAGACCACCGGAACGATGGAATCCGCAGGGTTCATCCGAATGGCCCGCGCCACTCCGGACTCCATCCACGCCAGGGTGAAGCCGCCGAGCAGACAGGCCGCGACGTTGTCGGGGTGGCCCTCGATCTCCGTGGCGAGCTCCAGCAGCGCCGCGTCGTCGAGCTTCTCGGCCCCGCCTATGGTCACGGCGCGGGCGGCGACTATGCCCGCGCAGATGGCGGCGGAGGAGGAGCCGAGGCCCCGGCCGTGCGGGATGCGGTTGGCGCAGACGACCTCCAGGCCGCGCGGCTGGCCGCCGAGCAGGTCGAAAGCGGTGCGCAGGGCTCGTACGAGCAGGTGGTTCTCGTCACGCGGCAGGCTCTCGGCACCCTCACCCGCGATGTCGATGTGCAGGCCGGACTCGGCCACCCGGACGACGACGTCGTCGTACAGCCCCAGGGACAGGCCCAGGGCGTCGAAGCCCGGGCCGAGATTTGCGCTGGTCGCGGGGGTGCGCACGCGGACAGCGGCGGCGCGGAAGGCGGGACCGGCCATCGCTCGATGACTCTCCTTGGTGTGGCCTCGGTGGGGCGTGCAACGTCCGCAAGGGCCGCGACGGCGATGCCGCGTGGGGGGCGGCAGGGGTCTGCGACGGGGCGGAGTGAGTACAGCCTATCGAAGGAAGGTTCTGCGGCGACATAGGGCGCACGGGAGGCGCACGATGCGTGTCGCCTGCGGCGCGCCGGATATGTGGCGGCGTGGGGTGGATGTGCCGGTTACGGCGTGTCCACAATCTCCCCCAGCTACCGCTGGGAGGTGCCCCCGGACGGGCTGAATCCAGCCCGTCCGGCGATGGGACCGGGGTCCGGGGCGGAGCCCCGGGAACGTACCGTCAGACGAGGCCGAGCCGCTGCGCGGCAACCGCGGCGTCCACCGGGACGACGACCGGCTGCGGCGTGCCCGCCACCGCCCAGTCGGGGTCCTTCAGGCCGTTGCCGGTGACCGTGCAGACGATCCGCTGGCCCGGGTCGACCAGGCCCAGCTCCGCGGCCTTGAGCAGACCCGCGACGCTCGCCGCCGAGGCGGGCTCGACGAAGACGCCCTCCTGGGAGGCCAACAGCCGGTAGGCGGCCAGGATCTGTCGGTCGGTCACCTCGTCGATGAGACCGCCGGACTCGTCCCGCGCCTCCTCGGCGAACCGCCAGGACGCGGGGTTGCCGATGCGGATCGCGGTGGCGATGGTGTGCGGGTCCTTCACCGGCTCGCCGCGCACGATCGGCGCCGAACCGGACGCCTGGAAGCCCCACATGCGGGGCTTGCGGGTGGCGATCCCGTCGGTGGCGTACTCGCGGTAGCCGCGCCAGTAGGCGGTGATGTTGCCCGCGTTGCCGACCGGCAGGACGTGGATGTCGGGCGCGTCGCCGAGGGCGTCGACGATCTCGAAGGCCGCGGTCTTCTGGCCCTCGATGCGCACCGGGTTGACCGAGTTGACCAGCGCGACCGGGTACTGCTCGGACAGGCCGCGGGCCAGCGTGAGGCAGTCGTCGAAGTTGCCGTCGACCTGGAGGATGCGGGCGCCGTGGACCAGCGCCTGGCCCATCTTGCCGAGCGCGATCTTGCCCTGCGGCACCAGGACGGCGCAGACCATTCCGGCGCGTACGGCGTAGGCGGCGGCCGAGGCGGAGGTGTTGCCGGTGGAGGCGCAGATGACGGCCTTGGCGCCCTCCTCCTTCGCCCGGGTGATGGCCATCGTCATGCCGCGGTCCTTGAAGGACCCGGTGGGGTTGGCGCCCTCGACCTTGAGGTGCACCTCGCAGCCGGTGCGCTCGGAGAGCACCTGGGCGGGGACGAGCGGCGTGCCGCCCTCGCGCAGGGTGACGACGGGCGTGTCGGCCGTGACCGGCAGCCGGTCGCGGTACTCCTCGATGATGCCGCGCCACTGGTGGGTACGCGGCGCCTGGCGGCTGTTGTTGGCAGACATTGCTTTCGTAACTCCCCTTATTCGCCTTCGACGCGCATGATGCTCGCGACCCCGCGGACCGTGTCCAGACCCCGCAGCGCCTCGACGGTCGCCGAGAGGGCGGCGTCGGGGGCCCGGTGGGTGACCACGACGAGGGACGCCTTGCCGTCCTTGCCCGTCTGGCGGACGGTGTCGATGGAGACGTCGTGCTCGGCGAAGACGGTCGCGACCTGGGCCAGGACACCGGGCTTGTCGGCGACGTCGAGGCTGATGTGGTAGCGCGTGACCACCTCGCCCATCGGGCTGACCGGCAGGCGGGTGTAAGCGGACTCACCCGGTCCGGTGGACTCGGCGAGCTTGTTGCGGCAGACGGCCACCAGGTCGCCGAGGACCGCGGAGGCGGTCGGCGAGCCGCCCGCGCCGGGCCCGTAGAACATCAGCTGGCCGGCGGCCTCGGCCTCGACGAAGACGGCGTTGTACGCCTCGCGCACGGAGGCGAGCGGGTGGCTGAGCGGGATCATCGCGGGGTGCACCCGAGCGGTGACCGACTGCCCGTCCGCGGCGCGCTCGCAGATCGCCAGCAGCTTGATGGTGCAGCCCATCTGCTTCGCGGAAGCGAAGTCGGAGGCGGTGACCTCCGTCATGCCCTCGCGATAGACGTCATCGAGGCGTACGCGCGTGTGGAAGGCGATCCCGGCGAGGATCGCGGCCTTGGCGGCGGCGTCGAAGCCCTCGACGTCGGCGGTCGGGTCGGCCTCGGCGTAGCCCAGGGCGGTGGCCTCGTCGAGCGCCTCGGAGTAGCCGGCGCCGCTGGAGTCCATCTTGTCGAGGATGAAGTTGGTCGTGCCGTTGACGATGCCGAGCACCCGGTTGACCTTGTCACCGGCCAGGGACTCGCGCAGCGGCCGGACCAGCGGGATGGCGCCCGCGACGGCGGCCTCGTAGTACAGGTCGGCGCCGTGCTCCTCCGCCTTGGCGTGCAGGGCCGCGCCGTCGCCGGCGAGCAGGGCCTTGTTCGCGGAGACGACGCTCGCGCCGTGCTCGAAGGCGGTGGTGATCAGGGCGCGGGCCGGCTCGATGCCGCCGATGACCTCGACGACCACGTCGATGTCACCGCGTTTGACGAGCGCGGTGGCATCGGTGGTGATCAGCTCCTCCGGCACACCCGCCCGTACCCGGCCGGGCCGGCGGACGGCGATGCCCGCGAGCTCGACCGGCGCCCCGATGCGGGCCGTGAGGTCGGCGGCGTGCGTCGTCATGATGCGCGCCACCTCTGAGCCGACCACACCACAGCCCAGCAGCGCCACCTTCAGCGGACGCGTACGCATCATCCGACCCCTGCTCTTCATCGACACAGCCTCATACATCTTGGGTAGTGCACCAGTCTCACTCACCGAACGGGGGATTCCGCCCCCCGTCCAGTATCCGAGATCTATATTTCCGTATTTCCGTCGGCCGACGTGATTCCCGCGGGCCGACGCCGGGTCGGCCGGCCCGGAAGGGGCCGGCCGGCATCGCGTCCGTCAGCCGACGTCGAGCCGGAGAAGGTCCTCCTCCGTCTCGCGGCGGACGATCACCCGCGCCGCGCCGTCCCGCACCGCCACGACCGGCGGGCGCAGCGCGTGGTTGTAGTTGCTGGCCATGGAGCGGCAGTACGCGCCGGTCGCGGGCACGGCGAGCAGGTCGCCGGGCGCGATGTCGGCGGGCAGGAAGGCGTCGCGTACGACGATGTCGCCGGACTCACAGTGCTTGCCGACGACGCGGGAGAGCATCGGCTGGGCGGTGGACGTCCGGGAGGCCAGCGCGACGCTGTACTCGGCGTCGTAGAGCGCGGTGCGGATGTTGTCGGACATGCCGCCGTCCACGCTCACGTACGTCCGCAGGCCCGGCAGTTCCTTGACGGTGCCCACCTCGTACAGCGTGAAGGCCGTCGGCCCGACGATGGCGCGCCCCGGCTCCACGGAGATCCGCGGCACGGCGAGCCCGGCGGTCGCGCACTCGCGGGTGACGATGTCGCGCAGGGCCGTGGCGATCTCGCGCGGCTCGCGCGGGTCGTCGTCGGAGGTGTAGGCGATGCCGAGGCCGCCGCCGAGGTCGATCTCGGGCAGCTCGACGCCGTGCTCGTCGCGGATCTCCTTCAGCAGCCCGATGACGCGGTGGGCGGCGACCTCGAAGCCGGAGGTGTCGAAGATCTGCGAACCGATGTGGGAGTGGATGCCGATGAGCTCCAGCCCGTCGAGCTTGAGCGCGCGGCGGACGGCCTCGGCGGCCTGGCCGCCGGCGAGCGCGAGGCCGAACTTCTGGTCCTCGTGGGCGGTGGCGATGAACTCGTGGGTGTGCGCCTCGACGCCGACGGTCACCCGGATCTGTACGCGCTGCCGCTTGCCGAGCCGGTCGGCGATGTGCGCGACGCGGACGATCTCCTGGAAGGAGTCGAGGACGATCCGCCCGACGCCGGCCTCGACGGCGCGGGTGATCTCCTGGACCGACTTGTTGTTGCCGTGCAGCGCGATGCGCTCGGCGGGCATCCCGGCGGCGAGCGCGGTGGCCAGCTCGCCCTCGGAGCAGACGTCGAGGTTGAGCCCTTCCTCGTGCAGCCAGCGCACGACGGCGCGGGAGAGGAACGCCTTGCCGGCGTAGAAGACGTCGGCGTCCGCGCCGAACGCGTCGCGCCAGGCGCGGCAGCGGGCCCGGAAGTCGTCCTCGTCGAGGAAGTACGCGGGCGTCCCGAACTCCGCGGCGAGCTCGGTGACGCTGCGGCCGCCGACGGTGATCGTCCCGTCCTCGGCGCGGCCGACGGTACGGGCCCACACGTGCGGGTCGAGGGCGTTGAGGTCGGCGGGCGGGGCGGTGTAATGCCCCTCGGGAAGGACGTCGGCGTAGCGGGGCCCGGCGGGGTGGGCGGAGCGGCTCATGGTCTCTGAATCCCCTCAGAGGTGTGCGGGTGCGGTGATGCCGAGCTGGTGGAGGCCGTCTGCCAGCACCTTGCCCGCGGCCTCGGCGAGGGCCAGACGGGCGCGGTGAACGGCCAAGGGTTTCTCGTCACCGCGGGGCAGCGTGGGGCACGTGGCCGTCCAGCGGAGGAAGGCGTCGGCGAGACGTTCGAGGTGCCGGGCGAGGCGCTCGGGGGCGCGGGCGGCGGTGACGCGGGCGTGGTCGGCGAGGGCGGCGAGGAGCGCGGTGGCGTCCCCGTCGATCTCCCCGGCCTCGGACGCGAAGCCCAGGTCATGGGCGTTGCGGAGGAGCGCCTGGCTACGGGCGTGGGCGTAGCGGACGCGGAAGAGGGGGTTGCTCTCGCGCTGGACGAGCAGCTCGGCGCGGTCGAGGCCGGGCGGGCAGAGCAGGCTCCAGCGGGCGGCGTCGGGGCCGAGCCGGTGGAGGAGCTCGGGGGAGGGCGGGGGCAGCGGGAGGACGGGCGCGGGCGGACGCTCGCGGAGCAGTTCCCGCACCAGGTCTCTGGAGGGGTCGTCCAAGGTGATGTTGAGGAATCCGGGACCGGCGATGTCCACCCGGGCGATACCGGGCTCGGCGGCGAGCCGGCGGCGCAGCACCTCGGCGATCTCGGGGACGGGCCGGCCGGTGTCCTGGGCGACGCGCAGGGCGACGTTGGTGGCGTAGTCGCCACACCCGGGCCGGGGAGGGACCCGCACGGTGACCCGCTCCGGCACGACGGCGGGCAGCTCGGCCGCCTCGACGGCGCGGCGCACGGTGTGCAACACGGTGCGGGTGAGATCGGCGGGGGTCACAGGGTCAAGCCTAGGGGAGAAGGGGGGCGGCTCGGCGAACAGGTTTCACGAGCTGGGACGGCGGCGGCCGGGCCCGCACCCCTCTCCTGCTCTCCCCTACTCTCCCCCGAAGATGAACTCGACCCCGCGCACGGCCTCCACGTCCCCTGGGGCGGAGGCCCCGGGGGACGGGTCGTCGCCCTCTCCCTTGCACCGCCGCATCAGTCTCCGGACGAGCCGCACCATCTCGGTCGGCTCGAACGGCTTCGCCAGGAACGCGTCGACGCCGGCGGACCGGCCGCTGTCGACCTCGAGCTGGGTGCACGCGCTGATGATCGCGATCGGTATGTCACGGGTCCGCGCGTCGGCCCGCAGCCGCGCGGCCGTATGCAGCCCGTCGAGCCGGGGCATGACGACGTCCAGGGTCACCACGTCGGGACGTACGCGATGCACGATCTCCAGGCACTCGGCACCATCGGCCGCGGTCACGACCTCGAAACCTTCAAGTTCGAGGTTGACCCTGATCAGCTGCCGGATGACCTTGTTGTCGTCGACGACAAGGACCCGGCCGGACAAGCCAGGCACACCCCGAGAGTAAGCGCGCCCGCCACGCTGCGTCCGGGTTTTCCCCACTTCCACCCCGTGCGGGCGAGCTTTCCCCGACACCCCCCGGGACCCCCACGCCCTGCGCCACTCCCCCGACCCCACCACCAGCCCGAATACCGTTGCGGCGCACCCTTCCGGAGCTGGTAGTGTTCTACCCGTCACCGCGACAAGCGGCCGACACGCCCCCGTAGCTCAGGGGATAGAGCAACGGCCTCCGGAGCCGTGTGCGCAGGTTCGAAT
The DNA here is from genome assembly GCF_055560115.1 of Streptomyces sp. NPDC023527. Taxonomy (NCBI): domain Bacteria; kingdom Bacillati; phylum Actinomycetota; class Actinomycetes; order Kitasatosporales; family Streptomycetaceae; genus Streptomyces; species Streptomyces sp. NPDC023527. The sequence continues at coordinate 410,035 of NZ_JBVHJJ010000004.1, forward strand.
CCTGCCGGGGGCACTTCGCAGGAAGTGCCCGAAGACCCCGCCATCAGCGGTAACGCTGAGAGCGGGGTCTTGGCGTATGTGGGCTCCCCTGGCGGAGCGTTCCGTGTTCTTCGGGCGCCCATACCGCCTGGCCGCTCGCGGCTCGGCCCCCGCGGCCGCGGATCGTGGAAGCCGCGGGCCGACCGCTCGCGTCACCCCCTGCCGGGAGCACGCCGGCCAAGCCGCCCCGCCCCAGTTGCCTCACCCGTTACCCCTCCATCGATCGCTCGTGCGGGGTAGGGTGCCGCCGTCGGGGGCGGGCGTGTGTTCGTGGTTCGTCAAGTCTGGCCATGTGCTGCCTAATTGATTGAACGTCAATACAGGAAGTTGGCCGTCGTATGAGGTTCCGGCGGGGGGCCGGGGAGCGGGTTGATCCGCATCCTGCTCGGGATGATCTGCCGTTGCGGGCCGTGCTCGAGGATGCCTCGATGGGGCGGTGGGACGGGCCGCGGGATCTGCTCGCCGCGACCGGGCGGGACTGGGACCGGCGGATCTTCCGGCTCCAGGTGCTGGCGCGGGCCGGGGCGCGGTTGCGGTTCGCCGATACGTGGGTGCGGGCCGAGCCGCGGTCGGCGGACGCGTTGGCGCTGCTCGCGCATGTGCAGGCCCTGCGTTCCATGGTCAGCGGGGCGGGCGCCGGGCGCGGGGAGATGGAGCGGGCCTGGGCCACCTGTCTGGCCGTCGCCGACGCCGAGCCCGCCGACCCCTCCCCCTGGGTCGTCCTGCTCGCCCTCATCCGCGTCCACGCCCCGGGGCGGAAGGTCCTGCGGCAGGTCTGGGCCGAGGTGGTGCAGCGCGATCCGTACAACCGCGAGGCGCATCTGGAAGTCCTCACGTATCTCTTCTCGCGCAACCACGGCTCCGGCGCCGAGATGTACCACTGGGCCCAGGAGCGGGCCGACACCGCGCCCAAGGGGCAGCCCATCGCCGTGCTGCCGCTGGTGGCCCTCGCGGAGTCCCACCGGCACCGGATGGAGACCGAGGCCGGTACGTACGGGCTCAGCATCCACCCGTGGATCGACTGCCCGCACCTCGACCAGGTGCTGGACAGCTGGTGGCGCCACCGGCCCCCGCGCCCGCACGCCCAGTTCATGGACGACGCCAACTACCTCGCCCACGCCCTGTCGTTCGCCGGGCGGCACGCCGAGGCGTACGAGGTGTTCCAGGCCATCGGGCCGTACGCCTCCGATGTCCCCTGGTCCTACTGCGGGGACGCCCGGGAGATCTTCCTGCGGCATCGGGAGTGGGCCCTCCGGGCCGTCCGCCACAAGTGAAACCACACGTAAAAAACGAATACCGAACCGAGTACCGCCGCACATTCCCTTGCCGTCATCCCACGAGAAAGAGAATCGCGTGCCACTCGATGTCCCCGGCGTCTCCGACGAGGAGCGCCTCCAACAGCTCGGCTACACCCAGGTCCTGGCCCGGCGCATGTCCGGGTTCGCCAACTTCGCGGTGTCGTTCACCATCATCTCCGTCCTCTCCGGCTGCATGACGATGTACGGGTTCGGCATGCGCACCGGCGGGCCGGCGATGCTCACCTGGGGCTGGGTGGTCGTCGGCGCGATGACCCTGGTCGTGGGGCTGGCGATGGCGGAGGTGTGCTCCTCGTACCCGACCTCCGCGGGGCTGTACTTCTGGGCGCACCAGATGGCCCCGGAGCGGTCGCGGGCGGCGTGGGCCTGGTTCACCGGGTGGTTCAACGTGCTGGGGCAGGTCGCGGTGACCGCCGGGATCGACTTCGGGGCGGCGTCGTTCCTCAACGCCTATCTGGATCTCCAGTTCGGCTTCGCCGCCACCCCCGGCCACACCATCGCGCTCTTCGGCGCCGTGCTCGTGCTGCACGCCGTGCTGAACACCTTCGGCGTCCGACTGGTGGCGTTCCTGAACTCGGTGAGCGTGTGGTGGCACCTGATCGGTGTGGTGCTCATCGTCGGGGCCCTGCTCCTGGTGCCCGGCCACCACCAGTCCACGTCCTTCGTCTTCTCCCACTTCGTCAACGACACCGGCTGGAGCTCGGGGCTGTACGTGGGGCTGCTGTCGCTGCTGGTCGCGCAGTACACCTTCACCGGCTACGACGCCTCCGCGCACATGACCGAGGAGACGAACGACGCCGCCGTGGCCGGTCCGCGCGGGATCGTCCGGTCGATCTGGGTGTCGTGGATCGCGGGGTTCGTGCTGCTGGCGGGGCTGACGTACGCCATCCAGGACTGGACCGGCTCGGTCGGCACCGCGACGAACGTGCCCCCCGCGCAGATCTTCATGGACGCGCTCGGCGCCTCGGCCGGGAAACTGCTGCTGCTCGTCGTGATCGTCGCCCAGCTCTTCTGCGGGATGGCCTCGGTCACCGCCAACTCCCGGATGATCTACGCCTTCTCCCGCGACGGCGCACTGCCCTTCTCGCGCGTCTGGCACCGGATCAACCCGCAGACGCGCACGCCCACCAACGCCGTCTGGCTGGCCGCCGGCGGCGCGTTCGTCCTCGGCCTGCCCTACCTGATCAACTCCACGGCGTACGCGGCCGTCACCTCCATCGCCACGATCGGCCTCTACCTCGCCTACGCCGCCCCGACGCTGCTGCGGCTGCGCAAGGGCGACTCCTTCGAACGCGGGCCCTGGCACCTGGGGCGCTGGTCGAAGCCGATCGGGATCGTGGCCATCTCCTGGGTCGCGCTGATCACGGTGCTGTTCATGCTGCCGCAGTCCAGCCCCGTCACCGTGGACACGTTCAATTACGCGCCGATCGCCGTCGTGGCCGTGCTCGGCTTCGCCGGGGTCTGGTGGCTGGCCTCCGCCCGCCGCTGGTTCCTCAACCCCCACCACCCCCGTAACACCGCTCAGCTCCGGGAGCCCGCCGTCGCCGCGCCGGCCGACGAGATGTTCCGCTGGTAGAGCCATAGGGCCACGTGGTGGAGCCATGGAGCCACGCGGAAGGGCCCGCCCCCGGTGTTCGGGTGGCGGGCCCGTCGTAGCGCCTGGGTGTCAGATCTTCGGGTAGGCGAACGCGTAGCCCTGTTCCTTCATCCAGGGCAGCAGTTCCTCCAGGGCCGCCACGGTCTGGCCGCGGTTGCCGCCGCCGTCGTGGAAGAGGACCGTGGGGCCCTCCTTCAGTCCGCGTTTGACCGACTCGACGATGCGCGCCGAGCCGGGGTTCTGCCAGTCGTGGGTGTCGACGCTCCAGCCGAGCGGCCGCATCCCGTGGGAGGCCGCGACCTCCCGGCTGTACGGGGTGAACGCGCCGCCCGGAGCACGGTAGTACCGGACGTCGACGCCCGGGCCGGCCGCGTCCTGGATCATCTTCAGCGCGTCGAGCACCTGCTGCTTCTGGTAGGACTCGGAGCGCTTGTCCATGGCCGTGTTGTGGTCGACGGAGTGGTCGCAGAGCCGGTGCCCGGCCGCGACGACCTTCTTGACGAGGGCGGGGTACTCCTTCGCCCGGGAACCGATGACGCAGAAGGTGGCCTTGGCGTCGTTCTTCTTCAGTACGTCCAGCACCTTCTCCGTCCAGCCCGGCTCGGGACCGTCGTCGATGGTGAGGTTGACCACCTTGCCCGCGCTCTCGCTCTCGTGCGAGATCTCGGCGGATACGCGGGGCGGCGGGGTGCTGCTCCCGCCGGACGCCCCCGAGGGACCGGGCTCCGTAGCCCCCGGCTTCCCCTTGCCGTCACCGCCGCTCCGCCCCGCCTGTTGGTTCTGCCGTGGTGCCCCCGAGTCCTCCGTGGCCATGGCCACGCAACCCTGTATCGTCGCGACGAGTGCCAGAATCGATGCCGCCGCGATCGCGATACGCCGCCTACGGGTGGTCGATCGTGCCATGAACGTCCCCTCCCTCGATGAGAGTTGTCCGGGCCCCCGCGTAGCTATGCGCCCGCTCTCATGCGCACGTACTTCTGGGTGCACCCGAAGACGTCCATGACGAAGGGAAGGTTCCAAGGCGGCGCGAGACGTTCCGCGATACGTGACAGGTGTTGTTGATGGGGCGTCAGCCCACTCTCCGCCGCCCCCGTCGACCCTCCCGCCCCCACGCTCTCACCCCTCCCGGAGGCCCTCCTCGATCACCTCCGCCACCTCCGCCTTCCGTGCCGCCTCCTCCGCCGCGAAGCGCTCCGCGTCCAGCTTCTCGGCGGCTTCCTCGTCCTGGGCCATGAGCAGGTCGAGGCCGGCGTCGCCCAGCTCCAGGACGCCCATGTCGACGTACGCCCGCTGGAGGCGCTCGCCCCACAGGCCGATGTCCTTCACGCACGGGACGATGCGGCTGAACAGCAGCTTGCGGAAGAGCTGGAGGTACTCGGCGCCCTCGCTGAGCTCGGCGGCCTCGGCGGCGGGGATGCCGAAGTCGGTCAGCACCACCTCGCCGCGCAGCCGGTCGCGCATCAGGTAGCACCCCTCGATGACGAACTCCTCGCGCTCGCGCAGCTCCGCGTCGCTCAGCTCGCGGTAGTAGTCGCGCAGCGCCATGCGCCCGAAGGCGACGTGGCGGGCCTCGTCCTGCATGACGTACGCCAGGATCTGCCGGGGCAGCGGCTTGTCGGTGGTGTCGCGCAGCATGCCGAAGGCGGCCAGGGCGAGACCTTCGATGAGGACCTGCATACCGAGGTAGGGCATGTCCCAGCGGGAGTCGCGCAGGGTGTCGCCGAGCAGCGACTGGAGGTTGTCGTCGATCGGGTAGGTCAGCTGGATCTTCTCGCGCAGGAAGCGTTCGAAGATCTCGGTGTGCCGGGCCTCGTCCATGGTCTGGGTGGCGGAGTAGAACTTCGCGTCCAGGTCGGGTACGGACTCCACGATGCGGGCCGCGCAGACCATCGCGCCCTGTTCACCGTGGAGGAACTGGCTGAACTGCCAGGAGGCGAAGAGGCGGCGCAGCTCGCCCTTGTCGCGCTCGGACATCCGGTTCCAGTAGGGCGTGCCGTAGAGGGTGAGGTTCTCGTCGGGGACGCCGAGGGGGTCGTACGGGTCGACGGGCAGGTCCCAGTCGATGCGGGTGACGGCGTCCCACTGCTTGTCCTTGCCCTTTTGGTAGAGGGACAGCAGCCGGTCGCGGCCCTGGTCGTACTGCCAGCTGAAGCGGGCGGCGCCGGTGGCCGGTACCTCCCAGCCGCGCTCGGCGGGGTCGTGCTCACCGGGGTCGTGCGCGGAGAACGTGCGCGTCGTCATGACGCCTCCTGTCCCTCACTGTCCTGCATGTGCCGTTCGCGCCCTGACAGTTGGCAGGCTCACACGACGGTCGTCATCGGGTCAATGCGGGGGTACGGGTGTTCCCCCAGGGGATTGACGGGCTTGCTGACAAGTAGTCTCATAATCTCGTACCGCGGGTAACCCCATCAATGAGGTGTCCTCAGCCATGACCCCTGTGACCACCGAGAACGCCGGCACGGCCGGACTCCGGGACGCGCTCGGCCTGCTCAAGGACCGTGAGAAGGTCGCCGAGCGGCTGCTGGAGTCCTCGGCCAAGCACTCCTTCGACCCGGACACCGAGCTGGACTGGGACGCCCCGCTCGAAGAGGGCAAGTGGTTCTGGCCACCGGAGCTGCTCTCCCTCTACGACACCCCGCTGTGGCGGCGGATGACGGAGGAACAGCGCCTCGAACTGTCCCGCCACGAGGCCGCCTCGCTCGCCTCGCTCGGCATCTGGTTCGAGATCATCCTCATGCAGCTGCTGGTCCGGCACATCTACGACAAGCCCATGACCGGCGCGCACGTCCGCTACGCCCTCACCGAGATCGCCGACGAGTGCCGGCACTCGAAGATGTTCGCCCGGATGATCCACAAGTCCGACGCGCCGACGTACCCGGTCTCCGGCCTCCACCACAACCTCGCCCGCGTCCTCAAGACCGTCTCCACCACGCCCGGTTCCTTCGCCTGCACCCTCCTCGGCGAGGAGATCCTCGACTACATGCAGCGGCTGACCTTCCCGGACGAGCGGATCCAGCCCCTCGTCCGCGGCGTCACCCGCATCCACGTGGTGGAGGAGGCACGCCACGTGCGGTACGCGCGGGAGGAGCTGCGCCGTCAGATGGTGAACTGCCCGCGTTGGGAGAGAGGGCTCACCCGGCTCAGCGCCGGTGAGGCGGCCCGCGTCTTCTCCATCGCCTTCGTCAATCCGGCCGTCTACACGAACGTCGGCCTCGACCGCCGCGAGGCCGTGGCCCAGGTGAAGGCGAGCGGCCACCGCCGCGACGTGATGCAGGCGGGCGCCAAGCGGCTCACCGACTTCCTGGACGACATCGGGCTCATGCGGGGCGCGGGCCGGCGGCTGTGGCGCAGCTCCGGGCTGCTCGCCTGACCCGTCACCGCCCGTCCGAACCGGCCGTTCCGCACCGTGCCGGGTTGTCCCGCCTGTTTCCGGCCGGTCGCCGCCGGGCGGTTACGCTGCGGTGCATGAACGGCAGCGGAACGGCCCCGGCAGCACCGACTCCGTCCCCCCGCGCCGGCTACCGCAGGCTCGGCGTCGAGGAGCGCCGCACCCAGCTGATCGCCGCCGCGCTGACGCTCTTCGCGCACCGCGCCCCCGAGGAGATCTCCCTCGACGACGTCGCGGCCGCGGCCGCGGTGTCCCGGCCGCTGGTGTACCGCTATTTCCCCGGTGGCAAGCCCCAGCTCTACGAGGCCGCGCTGCGCAGCGCGGCCGACGACCTCCAGCTGTGCTTCGCCGAGCCGCAGACCGGCCCCCTCACCGGCCGGCTGTCCGCCGCCCTCGACCGCTATCTGGCCTTCGTCGACGAGCACGACGCCGGCTTCAGCGCGCTGCTCCAGGGCGGCAGCGTCGCCGAGACCTCCCGTACGGGCGCGATCGTGGACGAGGTGCGGCGGGCGGCCGCCGCGCAGATCCTCAAGCACCTGGGCGTGCCGGAGCCCCGGCCCCGGCTGCGGATGATGGTCCGTACGTGGATCACGGCCGTGGAGGCGGCGTCGCTGATCTGGCTGGACGAGGGCAAGCAGCCGCCGGTGGCCGAGCTGCGCGACTGGCTGGTCGACCACTTCACGGCCCTGCTCACCGCCACGGCGGCCGGTGACGAGCAGACCGCCGAGGCCGCCCGGGCGGCGCTCGCCCTGGAACCGGCGGACGGGCCGGTGGGGCGGCTGGCGCGGAGGGTGGCGCCGGTCGTGGCGGGAGCGGGGCACCTGCTGCGGGCCGAGGAGGCCGAGGACGCCGGTGAGGTCGGCACGCCCGCCGAGGCCGACGTGGCGATGGAGACGGGCCGGGCTACGGACGTGGACGCGGCCCGTATCTGACGGAGACTGGTGGGGTGAGAAGCGAAAATACGCCTTTTGAGGGCGGTCCCCTGGACGGGCGCGTACTGCCGGTACTCCTGGGCGTCACCGGACACCCCCCGAAGACCTACGAGGTCCCCGTGCCGGCCGAGTCCGGCGGGGCTCCCACCGTGCATGTCTACCGGCGGGTCCAGGCGGGCACGACCCGGCGGCTGGGGCTGCCGAGGGGCTGGAAGTACGTGTACGACCCGGAGGGCGCGCCGGGCGACGGCAGGCTCAAGTGGCCATGGACGCGTCCCGGGGCGTGACGCCCACGCGGAGGCGCGTGTCGGATAACGGGCGCCCCTCCGAACGGGTGATGAAAGACCACCCAAGGAGTGAGCGGATTAGGCGAATTCGCCCATACCCACTGCCATGAGCGCGACCGGCCGTGCCAGGATCCTCCGTGGGCAAACGATCACGTCACCACCCCGGAGGTGAGTCCGTGCCAGGACGGTTCGTGCGTTCTGTCCGCACGGCGGCGCTGGTGGCCGGCGCCGTGTCGCTCGTGCTGCCGGCGCCCCCGGCGTCGGCGGCCCCCGCCGACCCGCCCGACCAGCCCGTCAGCGCCCTCCTCGCCCGGCTCCAGGCCCTCTACCGCAAGGCCGAGGAGGCCACGGAGAGCTACAACGCGACCGAGGAGAAGCTCAAGAGACAGCGCGGCCGGGTCACCGAGATCGACCACGACCTCGCCGCCGCCCGGACCGCGCTCTCCGACAGCCGCGACGCCGCCGGTCGGCTCGCCCGCGAGCAGTACCAGGGCACCAGCGGCGTCCTCTCCCCCTCCATGGGCTTCCTGCTCAGCCGGGACCCCGAGCACGCCCTCGACCTCGGCCACCAGCTGAACCACGCGGCCGGTCAGCGCGCCGCGACGCTCGGCCGCCTCGCCGTCAACGTCAAGCGGCGCGAGGAGCTCGCCACCAAGGCGCGCGACGCCCTCACGGTGCGGGAGGCGCTCGCCGCCAAGCAGAAGAAGGAACGCGACGCCGTACGCAAGAGCCTGGCCCAGGTCGAGCGGATGCTGGCGTCCCTGAGCGGCGCACAACTCGCCGAGCTGTGGAAGCTGGAGCAGCGCTACATATCCCGGGCCCAGCGCGAGCTGCTCGACTCCGGCCGGCTCGGCGGCGCCGGCGCGCCCTCCGAGGCGGGCGGCAAGGCGCTGGCGTACGCGTACGAGCAGATAGGCAAGCCCTACGTCTGGGGCGCGGAGGGGCCGAACTCCTTCGACTGCTCCGGCCTCACCTCGCAGGCGTGGGCCCACGCGGGCGACGCCATCCCGCGCACGAGCCAGGAGCAGTGGAGGTCGCTGCCGAAGGTCCCCCTGAACCGGCTGCGCCCCGGTGACCTGGTCGTCTACTTCCAGGGCGCCACCCATGTGGCGCTCTACATCGGCAACGGCCTGGTCATCCAGGCACCCCGGCCGGGCGCGTATGTGAAGGTCTCGCCGATCGCGGCGAACCCGCTGCTGGGCGCCGTCCGCCCGGACGCGGGCCGGGCGCCGCAGCGCGGCTATGTGCCGCCGAGACTCCCGGACGGCGCCGCGGACGGCCCGGACACCGGCTACGGACCGGCGGCCGCGCCCACCAGGACATGAGCGCCGGCCCCGTCCCGCTCACCCCGCCGCCTCGGCCGCCACCTCCGCCAGATACGCGGCCGTCCGCTCCGGTTCGTAGAAGAAGCCCTCGAAGTCCGACGGGTCGTCGAAGCCGCGCGCCATGCGGTCGGCGATCGGCTGGAGGCCGGCGGCCGCGCCCATGAGCTCCATGACATGCGCGGCGGGCGGCGCGAGCATCGCGTTGGTCCATCGGGTGGTGTGCCGCGCCCGTTCCCAGTGGCGGTCGAAGGTCGTCGTCATCCACTCCTCGTCGAAGGGCAGCTCGCCGCGCTCGGTGATCGAGGCGAGGTAGGAAGCCGCGCACTTGGCGGCCGAGTTGGCGCCCTGGACGGTCAGCGGGTCGTCGGCGACGACGCTGTCGCCCATGCCGAGGACCAGGCCGCCCGACGGCAGCCGCCCCACCGGCCGGCGGACGGTGGGGGCGTAGCCGCCGGCGAGGGTGGCGCCCGCGTCGGTCAACTCGACATCGGTGGCGCGCGCGTACTCCCACGGCACGAACCGCTCCAGCAGCTCCAGCGTCGTCGCCAGGTGCTCGCTCGGGCTCCGCAGACCGGCGAAGACGTCGAGCGGCCCGCCGGGCACGCTCTCCCAGAAGAGGATGTCGGCGCGGCCGGACAGGGTGAGCGTCGGGACGACGAGGAACTCGCCGACGCCGGGCACGAGATTGCAGCGCACGGCCTCGGACTGCGGGTGCTCGGGGCGCGGCCCGAGCCCGTGCACATACGCCACCGCCAGGGCGCGCTGCGGTGTGGCGTACGGGGAGCGGGCGGGGTCCCGGCCGAAGAGCTCCGCGAGTTCGCCCTTGCCCGCCGCGACGAGCACGAGGTCGTAGCGGCTCACGAGGAAGTCCAGGTCGGAGACCGTCGCGCCGTGGATGACGAGCCGGCCGCCCCGGTCGGCGAAGGCGTCCAGCCAGCCGGCCAGCTTCAGCCGCTGGTCGACCGAGCGGGCGCAGCCGTCGAGCCGGCCCACCCAGTCGATCGCGCGGCGGCCGCCGTCCGGCCCGTCGGCCGGGCCGGCCACCGAGACGCCGACGCCCTCGATGCGCGGGGCGGCGCCGGCCCACTGGTCGAGGCCCAGGGCACGTTCGTGCCGCAGCGCCGTGGGAAAGAGGCACTGCGCGGACGTCACCCGGCCGGAACGTATCTCCTCGGAGGTGCGGTGCGACATCAGGGTCACGTCGTACCCCTGACCCTGGAGTCCGAGGGCGAGCTGGAGTCCGGCCTGGCCGGCTCCGACGATGAGGATGCGCCGCACGGGGCCGCTCCTCCTCCTGTAGGTCTCATCCGGGTGTGGCGTCGAGGGCCCGGCCGACGAGGATCAGCAGGGTGTCGACGACCGCGATGCGTCTGCGGGCGTCCATGGTCACGAGCGGCACCTGCCGGGGCAGGGAGAGCGCCTCGCGCACCTCTTCCCCTTCGTAGCGTTCGGTGCCCTCGAAGTGGTTCACGGCGACGATGTAGGGCAGGCCGGAGGTCTCGAAGTAGTCGAGCGCCGGGAAGCACTCCTCCAGCCGCCGGGTGTCGGCCATGACGACCGCGCCGATCGCGCCGCGGACGAGGTCGTCCCACATGAACCAGAATCGTTTCTGGCCAGGTGTGCCGAAGAGGTACAGCACGAGGTCGGCGTCGAGGGTGATCCGGCCGAAGTCCATGGCGACGGTGGTCGTCGCCTTCTCCGGGGTGGCGGAGACGTCGTCCACGGGCTCGGCCGCGGTCGTCATGACCGCCTCGGTCCGCAGCGGCGTGATCTCGGAGACGGCACCGACGAAGGTCGTCTTGCCGACGCCGAAGCCACCGGCCACGACGATCTTCGTGGCGTGCGGCGCGCGCATCGGGTCGGCCTGCCAGCCGTGGGCGCCGCCCTCGTCGTGGTCCGGGGCCGGCGCGTCGCACACGGCCAGGGCCGTCGTCTCGGTGCCGGTGTCAGAGCCTGTGGAGTCCACCTCGCACCCTTTCGAGGAGTGCCCGGTCGGGCCGGCCGGTGCCGTGCGCGGTGTCGAAGACGCGGATGCTGCCCTGGTCGGCCAGTTCGAGCAGCAGCAGCCGGGCCACGCCGAGCGGCATCTTCAGCAGCGCGGCGACCTCGGCGACCGTGCGCAGCCGACGGCACAGCTCCACGACGGCGCGTGCCTCGGGCATGACCTTCGCGGTGAGACCACCGGCGGCCGGGGCGCGCTTCTCGCCGCCCGCCGGCTCGGCGCCGGCGTCGGCCGCGGCCACGAAGGTCTCGACGAGCAGCACCCCGCGCCGGCGCGGGCGACTGCCGTTGACCGAGTACGGGCGGACGCGCGCCGGCTTGGGGCGGAGCGCGGCGCGGTTCATTCGACCGCCTCCGCCGTCTGGCGCAGCTCCCTGCGCAGGGAGGGGGTGAGGACGTGGCCGGCCCGGCCGACGAAGAGGGCCATGTGGTAGGCGACGACGCTCATGTCGCACTCGGGCGCGGCGTGCACGCCCAGCAGGGAGCCGTCGCTGATGGTCATCACGAAGAGGCTGCCCTCCTCCATCGCGACCATGGTCTGCTTGACGAAGCCGCCGTCCATCAGGCAGGCGGCGCCCGTCGTCAGGCTGCCCAGGCCGGCCACGATGGTGGCGAGGTCGCCGGTCGAGCCACGGGGTCCGGCGTGCCGGTCGGCGCCGGTGTACGGGGACCGTTCGGGGTCGGAGGAGAGCAGCAGCAGGCCGTCGGAGGAGACCACGGCCACCGACCGGATGCCGGGGACCTCCTCGACCAGACCGGACAACAGCCAGTGGAGATTGCGGGCTTCATGGCTCAGCCCGAACACGGCGGGGCCGGCGGGGGTGACGGGGGTCGCCCCCCGGGAAATCGCAGTCAACCGCGTGCCTCCTCGACAGTGCCGCCCGTGGCCGGCAACCCCGCTTGGTTCCGATCAGTGTCGCGTCCGGCCGCCTCCGCCTCGGCGGCCCGCCGTCCCTCGGTCGCGCCCCGCTGGAACCCCGACAGCTTGCGCCGCAGGGCCTCCGCGTCGACGCCCTTGCGCACCGGCGGCGGGGCGGGCGACTGCGGCACGGCCTTCGGTGTGCGCTTGGGCAGGCCGTTGCCGACGACCGCGCCGCCGGGCCGCGACGGGCGGGCGTGGCGGCCCACGGCGGAGCCCGGCGCGCCGGGCGGACCGGTGACCCGTATCGGGCTGCCGGAGGGCGGGTCGGCGGGATGTACGGGCGGGGGCGCGGGGATGGCCCGTACGTCGGCCGTGCGGCGCGGACGGCCCGGCAGGGCGTGGGAGTTGGCCTCGGCGATCGAGCCCGGCAGGTGGACCGGTGACGCCGCGGCGGCGCCGGGCACCGGCGGGGTGTCGGCGAGGCCGGTGACGGTCGGCGAGCCGTCCGCCAGGACCGGCAGGGGCAGGACGACGACCGCGGCGGTCCCGCCGGTCATCTGCTCGCGCAGCTGGACCCGCACCCCGTGGCGGCCGGCGAGCCGTGCGACCACGTACAGGCCGAGGCCGCGGCCCGGTTCGCCCTGCTGCTCGGGGTGGCCGCTCCGGTCGGTGCGACCCGGCGCGCCCGGGGCCGGCGGGCCCTCCGGGTCGGGGTCGGCCAGCAGGGCGTTGAGCTCCGCGAGCCGGTCGGTGGCGACGCCGATGCCCTCGTCCTGGACGGAGAGCACGATCTCGCCGCTCTCCAGCGCCCAGCCGGAGAGCTGCACATGGGAGTCGGCCGGGGAGAACGCCGTGGCGTTCTCCAGGAGTTCGGCGATCAGGTGGCTCACGTCGTCCGAGGCGTATCCGGCGAGGCGGGCGTGCGGCGGCAGGGACTGGATGCGCACCCTCTGATACCGCTCGATCTCGCCCGCGGACGCCCGCAGGACGTCCAGCAGCGGTACGGGGTCGACGCGGCCCGTGCCGCTCTCGGTGCCGGCGATGGCCAGGAGGTTCTCGCTGTTGCGGCGCATGCGGGTGGCGAGGTGGTCGAGCGTGAAGAGGGTCTCCAGGCGCTCGGGGTCGGTCTCGTGGGCCTCCAGGCCCTCGATGACGGCCAATTGCCGCTCGACCAGGCCGAGGGTGCGCATCGAGAGGCCGACGAGGAGGCCGTGCGACCGCCCGGCGCGGCCGTCCTCGGGCCCGGCCACCGGCTCGGCGAGCTCGTGGGCCAGCCGGTCGGTGAGCTCCTGGTGGCGGTCGCGCAACGCTTCGCGCTCCTCGGCGAGGATCTGCCGGGACGCCACGAGGCGGGTGCGCTCGCCTTCGAGGACGGCGATGCGCTCCTGCTGGCGGTGGGCGGTGTCCCGCAGGACGTTGACGGCGCGCACGATCTCGGCGATCTCGTCGTCGCGGCCGGTCAGGGAGACGGGCTGTTCCGACGCCGGGTCGGTGCAGACGCGGCGGGCGCCGAGCCGCAGCCTGTCGAGTGGCCGGGTGAGGGAGCGGCTCGTCCCGACGCCGACGCCGAGCGTGATCAGCAGGCACAGGGCGGTGGCCGCGCCGCGCAGCTCCACGTCCGTGCGGGCGTCCTCGCGCAGCCGCAGCAGGCGTCGCGCCTCGTCGGCCACGAGGACGGATTCGACGCCGCGCATCCGGTCGAGGCGGGCGGTGAGCTCGGCGCGTACGGGCTTGGCGGACTGCTCGGCGAGGTCGGCGGCGCTCGGCTGGGCGCGGGCGAGGCGGGCGAGGCGGCTCTCGGCGGCGGTGACCTCGGCTCCACCGACCCTCTCGGCGTAGGTGTCGCGGGCGTCGGCGCCGGCGAGCCGGCGGAAGTCGGCGAGGGCGTCCTGCTCGCGCAGGGCGGTGCGCTGGGCGGCGGCGGCGAGCTCGGACTGGCCGCCGTGCGCGGCGAGGGCGCCGAGGTAAAGGGCCCGGGTGGCGGACGCCTCCTCGACGGCGCGGCCCAGCGGCAGCAGGGCCGCCGGGCCGCCGCCGGCCGGGCCCGTGGTGACCGCCGGGCCCGCGGCGGTGTCGGCCGCGTCGTGCAGCGCCCGCACGGTGCCGGTGTAGGCGGTGAAGGCGGCCAGGGCGTCGCCGGTGCCGGTGAGGGCCTGGTCGCGCGTCTCGGGGACCGCGTCGAGCAGGCGGCGCACGGAGGCGGGCGCGGTGGAGCGGTACTCCTCGATCTGCCGGTCCACGCGGGCGCGTTGGTCCTCGGACAGGGCGGCCGCCGCGCCGCCGGAGCGGCCGGCCGCCACGTACCGCGTCAGGGCGTCGCGCTCGTCCGCGAGGGCGTGGGCGAGGCCGAGGGCCGGGCCGGCGTCCTCGGTGAGGGCCACGAGCCGCTGGGCGTCGGACAGTTCGCGGGTGGCGTCCACGACGCCGAGGGCACCCGCCCCGAGAACCGTGAGGGCGGTGACCGCGACCGAGGCGGTCAGCCGGTTACGTACGCGGGCGGTGCGCTCTCGCACCACCGTGGACCGCTGCTCTCGCTCGCCGCCCCCAAGCCGCTTCTTCCGCACCGGTGCTCTCAATCTTCTCTCGTCCCACCCCTGGTACTGATTTGACCCTTTCAGCACCTCTGCGGGGCAGGTGCCCTTCGACCACCCGGCCACTCGAAGGAGTGAACATCAATTTGAAATTGACCAACGACATATGCCATGGGTCGCATTCGGGCCGATCAGTACGTCACTTCAAGAACGCCGGGGCCGCCGTCAGGATGCGCGCCCGCACACGTAGATTTCCGACATCCGGCACACTGACCTCATGCGCATCGAACTCGCCACCCAACCGGGGGAACCGCACCACCCGAACGAGGACTTCGTGTCCGTGGCGCTGCCGGCCTCGGGCCGGGGTGGCGCGCTGGTCCTGCTGGACGGGGTGACCCCGCCACCCTCGGGCGACACGGGGTGTACGCACGGCGTTCCATGGTTCACCGCCCAGTTGGGCGGCGCGCTGCTCGAACTGGCCGCGTCCCGGCGCGATCTGACACTGGCGCGGTGCCTGTCCGAGGCCGTCTCGCGGACGGCATCGGCCCATCGCGACACCTGCGACCTCACCCACCGCCGCACCCCGCAGGCCACGGTCGTCGCGGCGCGCTGGGACGACGAGGTCGTGGAACACCTGGTGCTCTCCGACTCCGCCCTGCTCGTCGAGGGCCGGGACGGCACGGTCACGGCCGTCCTGGACGACCGCATCGACCGGCTGGCCGCGCTGGGCCCGGTCACGGACGCGCAGCGCAACGCGGAGGGCGGCTTCTTCACGGCCGCGGCGGATCCGGCGGTCGCCGGGCGCGCGGTGACGGGTGCGCTCGCGCGGGCGGAGGTACGGGCGCTGGCGGCGCTCACGGACGGGGCGGGGCGGTGGGTGGAGGTGTTCCGGGAGGGGGACTGGGGCGCGTGTTTCGCGGTGCTGGGCAAGGAGGGGCCGCGGGGGTTGATCGACCGGGTCCGCGAGCGAGAGACCGCCGCCGGGGCCGGCCGGGGGAAGCGGCACGACGACGCGGCGGTGGTTTACGCGGAGCTCTGACGGGCGGCCCTCTCGGGGCTCCGCCCCGGCCCCCGGTCCTCAATCGCCGGACGGGCTGATTTCGGCCCGCCCTGCGATCGAGCGCGAAGCGGTCCTAGCTCTCCGCGCTCACGTTCAGCTGGTGGAGCAGGCGGGCCAGTTCCGCGATCTCGCCGCGGTCCCAGTCCGCCAGCTTGCGTACGTACTGGGCCCGGCGGGCGTCGCGGACGCGGGTGAAGCGGGCGCGGCCCTCCTCCGTGATGCGGACCAGGGACGCGCGGCCGTCGGCCGGGTCCGGTTCGCGGGCGACGAGGCCGAGGTCGCACAGGGCGCGCAGCTGGCGGCTCATCGTGGCCTTGCCGACGCCGAAGTAGCCGGCGAGGTCGGTGGCGCGCTGCTGTCCGGCGTCCTCCAGCCGGACCAGCAGGCCGTAGGCCGCGGCCTCCAGCTCGGGGTGGACCGCGCGGGCCATCTCGCCCGAGGAGGCGCGGGCGCGGCGCAGGAAGACGGCCAACTCCCGTTCCAGGGAGAGATAGGCCTGGTCCATACCACTGCCGTCCTCGGCGCGCGGCCCGCTCCCCTCGGGGAACGCAGGTGTCGTCTCGTGCACGTCAGGGCCCTCTCCGGCTTTTCCGCTGCTGAAAACTTTCCTTCACGGCGGCCTGTCGCCGCAGCTCCGCCAGTATTTCGCAGGAGTAGACCAACGGCAGCACCGCGTCCCCCTGTGCCGGACGCGTCCGCCCCCGTAATTTTGGGTATGACATGGCCATACCAATGGCGTCATGTCCGGCTCGACGCTCCCCCACTCCCCCCATGAGCTCCACCCGCTTCACCCGCTTCACCCGCTCCACCCGTGTTCCCCCCTCACTCCCCCCACGAGTTCCTCCGGAGATCCCGCATGCCCGCGCTCAGACACCGCACGGCCCACCGCGTACCGTCCCCTTTACTCGTCCTGCTCTCCCTCCTCGCCGCGCTGGCTCTCCTCCTCACCCTGGCCGGCGCCGCCTCGGCGGGCGGCAAGCGGCCCGCGCACCCGGAGCGGGACTGGATGGGCTCCACCCTCCGGGCCCATGAGCGGCACGGCCCCGGGAACCCCGGTCCCATCCCGCCGCTGACCGCTTCCGTGGAGGGTGTGGACGTCAGCAGCCACAACGGCAACGTCCCCTGGTCGACCCTGTGGAACAGCGGCGTGCGGTTCGCGTACACCAAGGCCACCGAGGGGACGAGCTACACCAACCCCTACTTCGCCCAGCAGTACAACGGCTCGTTCAACGCCGGGATGATCCGCGGGGCGTACCACTTCGCGCTGCCGGACCATTCCAGCGGCGCCGAGCAGGCCGCCTACTTCGCCTCCCACGGCGGCGGCTGGTCCCGCGACGGCAAGACCCTGCCGGGCGTGCTCGACATGGAGTACAACCCGTACGGATCCACCTGTTACGGGATGAGCGCGGGCGCGCTGGTCGACTGGATCGGGGACTTCTTCACGACCTACCGGGCGCGCACCGGGCGGGACGCGGTGATCTACACCTCGACCACGTGGTGGAAGCGGTGCACCGGCAACTACGGCGGCTTCGGGGCCGTGCACCCGCTGTGGATACCGCGCTACGGCTCCTCCGTCGGCGAGCTCCCGGCCGGCTGGGGCTTCCACACCATCTGGCAGTACACCGACACCGGTCCGACCGTCGGCGACCACAACCGATTCAACGGCTCCTACAGCCGGCTGCAGGCGCTCGCCAACGGCTGACGCGCCCGCCACAAGGACAGGGCCCCCGACACATCGGCGCCGGGGGCCCTTCTCGCGTCCGCTGCCGTCAGCCGCAGGCGCCCGCCGGGCGGGTGCGCGTCACCAGGTCCGTGTAGCCGGTCGTGCCGTCGATCCACACCACCTGCTTGCCGCCGGCCGCCGCGGCCGAGGACTGCTCGCCGCGGTTGCAGGAGACCCTGGCCCGGCCCGAGCCGTCCGCCGCGAACTGCCACAGCTTGGGCATCGACTCATTGCGGTACTTCGTGTCCGGCAGGGCGGCGGTGACCGTCACCGCGCTCTCGGAGGCCGTGAGGTCGTAGGGGAAGAGCGCGCCCTCGCCGGTCTCCTTGCTGAGGTCGGTCACGCCCGTGCCGTCGAGGTTGGCGCGGCGCACCGCCATCTGGCCCGCGTCGCTGCCGACCTCGTCGACCAGCCAGAAGACGTGGGTGCCGTTGATGCCGGTCTGGCCGACGGCCTCGGGGCTGCTCTTCTGCCCCATCAGCGTCGTCTTGCCGGTCTTGAGGTCGAGCACCTCGGTGCCCATCACGTACTGGTCGCCCTGGGGGTAGAGCTTGGCGTACGCGATCCGGCCGCCGGAGAGCGACGGCAGGGCCGTCCCCAGTTCGTAGCGGCCGCCGTCCACCCAGGTCGGGTCCTTGTCGCCGGTGCGCAGATAGCCCACGTGACGGCTGCCGAGCTTGTCCATCGTCTCCAGGACGACGACGTCGCCCTCGACCCGCAGGCCGCTCACACCGGTGGTGCTGGTGTAGAGCTTCTTCGTCGGACCGCCCGCGAGCGGCCGGGACAGGACGTCCACGCTCGCCGGGCCGAACGCCGCCCACACCACGGTCTTGCCGTCGGTGGCCGGGTAGACGTGGAAGCGCCCGTCGTTGGGGCTGATCAGCTTGCGCTCGCCCTTGCCGTCCGTGCGGCCGGCCCAGACCGAGTACGGCTCGGAGCCGTCGTCGTTGGACTTCGACGCCACGTACCAGCCGCCGCCCGCGCCCACGCCCGTGTTGGCGGTGTTGAGCCTGGCGGAGAGCAGGTCGGTGTCGACGCCGAGGGCCTGCTCCCAGTTGGTGACGATGCCGTGGGCGTTGAAGGACCGCTTGACGACGTTCAGGTCCTTCGCCGACACCTTCAGCGCCTTGGCGGCGGCGATGACCGCGTCACGGCCCTCGGTGAAGCCGTCGAGCGGGGTCATGTACTCGGTCAGCGCCTTGTAGGCGATCCTGTCCGCGAGCGTCCGGCCGAGGTCCTCGCGGATGTCCCACAGGGCGCCGGAGAAGATCGTGGAGTTCAGGTGCACGCCGCCGTTGTCGGCGCCGAAGCCGACGCCCAGGAAGTTCTTGGAGGTCGTCGCGCCGTCGTTGAGGTTGCGGAAGGCGCACTCGGCCGGGGACTTCGTACGGCAGAGGTTCTCGCCGAGGAGGCCCGCCTTCGGGTCGTCCATGGCCATGCCGGCGGCGTCCGTGTCGATGGCGTTGCCGAAGTAGTCGGCGATCGCCTCGTTCAGGGCGCCGGACTGGCCGGCGTAGACGAGGTTGGCGGAGTGCTCGACGACACCGTGCGTCATCTCGTGGCCGACGACGTCGAGGTCGGCGGAGAGCGTCTTGTACTCGCTGTCGCCGCCGCCGTACACCATCTTGGTGCCGTCCCAGAAGGCGTTGACGTACGCGTCGCCGAACTCGGTCACGCCGACGAGGGAGTTGAGTGCCATGCCCCGGCCGTCCAGGCTGTTCCGGCCGTGGACCTTCTTGTAGTAGTCGAAGACCTTGCCCGCGGCCCAGTGCGCGTCGACCGCGCCGGCGTCGGTGGCGTCCTTGCCGAAGTTCGGGCCCGCCGAGCCGAACGTCCTGATGCCCTCCGGCCAGCGGCCGGACGCCTCGCTGACGTCCTTGCCGCGCGCGTCCCAGGTGGAGATGAGGTTCTTGCTGCTGTCCCACATCCGGGCGTAGTCGGTCATGACGTACTCGTTGCGGGCGGTGTCCTTGTACAGGCCCAGCTCCACGGTGGTGCCGTCGTACGTGACGCCCGACCCGGTGATGCCGGGGCTCACGTCACCGTCGGCCTTGCCCTTGGCGGCCTTCGCCGCGGCCTCGGAGGAGCTCCTGGCGGCCTTCTTGGCGTCGGGGGCCGCCCCGGACTTGCCGAAGGACTTGATGCCGCTGTACTGCAGGACCGGGAAGCCGGCCTTGGCGTCGATGTAGACCTCGCGCAGCACGGGCCGGCCGGTGGCCGGGTCGGTGCCGCGGACGGTGACGTGGTGGGTGAGCACACCGGCGCCCTTGGGCAGCACGACCAGGCCGCGCGAGGTGCCGGTCAGCGCCTGCGCGGCCTTCGACGCGACGCCCTGCTTCGCCGGGATGTCGCTCTTGTCGAGCCGGCTGCCGCCGATGTCGCGGAGGGTGGCGGTGACGGCCCGCTGGACGGCGAGCTCCGCGCCGATCTCGTCCTTCGTGTCGGCCTTCAGGCCGGTGAAGTACTTGCCGGAGGTGCCGGTGACGACCCGCTTGCCGTCCTTCTTCTCCATGCGGACGACGTACTGTCCGCCGAGGACGTCCACGCCGCGGTGCTTCTGCTGGAGCCGTACGGTCTCGCCCGTACCGGCGTTCACCGTCTGCACGGGCCTCAGGTCGCGCCCCGGGTCGGCGATGCGGTAGCGGCTCTGCTTACCGGCGAGGTGGCCGCGGGCGGCGTCGGCCGCGCTGCCGCCGGGCTGCGCGGCCTCCCGGATGCCGTCCACGAGGGCGGGGGTGGAAGTGCCCCGCCCCGGGATCACATCGGCGCCGCTCTTGGCGGGGCCGTCCGCCGCGTGCGCGGGCATCGCGGACACGACAAGGGCGGCGGCGCCCAACAGCGCCGCCGCCCCTGCTATTCCGTTTTTGGTGCCGGGTCTTCCTGAACGTGCTCTGGGCTTACGCAAGGTTCCCCCTCCGTACCTGCCGGAACATCTGTGGTCGGAGGTCATGCAAGCGGCGGGGCGGGAGGGGATCAATGGGGCGTCGTGGCCCATGGACGGCTTTCGGCCGAATGGGGCACGCGTTCAGTCGCGGAGGAAGTCCTCGGTGGCGAGGGTCAGGCCGACGACGGTGTCGGTGAGGTCGATGGGGTCACCGAACTTGATCGCCGGACCGCAGCGATAGGTGCCGTCCTTGGGCTCCGTGAAGAGCTGGCACCGGCCGACGTACGGATCCACGATGAGGTAGACGGGCACCTCTGCCAGGGCATAGGCATCCCTCTTCGGGCCGTAGTCGTTCCGCGCGGTCTCCTTGGAGATCACCTCGGCGATGAACTCGATGTCCCCGTACTGCCAGCGACCCTTCGCGTCCTTGACCGCCCCCTCCTTCAGCGCGACCACATCGCAGGCGAAGCCGTTCAGATGGCCGGGGAAGTCGATGCGGACGTCGGATTTGACGCGCCGCCTGGGGTACTTGGTTCGCAGCTGGTCGTAGATGTCAGCGATGATGTCCCAGTGGTTGTCCCGTTGCGGCGACTTGTAGATAGCCCCCTCGACGATCTCGACCTTGTAGCCCTCGGGGACGGGCATCCGCTCCAGCCTGTCGAACATCCCGTCCAGGCTGAGCTCGTCGCTGTCGGCCATCACTATCCTGTCGGTCAGTTAGATGGTCATCCTGCGCTCCTCCCCGCCGCACACGTTTGCGTGCAGCCGGGTAGTGCAACGATACGTACGCCAAACGGGCACGCGCCCGTACCGCGCCCGCGTGTTCACCCCAGCTTCGCCGCCGCGCTCCGTATCGCCTCGCGGATGCGGAAGTACGTACCGCACCGGCACACGTTGGCGATCGCGTCGATGTCGGCGTCCGTCGGGTTCTTCGTGCGCTTCAGGAGGGCGACGGCGGCCATGATCTGGCCGGGCTGGCAGTAGCCGCACTGGGCGACGTCCTGCTCCAGCCACGCCTCCTGGACGGGGTGCAGCCGGTCGCCGTCGGCGAGGCCCTCGATGGTCGTGACCTCACGGCCCGCCGCCTCCGCGACCGGCACGACGCACGGCCTGACGGCCTCGCCGTCCAGGTGGCTGGTGCACGCCTTGCAGACGTCGATCCCACAGCCGTACTTCGGGCCCCGGATGCCCAGCAGGTCGCGCAGCGCCCACAGCAGGGGCAGGTCGTCGGGGGCGTCGACGGTGACGGACCGGCCGTTGACGGTGAAGGTGTGCGAGGGCACGGAGGGGCTCCAGGGATTCAGCGCGGGAAGGGGGTGAAGTCGACGTCGAAGTTGACCGGAAAGCGCCGGGGGCGCGTGCCGGTGGCACGGGCGTACGCGTTGGCGATCGCCCCGACCGCGGCCGGGACCCCCAGTTCCCCGGCGCCGCCCGGCTCCCCGGCGGCCGGCATGACGAAGATCCGCACCTCCGGCGGGGAGTCCTTCTGGCGCGCGTAGTGGAACTGCGAGTAACTGCCCTCCAGCGGCAGCCCGTTGTCGATGTGCAGTCCGGCGCTGAGGGTCGTGGAGATGGCGTCCGTCAGGCCGCCGAGCAGCTGCGCCTCCAGCCCCCTCGGGTTGACCGGCCGCCCGACATCGGCCGCGATCAACGCCTTGGTGACGCGCGGGCGCTTGGGATCGGTCGCGTCGAGCTCGACGAGGCAGGCCGTACGGGACTTGTACTCCTCGTGGAAGCCGACGCCTTGCGCGTGCCCTGCGGGCATCGACCGGCCCCACCGGCCCTCGCTCGCGACCTTGTCGAGCACCGCGCGCTGCGACCGGTTCTTCAGGACCGCGCGGCGGAACTCCACCGGGTCCTGCCCGAGCGTCGCGGCCAGCTCGTCGACGAGGATCTCCTCCGCGCCGCGCGCGTTCGCCGAGTACACCGACCGCCAGGACGCGGTGGGCATCTTCAGCGGCACCTCGGTCAGGTGCTGGGTGGTGACGCCGAAGTGGTAGGGGCATTTGACGGTGGTGTGGAACAGCGTCTGGGCGAACGTGCCGTTGCCGATGCCGCCGGGCAGCTTGGTGACGGTCGCGGTGAGGATCTCGCCGAGGCCGTGCCGGAAGTCGGTCTCGACGGCGGCCACCCGGTGGTCGAAGCCGATCACGCGGCCCAGCGCGTAGGCGGCCCGGAGCCGGTGGTGGGTGGCGGGCCGCATCCGGCCGTGCCGGGTGTCGTCGATCCGCGACCACATCAACCGCACCGGCCGCCCGGCGGCCTTGGACACCCGGGCGGCCTCCAGCGCCGCGTCGAAGAACAGCCGCCGCCCGAACGAGCCGCCCGCCTGCACCACGTGGACGGTGACCTTGTCCACGGGCAGCCCCAGCTCCTTGGCGATCGTCTGCTGGGCGACGATCGGCGCCTTCAGCCCGGACCAGACCGTCGCCCTGTCGGAACGTACGTCCGCGACGGCCGAGTTGGTCTCCAGCGGCGCGTGGCTCACGAACGCGAAGTCGAACTCCGCGTCGAGGTGCCGGGTCAGAGGCGGCAGGTCCACCAGGGGTGCGGCCGCCGCCTTCAGCTTCGCGCGGATGTCGGCGTCGGAGAGGCCGTCGACGGTCCCGGCGCCCCAGGTCACGTCGAGGGCGTTCTTGGCGTTCAGGGCCTGACCGAAGGTCTCGGCCACGACTGCCACGCCGGTGGGTATCGCGACGACGTCGAGGACGCCGGGCATGGCCCGGACGGCGGCCTCGTTCCGTACCGCCCGCACCGTGCCGCCCAGGGTTGGCGGCCGGCGGACCATGCACGGCTTGGCGCCGGGCACGTCCAGGTCCAGGGTGTACCGCTGCCCGCCGGTGACCATCGCCCGGGCGTCGATACGGGAAGTGGGGGTGGAGACGAGGGTGTGCGCGGACTCCGGCTTGGGCCGGGCGGTGACCGCGCCGAGGTCCCGCGAGGCGGCCGCCGCGGCGAGGGAGGCGTACGAGGCACTGCGCCCGTCCGGCGCGACGACGGCACCCTCCCGCGTGCGCAGCCCGCCGTCCGCCACGCCCCACCGCCTGGCGGCGGCGCGCACCAGCCGCGCGCGGGCGGCGGCCGCGGTGTGCCGGACCGGGTCGTAGAGCGAGCGGATGGAGTTGGAGCTGCCGGTGAACTGTCCGAACAGCAACTCCGGGCGCGCGTCCTCCAGTTGGATCCTCACCTGCGCGAGGGGTATGTCCAGCTCCTCGGCGACCAGCATCGCCACGGCCGTGGTCAGGCCCTGGCCGACCTCTTCCCTCGGCAGCCGGAACGTCACCGAGCCGTCCTCGCCGACGGTCAGGACCAGCATGTGGGCGGTGGGCGCGCCGGCGAGGATCAGTACGTCGCCGAGGTCGACGAGGTCGGCGGTGGCCGGAAGGCCGGGCACGGGCGCCCCGGCGGCGACGGCCGGGGCGGCTTCCGCCGGGCCGAGGCCGGTGGCGACGGCGAGGGTCGGCGCCGCGACCAGGCAGGTGAGGAAGTCGCGCCTGCTGCGCTCCGCGTCCGCCATGAGTGCTCCGTCCTCGCCGGCCCGCCACCGACGCCGGACACCCCACTGATCATTACCAGTGGGTAGCCACGGGACAAGGGCCTGTCCGGCCACTCCCGCTCCTGGTGAGAGAGGTCCGGGCACGTTCCCCGCGAACGCCGGAGCCGGCGGCCCCCGGCCGCCGGCTCCGTCCCCGCGCCCCCGCCGCTACGCCGCGACCGGCACCTCCGCCGAGGTCGAGGCCGACGCCGGCTGGAGCGCCAGCTCCAGCACCTGGCGGACGTCCGACACCGGGTGGACGTCCAGCTTCGAGAGGACCTCCGCCGGCACGTCGTCCAGGTCCGGCTCGTTCCGCTTGGGGATGACGACCGTGGTGATCCCGGCGCGGTGGGCCGCCAGCAGCTTCTGCTTGACGCCGCCGATGGGCAGCACGCGGCCCGTCAGGGACACCTCGCCCGTCATGGCGACGTCCGGGCGGACCTGACGGCCGGACAGCAGGGAGGCCAGGGCCGTCGTCATCGTGACGCCCGCGCTCGGGCCGTCCTTGGGGACCGCGCCGGCCGGGACGTGCAGGTGGATGCCGCGCTCCTTGAAGTCGCCGACGGGCAGCTCCAGTTCGGCTCCGTGGGAGCGCAGGAAGGACAGCGCGATCTGCGCCGACTCCTTCATGACGTCGCCCAGCTGGCCGGTCAGGGTCAGGCCCGCGCCGCCCGTCTCCGGGTCGGCCAGCGACGCCTCGACGAAGAGCACGTCACCGCCCGCGCCCGTGACCGCGAGGCCCGTCGCCACGCCCGGCACCGACGTGCGGCGCTCGGCCGGGTCCTGCGCGGACTCGGGGGTGTGGTGCGGGCGGCCGATCAGCGCCCGCAGGTCGTCGGCGCCGAGGGTCACCGGCAGTTCGCGCTCGCCGAGTTCGTGCTGGGCGGCCACCTTGCGCAGCAGCCGGGCCAGGGCGCGCTCCAGGGTCCGTACGCCCGCTTCCCGGGTGTACTCGCCCGCGAGCTTGCGCAGGGACGCCTCCTCGACGACCACCTCGCCGCTCTCCAGGCCCGCGCGCTCCAGCTGCCGGGGCAGCAGGTGGTCGCGGGCGATGACGACCTTCTCGTCCTCGGTGTAGCCGTCGAGACGGACGAGTTCCATGCGGTCCAGGAGGGGTTCGGGGATCGACTCCAGGACGTTGGCCGTCGCGAGGAAGACCACGTCCGACAGGTCCAGCTCGACCTCCAGGTAGTGGTCCCGGAAGGTGTGGTTCTGCGCCGGGTCCAGGACCTCCAGCAGGGCCGCCGCCGGGTCGCCGCGGAAGTCGGAGCCGACCTTGTCGATCTCGTCGAGGAGGACGACCGGGTTCATCGAACCGGCCTCCTTGATCGCCCGTACGATCCGGCCGGGCAGCGCGCCCACGTAGGTGCGGCGGTGGCCGCGGATCTCGGCCTCGTCCCGGACGCCGCCGAGGGCGACCCGGACGAACTCGCGGCCCATGGCACGGGCCACCGACTCCCCCAGGGACGTCTTCCCGACACCGGGCGGGCCGACGAGCGCGAGCACCGCGCCCCCGCGCCGCCCGCCGACCACGCCCAGCCCCCGGTCGGCGCGCCGCTTGCGCACCGCCAGGTATTCGGTGATCCGTTCCTTGACGTCCGCCAGGCCCGCGTGGTCGGCGTCGAGCACGGTGCGGGCGCCGGGGATGTCGTACGCGTCCTCGGTGCGCTCGTTCCACGGCATCTCCAGGACCGTGTCGAGCCAGGTGCGGATCCAGCCGCTCTCGGGGCTCTGGTCGGAGGCGCGTTCGAGCTTGTCGACCTCCTTGAGGGCGGCTTCCCGCACCTTCCGGGGAAGGTCCGCGGCCTCGACGCGGGAGCGGTAGTCGTCGGTCTCGCTGTCGGGGTCGCCGTTGAGCTCGGCGAGCTCCTTGCGGACGGCCTCCAGCTGGCGGCGCAGGAGGAATTCGCGCTGCTGCTTGTCCACGCCTTCCTGGACGTCCTTGGCGATGGACTCGGCGACGTCCTGCTCGGCGAGGTGGTCGCCCAGCCACTTCACGGCGAGCTTGAGGCGGGCCACCGGGTCGGCGGTCTCCAGGAGCTCGACGCGCTGGGTGACGGTGAGGAAGGGCGAGTAGCCGGAGTTGTCGGCGAGCTGGGAGACGTCGTCGATCTGCTGGACGCGGTCCACGACCTGCCAGGCGCCGCGCTTGCGGAGCCAGCTGGTGGCCAGCGCCTTGTACTCCTTCATCAGCTCGGTGACGGCACCGGGGAGCGGGTCGGGCGCGGTGTCCTCGATGCGGGTGCCCTCGACCCACAGGGCGGCGCCGGGTCCGGTCGTACCGGCCCCGATCCGCACCCGGGCGAGCCCGCGGATGAGGGCGCCGGGGTCGCCGTCGGAGAGCCGTCCGACCTGCTCGACGCGACCGAGCGTGCCGGTCCCCGCATACGCGCCCTCGACCCGGGGCACAAGCAGCACCTGCGGCTTGTTGTCCCCGGTGGCGGCGGCCTGGGCGGCCTCGACCGCGGCCCGTACCTCGGCATCGGAGAGGTCCAGGGGGACCACCATGCCGGGCAGCACCACCTCGTCGTCGAGGGGCAGTACGGGCAGGGTGAGCGGTGTGGACGTGAAAGCCATGATCTCCCCTTCGGCAGGCAAGTTGAGCTACACCGACTCAATGCTTGTCCGCGTCCGGATGTTCCCCCGCCCGCGTTCGCTCTGAGCGATCACCGACGGGAGGGACAGGAGAGCGTCAGGCCGCGCCCGGAAACGCCTTCCGGTAGTCCGAGGGCGACACGCCGAAGTGCTGCGCGAAGTGGCGGCGCAGATTGGTCGCGGTACCCAGGCCGCTGCGCTCGCCGATCCGCTCGATGGACAGGTCGGTCGCCTCCAGCAGCGCCTGGGCGTGCGCGAGCCGCCTGCTCAGGAGCCACTTCAGCGGGGTGGTGCCGGTGGCCGCGTGCAGGCGCCGGAAGAAGGTGCGCGGGCTCATCCCGGCGCGCGCGGCCAGCTCCTCGACGGTCAGCGGCCGGTCGAGGTTCTCGGTGGCCCACTGGAGTACGGGCGCGAGCCCGTCGTCGCCGGCCGGGGGTACCGGCACCTCGACGAACTGCGCCTGGCCGCCGGGGCGGTGCGCGGGGACGACCAGGCGGCGGGCGAGCTGGTTGGCAACGTGCGCGCCCAGGTCGTGGCGGACCAGGTGCAGACACAGATCGAGCCCCGCGGTGACCCCGGCGCTGGTGAGGACATCGCCGTCGTCCACGTAGAGCACCGAGTCGTCCACGTCGACCTTCGGGTGGCGGCGGGCGAGCTCCTCGGTGTGCATCCAGTGGCACGTGGCCCGGCGGCCGTCGAGGATCCCCGCCTCGGCCAGCGCGAAGGCCCCGGCGCACAGGGAGACCATGCGGGCGCCGGAGTCGGCGGCGGCCCGCAGCGCGGTGAGCAGCTCCGGCGGCAGCTCCCGGCCGCCGTCGACGCACGCCTCCGGCACCGAGGGGACGATCACCGTGTCCGCGCCGGCCAGGCCCTCCAGGCCGTACGGGGTGCGCAGCCCGAAGCCGGTCGGGGACGGGTCCCCGGGCCCGCCCGCCGCGCACAACCGCAGGTCGTACCAGGGGTCGGCCAGGTCGAGGTGCGGGATGCCGAAGACCGTGCAGACGACCCCCAGCTCGTACAGGTCCCAGAACGGGACATCGTCGTCGATCACTGCCACGGCCACGGAACCAGCGCTCATGGCGGCCAGCCTATTGGCACGAATCGTTCGAGGCTCGGCAGTCCTGCCACTGTCGGGCCCCGCCGACCGGTGCGAGCGTGGTCCTCACTTGATCAACTTCCTGTGCGACAACGAGGAGCACCCATGACTGTCACCGTTCTCGGCCTCGGCCGGATGGGCACGGCCCTGGCCGGCGCCTTTCTGGCGGCCGGGCACCCGACCACCGTCTGGAACCGCTCGGCCGCCAAGGCCGACGCCCTCGTCGGGCGCGGAGCCGTCCGCGCGGGGTCGGCCCGCGAGGCCGTGGCGGCGAGCGAGCTGGTCGTGGTCTGTGTGACGACGTACGACGACGTCCACGCCGTCCTGGACCCGGCGGCCGACGCGCTGGCGGGCCGGACGCTGGTCAACCTGACCTCCGGGTCGCCCGAGCAGGCCCGCGAGACGGCCGCCTGGGCCGCCGGGCACGGCGCGGACTATCTGGACGGCGGGATCATGACGACCCCGCCCGGCATCGGGGACCCCGCCTTCATGCTGCTCTGCGCCGGCTCCCCGGCCGCCTTCGCCGCCCACCGGGCCACCCTGGCGAGCCTCGGGGACCCGGTGGACCTCGGCACCGACCCGGGCCTCGCGTCCCTGTACGACACGGCGCTGCTCGGCCTGATGTGGGCGGCCCTCGGCGGCTGGCTGCACGGCGTGGCGCTGACCGGCGCCGACCGGGTGGACGCGGCGGCGTTCACCCCGGTCGCCGTCCGCTGGCTGACGGCCGTCTCGGGGTTCATGAGCACGTACGCGCCCCAGATCGACGCGGGCCACTACCCCGGCGACGACGCCACCCTCGACATCCACCTCGCGACGATGGACCACCTCGTCCACGCCAGTGAGGCGCGCGGCCTGGACATGGAGCTGCCGGCGCTGTTCAAGAGGTTCACCGAGCGGGCGGTGGCGGCAGGCCACGGCGGGGACAGCTACGCGCGCCTGATCGAGGTCGTACGGAGCGGGGGCGGCGCGTGAGCCCCACCCCGAAGGAATGGTCCGCGCTGGTCACCGAGGCCGCCGGGCTCGGCACCGCCGCGCTCGCGGCGGGCGGGGAGCCCGACTGGTCGCGGCCCGCCGGTGACCTCGACTGGGCCTGTCACGCGACCCTCGACCACCTGGCCCTGGGCCTCGTCGGCTACGCCGGGCTGCTCACCGCCCGGCCCACCGACCGGTACATCGCGCTCTTCGCCTCGCTGGACCCCGAAGCGCCGCTCTCAGCGCGCCTGGAGGGCATCCGCATCGCTGCCGCGCTGCTCGCCGCCACCGTCCGCGGCGCGGACCCCGCCGACCGGGCCTGGCACCCGTGGGGGCACTCCGACGCGGCCGGCTTCGCCGCCATGGGTGTGGTCGAGACCGTCGTGCACACCCACGACATCGCGCGCGGTCTCGGGCTCGGCTGGAGCCCGCCCGACGAGCTGTGCGCGCCCGTCGTCGAGCGCCTCTTCCCCGGCGCCCCCACCGGACAGGCCCCCGCCGCCACTCTCCTGTGGTGCGCCGGCCGGGCCGCGCTGCCCGGGCACGAACGGCGTACGGAGTGGAGCTGGGACGGCGCCGTCCGCTGAAGCCTTCCCGGCCGCGCCCCGCCCGTCACCCCGTCCGTCGCGCAGGAGGGAGCGGCAGGCGATGCCGGTGAGCAGGGCGATCGGGTGGCCCCAGCTGGCGAGCGGGTCGGCGAACTCGATCAGATCCTGGGCGCACATCAGGCAGGCCAGGCCGAGGACGACCCCGCCCGCCCGGCGCGGCAGCAGGCCGGTCAGCGCGCCTATGCAGGCCATGACGCCGAAGCTGATGCCGTAGTCGAGGCGGTGCAGCGACGCCTCGGGCAGCCGGCCGGCGGCCACGGCGCCGGCCACCGGCAGCTCGGTGGCGAGGGTGGCCAGGACGTGGCCGAGGAGGAAGACGCCCGCGGTACGGGCGCCGCCGACCCGGCGCTCCAGGGCGCTGACGACGACGGCGAAGAGCACGCCGTACAGGGAGTACAGGCCGCCGGCGACCCACAGGGCGCTGGCGACGAGGACGACGAGCGGCTGCTCGGCGAGGTGGGCGGCATCGGTGCTGGAGTCGCGCAGGAGCTGGTCGACGGTCTCCCGCTCGCCGAGGTGGGTGTAGAGGGCGGTGGCCAGGAGGACCAGCCCGTAGACGAAGGCGAAGGGCGTGCCGGTGGGGGTGGGGAGCAGTCGCCAAGGCCGGGCGAGCCGGCCGCGGCCGCGGCGGCGCGGGTCTTCGCCGGGTGCCCGGTCATCGGTGGACCGCGCGTCGGCGGGGTCAACCACACTCACTCGGCCAAGCCCCTTTCCGGCGGGCTCCATCGGCTCTCCGGGCGGCGGAACCCCCCGCCCGTACTCGCAACATTAAGGTCCACGGAGGCCCGGCATTTCAACCTCCGGGCGTGACTCCCGTCACGACCCTCAACCCCGTTCCCGTCCGCTGCGTCCGCCGAGTAAACCGATCCCCGGAGGCTCCGCCATGACCACCCGAGATGTCCGGTTCGCAGCACCCGCCCCCGCGCCGGGCCACCCCGCCCCGCCCCTCACCCTGGACCGCCGCGACGGCCCGTACGGCGAGGTCGCGCTGCGCCGTCGGGGTGACATCTACGAGATCATCGCCAACGGCTGCTTCCTGATGGACACCTCCGACGGCCGGTCCGAGCGGCTGCTGATCGACGCGGCGCTCGCCGCCCTGCCCGCCGGGCGCCGGGGACCGTCCGTCCTGATCGGCGGGCTCGGCGTCGGCTTCTCCCTCGCCCGGGCGGCGGCCGAACCGCGCTGGGGCCGGATCACCGTCGTCGAGCGGGAGGCGGCGGTCATCGACTGGCACCGCGCGGGGCCGCTGGGCGCGTTCTCCGGTGCGGCGCTCGCCGACCCGCGCACGGAGGTCGTCCACGCCGACCTGGTCACCTACGTGCACACGGCCCCCGCGGCCCACGACGCGCTGTGCCTGGACATCGACAACGGGCCCGGCTGGACCGTCACCGAGGACAACGACGGCCTCTACTCCCCGGCCGGCCTCGCGGCGTGCCGGGCGCGGCTGACGCCGGGCGGCGTGCTGGCCGTGTGGTCCGCGCAACCGTCCGAGGACTTCGAGGAAGCCCTCCGGAATGCCGGGTTCGAAGGGGTAAGAACCGAAGAGATCACCGTTGCCCGGGGCGTCCCGGACGTCGTGCACCTCGCGCTCCGTGCCGCGTAGCCGTCCCCTGCCACCTGCCCGTACTCTGCTTGCCACACCTGCAGGACTGTAGAGAATCACGCTACGGGAAGACGCTAGGGGCGGGGCGCATGGAGCAGACACACATCGGCCCGAGCGGTGCCGCAAGCTCCGCCGGGGCCCAGCGACGGGTCCTCGTCGTCGAGGACGACCGGACCATCGTCGACGCCATCGCGGCCCGGCTGCGCGCCGAGGGGTTCCAGGTACGGACCGCCGGCGACGGCCCCTCGGCCGTCGACGCCGCCGACGCCTGGCAGCCGGACCTGCTGGTCCTGGATGTGATGCTGCCGGGCTTCGACGGCCTGGAGGTCTGCCGCCGGGTGCAGGCACAGCGCCCGGTGCCCGTCCTGATGCTGACGGCCCGCGACGACGAGACCGACATGCTGGTCGGGCTGGGCGTCGGCGCCGACGACTACATGACCAAACCCTTCTCCATGCGGGAGCTGGCGGCCCGGGTGCACGTACTGCTGCGGCGCGTGGAGCGGGCGGCGCTCGCCGCGCACACGCCGCGCACCGGCATCCTGCGCCTGGGCGAGCTGGAGATCGACCACGCCCAGCGGCGGGTGCGGGTGCGCGGCGACGACGTACACCTGACGCCGACCGAGTTCGACCTGCTGGTCTGTCTGGCGAACACCCCGCGCGCCGTCCTCTCCCGCGAGCAGCTGCTCGCCGAGGTGTGGGACTGGGCGGACGCCTCCGGCACCCGGACCGTGGACAGTCACATCAAGGCCCTGCGCCGGAAGATCGGTGCGGAGCGGATCCGTACGGTCCACGGTGTCGGGTACGCGCTGGAGACCCCGGCGGCATGAGCGGCGGCGGTACCGGCGGCGGGGCCGCCCGGGAGGACGGCGTCCAGGAGCGCCCCGTGGCCCCGGCGGGGCTGGGCGGCCGGGTCTGGGAGGCGCTGCGGCCCCTGGACCCCTACCGGTCGGTGAAGGCGGCGCTGGGCGCGCTGGTCATCGGCTCGGTGGTCATAACGACCTTCCTGGTCTTCGTCGCGATCCACTCCGCGACCGAGCTGCGCGTGATCACGGTCTTCTCGATCATCGCCTCGCTGCTGATAACCCAGTTCGTGGCCCACGGCCTGACCGCCCCGCTGGACGAGATGACCGACGTCACCCGGGCGATGGCGCAGGGCGACTACACCCGCCGGGTCGGGGCCGGGCGGCGCGACGAGTTCGGTGACCTGGCCAACGCCTTCAACCGGATGGCGGCCGACCTGGAGGCGGTGGACACCCACCGCAAGGAGCTGGTCGCCAACGTCTCGCACGAGCTGCGCACCCCCATCGCGGGGCTGCGGGCGGTGCTGGAGAACGTCGTGGACGGGGTCTCGGCCGCCGATCCGGAGACCATGCGCACCGCGCTGCGCCAGACCGAGCGGCTGGGCCGCCTGGTGGAGCAGCTGCTGGACCTGTCCCGGCTGGACAACGGCGTCGTGCCGCTGCACGCGCGCCGCTTCGAGGTGTGGCCGTATCTGGCGGGCGTGCTGAAGGAGGCCAGCATGGCCAACGGCTCCGGCTCCTCTCCGCACCGCCGCAAGGACGTCCATCTGCACCTGGACGTATCGCCGCCGGAGCTGACCGCGCACGCGGACGCGGAGCGCCTGCACCAGGTGGTGGCCAATCTGGTGGACAACGCCGTCAAGCACAGTCCGCCGCACGGCCGGGTCACCGTACGGGCGCGGCGGGGCGAGGGCGCCCAGTCGCTGGCCCTGGAGGTGCTGGACGAGGGTCCCGGCATCCCGGAGGCGGAGCGGCACCGGGTCTTCGAGCGCTTCAACCGGGGCGGCTCGGGCCAGGAGGGTCCGGGCAGCGACGGCGGTACGGGCCTGGGGCTGGCGATCGCCCGCTGGGCCGTCGATCTGCACGGCGGATCCATCGGAGTGGCCGAATCCCCCCGTGGCTGTCGCATACAGGTCACTCTTCCGGGCGGACCTCGTGATCACGTTTGACGTAGGGTCGGTGGCGGAAGCACGCATTCGAGGGAGTGCGGGGCACGCTCAAGCGAACCCTGATGGGCTCGGGAACAGCGAAACCTGGGGTGTTTCCCGCCAAGTCATGCCCCGAAACCCCTCCGCGAATGTGACTTGCGCGACGACTGGCCCGGGTGGCCTGCATCAACCCCACAGACAGGCGTAGCCTTTATTTCCGCTGTCCATCACCTTGTGAAGCGGAAGAGGGCGGTTGCCGCCGTGTCGCCACAGTCCCCCAACACCTCGAGCATCTCGACCGGCCAAGACGGGCAGGGCAAGAGCCCTGCGGACGTCTTCGGCTCCAATGAGTGGCTCGTCGACGAGATCTACCAGCAGTACCTCCAGGACCCGAACTCGGTCGACCGAGCCTGGTGGGACTTCTTCGCCGACTACAAGCCGGGCCAGACGGCGGCCGCGCCACCGGGTGCGCCCGCTCCTGCGCCCGCTCAGCCGGCCGCGGCTCCTGCCGCGCCGGTGACCGGCGGCGCAGCCGCCGGTGCGAGCGCGCCCGCGGCGCAGCAGGCGGCCCCGGCCGCCGCACCGCCGGCCGCGCCCGCCGCGCGCCAGGCGGCTCCGGCCGCCGCACCCGCGCCGGCCAAGGCTCCCGCCCCGGCGAAGCCCGCCGCCGCCAAGGCCGCCGAGCCGACGGAGCCCTCCGCCGGCCCGGAGTACGTGACGCTGCGCGGCCCCTCGGCCGCCGTCGCCAAGAACATGAACGCCTCGCTGGAGCTGCCGACGGCCACGTCCGTCCGCGCCGTCCCGGTGAAGCTGCTGTTCGACAACCGCATCGTCATCAACAACCACCTCAAGCGCGCACGTGGTGGCAAGGTCTCCTTCACGCACCTCATCGGCTTCGCCATGGTGCAGGCGCTGAAGCTGATGCCGTCGATGAACCACTCCTTCACGGAGAAGGACGGCAAGCCGACCCTCGTCAAGCCCGAGCACGTCAACCTCGGTCTGGCGATCGACCTGGTCAAGCCCAACGGCGACCGCCAGCTCGTGGTCGCGGGCATCAAGAAGGCCGAGACGCTCAACTTCTTCGAGTTCTGGCAGGCGTACGAGGACATCGTCCGCCGCGCCCGCGTCGGCAAGCTGACGATGGAGGACTTCACCGGGGTCACCGCCTCGCTGACGAACCCCGGCGGCATCGGCACCGTGCACTCCGTGCCGCGCCTGATGCCCGGCCAGGGCCTCATCCTCGGCGTCGGCGCCATGGACTACCCCGCCGAGTTCCAGGGCACCTCGCAGGACGCCCTGAACAAGCTGGGCATCTCCAAGGTCATGACGCTGACCTCGACGTACGACCACCGGGTGATCCAGGGCGCCGCCTCCGGCGAGTTCCTGCGGATCATGAGCCAGCTGCTGCTCGGCGAGAACGGTTTCTACGACGAGATCTTCCAGGCGCTGCGGATCCCGTACGAGCCCATCCGCTGGCTGCGCGACATCGACGTCTCCCACGACGACGACGTCACCAAGGCCGCCCGGGTCTTCGAGCTGATCCACTCCTACCGGGTCCGCGGCCACGTCATGGCCGACACCGACCCGCTGGAGTACCGCCAGCGCAAGCACCCCGACCTGGACATCACCGAGCACGGGCTCACGCTGTGGGACCTGGAGCGCGAGTTCGCCGTCGGCGGCTTCGCCGGCAAGTCGATGATGAAGCTGCGCGACATCCTGGGCGTGCTGCGCGACTCGTACTGCCGCACCACCGGCATCGAGTTCATGCACATCCAGGACCCCAAGCAGCGCAAGTGGATCCAGGACCGGGTCGAGCGCGGGCACTCCAAGCCGGAGCGCGAGGAGCAGCTGCGCATCCTGCGCCGGCTGAACGCCGCCGAGGCGTTCGAGACCTTCCTGCAGACGAAGTACGTCGGCCAGAAGCGCTTCTCCCTGGAGGGCGGCGAGTCCGTCATCCCGCTGCTCGACGCGGTGCTGGACGCGGCCGCCGAGTCGCGCCTGGACGAGGTCGTCATCGGCATGGCCCACCGCGGCCGCCTCAACGTGCTGGCCAACATCGTCGGCAAGTCGTACGCGCAGATCTTCCGCGAGTTCGAGGGCAACCTCGACCCGAAGTCGATGCACGGCTCCGGCGACGTGAAGTACCACCTGGGCGCCGAGGGCACCTTCACCGGCCTGGACGGCGAGCAGATCAACGTCTCGCTGGCCGCCAACCCCTCGCACCTGGAGACCGTCGACCCGGTCGTCGAGGGCATCGCGCGCGCCAAGCAGGACATCATCGGCAAGGCGGGCACGGACTTCACCGTCCTGCCGGTCCAGCTGCACGGCGACGCGGCCTTCGCGGGCCAGGGCGTCGTCGCGGAGACGCTGAACATGTCGCAGCTGCGCGGCTACCGCACCGGCGGCACCGTGCACATCGTCATCAACAACCAGGTCGGCTTCACCGCGCCGCCGGAGTCCTCGCGCTCGTCGATGTACTGCACCGACGTCGCCCGGATGATCGAGGCGCCGATCTTCCATGTGAACGGTGACGACCCGGAGGCCGTGGTCCGCGTCGCGCGGCTCGCCTTCGAGTTCCGTCAGGCGTTCAACAAGGACGTCGTCATCGACCTGATCTGCTACCGCCGCCGGGGTCACAACGAGGCCGACAACCCCTCGTTCACCCAGCCGCTGATGTACGACCTGATCGACAAGAAGCGCTCGGTGCGCAAGCTGTACACCGAGTCGCTGATCGGTCGCGGCGACATCACCCTGGAAGAGGCCGAGCAGGCCCTGCAGGACTACCAGGGCCAGCTGGAGAAGGTCTTCACCGAGGTCCGGGAGGCCACCGCCGCCCCGGCCGCGCCCGAGGTCCCGGCCGCGCAGGCCGAGTTCCCGGTGCCGGTGAACACCGCGATCTCCCAGGAGGTCGTCAAGCGGATCGCCGAGTCGCAGGTCAACCTCCCGGAGCACGTCACGGTGCACCCGCGCCTGCTGCCGCAGCTCCAGCGGCGCGCGGCCAGCGTCGAGGACGGCACCATCGACTGGGCCATGGGCGAGACCCTCGCCTTCGGCTCGCTGCTGATGGAGGGCACCCCGGTCCGGCTCGCCGGCCAGGACTCCCGCCGCGGCACCTTCGGCCAGCGGCACGCGGTGCTCGTCGACCGGCAGACCGGCGACGACTACACCCCGCTGATGTACCTCTCCGAGGACCAGGCGCGCTACAACGTCTACGACTCGCTGCTCAGCGAGTACGCGGCGATGGGCTTCGAGTACGGCTACTCCCTGGCCCGCCCGGACGCGCTGGTGCTGTGGGAGGCCCAGTTCGGTGACTTCGTCAACGGTGCCCAGAGCATCACCGACGAGTTCATCTCCTCCTCCGAGCAGAAGTGGGGCCAGACCTCCGGCGTCACGCTGCTGCTGCCGCACGGCTACGAGGGCCAGGGCCCGGACCACTCCTCGGCCCGGATCGAGCGCTTCCTCCAGCTCTGCGCGCAGAACAACATGACGGTCGCCATGCCGACCCTGCCGTCGAACTACTTCCACCTGCTGCGCTGGCAGGTCCACAACCCGCACCACAAGCCGCTGATCGTCTTCACCCCGAAGTCGATGCTGCGTCTGAAGGCCGCGGCGTCGAAGGCGGAGGAGTTCACCAGCGGCGCGTTCCGCCCGGTCATCGGGGACGAGACGGTCGACACCGCGGACGTCCGCAAGGTCGTCTTCTGCTCCGGCAAGGTCTACTACGACCTCATCGCCGAGCGGGCCAAGCGCGGGGCGAACGACACGGCGATCGTCCGCATCGAGCGGCTCTACCCGCTGCCGGGTGCGGAGCTCCAGGCCGAGTTCGCCAAGTACTCGGGCGCGGAGAAGTTCGTCTGGGCCCAGGAGGAGCCGGCGAACCAGGGTGCGTGGCCGTTCATCGCGCTCAACCTGATCGACCACCTGGACCTGGCTGTCGGCGCCGACATCCCGGCCCGGGAGCGGCTGCGCCGGGTCTCCCGGCCGCACTCCTCCTCCCCGGCGGTCGGCTCGGCCAAGCGCCACCAGGCGGAGCAGCAGGCCCTGGTCTCCGAGGTCTTCGACATCTGATCCCGCGGGTCCTGTGAAACGGGCCGGGCCCCCACCGCTACGGCGGTGGGGGCCCGGCCCTTTTCCGCGTTCAGACGGCGGCGACGCGCGGTGCCACCGGGGTCGGCCTCCGTCGGCGGATGGGGTGGGCGGTCCGCGAGATCAGCACGGCCGCCGAGCGGTCCGCCCTGGCGCGCGCCTCGACGGAGAGGGTGCGCACCTGCGGGAGGCCGGGGGGCAGCAGGGCCCCGTAGCCGGTGAAGCGGCGGGTTCCGCAGTGGTCGCAGCGCTGCTCGCCGCCGGAGACGGTCCAGCCGCCGGTGTGCGGGCAGTTGTGCATAAGGCGGCCGAGGGTCATGCGTTCAGCCTCGTCGTGGCGTGTGCGGCGATCCAGTGCGTACGGGCGGCAGCGGTGGCCCGGGACCTTTCGCCGTTCGGCGCCTCGCGCCAGGCGTCCTCCAGCGCGGCGCACTCGGCACACCCGCTCAGATACGGGCGGAGCCCGGCGGCGTTGCGCTCGTCGCGGGTGGCCAGGCGCAACGCGGTGGGGGGAACCTCCCACTCCGGCCCGCCGCCGGGCGCCCGGACCCGCACGCGGTCGCCCCTCTCCCCGATCACCTGGGCGATTCTGTTGTCGCGGGTGTCCATCACGTAGGCACCGTTCCGGTAGGTCATCGCGTTACGCCTTCCTGTCCTCGGGCTCACCAGGAAGGTATGGGCGTGCGGGACCGCGAACCAGGCACGGACCGTGGCAGTTACTGCTTGACGCCCAGGTGCTCGGCCATCTCGCGCATGTCCTGGGTCAGGGTGCGCTTCCGCGTCCGGAGGAGATCGGTCATGACGTATCGGGCCATCGGCTGGTGCTTCAACCAGTGTCCGGAGCTGCGCCGGAGCTGTTGCAGCTCAGCCAGTGCGTCCTGGTGGGAGCCGAGGGTGACATGGGCCTTGGCGACGTCGAGCCGGTGTCGGCCCCAGTTGGCCGGGCTGGGCTTCCCGTAGTGGTTCACAGCCTTCCGGCTGAGCAGGCCCTCGTCGGAGGAGCGCAGCACACCGTGTGCATCACCCATCAGCGACAAGTCCTCGACGACCTTGAGTTGAGCCGTAACGGGGCCGAACTGTCCCCAGTTCTCGCCGAAAGTGACGTGTTCCTTGTTCAGCGCGGTCCCAGCGGTACCGGCCATCCTGCGCGCCTCGCGGGTGACGTCCGGCCGGTTGTTGCGCACACTCGCCGACGCCACGCGGAGCCACAGCTCACCCCAGACGGACAGTTGTCCGGCTCCGGCACCGGAGAGGCGGGGTTCCACCGCCTCGGCGGTGGCAGCCGCTAGTGCTTCGCACTCGTCGAAGCGGTCCTGGCGCATGAGGAGCCAACACATGCCGACCACACCGCTTGCCGCCATGAGCTTCTCGCCGGTGCGGTCTGCGAGCCGGATGCTCTCGGCGAGCGCGTAATAGGCCATGTCGTACTGGCGTACCTGGGTGAGGTACTTGCCGGCCAGCAGCATCGCGTAGGCCCGTACGGTCAGCGCCCGCTGCTGCTCCTTACCTTCCAGCGCGGCGACGCTCGCTTCTGCGGACCGGAGAAGCCCTGGAAGCCTCCTCGCCACGGATCCGTACCGGTCCGCCTGGTAGAGCGCGTGGGTGTCCGTGATGTCTCTCCGCAGCGCTGGCAGGTCAGCGGCGTCCCCGGCCGTGGGCAGCGGAGCCGTTCCGATCCCGACCGGCGGCATCAACGCCTTCCGTAGCTCCACCAAATACCGGCGGTTCGCCTCGTCCCCCACGACCGGCTGCGGCGCCTCCGTCGCGAACAGCGCCGACGTTGTCACACCCAACACCCGCGCCAGCGCGTGCAACGTCTCGACGCGTGCGTCGCCGCCCTGCTCCAGCTTGCGCACGACGCCGACGGAGAGGCCCGACTCCTGGGCCAGGCCCTCCTGGCTGAGGCCGGCCGCACGGCGGAACTTGCGGATGTTGTCTGCCAACCCTGATGACATAGCCCTCACCATCCGTCCGCGACGAGGCTACGCCCACAGGGCGCCCCGCGCCGGACCCGTCAGCCGATGTACGGCTCGAAGTCCCAGTACGGGCGGGTCCGCTGGCGGGCGGAGAGGGCGTGCGGGTGCTGGGCGCCCAGGGTGCGGGTCAGCCGCTGGAGGGCGTCCTGCTCGACCTTGGACGCCTCCTCGTGCTCGCGCAGCGCCCGCAGGTCCGCGGCCAGGGCGACCTCGCAGGACAGGGTGAGGGGGTGGTCCTCGCCGAGGGCGTGGCGGGCCCGGCGCAGGGTGGCGCGGCTGAGCTCCAGGGCGCCCTCGATGCGGCCGTTGAAGTTGCGGCCTGCGGCGGCGTTGAGGGCGCAGCCCAGCACCCAGGGGTGCTCCTCCCCGAGGGTGGCGGCCAGTCCGGCGTAGGCGGCCTCGAACATGGTGAGCGCCTCGGCGCGTTCACCGGCGGCCTGGAGGACGAGCCCGGTGTTGGTGAGCATGCCGGTGGTGATGGGGTGGGCGGGGCCGAGCAGGGACCGGAAGCCGCTCTCGCCCTCGGTGATCAGCTCGCGGGCGTGGCCGAGGTCGCCGTGCTCGCGGGCGTGGTTGCCGTAGTCGACGACGAGGCCGATGGTGGCGTAGTGGCCCCGGCCGTGCACCTGCTCCATCTGTTCGAGCAGGCTGGCCATGGCCCCGCCGACGTCCTGGCCGGCGCCGGCCCGCCGTTCGCACAGGAGGAGGTTGTGGCGGGCGCGCAGGGTCTGGGGGTGCTGGGGGCCGAGGACCTGGAGGTGCAGCCGCATGCCGAGCTCCTGGCGGGCCAGGGCGTCGCGGTAGCGGCCCATCATCCGCAGGTCGCGGGCGCAGGCGATGCCGGAGACGAGGGTGGCGGCGTGCCGGGCGCGCAGCAGGGACTCGCGGCGGCGGAGGTTCTCCAGATCGGTGTCGTACGCCTCGGCGTAGCGGCCCAGCAGTCTGAGGCCCACACCGAGGTTGTGCTGGGCGTTGAGGGTGAAGTAGTCGGCGGGGCCGAGGAGTTCGCGGGCGCTTTCGAGGACCTCGCGCTGCATCTGGAGGGCCTCGGTGTACTGGCCGAGGTAGCGCTGGTCGGCGGCGAGACAGCTGGTGGCGGTCATCAGGGCGGTGGGGTCGGCGGCGGGCGTCGCGGCGCGCAGCCGTTCGAGCATGTCCCGGTCGAGTTCGTAGGCGGCGCGGAAGATTCCGTACGAGCGGAGGATGTTGCCCTGCTGGGCGGTGAGGTCGAGCATCCGCCGGTGCTCGGGCGGGAACAGCTCCGCCCAGTGCTCGCGCACCTGCTCGGCGAGGTCCATGCCGGTGCGGAACTCGCCGCTGCGGTGGCAGTAGCGCAGGCAGTTCAGGACGGTCTCCTGGACCCGCTCGTCGCGGCTGCCGAGGGCGCCGGAGGGTTCCAGGTGGGGCAGGAGCTCGGCGTAGCGGGGCCAGAGCCGGGAGTCCTGGGGGTTGCCGGGGTCGGCGGCGGCGAGCATGCGGCGTACGACGCGGCGGTGGGCCCGGCGCTCCTCCGGCGAGGTGAGGCGGGCGACGATGTCGTGGACGAGGCGGTGCATGTGCACCGACTCCTGCTCGGGGCCCGGTTCGCCGGGGATGGTGCCGCGGGTGTCGCGGGTGAAGACGGAGTAGTTGACCAGGGAGTCCAGGGCGCGGGTCCAGCTGGGCAGGTCGCTGGCGAGCCAGGTGAGGTTCTCGGGCAGCTGGTCGGCGGGGAGGTGGCGGACCAGGCCGATGGGGATGCGGCCGGGGGCGAAGGAGGTACACAGGGTCAGCAGCTCCACGGCGTGCGGCTGGGTCTCGCGGAGCCGGTTGATCAGTATCGACCAGGAGGTGAGGGAGGAGCGCGGTACGCCGTCGAAGTCGCCCTGGTCGGCGAGGCCGGAGAGCTCGCCGTCGCGGACCATGCGCAGATAGTCGGCGACGTCCATGTCGGACTCGCCGAGCCAGGCGGCGGCCTGGACCAGGGCGAGGGGGATGTCACCGAGCTCGGCCGCGACCTCGGCGGCCTCCTCGGCGGTGATCCGGGGGGCGCGGCGCATCAGATAGCCGGTGGATTCGTGGCGCTGGAAGCCGGGGACCTCCAGCGGGATGGCGCCGTTGGCGATCCAGCTGCGGTTGCGCGAGGTGATCAGGACGTGGCCGGGGCCCTCGGGCAGGAGGGTCTCGGCGCCCTCGATGTCGTCCCAGCCGTCGAAGATCAGCAGCCAGCGGCCGTGGGGTTCGCCGCGGCGCAGCGCCTCGTGGACGGCCCGGATGCGTTCGCCCGGCTCGGAGCCGCTGGCCAGGCCCAGCTCGGGGGCGAGTTCGCCCAGGCGTTCGCGCTGGGTGCCGCGCATGTCGGAGTTGACCCACCAGATGACGTCGTAGTCGGAGCTGAAGCGGTGGGCGTATTCGGCGGCGATCTGGGTCTTGCCGATGCCGGACATGCCGAGGAGGGCGCAGACGGCCGTGCCCTGCTCGGCGTCCATGAGGTGTTCCTGGAGGCTGTTGAGCAGGTCGTCGCGGCCGGTGAAGCGGCTGTCGCGGCGGGGCACCTCGCCCCAGACGGCCGGCGGGTCGTTGGGGTAGCGGGAGCCGGGGCCGGCGGGGAGGCTGCGGCGCGGCGGGCCGGTGGGCAGGCCGAGCCGGCCCAGGAGCCGGCGCTCGGCCTCCTGGGAGCCGATGCCCCACAGGTCGACGGGTTCCAGGACGGCGGTGGCGGGCAGCAAGGAGCGGTTGGTGAGGTTGACGGCGGCGAACCGCTCGGCGTTGGTGGCGACGATGCCGCGCAGGGCGTCGCTCCACTCGCCCCCGCGGCGCGGGCCCAGTTGGAAGAACCAGTCGCTCAGGACGAGCAGCAGCCGCCCGGAGGCCATCAGCAGATCGTCGAGCGCGGTCTCCAGGGGGACCTCACGGCGGGGGTCCCAGCGGTGGAGGGTGACGCGGTGGCCGTGGCTCTCCAGGCGGTGGGCGATCCAGGTCGCCCAGGGCCGGTGGAAACCGGCGAAGACGACGACGAAGTGCTCGCCGCCCTGACCCGGCCGGGCCTGCGCACCGGTTCGTTCGCTCATGCGCACGTCTCCCTCATCGCTTCGCACCCGCGGCGGCCGGGCGGCCCGACGCAGCGGCAAGATTACCGTACGTCACCACGTGGTGACGTACCGCCAATGGTGGCAGGCTCCCCGGCGGGTGGCACGAGACTCGCGAGGTGGCTGCGCATCCCTCTCGCGAACTCCCTTCCGGCGGAGGTCAGTTCACTGGATTCAAGCAGGATGGGCAGGGCTTCCGCGACCTGTCGGCGGTAGGAATCGGCGCGGATACGGGCGTCCCGGCGCTCCCCGGGCGGCAGGGCGGCGCCGGTGGCGGCCCGTACCCAGAAGTCGGCCAGCGCGAGGTGGGCGTAGGTGCCCTGGAGGACGCCGGCGAGCGGGCGCGGGTCCGGGCGCCAGGCCACCCGGTAGGTGGCGTGGGGGTGGGCGTGGTGCAGCGGCAGGAGGTCGTGCAGGACGGAGAGCTTGCTGTGCTGGGTCTCGTGGACGAGCACGGCGGCCAGGTCGGCGGCGGTGTCCGGCAAGGTGGTGAGCACGGCGCCGGGTGCCGCCCGGAAGGTGGCGCTGACCTTCGGCACGTACGCCCCGCCGTGGGGGCCCGGGGTGAGCGGCACCAGGCAGCGGACGAGGGCGGCGGCCTCGGCGGCGCGCGGCGGGTCGAGGGCGCGCAGCAGGGCCAGGGCGGACCGCCAGCGCCTGGCCCAGGGCTGGTGGCGGGTCTCGGCGCGGGGGGCGGGCTGGAGGCCGGCGCGGCCTATGCCCTCGGGCGGGGCGCGGTAGGGGTCGAGGTCGTCCAGCCGGGCCGGGGCGCCGGTGCCGCCGGGCAGGCGCCGCAGGCCGTGCCAGCCGGGGCCGGTGCCGGAGATCCGGCCGCCGGCGAGCAGCAGGACGGGCCCGGCGCGGTGGCCCTCGGCGGTCAGGCGCGCGGTGCGGGATCCGGCGGTGAGCCGCGCCGCGGGGGCCCGGACGGTGTACGAGCCGGTGCCGGGGAGGGTGACACGGCCGTCGTGGGCGGGGAGGGTGACGGTGAAGCCGCCGCCGGCCCGGAGGGCGGCGACGGCGGCGACGGCGGCGAACTGCCCCAGGCCGCGGACGAAGGCGGGGTCGTCGGCAGCCAGGGTGCGGACCAGCCAGTTGCCGACGGCGGGGTAGTCGAGGGTGTCGCGCACGGCGCGGGGGTCGCGGGCCTCGGCGTGCTCCAGCAGCCGCCAGTGCCTCTCGAAGAGTTCGCGGTCGCGGGCGGGCAGGGCGTCGGGGCCGCGGTCCAGGCGGGTCAGCAGGGACTTGAGGAGCACCAGCCGGCGGCTGTGCAGTCCGCGCAGGAGCAGCGTGAGGTCGTCGGGGTCGGAGCGGGTGCGGGCCAGACGTGCCAGGGCCGCCGGCCGTACGCGCTCCACGGTCATCTCCGCTTCCCCGCTTCCACCCGCCGATGTTGTCCGGATCCCACCCCCCGTGATCCGGTTCACGTCGCGTCGGTCACCAGTCCACCGGTCTCGCCGCTCGAATACCAGGTCTCCGCGAGCTCTTCGGTGCGGTGCAGCGCGAACGCCGCCGCGGCGGTGAGGCCGGGGCCGTCCAGGAGGCGCAGGGTCCGCAGGTCGACGCCGCCGATGTCGGGCAGTGGCGGCGCCTGCGCCATGCTGTCCGCCGGGTCCGTCGGCGTGGCGTGCGTGTGCTTCGGCACTCTCTTCTCCTCCCTGCCGCCTTCCGCCGGTAGCGGCCCCCACGGCTGCACGGTTCTTCCCGGGGGCCGGGAAGCGGAAACCCGTTCGGGCGGCCTTCCGGTCATGTGTCGGCCAGCCGGGCGACGCTCTCCCGCGTCGCCCGGACCTCCTCCCACGGGACGGCCGCGAGGCGGGCGGTGAGGTGGCGCCACTGGGCGGCGGCCTCGCGGTAGGCGGCCAGGGCCGCCCGGGGCCGGCCCATGCGTTCCAGGACCTCGCCGTGGCGGTGGGCGGCGCGGGCGGCGAGCACGGAGCCCGGCTCATCGCCCGGGACGCGGCGGGCCTCGTCCAGGGCGGCGGTGAAGGCGGCGGCCGCGTCGGCCAGGGGCACGGTGGCCGACCGCTCGTGGAGGGTGAGCCGCGCGCCGCCGAGCTCCAGCCACGCCTCGGCGCGGGCGGCGGGGCCGGGGGCGCGGCGGGCCGCCTGTTCGAGCAGGTGGCAGCTCTCGTAGAGGTCGGGCGGGAAGCCCTGGCGGTGGAAGCGCAGGACGAGGGCGCGGCCGAGGAGCAGCTGGATGCGCGGGTGGCCGGGTGTCCGGCCGGGGCTGATGGCGAACGCCTCGCGCAGGACCGCCTCGGCGCGGGCGAGCGCGGCGGGGTCGTCCTG
Organism: Streptomyces sp. NPDC023527; assembly: GCF_055560115.1. Lineage (NCBI taxonomy): Bacteria > Bacillati > Actinomycetota > Actinomycetes > Kitasatosporales > Streptomycetaceae > Streptomyces > Streptomyces sp. NPDC023527. The sequence continues at coordinate 453,759 of NZ_JBVHJJ010000004.1, forward strand.
GGCGCGGTGGAGCAGCGACTCCCCCCACTCGGTGAGGAGTTCGCAGCGCCGGGTGCTGTAGGCGCCGGTGAGGTCGACGGCCGCCGCGTACGCCTCGTCGGCCTCCGCCCGGTCGCCCGCGGCGGCACGGGCGCGGGCGAGCTCGGTGAGGCGGCGCAGGCGCAGCGGGGCGTCGGCTGCGAGGGCGGCGGCGCGGTCGAGGGCGGCGAGGACGTCGGCGGTGGGGGCGGCGGACAGGCGCAGCGCCGTGGCGAGGTCGAGGAGCGCGGCGCAGCGCCGGCCGTCGGGCGCGTCGTCCGCGTCCAGCAGGGCGCAGGCGGCGCGGAGTTCGGCGGCCGCCTCGGTGGCGCGGGGCAGCGGGTCGGGGTCGGTCCCGGCGAGGGCGAGGAGGACGCGGCCCAGGCGCAGCCGGCGGATGGGGTGGTCGGCGGGCAGGGCGCGCAGGGTGCGGTCGGCCGCCAGGAGGTGTTCGTGGTCGCCGTCGGTCTGCCACCGGGCGTGCTGGGCGGCGGCCAGTTCCAGGCCGGCGTCGGTGTGCCGGGCGCTGCCGGGGGCGCTGTGCTCCTGGGCCTCGGTGAGCAGGGCGACGGCCTCCGTCAGGGTCCGCTGCCGGGTGGCCGGCTCGTGGCGTACGGCCTCGGTGCCGGCGAGGGCGCGCAGCACCGCGCCGAGGACGAGGCGGGCGCGTACCGCTTCGGCCGTGTCGGGCTGCTGGAGGGGCGCGGCGGCGGCCGGTTCGGTGAGGGCGCGGGCCTGGTGGAGGAGGGTGGGGTCGCCCTGGGCGTGCCACAGCCGCAGCAGCCGCTCGGCCTCGGCGAGGGGGCCGGTGGTGCCCGTCGCCGTGCTCGGGACGGGCACGGGTTGGTACCAGCGCACGACGCGGGCGGGCACCTCGGCGAAGATCTCGGGTTCGGGCCCGTCCGCGGGCAGCCCGTCCGGCTCCCACGCGCCGGTCTCGGCCGCGTCGGCGCGGCCGGAGAGGCGGGCGACGGCGAGCGCGGAGAAGTTGCGGGCGCCCTTGCCGAAGTGCCGCTCGACGAACTCCGAGCAGTGCTTGAGGACGAGGGCGGCGGCGCTCTGGTCCAGGGAGCGCAGCAGCAGTTCCCGTACGCCGTCGGCGAATTCGTACCAGTGCTCCGCGGCGGTGTCGGGCGCGCCCTCGGGCACGGGGCCGGGCAGCCGCCACAGGAGGCCGCTCAGCAGCACCTCGGCCAGTTCCATCGGGCCGGTGTCGGGCAGCATCGCCCGCTGCACGAGCTGCATCACCGGCAGGGTCAGGGGGACGGCGGCCAGGTGCACGGCGAGGCGGAGGGCGCCGGGCGAGGCGCTGGCGCGGAAGGCCCTGAGCAGGTCCTCGGCGCTCGCCGCCGCCTCGGCGGGCGCGGCCGGGCGGGCGGCGGGGTGGCCGGGCAGTACCCAGCCGGCGGCGCCGTGCACGGTGGTGCGGCCGGTGCCGGCCAGCAGGCGGGCCCAGGAGCCGAGCGCCTCCCTGGCGGGCAGCAGGACCGGCACGGGCAGCGCCCCGCGGCCCGGCCGGGGGCCGTAGCCGTCGGGGGTGAAGCCGAGCCGGGCACCGGCGGCGGGATCGCGTACGAGCAGCCCGGCGTCGGCGGGCAGCGCGGTGCGCGACCACAGGCGCGGCGGCAGGGGTTGGACGACGGCCAGCGGCGCGGTCAGCGACCAGTGGTGGAGCAGCCGCTGGGCCCGTCCCTCCTGCCACAGGGGTCCTACGCAATCGCTGATGACGAGGGTCAGGCAGCGGCCGGTGGGGTCGCGGAACTGGTCGGCGGGGCGCGGGAGGTGGGCACGGCCGGGCACCACGGAGGTGCCGATGAGGGCGGTGCCGTCGTCGGCGCGGTGCAGATAGCGCACCTGGACGTCACGGAAGACGCCCAACTGGGCGCAGGTCTGGCGCAGTTCCTCCACCATCCGCTCCCAGACCACCATGGACGGGGAGACGTCCATCAGCAGCTGCATGGCGGCCGGCCGGGCCTCGCCGCGGCGGTATCGGGGGTTCAGGACGCCGGTGCGGGCCGCCTGGTCGGCGGTGGCGTCCTCGTCGAGGGGGCCGCGGGGCGGTGCGGCGAGCGAGCGGTAGCCGCGCAGGGGCCGCAGGGCGCGCTGGAGGTCGAGGAGGCCCGGCAGGGACGCGGCCATGGGCACCCGTATCGGGAACGCCCTCGTCTCCCGCGCCCCCGAGGGCGACCGCCGGCCGCCCTCGGCGTACAGCGCGACCGGCCCGGACCGCTCGGCGTGGCGCACCGCCGTCCGGGCCGCGTCCGGGGCGTCGGGGACCACGGCCCCGGACGACCCGTCCCGGGCCGGCGGGCGTAACGGCTCGGGGCGCGCCTCCTCGGCCCGTTCGTCCGCGGGGTCAGCCGCTTCCGGGGTGACCCATTGGGCCAGCCAGACGGCGTCGGCGATCTCCTCGGGCGTGAGCTCCCACGTCGCGGCCCGCAGCCGGGCGATCAGTTGCCCCAGCCGCTGCTCGGGGGGCGCCGTCATACCTCATCACCTCGGACGGTCCAGTGGCTGCATGAGCATGTCGGCGAGCCGTTCGCGGGTGACCCGCTCGGCGCGGGGGGCGTGCTGGGTGAGGAAGAGGGCGTTGAGCAGTTGGTCGGCGGCGATGACCTCCCCGGGCTCGCGGTCCAGGAACCGCTGGATGAGCGCCTCGCCCTCGGTCACGGCCTCGTCCCCGAGGTGGGCCCTGACCATGGCGGTCAGCTGCTCCTCGCCCGGCGCCTCCAGGTCGAGCTGGATGCAGCGGCGCAACAGGGCGGCGGGGAAGTCGCGTTCGCCGTTGGAGGTGAGGACGATCAGCGGGAAGGTCGTGCAGCGCACCCGGCCGCCACGGATCACGGCCCGGCCGCCGTCGTCGGTGAGGACCTCCACCTCGGGCTCGCGGTCGGCGATGCGCTCCAGCTCCAGCAGCGTGAACTCGCCCTCCTCCAGGGCGTTGAGCAGGTCGTTGGGCAGGTCGAGGTCGCCCTTGTCGAGCTCGTCGACGAGCAGCACCCGGGGCCGGTCGGCGGGCAGCAGCGCCGTGCCGAGGGGGCCGAGGCGCACGTACGAGCCGATGGAGTGCCGTCCGCCCTCGTCCCCGGCCCCGCCCGCCCGTTCCAGCTGGACGTCCTGGAGCCGGGCGATGGCGTCGTAGTGGTAGAGGCCGTCGCGCAGGGTGGAGCGGCTGACGATGGGCCAGCGCAGCACCCGGCCCAGGCCCAGCTCGTGGGCGACGGCGTGGGCCAGGGTGGATTTGCCGGTGCCGGGGTTGCCGGTGACCAGCAGCGGGCGGCGGAGGTAGAGGGCGGCGTTGACGGCCTCCACCTCGTCGGGGCGCGGGTGGTGGTTGGCCACGAGCCGGCGCAGCACGCCGAGCCGGCGGGCGGCGCTGGGGTCGGTGTCGGCGCCCGCGTCGGGCCCGGACGCGGCGAAGTCCCGCCAGGGCGGGGGCGGCGGCAGGCGCCGTATCCCGTCGTGCGGCAGGCCGGCTCCCCGGTAGATGCGCCAATCGTTCACACTGGGCTCCTCATAGCTGGTGCTGACACCTTGAGGGCTGCTGTGCCCGGGTACCCCACGCTCTGCGACGGCAACGGTCTCCGGTCGACCGTACCGGCACGGCACCCTCCTGCCGAGTCCATCCGCCGCTCCCTGGCACGTACTTGACGTGTCGTCGACGGCGGCCTCACGGGCGGACGCCGGGTGCGCGCAGGGCCGCGTCGGGCAGGGGCGGGTGGTCGGGTGAGTCGAAGAGCAGGGCAATCGACCGCGCCCACAGGACGTCGGGGTCGGGGTGGTCGGGGTCGTCGCAGCGGATCCGGAGGCTGCGGATGCGCCGGTGGAGGCCGGCCGCGGTGCCGGCCTGGCTCACCAGACGTGACACGTGCTGATGAAAGTCGACGCAATCCGTATGCCCGGTGGCGCATCTGCGCCAGATCACGACGGCGTGCCCGGCGGCCAGCGCGGCCTCCATCGCCGTGGCGCCGGGCCCGCCGGCGACCGGTCCGCAGTAGACGGGCACGGCGGTGTCCTCGGCGTCCGACAGCCGGTCGTAGGCGGCGTGCCCGCTCTCCCGGCCGGGCCCGTCGTGGCCGCCGCGCGCGGGGACCTCGCGGCGCAGCGGCACGGCGGTCAGCGGGCCGCGGGAGGTGCCGCTCCAGCGCCGCCACCACTCGGGGATGGCCGGGTGGTCGCGGCGCCGCCGGTCGCGCAGCACGACCACGCGGCGCTGGCCGATCGGCAGGGTGTCGGGGTCGAGGAGCGGGGTGCCGTCCTCGGCGGTGCCGGGCGGGGAGAGCCGCCAGGTGTCCAGCGGCTCGTCGAACAGCTCGCGCGGCAGGACCACTTCGACCGCCGCCAGGTGCTCGCCGACGTCGCCCTGGCGCACGGCCTCGGCGATCGGCTCCAGCAGCGTCTCGCGCAGCCGTGCCCGCGGCACCCCGCGGTCGTCGCAGCGCAGGGTGACGAGGTCGTCCTCGCGGAGCAGCTTGACCCGCCAGGGGTAGCTGTCGCCGTACAGCAGGGGGTCTATCTCGACGAGGACGTCGGCGCGGGCCCGGACGGCGGGCACGGCCGGCTCGACCTTGCGGCGCTCGGGCTTGCGCAGCTCGACCGTGCCCGCCGGGGCGAGCGGGCCGGTCGCGCACGGCTCGCCGGGGCCGTCGGCGCCACCGTGCAGGATCTGGTGGATCTCCTCGCGGATGACCGGCTGGAGCGGCTCCTCGCGCCCGGTGAGCCAGCAGCTCAGCTCCCGCAGCGGCTTCTCGTCCTCCGGCCGCCCCGCCCGGCTGACGGCCGCCGCGACCCGCGCCGCGTACAGCAGCACCGCCTCCAGCTCCAGGTCGCGCTCCGGGGCCCGGCCCTCGCCGTCGCGCAGGTCGTAGAGCAGGCCGACCCCTTCGCGCCAGGTGCGCGGGTCGTGCTCGGTCCCCGGCTGGTACGGGTCCTGGATCACGCGGCGCTTGACCGCGTCGACCAGGGCCATGACCTCGCCGGGGGTGGCGGGCTGGGTCAGCTCGGCGAGCCGGGCGAAGAGGTGGGTGCGCAGGACGGGCGAGAAGGCGCCCGCGCCGGGCGACCGCAGCGCGTGCTGGACGCCGGTCCAGCTGCCGCCGGTGCCGACCGTGCGGTAGCGGCGCAGGTGGTGCAGGTCGTGGGCGGCGACCAGCGCGTGCAGCCGGTCCCGGCCGTGCCGGTCGTTGGCCACCCGGCGCAGGGCGGTGACCGGCACCGCGAGACCGGCCGTGTCCTGGCCGCGCCCCTTGCACACCCCGATGACGGCGCCGCGCGCCACGTCCACGACGGGCCCGCCCGAGGAGCCGGCCACGGGGATCTCGCCGCGCAGCAGCATGGCGCTGCCGTCGCTGCCGTCGCTTCCCGTCGCCGTGCCGAGGCCGAAGCGCGGGGCCAGCTCGCCCATCTCCCGCGACCAGCCGTGCAGGCTGATCCGGGCGGGCACGACGGCCGAACGGTCGCTGAGCCACAGGCACTCGGCGTCGTCGGCGCCCGCGACCTCCACCAGCGCCAGGTCGGGCAGGCCCCAGCGGCGCGGCGGGTGGTCGGGGTCCTCGGGCGTCGGCAGGGCGAGGGCCACGCGGCCGGGCACGGTGCGCTCCCGCCAGTCCGTGATGTCGATGGCCGTACCGCCTCCGAGCACGCCACCACCCCCGTTCCCCACCACGTGGGCGCAGGTCAGGACCCATCCGGGAGCGATGAAGAAGCCACTGCCCCAGAACCGGTCGCCGCTGAGGTCATACCCTCCGCCGGGCGCGGAGATGCGCACGAGGGCACGGCGTACGGTCCCGTCCAGGGCGCTCAAGGAGCGCCGGGGGTGCCGGCGGGCCCGGGGGCGACCGGCGGGGGCGCCCCGCGCTCCCCCTCCGACCAGGTCAGCGACACCGTGATCGACGCCTTGCCGGAGCCGTCGGCGAGCAGGCTGATGACCTGCCCCGACTTGGCGGACAGCTCGATGCCGAACTCGACCTTCACCTCCTGCGGTGCCGCCGCCGCGAATCCGCTCCGCAGCGAGCCCACGACGCCCCGTACGACGTCGGAGAGGCCGCCGGCCATGTCCGCGACGCGGCGGGCCGCACCGGCGGCGCTGGAGTCCTCGTATCCCCCGCCGCCCGCGGGCCCCGTCAGTTCCTGCGCTTCCGAGATCCGCGCCCAGACGACCGTGCCGTCGTCGAGGCGGACCCGGGTGATCCCGTCGGCCACGCGCCACCCCCCTGCTCCCCGCGCTTGCGCGTTGATGCAGCAGGCTAGTCCTCGGGCCGGACGGGCGCGAGAGGCTGTGGCCAAGGGCCCGCATATCCTGGGTGGGTATGTCCGGCACACGCCGACTGTCCGGGCCATCGGCATGGCCGGTGCCCTGGAATACGCCCGACTACCCCTGACGGAGAGCACGTTGTACTTCACCGACCGCGGCATCGAGGAGCTGGAGAACCGGCGAGGCGAGGAGGAGGTGACGCTCGGCTGGGTGGCCGAGCAGCTGCGCACCTTCGTCGACCTGAACCCGGACTTCGAGGTGCCGGTGGAGCGGCTGGCGACGTGGCTGGCCCGCCTGGACGACGAGGACGACGACGCGTAACCGACGGCGCGGGCGGTACGGCGACGGGCTCACCCGGCGCGTGCCGCGGCCCCTCGGCCGCGCGGGACCGCCACCCGGGTGACGCGCGAGGTCATCGACGGCCGGGGCGGCGCGGGTTCTTGGTCTCCGCGCCGTGGGCGAAGCCGCCCGCGTCGTCGGCGTCGCGCTGCGGTCCGCCCTGCTTCTCCAGCCGTGGCAGGACGCGGCGGAGGTCGTCCAGGAGCAGGTCGGCCAGGTCGTGGCTGAAGCCGTTGCGCACCACGACGCGCAGCACCGCCAGGTCGGTGCGGTTGGCGGGGAAGGTGTAGGCGGGCACCTGCCAGCCCCGCTCGCGCAGGGCGGCCGAGACGTCGAAGACGGTGTACCGCTCGACGCCGTCGCGCATCCGGAACGCGAAGACCGGGAGCTGGCCGCCGTCGGTGATCAGCTCGAACGGGCCCAGTTTCGCGATCTCGGCGGCGAGGCGGGTGGCGACGTCGCGGCACGTCTGCTGCACCCGCCGATAACCGTCGAAGCCCAGGCGGAGGAAGTTGTAGTACTGGGCGATGACCTGGGCGCCGGGGCGGGAGAAGTTCAGGGCGAAGGTGGGCATGTCGCCGCCGAGGTAGTTGACGTGGAAGACGAGCTCCTCCGGCAGCGCCTCGGCGTCCCGCCACAGGGCCCAGCCGACGCCGGGCATCACCAGGCCGTATTTGTGCCCCGAGGTGTTGATCGACGCCACCCGCGGCAGCCGGAAGTCCCACACGAGGTCGGGGTCGACGAAGGGGGCGATCATCGCCCCGGAGGCCCCGTCCACATGGATCGGCACGTCCAGGCCGGTCCGGGACTGGAGCGCGTCGAGGGCGGCGGCGATCTCGGCGACGGGCTCGTAGCTGCCGTCGAACGTGGAACCGAGGACGGCCACCACGCCGATGGTGTTCTCGTCGCAGAGCTCCGCCGCCGCCTCGGGGCTGAGGTGGTACCGGTCGCCCTCCATGGGGACGTAGCGCGGCTCGACCTCGAAGTAGTCGGCGAACTTCTCCCAGCAGATCTGGACGTTGATGCCCATCACGATGTTGGGCCGGTCGACCGGCTTTCCCTCCGCGCGGCGCCGCCGCTGCCAGCGGCGCTTGAGCGCCAGGCCGCCGAGCATCGACGCCTCGCTCGACCCGGTGGTCGAACACCCCACCGCCCGGTGGGGGTCCTCGGCGTGCCACAGCCCGGCGAGCATCCGCACGCACCGCGTCTCCAGCTCGGCGGTCCGCGGGTACTCATCCTTGTCGATCATGTTCTTCTGGGCGCATTCGGACATCAGCCGCAGCGCCTGCGGCTCCGCCCAGGTGGAGACGAACGTCGCCAGGTTCAGCCGCGCGTTGCCGTCGAGCATCAGCTCGTCGTGCACGATCTGGTAGGCGGTGTCCGGCCGCATCTCCCCCTCCGGCAGGGCGTAGCGCGGTACCCGCAGGGGCTCCCTGCTGAAGACCGGGTTGACGTCCAGATCCTGGCGGGTACGGCCGTGCGGACGCGGGTGCTGCGACGACATGGTGCGGGTCCTCTCCTGGCTGGTCCTGTCTGGTTCCGGCTTGTCCTGTCTGGTTTCCGGCTTGTCCTGACCGGACCGACCCATGCGCGGCGGCCCCGGAGGAATGTCAGAGTTCTCGCCAGCGCGCCATCGCGAAGGAGAACAGCCCGAACAGCATCAGCCCCACCGCTACCACGGACAGGAGCCACGGGCCCGCCGGCGTCGCGGCGAAGGTGCGGAGCGTGTCGTCCAGGCCCTTGGCCTGTCCCGGGTCGTAGGCGACGGCCGCCTGGACGGCGAAACCGCCCGCCGCGGCGAACACGAGCCCCCGGCTGCACCCGCCGCCGACGCCCAGGACGTCCAGCGCCCTGTCGGTGGCCCGGGACAGCCGGCCCGGCAGGTGCTTGCGGTAGGTGCGCATGGCCGCCCTGACGGTGATCACGACGCCGACGACCACCACGGCACAGCCCACCCCGGCCACCAGCCATTGTCCGGCGGGCCAGCCCAGCACCCGGGCGGTGGCGTCCCGTGAGCGCTCGTCCGTCGAGCCGGCGCCGCTGCCCCGCTCGCCGGCCGCGAAGGCGAGCACGGATCCGGCGACGACGGAGTAGAAGACGAAGCGGCCGGCCGACAGCAGGCGCTTGGTGGCCTTGCCGCCGTCGGGGCCCGCCGCGCCGAAGACCGTCTCCGACAGTCGCCACAGCGCCATGCCGACCAGCCCGATGCCCACCGCCCAGACCAGCGCCCGGCCGAACGGCTGCTCGGCGAGGGTCTGCACCGCTCCGCCCCGGTCGGCCTCCCCCTGCTCGTCGGAGAGGGCGATGCGCAGCGCCAGTGTCCCGATGAGGAGGTAGATCACTCCGCGCGCCACCAGCCCCGCACGCGCCGCGGCGACCGTCCCGGCTCCGCGCGCCGCTCGCGCCTCGCCTCTTCCCGGCCGCCATCTCATACGCATCGTGCCGCCCTTCGCGTCGGCTCCCCGTCCGCCCGGGGGAGATCCGGTCCACCGCCGGTGGAGGCGGGTGCCGGTATATCCGCCTACCCACCCCGCGCGACGGCACCACCACGGTGTGGGAGGAACCCATCGGGGCAGACGCTTGAACGATCTTGCATCGACCGAACGGTCTCGCACCGACAGCCGAGGGGGGACGACGACAGTGGCCGGACCAGGGCGCCGAGCGCGGACGCACCGCTCGTACGCATTCCACCTCCGACAGCTGACGCTCTGCGTCGGCCTGATCGTCATCGTCCTCTGCGGAGTGGGCATCACCTTGAGGACCATGGCCCGGGAGGCGGGCGGACATCCCGTCGAGGTCGCGGTCCTGGGCCTGTCGGCCCTGGCGGCCTCCACCGCCGTGATCCGTTGGTTCCGCACGCGTGCCGTGGGCCGTTCGGCGGTCCCGCCCCTCCCCACGGCCGACTACGAGGCGATGGACGCCGACGAGTTCGAGGAGGCGGTGGCGGCGCTGTGCCGACGCGACGGCTGCCTGGACGTCCACGCCGTCGGCGGGGCGGGAGACCTGGGGGCCGATGTCGTGGCCACCACGCCCGACGGGCGGCGCGTCGTCATCCAGTGCAAGCGCTACGGCGCGACGCACAAGGTCGGTTCGCAGGACCTCCAGCGCTTCGGCGGTACGTGCTTCAGCGTGCACGGCGCCCACGTCGCGGTGGTGGTCACCACGAGCGGGTTCACCGAGCCCGCCGCCGACTACGCCGCCCATTGCGGCATCCGCTGCGTCGACGGGGAGGAACTCACCGCCTGGGCCTCCGGTACGGGGCCGAGCCCCTGGGCGGAGCACCCGGCCGAGCCGATGCCCACGTGATGACGGCCGGGCCGCGTGCGCCGGACGCCCCTCGGCGAAGTCCCGCTACACGCGCTCGCGCCACCAGTCGTAGGCGAGCGTGAGCACGCCGTCCGCGACGAGCACCGCGCCCGCCCCCGCCCAGCCCCGGCGGCCGGCGCGCCGTGCGCAGAGGGTCACGGCGAGCCCCGCGGCGACCTCGACCGCGCCCAGGGCGCGGGCCCTGGGGCCGCGGGTCCAGGCGCCGAGCGCGCCGCGCTCGGCGGCGTCGAGCCCCGACCGCACCGCCTCGCGCCAGCCCGGCCAGTCGACCGCCTCGGCCGAGGGCAGCACCCCGGCGGCCGCGCGCAGCCGGGCCGCGCTCACACCGGGCGCCAGGCCCGGCGGCAGCGTCAGGCCGGTGCGGGTGAGGACCGCGATGAGGCCGAGCACCCGGGCGGCGGCACCGGCGTCGGAGTCCGGGCGCATGAGCTCGTCGAGCGCGGCGCCGTCGAGCACCGGGTCGAGGCCGAGCCGGGAGCGCAGGGCGCCCATGGCCGCCTCGTCACCGGCCGGGGTGCCGTCGGCGAGCCACGCGTAACTGACCGTACGGCGGAAGCCCGCCGCCACCACGAAGCCGGCGCCGCCCGCGTCCCACCACAGGCCCACGACGGGCCAGGGCTCGGCCACGGCCAGGGCGTGCGCCCAGCCGGCCGTCGCCTCGGAGAGGTGGGTGCCCTCGGAGCGCCAGGAGTCCTCGCCGGGGATCAGCGCGCTCCACCCCTTCCCGGCCGGGACCAGGAGCAGCGGTTCGTTCAGGAGCTGCGCGGAGGGACGCACGCGGTCGGGCTCGGCCCGGCAGAGCAGCACGACCCCGGCCGCGCGACTGTGATCAGTAGCGGACATGCGTCAACGCTATGCCAACCGGCGGCCTCTTGACTTCACCCAACCGCGATATATCGTGTTCACCGTAAGACGCGATAGGTTGCGTTTATCCCGCACCCTCAGCTCGTACCTTTCAGGGAGGCCCGGCATGCCGGTGCAGTCGGAGTGGTCACTGTCCGAGCCACGGAAGCTCACCTTCGAGGGGCCGGTCACGGCGCTCGCCGTGCAGATCGTCAGCGGCGAGATCAACATCGTGGGCACCGACTCCGGGCCCGCCGCCCTGGAGCTCTCGGAGATCGACGGCCCGCCCCTGATCGTCACCCACGAGGCGGGCACCCTCACCGTCACCTACGAGGACCTGCCCTGGAAGAACTTCCTCAAGTGGGCCGCCCGCAAGAAGTGGAACCGCACCGCCACCGTCACGCTCACCGTGCCGACCGCCACCCGCGTCGAGGTCGGCGCGGTCAACGCGAGCACCGTCGTCTCCGGCGTCGCCGGCCCCACGGACGTCCGGGGCGTCTCCGGTGAGACCACCCTCGTCGGACTCACCGGCGAGGTCCGCGCCGAGACCGTCACCGGGCGGACGGAGGCCCAGGCCCTCGGCGGCACCCTGCGCTTCAACTCCGTCTCCGGCGACCTCACGCTCATCGAGACCGCGGGCGACACCGTCAAGGCCGACTCGGTGAGCGGCAACATCGTCGTCGACCTCGCCGGCCCGGCCGCGGCGAAGGCCCCCGGGCTCGCGCTCGGCACCGTCTCCGGCGACATCGCCGTCCGGCTGCCGCACCACGCCGATGTGGCGGTGGACGCGACCACCACCATCGGGCCGTTCTCCTGCGCGTTCGAGGAACTGCGCGTCCACGGCGCGCTCGGCGGCCGGCGGATCACGGGCCGGCTCGGCGCCGGCAGCGGCACACTCAAGGTCACCACCGTCTCCGGCGCGGTCGCGCTGCTGCACCGCCCGGAGACCGAGGGAGAGGTTCTCTGATGCCCCCCGTCTTCGCGCACGGCCGGCTGCGGCTGTACCTGCTCAAGCTCCTCGACGAGACGCCGCGCCACGGCTACGAGATCATCCGCCTGCTGGAGGAACGCTTCCGGGGGCTGTACGCACCATCCGCCGGCACGGTCTATCCCCGGCTGGCCAAGCTGGAGGCCGAGGGCCTGGTCACGCACGCCACGGAGGGCGGCCGCAAGGTCTACTCCATCACCGAGGCCGGCCGCGCCGAACTCGCCGACCGCCAGGGCGAGCTGGCCGAACTCGAACTGGACATCCGCGAGTCCGTCTCCACGCTCGCCGCGGACATCCGCGAGGACGTCCGCGGCGCGGCGGGCGACCTGCGCCGCGAGATGCGGGAGGCCGCGCGCCGGGCGGCACCCCCCACGGAGGGCTCCGCCGCGGCCTTCGAGGGGGCGAAGGAGGAGTTCAAGCGCGCCAAGGAACAGTGGAAGGAACAGGCCCGCCGAGCGAAGGAGGAAAGCCGCCGCGCCCGCCGGGACGCGCAGACCGCGCGCCGGGCGGCCAAGGAGGCGGGTGCGCCTCCCGCTCCGGGTTCGCCCGTTCCGGAGTGGGCCGAGGCCCCCGACCCCATGTCCAAGAACCCGGCCCGCGACCTGGATCGCCTTCTGGACCGCTTCCGCGACGACATTCGCGACACGGCGCGGGACCACGGTGTGACGGAAGATCAATTGGCTGCGGCCCGGGGTCACTTGGCGGATGCGGCGATCCGCATCCAGGCTCTGCTGAGGCCTCCGGCGCCGTGACGGTCCGCTGCGGTGTCCGCTGCGGTGTCCGCTGCGCGGGGCGGTGTCCGCTGCGCGGGGCGGTGTCCGCTGCGCGGGGCTTGTGGCTGGTCGGGGTCGGGCCTGCGGGGGTGGTGTGTCGGGCTGCTTCGCTTTACGCCCG
>NZ_JBVHJJ010000005.1:0-461722 GCF_055560115.1 Streptomyces sp. NPDC023527
CCCCCACCCCCCGGCGAGCGGTCCCCCACCCCGCCCACTACGCCCCTTCGTACGTGATCTGGGCCCTATGCCCGGCCTCACACCGGAGGCCATTCGCCCTATCTCTCCGCAAGATCACGTGCACATGGCGTCACGGCCTACGGCCGCCCCCGGGCCGGGCCGAAGTAGTGGTCGAGGCTCCAGGCCGCGACCTTCTGACCCGCCCTGTTGCCGACCTCGTCGGCGGTGCGGGTATGGATGCCCTCCCAGACCCGGGCGTCGATCACGTCGCGGTTGTAGTCGTCCGCGTACTCGTAATGCCGCGTGGTGCCGGTGGCGTGCGACCGGAGGTGGAGATCCACGCGGGAGGTGCCGAACAGGATGGTCAGCGTCCGCATCAGTGCGCCGGCGACCGTGGCGTGCCCGCTGAGGTAGTCGGGGTGCGCCGGGGTGGGGATCAGGGGTTCCCACGCCGTATCGGGCTCGGTCACGGGGTTGTCGTCGGTGTCGGCCAGGTGGATGGCGGTGACCGGGCGCCACCGTCCGTAGCGCAGCTTGGCGTCCCAGGCGGTGACGATCGCGTCGGCCATCGCGCAGTTCGCGGCGGCCAGCAGCCGCGCCGTCGCGGCCATGGAGAGGCCGGACCGGGCGGCGCGGTCGCTCAGGGCCTCCTGGAAGTGCAGGTTGCCGGAGAGGAACAGCGCGGTCGCGGTCTGCTCCGGGCTCCTGGCCGACCCGTTCCGGGCGCCGTACGCCCTCACCTCGGCGATGTCCCGCGCGTAACGGGCGGAGGCGAGCGGGGGCGGCGGCCCGGGGCGGAACTGGGCCGGAGAAGTGAGCGTCATCGGCCGCAGCCGGGCCAGCCAGGCGGTGCCGAAGGGCTGGTACGCGGGTGGGGTGGGCCGCCAGACGCCGGGGGCGGGCGGCGTGGTGAAGGGAGTGGGCGCGAAGCGGCCGTCGCCCTCCCGCGACCTGATCGTGTGCTCGGCGGAGCGCTCCCCGAAGGCCACCCCCGCCTCCTTCGCCCACCCGCCGGGGATTCTCCCGAGGGAGGCGGCGTACGCGGTGTCCAGCCGGTCCTTGGAGGCCGGGAAGTACTCCCGCAGCACCCGGTGCGCGGCCGTGGCGGCGGCCGCGGCGGGCGACGCGCCGCGCGGCCCGCGCGCGTGCCAGCGGTAGGGGGCGTAGTGCCCCTCGATGCCGACCACGGCGTTGTACATGGCGGTGGTGACGAACGCGTGCCAGATGAAGGTCTCCGGCACGGGGCGCTGGGCGTCGTCCTCGATCGTGGCGGCCGCGGTGGCACTCCACTCGCCGACCGTGTCCGCGGCCGGAGCCGTGGCGGGTGACGCGGACGGCGTCACGGCGGGGGCGGCGGCGAGCGCGAGCACCGTCAGGACGGTGACGGCGGCTCTCGCCGTCACGCGGGACAGGGAGGACAGAGAGAAGGGAACGGACTTCTTGTCGCCCACCGTGGACTCCCTCGCGCGCCGGTCCGACGGGCAGCCAAATGAGCGTGCCCCGCCGCTATTCGACACGGCGCGCGCGTCCCTTACGCCGTCCGTCCGGCCCGGTACGCACGAAACGGTGAAGAAGGGGCCCGATGTGTTTGGCGCCGGCCGTCAGCGCTCACCGGGTGGGCCGGGCCGCCCGGAGGGTGTGTGCCGGAGATAGGCCAGCACCGCGCTGACCCGCCGGTGCAGTTGCGGCACCTCCGCCAGACCGAGCTTGGCGAAGGTGGAGTTGACGTGCTTCTCGATGGTCGACTCGGACAGGACGAGCGACTCGGCGATCGCCCGGTTGGTCTTGCCCTCCGCCATGTTCCGCAGGACGTCGAGTTCGCGGCGGGTGAGGCTGGCCAGTGGCGCGTCAGCGGCGCGGGCGTGGCTGCCCATCAGGACCTCGACGATGCGCGGGTCGACGACCGAGCGGCCGGCCGCCACTTCCCGTAGCGCGCGCAGCAGTTCGTCGACCTGGCCGATGCGTTCCTTGAGCAGATAGGCCAGGCCGTCGGTGCCGCGCCGGAACAGGTCGAAGGCGTAGTTCTCGTTGGCGTGCTGGGAGAGCACCACGACGCCGATGCCGGGGTGGCCGGCGCGGATGGTGTGGGCGGCGGTGATGCCCTCGGTGTGGTGGCCGGGCGGCATGCGGATGTCCGCGATGACGACGTCCGGGCCCAGCCGTCCGACGGCGTCGAGGAGTTCCGCCGCGGTGCCCACGGCCGCGACGACCTCGACGTCCCCGGTGTCCTCCAGCAGTCGGCGGGTGCCTTCCCGTACCAGGTAGTGGTCCTCGGCGATGACGACGCGCAGCGGTTCAGGCACGGGACTCCTCCCTCGCTTTCTCCCGCAGCCGGGCATGGATGGTGGTGCCCCGGCCGGTGCCGCTGACGATGTCGAGCGTGCCTCCGGCCGCTTCGATGCGGTCCCGCATCCCGGTCAGGCCCGAGCCCCGCGTGGAGGCGGTGGGGAATCCGACGCCGTCGTCGCTGACGTCCACGAGCAGCCGGCCGCCGCCGCGCGCCATCCGGATCGTGACCCGGTCGGCCCGGGCGTGCTTGAGGACGTTGGTGAGGGCCTCGGAGACCAGGTAGAACGCGGACTCCTCGACGTTCTCGTCGAAGCGGACGCCGTCGAGGGACGCGTCGCTGTCCACGGTGACGGGGATCGGCATCCGGCGGGCGCAGGACGTCACCGCCGCCACCAGGCCCTGGTCGCTGAGGACCGGTGGGTGGATGCCGTGGGCGAATTCGCGGAGTTCGTCGATGACGCGGTAGGCGTCGTCCTGCACCTCGGTCAGGGCGGCGTCGACGTCGGCGCCGCGGTGCAGCCTGCTGCGGGCGAGCGCCAGCTTGGCGACGAGCGCCACGAGTTCCTGCTGGATGCCGTCGTGGAGCCGGCGTTCGATGCGGCGCCGCTCGCTGTCCTGGGCGTGCACGATGCGGGCGCGGGAGGCGTCGAGTTCGCCGGCCTGGTGCTGCACCTCCCGCACCTTCGCGGACAGCTCGGCGGTGAGGCGCACGTTGTGGACGGCGAGCGCGGCCGGCCTGGCGAGGGTCTCCACGAGGTGGTGGTCCTCGGGGGTGAACCGGCCCTCGCGCTTGGGCCCGTACTCGATGAGACCGAGTATGTCCTCGCCGTACCAGAGGGGGAATTCGCCCCGGGAGCCGTCCGTGTGCTCGCCGGCCTCGCCGTGCGCGACGGGCAGGCCGTCCCCGCCCAGGCGTACGCGCGCCCAGCGCAGGTTGAGCCCCTCCTTCAGGACGGTCGCCAGCCGGGGGGCGAGCCGGTCGAGGTCGTAGGCGTGCTCCAGGGTGGTTCCGAACTGGACGAGCAGTTCGAAGCTGCTGAGGCGTTTGCCGAAGACGTAGCGCTGGGCGAGGGCGTTCAGGCGGGCGCGCACGGGCTGGAACAGGGCGGTGGCGGTGACCGCGACCATGACGGACAGCCCGATGGGGAGGTACTGGCCGGCGGTGAGGCCGAGGGTCAGCGCCATGCCGAGGTACCAGCTGTTGATGATGAGCCACAGGGAGCCGTAGACGGCCGAGCGCCGGATGACGATGTCGACGCCGAGGAGCCGGTGCCGGAACGCCGCGTAGACCACGACCAGGGAGATCGACACATACGGCAGGGCCCCGAGGACGGCGCCGACGAGGTAGAGCACGCCGCGCTCGCCCTGCCAGGCGCGGAACAGCCGGGACGACGCCCTGGCCAGGAGGACCACCGCGCCGAGGGTGGCGAAGGGCAGCAGGCGGGCGATGTCGTGCCGCCCGGCCGCCCGGGCGCGCAGGCAGCGGACGACGAGCAGGAGGGCGCCCACCCCGGGCAGCCACGCCTCGGGGTAGTAGAAGACCACGTAGTGGGTGAGCTCCGGGTCGGCTCCGGCCAGTTGCAGGACGGCGGGCAGGGCCAGGGGGACCCAGAAGGCGCGCAGGACGGCCCGTTCGTAGGTGAACCGGACCGTGCCGTCCGGCAGCAGCGCGAGGAGCCTGACGACGAGGACGCTCACCACGAGGTCGCACGTGCGGGTGGTGACCTGGCAGGCGAGCCCGGGGGCCGAGGGAGTGGCCGTGCCCTGGGGGCGGAGATTCCAGCCGTATTCGGCGGTCAGGAACGTCGCGGTGTACCGAAGGGCAATGGACATCGAGAGCCACGTACCGATCAGCAACAGACGCCGGGCGACCGGACTTGACGGAGCGTGCCACCAAGTGAACAAACCGGCGAAGTAACAGGGCAGTACGGAGCCGAGAATCCACGGCAGCGTAAAGCGGTTCTGCAACTGACTCGTGCCGATGATTGTCGCCCAGAGCAGGCACAGTCCGCCGCAAACGGCGACGACCCGCATCCCCCTGCCTCTGCCTGTCACTCGTGACATTATCCGGGGCGATCGCGGCGGGCGTCCAGGCAGACAGCCCCCGTCGCGCATGGAGGAAAACCTCCATGCGACTTTGGGGGCGCCCCGGGTCCCCGGGAATAGCGCGGTGCCGCACACTCGACGTGCCGCGTCTCGGGGGAATCGCGGCGACGGGGGGAGATCGGGTGCGGTAGGTCATCACATGTCCGGTGACATACCGCGCCCGATCGCGGCCGCCGGCCGGTGTTTTCGGCGGGCCCCGGTCCGGTCCTATGAGAACGGATGGGTTTCATGAGTCCTGCATCGCGTCCTGAGGTGGTCGTCTGGGACACCACCTATGCCTGCCCCCTTCGATGCTCGCACTGCTATTCGGAATCCGGTCGGCGGCCGTCCCGGCAATTGAGCCCGCCGGACATGCTCCGGGTGGCCGACGCCCTGATCTCCCTGAAGCCGCGCGTGGTCGCCCTGTCGGGCGGCGAACCCCTCATCGTGAAGGGGATCTTCGAGGTCGCGGAGCGGTTGCGGGAAGCCGGGGTGCGGACGTCCGTGAACACCAGCGGGTGGGTGATGAGCCGGACGCTGGCCGAGCGGCTCGCGGACACGTTCGACGAGGTCATCGTCAGTCTGGACGGCGCGACGGCCGACGTGCACGACCGCATCCGGGGCCGGGCCGGCTCCTTCGAACGGGTCCTGACCGCCCTGCGGCTGCTCGACGAGGTGGCCCGGGAGCGTATCGAAGGGGGCGGGAGGCCGCTGCGGTTCGGTATCGACTGCGTGGTGCTGCGCAGCAACTACGGGCAGCTGGAGCGGTTCGCCTCCGACATCGCGCCGCGTTTCCCGCGGCTGCGCACCCTGGCGTTCAACGCCGCCGTACCGGAAGGGCTCGCCAGCCGGCCGGAATTCTTCCGGTACGAGCTCCTCGACGACGCCCATATCGCCCTGCTGACCGGGGCGGAACTGCTCGCACGACTCCGCGAACTCGCTCCGGATTCCGTCGATGTCTTCACCACGGACAATTTCAATCTCGTCATGAGCCCCGAGCGGGTCGCCCGCCGGATCGACACCCTGGTGATGCAGGTCGAACCCGACGGCGCGGTACGGGGAATCCCGGTCTACGAGGGCACGGTGGGAAGCCTGCTCGACGAACCCGCCGCTGACGTGTGGGAACGGTCGGTCGACCGGTTGAGCGATCCGTTCGTCGTGAAGACCCTGTCGACGGTCCACGGCATAGGGGATTGGGCGGAAGCCGTACGGCGCATGGATTATCACTTCGCGTCGGCGGAGGACCGGGCGAGGATCGGCCGGCGTTCGGTGCGCGTGAATCCCCCGGAATTCCTCACCGGGCCGGCCGCCGCCACGGATTCCACCGATCGCGCCACCGATCGCACCGCCGGGCACAACACCGCGAACAGCTCCGCGATGTGAACACCGCGACGGCGGAGGGGGACCGGCCATGATGAATATCGAGGACTACGACCGCTTCTCGCTCGCGGACCCGGTCTTCTACGAGCATCCGGACCGTCTTCCGGACGACGAGGACCGGCTCCCCGCGGCCGACCGGAAGCCCCCGAAGGGCTGGGACCGCGCCGAATCGGGCTGGTGGGTGCGGCTGAGGCCGACCGGCGCCGCACCGCCCGCACAGGGCTGGAAGATCCATGTCTCCGTCGCCTGGCCCCAGGTGGCGAGGGCCGCGGAGATCGTCCGGGGATACGCGCTGGAGCGGTTCCTGCCGGTCGACCTCATCCGCAGCCTCACCACGGCCCGCGCCCTCAACGACGAACACGCCGACCGCCTGCGCGGCGGCGAGCCGATCACCCTCCACCCGGCGGGCGAGGAGGAGCTGACCCGCGCCCTCGACGAGTTGGGCGTCCTGCTCGAAGGGCTGCCGGGCCCGTACGTCCTGGGCGCGCTGCGGCATCGCGCCGGCCCCCTCTACGTACGCTACGGCGCCGGCCCGACCCGCGATTGCCGAGGGGCGACGGGAGAGCCGGTGCCGGCCCTGGAGCGGCCGGACGGCACCCTGGTCCCCGAGAACCGCCGCCCGGTGTTCGCCTGCCCGGAGTGGGTGCCGCTGCCCGCGGTGCTGCGCCCCGACCTCGACGCGCTGCGCGCGGAGCCCGTCGGCGCGTTCCCGTACCGGGTGCGGCGGGCGCTGAAGTTCAGCAATGGCGGCGGCACCTACCTGGCGACCGACCAGCGGAGTGGCGACCGTGTGATCCTGCGCGAGGCACGCCCGTACGCCGGCCTCGACCGGCGCGGTGAGGACGCCGTCACCCGCCTCGGCCGCGAGCGGGCGACGCTGGAACGGCTGACCGGACTGGACTGCGTCCCGCGCCTGCTGGAGGAGCGGGTCTTCTCCGAGCACCACTTCCTCGCCGTCGAGTACGTCGAGGGGAAGTCCCTGGCCGAGGCCGCGGCCCTCGCCTTCCCGCTGACCTCCGAGGAACGGGCCGCGAAAGAGGCGGCCGGGTACGCCGACTGGGCCCTGGCGGTCCTGGACGCGGTCGAGCGGGCCCTGGCCGGCCTGCACGCCCAGGGCGTGCGCCTGGGCGAACTCCACCCGAAGAACGTGCTCGTGCGGCCCGACGGCCGGGTCGCCCTCGTCGACCTGGAGACGGCCACCGACCTGGCCGACGACCGCGCGCCGGCCCTGGGCGAGCCCGGCTTCACCGCACCGAGCGGTCTGCGCGGCGCGGACGCCACCGCGTACCTGCTGAACCGCCTGCGCCTGTGGCTGTTCCTGCCGCTGCCCTGTCGGCGCCCGGCGGAGATCCGCGCGCTGACGGCGGCCGTCGACCGCCTGTACCCGCTGCCGCCGGGGTTCGGCGCGGGCCTGCTGTCGGGCCTGTGCCCCACGGGCGGGTTCCCCTTGGGCGACGGCCCCGGGGCGCTGCCGGCGGCGGAGCGCCTGGACTGGCCGGCCCTGCGCGACTCGCTGGTGCGCGGTCTGCACAGCATGGCCACGCCCGGCCGCGCCGACCGGCTCTTCCCCGCCACCCCGACCGGGCCGCGGAGCATCGGCGGTCACGCCTTCGGCTACGGCGCCGCCGGGGTGCTCTTCGCCCTGCACCGGGTGGGCGCGGCGGTCCCCGAGGAGTACGCCGCCTGGCTGATCGCGGCGGCCGGCCGGGACCCCGAGCCGCGCCCGGGCCTGTACGACGGGCTGCACGGGGTGGCGTTGACCCTGGACCTGCTCGGCCACCGGGACGCCGCGCTGGAGCTCCTCGACCGCTGCCGCGCCCTCGAACCGGCGGTGGACGGCCCGGACCTGGCCGCGGGCACGGCGGGCATCGCCCTGAACCTGCTGCGGTTCGCCCGGGCCACCGGCGACGGCTCGTACCGCGAACGGGCCCTGCGCCTGGCGGAGTCGGCGGCGGGGCCGGTGACGGCCGGGCCGCTCGCCACGCGGCCGGGCGCGCCACCGCCGTACGGGCTCCTCCACGGGCCGACCGGCGTCGCGCTGCTCTTCCTGCACCTGTACGAGGAGAGCGGGGAGCCGCGCCACCTCGACCTCGCCCATATCGCCCTGCGGCACGACCTCGACCGGTGCGGCGTGCTCCCGGACGGCGCCCTCACGCTGTTCGACGGCACCCACCACCTGCCGTATCTGCACGGCGGCAGCGGCGGTCTGGCCTTCGTCCTGCACGGCTGCCTCCGGCACCGCCCGGACGAGGGCGGGGCCGCGACCCTCGCCGCGATCCTGCGCACCTGCCGCGCCCTGTACGTGCGCAACGCCGGTCTGCTGCGGGGCCGCGCCGGGGGGATCGCCACGCTCGCGGCGCTCGGCGGCCCGCGGGAGGCCGCGGCCGTGCGCACCCAGATCCGCCGCCTGGCCTGGCACGCCCGGTCCTACCGCGGCCATCTGGCCTTTCCCGGCTTCCGGTCGCTGCGGCTCTCGGCGGACCTGGCGACCGGTTCGGCGGGCGTCCTGCTCGCCCTGCACTCCGCGTTCGAGGGGACCGATCCGGTCCTGCCCTACCTCAACCCGCGGCCGGTGACCGTCGCACGGCGAGTGGAAGGAGGTGATCGACGTGTCGGAGATCCTGGACCTTCAGGAGATGGAGGAGGAGACCTCTTCCCTGTGGCCCTGCGCCAACAGCTCCCACAGCTCCCTCGGGATGGCCTGACGAACCGGCCCCCGTCGAGCGCCGAGGGGAGGTGAAACACATGTCGGAGATCCTTGAACTGCAGGAGATGGAGGAGGAGACCCCCTCCCTGTGGCCCTGCGCCAACAGCTATGAGAGCACCCGCGGCGTTGTCTGACGCCTCGTCAGTCAACGGCGCCCGCAGGGCCCGTCGACCGCCGGCGGCCGCCGGTGGCCGACGGGCCCGTCGCGAGGCCGCCGCCCCCACCGAGGAGAAGGAAGATGCTCGATCAAGGTCACCTCGTCGCGGACCCCTTCTTCGCGGACACGCTCGACCGCGTCGAGGACAGCGGCACCCGCTTCGCCCGTACGCGCCTGCCGGCGCCGCCCGGCTGGCTCAGGGCCGAGCGCGGCGGCTGGGTGAACCTCCACCGTCCCGACGCCCCGCTCCCCCGGTGCGGCTGGAAGATCCACGCCTCGGCCACGGCGGACGCCGCCGACCGGGTCGTCGACGTGGTCTGGGAGTACTGCGTACCGCGCGGGATCTGCTTCAAGTTCCTGCGCAGCGCCGCCATCCTCAAGCAGGTCAACAGCAAGCAGGCGCCCCGCTCCGCCAGCGGCAAGCTGGTCACCGTCTACCCGTGCGACGAGGAGGCGCTGGAGCGGACGCTGACCGAGCTGTCGGAGCT
Source organism: Streptomyces sp. NPDC023527 (assembly GCF_055560115.1). Classification (NCBI taxonomy): domain Bacteria; kingdom Bacillati; phylum Actinomycetota; class Actinomycetes; order Kitasatosporales; family Streptomycetaceae; genus Streptomyces; species Streptomyces sp. NPDC023527. The sequence goes on from NZ_JBVHJJ010000005.1 coordinate 9,107, forward strand.
GCTGGACGGCGTCGAGGGCCCGTACGTCCTCAGCGACCTGCGCTTCGACGAGGGCCCCTTGTACGTGCGCTACGGCGGCTTCGGCGTGGCGTACTGCTTCGCCCCCGACGGCGGCTATGTGCCCGCGATGGAGGGGCCCGGCGGGGCGTTGGTCCCCGATGTGCGCGGCACCGGCTTCAAGGTCCCGCCGTGGGTGGAGGTGCCCGGCTTCCTCCGGGCCCGGATGCGGGCGGCCGGGGCGAACGGCGGGGGCGGCTTCCCCTATCGCGTGGAGAAGGCGCTGCACTTCTCCAACAGCGGCGGCGTGTACCGCGCCACCGAGCGCGACTCCGGGCGGCGGGTGCTGCTGCGGGAGGCGCGGCCGCACGCCGGCCTCGACGACAACGGCATGGACGCCGTGGCCCGGCTGACGCGCGAGCACACGATGCTCCAACGGCTCCGGGGCCTGCGCTGCGTGCCGGAGGTGTTCGCCCGGGTACGGCACTGGGAGCACCACTTCCTGGTGGAGGAGCTCGTCGAGGGCGAGACCCTGCACGAGGCGGTCGGCCGCCGTCACCCCCTCTTCCGCCACGGTCCCGAGGAGGCCGAGGTCGCCGCGTACACCCGGTGGGCGTGCGGAATCCTCGACCGGATCGAGGGGGCGGTGTCCGAGCTGCGCGGACGGGGTGTCGTCTTCGGGGACCTCCAGCCCGGCAACATCCTCGTCCGCCCCGACGACACCGTCTGCCTGGTCGACTTCGAGACCGCCTTCGGCGCGGACGAGGACTTCTCCCCCGCTCTGGGCACACCGGGCTTCACGGCGTCCTGGGCCCGTTCGGGACACGCGATCGACGCGTACGCGCTCGCCTGCCTGGCCCTCGCCCTCTTCTGTCCGCTCACCCCGCTGCTGCGGTTCGACGCGACCAAGTCCGGGCAGCTCGTCGACTGGACCGAGCGCCGCTTCCCGGTCCCGCCGGGCTTCGGCGCACGGCTGCGCGAGGAGCTGACGCCGCCCACGGCGTACGAGCCGGTCCCCGCGGCCGAACCGGCCCTGTACGAGCCCGCCGGCGCGGGGGCCGCGCTGGACTCGATGCGCGACGCGATCCTGCTCAGCGCGACACCGGAGCGGCCGGACCGGCTGTTCCCGGGCGACGTGCGGCAGTTCGACCACCAGGGCGCCTGTGTGGCGTACGGTGCCGCCGGGGTGCTGCACGCCCTGCACGTCACCGGGCGGGACGGCCACCGCGACCTCGGCGCGCACGTCGACTGGCTGGTCGCGGCGAACGAGCGCACCCGCTGGCCACGGCCCGGGCTGTACGACGGGCTGGCCGGCGTCGCGTACGTCCTGGACGAGCTCGGCCGGCCCGAGGAGGCACGCGAGACGCTCGCCCGGCTCACGGCCTTCGACCTCCGGGGCTGTGGCGTGGGGCTGTTCGGCGGCCTCGCCGGAATCGCCCTGGCGCACCTGCGGTTCGGCGACGTCGAGGCCGCGGCCCGCATCGGTGACCGGCTCACGCGCGCGCTCTCGGGCCCGGAGCCGCCCGGCCCCGGCGACGGCCCGGTGGGCCTGATGCACGGCTGGTCGGGCCCGGCGCTGCTGTTCACCCGGCTCGCGGCCGCGACCGGCGAGGCCCGGTGGCCGCGGGCCGCCGAGACCGCTCTGGCCCGCGACGTCGCCCGCTGCGGCGTACCGCGGGCCGACCACGTGCACGTCAAGGACGGGCAGCTGTGGCGCTCCACCCTCGACCGCGGCAGCGCCGGCGTGGGGATCGCCCTGCACGCGTATCTGCGCCATCACGAGGACCCGCACTACGCCCTGCTGCGCGACCGGATCCGGGACAGCCTCGGCACCGAACTCCTGCTGTCCCCCGGCCTCCTCGACGGGCAGGCGGGCCTGCTCTACGGCCTCGCGCATCTCGACGGCCCCGGCTCCGCGGTGACCACGCACCTGCGGAGTCTGGGCCTCCACGCGGTGCGGTTCCGGGGTGGGCGGGCCTTCGCGACGGACGGACTGCTGAGGCTGTCGATGGACCTGGCCACCGGCACGGCGGGGGTGCTGCTCGCCGTCCACGCCGCGACGGCCGGCGCGGCCCCCGCGTCGCTGCCCCTGCTGAGCACGACGGCATGAGGCGCCCGGCGGACCCCGACAGCCTGCGCCGGAACCGGGACTTCCAGCTCCTGTGCGCCGGTCAGGGCCTGTCCATGCTGGGGTCGGGGGCGGCCGCCGTCGCGCTGCCCCTGCTCGTCCTCCAGGCGACGCGCTCACCGCTGCGCGTGGGCCTGGTGGAGGCGGTGTGGACCGGCGCGCTGGCGCTCGCCTGCCTGCCGGCCGGCCCGGTCGTGGACCGCCTGGACCGCCGCAGGGTCCTGCTGGTGTGCGAGGTCGGCCGCGCGGTCGCCACGACGGCCCTGGCGGCCGCGGTCCTGACGGGCCGGTCGTCGCTGCCGGTCCTGCTGGTCGCCGGGGTGGTGTTGGGGTTCCTCACCGCGCCGTTCAACGCCGCGGGGCTCGCCTCGGTGCGCCAGGTCGTGCCGGAGTCCAAGCTGAGCACGGCGCTGGCCGTCAACCAGGTGCGCGGGCAGCTCGCGTTCCTCGTGGGGCCGGTGCTCGGCGGCTCCCTGTTCCAGCTGTCGCCCAGCCTTCCCTTCTGGCTGGACAGCGCGTCCTTCGCGGTCTCCGCCGGGTGCGTCCGCGCCCTCGGCACGGCGCTGCGCGTACCGGAGACGGAACGGGAAGGCGAGGGCTGGTGGGCGTCGTTCACCACGGGGCTGCGCTTCCTTTGGGGAGAGCGGATCCTGCGGAACCTGGCCCTGGTCGCCTCGGCGCAGAACTTCGTCTTCGACGGGGTGTATCTGGCGATCGTGGTGGTCTGCGCGCGGCACGGCACCTCCGGGGCCTTCATCGGCATGCTCACGGCGACGTCGGCGGTGGGGGCGATGACGGGCGTGCTCCTGGCGCCCCGCGTGAGCCGGCGCCTCTCCCCCGCCGACGTCCTGCTCACCACCGGGGTCCTGTGCGCCCTGCTCGTCACCGCGATGGCCCTCGGCGGCCACGCGGACCTGCTCGCCGTGCTGCTGGCCGGTTGCGCGCTGGCCGTGTCCGTCTCCGGCTCGGTCATGACGGTCGCCCGGCTGCTGCACACCCCGCCCCGGCTCCAGGGCCGGGTGAACAGCGCCATCGGGCTGCTGTTCATGGCCACGCCACCACTCGGCTCGGCGCTCGCCGGGCTGCTCCTGGACGTGCTGCCCGACGCCGCCGTCTTCCTGGTCTTCGGCGGACTCCTGGCCGTACTGGCCCTGTTCCTGCCGCGCGCCGGAACCTTCGACCGCCCGTCCCGCCCCGGCACCGTCAGGGCCGGGGCGGAGGTCGGGAGCGGCCGGTGAGGTCCTTCACGCCGCCGAACGCGTACCGGCCGGGGCCCCGGCGGCCGTCGAGCCGTCCCCCGTGGACGACGGTGCCGGGCGCGACGGGGTGTTCCGTACGAGCCAGGCGACGCCGAAGGTGAGCGCCGACAGGGCGGCGGCGCCGACGAGGACGCCGTGCAGTCCGCTGGTGACCGCGGCCCGTACGGCATCGTGGGCGGTGGCGGACATGTCGCCGAGCAGCGCCGGGGTCAGTCCGCCGCCGCTGGTCAGCCGCTCCGCGGCCGGCCCGCCGAGGCGTTCGGCGAGGGCGTCGCCCAGGCGGTCGGTGTAGACGGCGCCGAGCACCGCGACGCCCAGCGAGCCACCGATGGTGCGCAGCAGGGTGACGGTTCCGGTGGCGGCGCCCATGTCGCGGGGGTCGGCGCTGTTCATCGTGGTGAGCATGGTGCTCTGCATGAGGAGGCCGAGGCCGACGCCGATGACGAGGGTGAGCGCCGAGGCGACGGCGGTCGTGGTGTCCGTGCCGAGCAGGAGCAGCAGGAGTGCGCCCGCGACCGTGACGGCGCCGCCGATGAGGGGGAAGAGGCGGTCGCGGCCGCCGCCCCGGCTCATGAGGCGGCCGGCGGTCAGCTGCGTCGCGAGCATGCCGAACATCAGGGGCAGCAGCAGCATGCCACTGGCCGTGGAGGAGGCGCCCTGGACGAACTGCATGTACTGCGGGAGGAAGTTCACCACGGCGAGCATGACCGCGCCGACCAGGAAGCTGAGGATCTGGGCCACGGTGAAGTCGCGGTTGCGGAACAGCCGGGGCGGGATGACCGGCTCCGCCGCGCGCCGTTCCACGCGGACGAACCAGGCGAGGGCCCCGGCGGCGAGCACGCCGAGGGCGAGGATCCGCGGGGACGACCAGGCGTGGTCGTGACCGCCCCAGCTGCTCAGCAGGGTGAGCGACAGGATGCCGGTGGTCAGCAGGGCCGCGCCGAGGTAGTCGACGCGCGCCCCGGACGGCCGGGGCTCCGCCGCGGCGGGCATCCGGACGCCCAGACCCACGGCCAGCAGCGCGACGAGGCCCACGGGGAGGTTCACGTAGAACGCCCAGCGCCAGCTCAGGTGGTCGGTGAGGAAGCCGCCGAGCAGGGGCCCGCCGACGAAGGCGACCGGCAGCATCACACCGATCATCGACTGGGTGCGTCCCCGGTCCCGCGCGGGCACCAGCACCCCCATGACCGACAGCGCGCCGACCATCAGCCCGCCCGCGCCCAGCCCCTGGAGGGCGCGGAAGGCGATGAGCTGCCCCATGTCCCGCGCGAGGCCGGAGAGGACCGAGCCGACGAGGAAGAGCGCCACGGCGGAGAGGTAGGCGCCCTTGCGGCTGTGGAGGTCGCCGAGTTTGCCCCAGATCGGGGTGGCCGCGGCGGCGGTGAGCAGGTAGGCGGTCACCACCCATGACAGGTGGTCGAGGCCGCCGAGGTCGCCCACGACCGTGGGGAGGGCGGTGCTGACGATCATCCCGTCGAGCGTCGCCAGGAAGATGCCGAGCATGAGCCCGAAGATCCCCAGGTGGGGAAGGCGCTGCCGGTCGGGTTCGGGTGCGTTCCCGGTGTGTTCGCTCATTGCCGCTGCCCCCAAGGCTGATGTCACGCCGGATGTGTACGGCGTATCCCTTGATGTACAACGTACACAACGGGGTGTACAACGTCTACCGCTGATACGGTGTACACAGAATCGGCCGCCGGAAGGAGCCCGCCCCATGCCCGCTCAGGAGAAGCCGGAAAGGCCGGAAAAGGGGGCCGAGAGCGAGGTCTCCCTGTGGGAGCGGCTGGAGCGCCCGGCGCCCGCGCCGCGCTCGACCCTGACTCCCCATCGGATCGCCACGGTCGCCGTCGGGATCGCCGACGCGGAGGGGCTCGACGCCGTCACCATGCGCCGTCTGGCCACCGAGCTGGGCGTCGCCCCGATGGCCGCGTACCGCTATGTGTCCGGCAAGGACGAGCTGCTGGAGCTGATGGCCGACTTCGTCTACGGCGAGCTGACGCTCCCGGACGCCATGGGCTGGCGCGACGCCATGCGGACCATGGCCCTCCGCACCCGGGACGTGATGCTGCGCCACCCCTGGATGGCCCGGACGGCCGTCTTCACGCTGACCCCCAACCAGCTGGCCGTGCCCGAGCGCGCCCTGGCCACGCTGACCGGCCTGGGGCTGGACGCCGACACGATGATGACCGTCTTCCGCACGGTCACCGCGTACGTGCGCGGCGCCGTCGACGCCGAGCTCGGCCTGCTCCGGCTGATGGAGCAGCGGGGCTGGTCCGACGGGCACGAGACGCGCACGGGACTGGCACCCCAGATGTCATGGCTGATGAACAGCGGCCGCTACCCCACGTTCGAGCGCTACCTCCACGAGGCCACCCGCAAGGACGACGCCCAGTGGCAGTTCGCGTCGGGGCTGGACTGCGTCCTCGACGGCATCGCCGCGCGCATGGGCATCTGACCCGCGCGGCACCGGGCCGCATCGACTTCTCGTCGACGGAGACCGCGGAAAACGGGACCGCCCCGGCCGGAGGCATCCGGCCGGGGCGGAACAGGTGCGGGCGGAAGGGGGTCGCCCACCCCGTCGCGTCAGCCCAGGATCGACAGGGCCTGGTTGAAGGTCGTCGACGGGCGCATGACGGCCGCGGCCTTGGCCGGGTCGGGCTGGTAGTAGCCGCCGATGTCGGCCGGCGAGCCCTGGACCGCGATCAGCTCGTCGATGATCGTCCGCTCCTGCTCGGCCAGCGCCTCGGCGAGGGCCGCGAAGGACTCGGCGAGCTGCGCGTCCTCGGTCTGCTTCGCCAGCTCCTGGGCCCAGAAGAGCGCCAGGTAGAAGTGGCTGCCGCGGTTGTCGATGCCACCGAGACGACGGCTGGGCGACTTGTCCTCGTTGAGGAAGGTGCCCGTCGCGCGGTCGAGCGTGTCGGCGAGGACCTGGGCGCGCGCGTTGCCCGTGGTCTGCGCGAGGTGCTCGAAGCTGACCGCCAGCGCGAGGAACTCGCCCAGGCTGTCCCAGCGCAGGTAGTTCTCCTTGACGAGCTGCTGGACGTGCTTGGGCGCGGAGCCACCGGCACCGGTCTCGAACAGGCCGCCGCCGTTCATGAGCGGGACGACCGAGAGCATCTTCGCGCTCGTGCCGAGCTCGAGGATCGGGAAGAGGTCGGTGAGGTAGTCACGCAGCACGTTGCCGGTGACCGAGATGGTGTCCTCGCCGCGGCGGATGCGCTCCAGGGAGAACGCGGTCGCCTCGGCCGGCGGCATGATCTCGATCCGCAGGCCCTCGGTGTCGTGCTCGGCCAGGTAGGTCTTGACCTTGGCGATGAGCTGCGCGTCGTGCGCGCGGCCCTCGTCGAGCCAGAACACGGCCGGGACGCCGGTGGCGCGGGCGCGGGTGACGGCCAGCTTGACCCAGTCCTGGATCGGCAGGTCCTTGGTCTGGCACATGCGGAAGATGTCACCGGCGGCGACCGGCTGCTCCAGCACGGCCTCGCCCGCGGCGTCGACGACGCGCACGGTGCCCGCGGTGGCGATCTCGAAGGTCTTGTCGTGGCTGCCGTACTCCTCGGCCTTCTGCGCCATCAGACCGACGTTCGGGACCGAGCCCATGGTCGACGGGTCGAAGGCGCCGTTCGCGCGGCAGTCGTCGATGACGACCTGGTAGACGCCGGCGTAGCTGCTGTCCGGCAGCACCGCGAGGGTGTCGGCCTCCTGGCCGTCCGGGCCCCACATGTGGCCGGAGGTGCGGATCATGGCCGGCATCGAGGCGTCGACGATGACGTCGCTCGGGACGTGCAGGTTGGTGATGCCCTTGTCGGAGTCGACCATCGCCAGGGCCGGGCCCTCGGCGATCTCGGCCTCGAAGGACGCCTTGATCTCCTCGCCCAGGTGCGGAACCGACTCCAGGCCCTTGAGGATGGTGCCGAGACCGTCGTTCGGGGACAGGCCGGCGGCGATCAGCGCCTCGCCGTACTTCGCGAACGTCTTCGGGAAGAAGGCGCGCACCACGTGGCCGAAGACGATCGGGTCGGAGACCTTCATCATCGTGGCCTTCAGGTGGACCGAGAACAGCACGCCCTCGGCCTTGGCGCGGGCGATCTGCGCCGAGAGGAACTCGCGCAGGGCGGCGACGCGCATGACGGACGCGTCGACGACCTCACCGGCGAGCACGGGTACCGCGTCGCGCAGGACGGTGGTGGTGCCGTCCTCGGCCACCAGCTCGATCCGCAGCGAGCCGGCCTCGGCGACGACGGCGGACTTCTCGGTGGAGCGGAAGTCGTCGGCGCCCATGGTCGCGACGTTCGTCTTCGACTCGGCCGTCCAGGCGCCCATGCGGTGCGGGTGCGCCTTGGCGTAGTTCTTCACCGACGCGGGGGCGCGGCGGTCGGAGTTGCCCTCGCGCAGGACCGGGTTGACGGCGCTGCCCTTGACCTTGTCGTAACGGGCGCGGATCTCCCGCTCCTCGTCGGTCTTCGGGTCGTCCGGGTAGTCCGGCAGCGCGTAGCCCTGCTGCTGGAGCTCGGCGACGGCCGCCTTCAGCTGCGGGATCGAGGCCGAGATGTTGGGCAGCTTGATGATGTTGGCGCCGGGCGTCTTGGCCAGCTCGCCGAGCTCGGCGAGCGCGTCGTCGATGCGCTGGCCCTCCTCGAGGTGCTCGGGGAAGCTGGCGATGATCCGGCCCGCCAGGGAGATGTCACGGCTCTCCACAGTGACACCGGCCGTGGAGGCGTAGGCCTCGACCACAGGCAAGAACGAATACGTCGCCAGGGCCGGGGCCTCGTCAGTGTGGGTGTAGATGATGGTCGAGTCAGTCACCGGTGCTCCGCTCCACGTCTGCAACATTGCTCGACATCAAGATATCTCGTGGCCGCCCCGGTCTCGACAGGGGTCGCCCCGTGCCCCTCGGTCACCGGCGTTCCTGGTCCTGTCGGCGGTCCCGCCGGTCCCTGCGGTCCCAGCGGCCTCGACGCTGCCGCCGGTATCGGCGGTCCCAGCGGTCCAGGCGATCCCTGCGGTCCCGGTACTCCTGGTAATCCTGGTCGTACCGCGCGCCCGGGCCGCCGGTGCCGCCGCGGCCGAACCGTGCGACACCGAAGATCAGCACGACCGCGGCCACCCACAGAAGGGACTGGAGGAACCCGAAGCCGACCAGTGCCAGGAAGACGATGATGAAGAGGAACGGCATGATGGCCCCCACGGCCTGGCCGAATGTGCCCTAGGCGGCTTCCCCGGCCCGCGGACCCGGCGTCACGACCCCCACGGACCGTGCCGCGGCGTCGACGTCGGGAAAGACCGGGAGGAGCCTGCTCAATCCGCTGGCCCCCAGTGCCTCGACGACAGCGGAGCCCGCGACGAGACGCAGCTCGCCGCCGCACGAGCGGGCCCGGCGGCCGACGGCGACGAGGAGCCCCAGGCCGAGGGCGTCACAGGAGGTGACTCCGGACAGGTCGAGGACCAGCCGGCCCCCGGGTTCGCCGGACACGCCCCGCAGGCGCTCGCGCAGCCGCGGAACAGTGGCGAGGTCCAGTCTTCCGGCCACGGCGGCGACGACCGTACGCCCCTTCCGCGCTCCCCTGGCCGGGATCCCGGAAGAGAGCCGGGTACGGCGGCGCGGCGCCCGCTCACAGGTGTGCGCTTCCGCGCCTCGGGTCTCGGCGGTGAGAAGGATTCCGCGGACTGTGCGCACCACGCGCCTCCTGGGAGCGGAGCGGAACTCGACGCTGCCGGGGACTGGGGCTTCATGGCACAGCGTAGTCCTCCCCGCACGCCGCGAACAGCCCGACGGGGCAAGGGATTCGCCCCTGTTCACGTGGCATGCGAGCAGGAGGGCCGCCCATGCGGCCCGGTGGGCGGGGAACGGCCGAATCCCGCCCCTGTCGCTGCCCGGGCGGGATGAAGCGGACAGGGATGATCGTTGAGCGGGGAACAAGCCGTGGACCCGCCGGGGCCACGGTCGACGCGACGAGGACGAGGACGGTCACCATGCCTCTTGAGGGTGAGTACGAGCCGAGCCCCGAGCAGTGGGTGCGCGATCAGGTCGAGCTGTACGAGAGCTCGGGCGGCACGGAGGGGACGACGATGCGGGGCATGCCCGTGATCGTCCTCACGACCCGGGGCGCGAAGAGCGGCAAGATCCGCAAGAGCCCGCTGATGCGGGTCGAGCACGGCGGTGCGTACGCCGTGGTCGCGTCGCTCGGCGGCGCCCCCAAGCACCCGGTCTGGTACCACAACATCGTCGCCGACCCCCGGGTCGAGCTCCAGGACGGCCCCGTGCGCCAGGACATGACGGCGCGCGAGGTCACCGGCGAGGAGAAGGCCCTGTGGTGGGAGCGCGCGGTCGCCGCCTACCCCGACTACGCCGCCTACCAGGAGAAGACGGACCGCGAGATCCCCGTCTTCGTCCTGGATCCGACCCCCGCCGGACACTGACGAGCGCCCGGCCCGCGGAAGGCCGACAGCCGCAAATGGGAGAAGACAGGGACGAAACCGCAACCGGTCGATCATGAAAGGCGTCCTGTCCGACGTACCGACCGCAGGAGAGACGGAGAACAGATCTTGGACACCACAGGAGCACGTCCGACCCGCCGCGCGATACTTTCCCTCGGCACGGGGGTGGCGCTGGCCGCCGCCCTGTCCACGGGCCCGAGCGCGCACGCCGCCCCATCCGGCGGCCACGGGATCTCCCGGCAGCTGAAGGAGCTGGAGCGGAGGCATTCCGCCCGACTGGGCGTGTACGCCCGCGACACGGCCACGGGCAGAACGGTGGCGTACCGCGCGGACGAACGCTTCCCCATGTGCTCGGTGTTCAAGACGCTCGCCGCCTCGGCCGTCCTGCGGGACCTCGACCACGACGGCGAGTTCCTGGCGAAGCGCGTCCGGTACAGCGAGAAGGACACCGTGGACTCGGGCTACGCCCCGATCACCGGCAAGCGCGAGAATCTCGCGCACGGCATGACCGTCGGGGAACTGTGCGCCGCCACCATCTCCTACAGCGACAACGCCGCCGCGAACCTGCTGCTGCGGGAGCTGGGCGGGCCGACGGCCGTCACCCGCTTCGCCCGCTCGATCGGTGACGGGACGACCCGGCTCGACCGGTGGGAGCCGGAGCTGAACTCGGCGGAGCCCTCCCGCCTGACGGACACCACCAGCCCGCGCGCCATCGGGCAGACCTACGGGCGCCTCGTCCTCGGGGACGCGCTGGCGCGCGAGGACCGGCGGCGGCTGACCGGTTGGCTGCTGGCCAACACCACCAGCGACGCGCGCTTCCGCGCCGGCCTTCCCTCGGGCTGGTCGGTGGCGGACAAGACCGGCGGCGGGAAGTACGGCACCAACAACAACGTGGGCGTCGCCTGGCCCCCGCACCGCTCCCCCATCGTGCTGGCCGTCCTGACGACCAAGCGCACCGTCGACGCGCCGGCGGACGACCCGCTCGTCGCGGAGACCGCCGCGCTCCTGGCCGCCGCGCTCACCTGACCGAGCGAATGGGTGGTGGCCCCGTCCGACGGGGCCACCACCCGTTCGAGGAGACAACCGTGACCTATGAGATCCGGCCGTTCCGGGCAGCCGACCTGGACGTCCTCGTCGAGGTCGGCGAGGCCGCCGACGAGCTGTTCACCGACCGCGGGCTGCGCCTTCCGCCCGACGACCAGGCGGCGGCGATCCACGGGGCCGAGGACGTCTTCGTCCTGGCGGAACCCGGAGAACCGGCGGTCGGTTACGCCGCGGTGGAGACCGTCGACGGCAACCTCCATCTCGCGCAGATCGCCGTCCACCCCGAGCACGGCGGAAAGGGCCTCGGCACCCTGCTGCTGGACGCGGTCGTCCGCCACGCCGTCTCGCTGGGGGCGCCCGCGGTCACCTTGACGACGTTTCGTGACGTGCCCTGGAACGGCCCCTGGTATCGCGGGCACGGCTTCGCCGTCCTCCCCGAGCCGGACTGGGGCCCGGAGCTGCGGCGCCTGTGGCGGGCCGAGGTCGAGGCCGGGATCGTGATCGCTCCCCGCGTGGCGATGAGCCGCCCGCTCGCCGCGTAGGCGAACCGCCTCACGGCCCGGTGTGGACGTAGGCGGCCCACCACAGCGGGTCGTCGTCCCGTTCGCGCAACCGCTGTACGGCGCTGTGCAGGGCGGTCGCGGCGCGGCTCGGATCGAGGCCGTCGGGCCCGCCGGGGGCGTCCGGTGCCGTCAGGCCGGCGTAGAAGTGCTCCGCCGCCCGCAGCGCGCTCGCGTCGTCGACCGCCCACTGGGCGGCCACCACATGGCTGAACCCCGCCAGTTGCAGGGCCCCGGCCAGGTGGACCGCCTCGTCGGGCAGCACGGCGGCGCCCCGCGCGGTCTCGCACGCCGACAGGAACGCCAGCCGGGCGTGGTCCAGCCGCAGTCGTGAGATGTCCGCGACCGTCAGCGGGCCGGACCGCTCGTGGTCGTGGCAGTACAGGGCGCCGCCGCTCGCGTCGCCCGGGTCCTGGCTGGCGTGGCCCGAGAAGTGCAGGAAGGAGTGGGCCGGCAGCTCGTCCAGCAGTGCCGCGCGCGACGCGCGGCGCCCGGCCAGCAGGGTGGTCCGGGGCACCCGGTCGGCCAGCAGGCGCGCTTCGGCCCGGGCGTGCGGCAGCGGGGGCAGGCCGGGGGTGCCGGACTGGTCGACGGCGAGCATCCTGCCGCCGGCGCGGCTTCCGGCGCCGGGCACGGTCTGTGCGGCGAGGGCGCGCAACGTCGTGGTGTACGAGCACACGTACCGGTCCGGCAGCGCCCGCGGCCCGCTGTCCGCGCCGGCGCCCGGCGGACCGTAGTGTCCGGCCGCGTGCAGCGGCAGCAGGGACAGCAGGCCGGTGGGGCACCACCACAGGCGGGACGGCGGCTCGCCGGGGGCGCCCGTGGAGCCCAGCTCGGCCAGTACGGGGGCGGCGACGACGTCCCACAGCCATCCCAGCGTGCGGACCAGGATCCGCTGGGCCCGCCAGGCGTCCGCCGGTGACCGGCCGACCAGGGCGAGCGCGTCGAGCAGGGCTCCGGCCCGCTCGACCAGGCCGCCGGGGCCCTCCAGATCGAGCTCCGGCAGCGGCACGGTGCGCAGCCGGTCACGGGTGACGACGAGCGCGTCACAGCGCAGGGCGCTGGTGTTGACGACCACCACCGGGCCGTGCCCGGCGGCGGCCCGCAACCGTTCGGCGGAGGGCAGCCGCAGGAAGTCCTCCAGTCCGGGCAGCTCACGCGCCCGGCGTACCAACTCGTCCATCTCCCGGGCCAGTTCGCGGCGCCGCTCCGCCGCCGCCCGCTGTTCCCGCAGGAGCCGCGCGGGGTCGGCCCCGCCCGCCGCCGGGTCCGACGGGGAGGTGTGGATCTCCAGCATCGCCCGCACCTCCCTGATGCGGTCTGCCAGTTGGGGCGCCTGTTCCCGCAGCGCCGTCATGTCGTCGCGGGCGTCCAGGGCCTGTGCCAGGAGTACGCCGCGCCCCTGCTCCAGCAACTGCAGGGCCTCCTGCGGGCGTCCGGCGTTCAGGGCCACGGCGGCGGCGTCGCCCGCCAGGCCCGCCGCGCGGCCGAGGGCGTCGAGCCGGTCCTGTCGGTCCAGCCCGTGCCAGGCCAGCAGGGGCAGTTCGGTGATGGCGGCCCGGTGGGCGTCCAGCGCCTGCCCCCAGTCCCCCAGGGCCGCGGACGCGGTGGCCCAGCCGCGCGCGGCGCGGAACCTCACCAGCGCCGGCGCGGTGGCGATGCCCGTGGCCTGGCGGAACAGGTCGAACGCGACGTGGAGGTCGCCCGGCCCGCCGCTCAGGCCCGCGCGGGCCAGGAGCGCCGCACCGAGGTTCGACAGATACCTCGCGCGCTGCGGATGGTCGCCGGGCGCGGCCCGCAGGGCTGCCCGGGCGGCACCGGCCGCCTCCTCCACGTCGGCGGGCAGAGCGGCGCTGTCGAAGCGGGCGAGGAGCGCCCCGGAGAGGTTGGACAGGCATATGGCGCGGACGGGGTGGCCGTCCGGGCAGACGCGTACGGCCTGCCGGAGGTGCTCGACCGCCTCGTCGGCGTCGGCCTGCCGCCGGGTGCTCCCGTACCGCTGGCGCAGCCCGTTGCCCAGGTTGGACAGGTAGGTGGCGAGGGCGGGATGGCCGTCGGGTACGGCTCGCACCGCCGCGCGGGACACCTCGATCGCCTCGTCCAGGTCGGCGAGCGCGCCCGATCTCTCGTAGCGGGAGGTGAGGGCCGTGGAGAGATTGGTCAGGTGCTGGGCGCCGCTCACATGGCCGGCGGGCAGCCCCCGGACGGCGGCACGGCACACCTCGACCGCTTCGTCCAGATCGGCGAGCGCGCCCGACCACTCGAACCGCCGGCGCAGGGCGATGCCCAGATTGGCCAGGTGGACGACGCGTTCGGGGGCGTCGGTGACGGGAGTGGCGTCGACCGCCTGTCGGCTCGCCCGTACCGAGTCCTCCAGGTCCTGAGGCGCCCCCGAGCGGCCGTAGCGGGATATCAGGGTGGTGCTGAGGTTGGAGAGGTAGGTCGCCCGCTCCGGATGGTCCGCGGGCAGGGCCGCCACCGCCTGCCGGCTGAGCTCGACCGCCCGGTCCAGGTCGTGGTCGGTGCCGAGGCGCTCGGCCCGCACCCGCAGGGCCGCGCCGAGGTTGGACAATTGCATCGCGCGGTCCCGGGCGGAGCGGTGCGCGGCTCTCCCGGCCTCCTCCAGCCGTCGCACGGCCTCGTCCAGCAGGGTGAGGTCGCCGTTCCGTTCGTAGGCCGCCTGGAGCGTCCGGCCGAGGTTGAACAGCACCTGAGGCGCTTTCGGGTCGTCGCCGCGGCCGAGCGACCGGGCGGCGCGGCGGTGCCGGTCCAGGGCCTCGGTGAGGTCGTCGGGGTCGGTGGTGAGGGCGAATCGTTTCATCAGCAGGCCGCCGATGTGCGACTCGTCGATGGCCCGCTCCGGATCGTCGGGGCCCAGCCGGACCGCCTCCCGGAAGACGTCGAGCGCCGCGTCCAGGTCGGCGAGCGATTCGGTGCGGTCGAAGCGCCGGGTGCGGGCGTGCCCCAGCTCGGACAGGCACTTGCGCACGGCGACCGGGTGGAAGTCGACGAGCAGCGCGCGGGCCTCCTCCAGGACCGCGGCCGCCTCCTCCTCGTCGGACGACGAGCGGGTCCGCCGGGCCCGCGCCAGCAGGGCCTCGCCCAGCAGGCAGAGCGGCACCCCCCGGTCGGCGCGCCCGCCGGGCACGCCGCGCACGCCGCGCCGGGCCGCCTCGATCGCGGCGTCGGCGTCGGCGGGATCGCCGGTGCTCCGGAACCGGGCCAGCAGTGCCGCGCCCAGGTCGTACCGGCGCACGGCCGCCAAGGGCCCGTCGTCGTCCGTGTGCCGCACGGCCCGCCGGAGGAGGTCCACGGCCTCGTCGATGTCCGCCGGCCTCCCCAGGTGTTTGAACCTCTTCTGCAGGGCGCCGCCCAGGACTCCGAGGAGCAGGGCGTGCTGCGGACCCGTGGCGGGGGCCGCCGCCAGGCCCTGCCGCCCGGCGTCCACGGCCGCGTCCAGCTCGGCCGCCGCGCCGGACCGTTCGGCCTTCGAGCGGAGGACGCCACTGAGGTTCGCCAGGCATCGGGGGTGTTCCGGGTGGCCGGGCGGGCAGGCCGCCACCGCCCGCGTCGCCGCGTCCACGGCGGCGTCGAGGTCCGCCGGGTCCCCGAGGCGGAGGAACCGCTGGTCCAGAGCGAGTCCCAGGTTCGTCAGGTACATCGCCCGCACCGGATCGTCCGGCGCGGCCCGGTCCACGGCGAGCCGCAGGGCGTCGGCGGCGGCCTCCAGGTCCGCCGCCGAGGCGTCCCGCTCGTACCGGGCCAGGAGCGCCATGCCCGCGTTGGAGTGGAACAGCGCCTGGGGCTCCCGCGCGAGCCGTACGGATTCCGTGCCGGCGGCGACGGCCTCGTCCAGGTCCGCCGGCTCCTGGCGGACGGCGGACCGCAGGTACAGCGCGGCGGAGAGGTTGGACAGATACAGCCCCCGGTCGGGATCGTCGGCGGGGGCCAGCCGTACGGCCTGCCGGCCCGAGTCGACGGCCTCCTCCAGATCCGTGGCGTCCCCGAGCACCGCGCAGCGGTTGCGCAGCGCGCCGCACAGGTTCGCCAGCAGCATCGGACGCAAGGGGTGCGACGCGGGCAGGACGTCCCGGACGCCTCGCCACAGGGCGATCGCCTCCTCCAGCGCCTCGCCGGCGCCCGTGGTCTGCCAGCGTCCGAACAGCTCCAGGGCGCGCGTCCATGTGGTGTGCAGGTCCTCCGTGGCGGGCAGTTCCATCGCGGCGACGGCCTCCCGCAGGTGCTCGGGCACCTCCTCCGGCACGTACCGGCCGACCAGGGCGAACAGCATCACCGTCAGATGCGTGTCCGTCCGGGCCTCTTCGGTGCCCCCCAGGACCAGGCACCGTGAGTAGTGCAGGCAGGCGGTCGCGTAGAGGGCGGACAGGTCGAGGATGTACAGCGGCCGGTCCGGCTCGGCCGTCGCGTCCGGGACGCGGAGAACGGTCGCACGCAAGGAGGCCGATTCGGCCAGGGCGGCCGGTTCCATCACCACCGCCCGGTTCCCCTCGTTCCGGAAGGAGTCCAGCCGTTCCTCCAGGCGGGCGGTGAGCCGTACGACCTCCGCCCAGTCGGTGTCGTCCGGCATCGTCCACCCCGTCGGCCCTGTTCCGTCACCCCTCATGCCATGATGCTCCATCAACTTCACGGTGGAGGATGCCTTTTATGGAGACCTCGGACCTACTGGGTGTGCTGTGCCGGGAGCTGCCCGAGCTGCGGGCGGTCGCCGAGGAGAGCGGTGACGGCGGGGGCCTGGAGGACGCCCTGGCGGCGGCGCGGCGCGGGGAGCCGGTCTCCGACCGGCTGCGGGAACTGGGGCTGCTGCGGCTGCTGGAGTCCTGGACGGCTCGCGGCGTGCCGGCACCCGGTGACCAGGCCGGCCTGGTCACCCTGCCCGGTGGCGACGGCGGCGGGCACGTGGCGCTCGGCCGCTACCGCTGCCCGGCCGGTGCCTGCCGCCGTGCCGAGCGGCCGGGGCCGGGTGAGGACCTGCCGGTCTGCGCCCTCCACGGCCGGCCGCTCCGGTTCGGCTGACCGCGCGCGGCCGGTGCCGGGGAGGGACGGGACGGGATGAACACGGTGCTGGCCGAGCTGGGCCGCCGGTACGTGGAGCGCTGGGTGGCCATGCTGGTCCTGCCCGGGCTGCTCTACGTGGCGGGCGCGACGGCGGCCCACCGGCTGGGCCAGACGCACTGGGCGGACCTCGGCCGCCTGAGCGGCCTGCTGGACCCCGGCGGCCCGCTCGACGGCCACCGCACCTCCGTATGGGTCCTGGTGATCGTGGCGCTGCCCCTGCTCTCGGCCGCCGCCGGGCTGGCCGCCCGGGGCGCCGCGGCGGCCCTCGGCCGCCTGTGGTTCGAGCCCTGGCCGTACGGTCTGCGGCGCCTCGCGCGACGGCGGACCGCCGCCCGCGCCGAGCGGTGGAAGGCGGCCGACCGGGCGTACCGGACCGAGCTGGACGGCTCGGGGGCGCGGCCGCCGGCCGGGGCCCGGGCCCGGATCGACGCGCTGGCGGCCCGGCGCAACGCCGTCGCCCTGTGGCCGCCGGCCCACCCCACCTGGACGGGCGACCGGCTGGGCGCGGTCGACGCCCGGGTCTGGGCCTGGTACCGGCTCGACGTCGTCTTCGCCTGGCCGCGGTTGTGGCTGGTCCTGGGCGAGTCCGAGCAGAACACGCTGCGCGCCGCGCGCGCGGAGCTCGACGCCGCCGTCACGCTGGCGGGCTGGGGCGTCCTGGGCGCGCTGCCCGCGCTGTGGTGGTGGCCGTCGCTGCTCCTCGCGGCGGGCGCCTTCGCCCTGGGCCTGCGGCGGACGCGGGCCGCGGTGGACACGCTGGCGCATCTCACCGAAGCCGCCTTCGACCTGCGGGCCGCGGCCCTCGCGCGGGAGCTGGGCTTCGAGGTGCCGGAGGGGCGGCTGTCCCCGGAGACCGGCGCGCAGGTCACCGCGCACCTGCGGAAGCACGCCTGACACCCGGCGCGCGGCGCCCGATGCCGTGCGGCTGACGGCAGCGGCTTTGGTCCGCGCACTCGCCGTTGCCGCCGCCTCTGCGACCCCGAACCACGCACCGCCGACGCCCTGTCCCTTGGTGTCGCCGGGCCTGGTGCCCTTGCCGAAGCGGTGACGGACATCAGCCAGCCGCCTCCGCCTCGCGGGTGGTCTTCGTCCAGCCCGTCTGCCCTCGCACCATGCGGAACAGGGCGCTCCAGGCGCACAGGAACGACATGTAGTTCATGACGACGAAGGAGTGCCCGAGCATCAGGGCCCGCGCCACGCCCACGGCCCGGTCCCGGCGGAGATAGGCCCAGGAGGTGACGAGCGCGGGCGCGAAGGTGAGCAGGTACCAGGCGACCAGGTTGGCCGGCCACTTCAGCCAGGAGGCGTTGACGGCGACGGCGCGTCTGCCGTGCAGCACCAGGACGTTGGGGCTGCGGACGAACCAGATCAGGCAGTACTGGAAGAGGATCGACCAGGGCAGGTCCAGCACCCAGGGCACCAGCAGGTAGGAGAACATCTCCAGGGCGGCCAGGTGCCGCATCCGGGGCGCCCGCCATATCTCGCCCATCCGCCGGATCGCCGTCATATGGCCCTGGTACCAGCGGGTCCGCTGCCGTACGAGCCGCCGCAGATCGCTGACGCCCTGCTGGTCGACGGACGCATGGGCGGTGGTGCGCAGCCGCCAGCCGCGCACGGCGAGGCTGATGGCCAGGTCCAGGTCCTCGGTCAGCGAGCGCGACCAGGGGCGTTCGCCCAGGCCGTCCAGGGCGCGGAGCCGGGTGAACTGCCCGTTGCCGCCGAGGCTGACGGTGGAGGTGAGATTGCGGCCGAACTGGGTGACCGCGGCCATCGCCCAGAACTGGTAGTCCTGGAACCAGGTCAGGAAGTTCCCGCGGCGGTTGCGGATGCGCACGCCGAGCTGCACACCGCCGACACGGGGATCGTCGAAGAGCGGCAGGACGTGGCTCAGCGCCCGGTCCGAGAGCCGGCCGTCCGCGTCCATCACGCACACGATCGCCTCGCCGGGGTCCTGGCCGCGCGCCTCGACGCTCTCCCGGATCCGCCGGATCCCGTGGTTGAGGGCCTCGCCCTTGCCCTGCCGGGCGTCGGGCGGTTCCCGGCGCAGCACGACCACCTCACCGGGTCGCCCCGCCGCCCGTGCCTCGTCGCCCGCCCGCGCGGCCTCCCGGCCGGTGGCGTCGTCCGAACCGTCGTCGACGACCACGACCGTGGTACGCGGCCCGAGCAGCCCGGTGACCGTCGTGCCGATCACGGACTCCTCGTTGAGGCAGGGGATGAGGGCGTACAGATGACGGTGGTCGCGGCGGTCGAGGTGCGGGGTGCCGTACGCGGTGTCGCCCTGGACGCGCAACGCGGCCTTCTGGCGGCGCAGTTCGATGAGACCCGCGCCCATGGCGAGGGCGAGATAGCCCGCGGACATGCCGATGACGGCGTAGCCGATCGTGTCCACGGTCTTCAGCAGCCTGCGTCTCACCGGTGGGCCTCCCACTTCTGGTTCTGGCGTCTGCGTGCGGGCCGCCGCCCCGTCGAGGCGGGCAGGGTGGGGCTCTGATGCCGGCGTACGGGCAGGGTCGCCGGAGGGGTGGGGGCTGCTTACGGGGGCGGGAGTTGGGGTCGAGGTCGGAGTCGAGGCCGGGCATTCCTTTCCCGTGAGGCGCCGCTGTATCTCCCGCCCCAGGACAAAACCCACGGGCAGCACCGCGGCACCGATCGCCGCCACCAGGGCACCCCGACCGGGCGCCGCGCCTCCCCCGACACGGGTGGCCGCCATTCCGCTCATCAGCGGCCAGGTGAATCCCGTGTACATAGTGCGGCGGCACCTCCGGGCAGCATTGAGCGCGTCTGTGCGCAGGGGAGGGAGAGCCCGACCACTCTCGCTCAGGAAACGTCCGGTGACCAGACCCCGCCGCGACCCGAAAGGGGCGGCGGGAGGCTGTTTCGCGCCGACGCGATTGCATCCGGTTTCGCCGACACCCAGGCGCACCAAGGGTTTTTCTCCCCGTGATTATGAACACGGCCCGGATCCGGCCAACCATGCCGGATTGGGACCGTTGCACGGTGTACGCACAGGCCGTTAACTTCATCAGCCTGCCGCTCTCCACGACTTGGGCGGCGGATACCCATTTCGACTTCCGCTCCCTTGCGCGATCTTATTGCACTGCCACGCGACGGGCGGTCGTTCCTGTGCGCCACCAATCAATTCCGGGCCGCCGTCACCACAGGCGTCCCTGATTTCTCGCGCGACGGACGGGGGACATGGGACGTTGAAGGGTCTGCAGCGCGTCGCGATTGTCGTGGGCACCCGGCCGGAGGCCATCAAACTCGCCCCGGTCGTACAGGAATTGAGCAGGCGGCACTGGGCGGAGCCGGTTCTTGTCACCACGGGCCAGCACGGTGAGGTCGTCCGGGACACCCTCGCCTGCTTCGGGCTGCGAGCCCAGGTCGAGTTGACCGCACCGCCCGGCGCGGCCTCGGTCATCGAGCTGACGGCCGGGCTGCTGAGCCGGCTGGGCGAGGGGCTGCGCGCGTCCGCGGCCCACGCGGTCGTCGTCCAGGGCGACACGTCATCGGCCCTGGCCGGAGCCATGGCCGGGTTCTACTCCTCGATCCCCGTGGTGCACGTGGAGGCGGGGCTGCGCTCCGGCGATCCGCGCAATCCGTTCCCCGAGGAGGCCCACCGCCGGATGATCGCGGAATTGAGCGATCTCCATCTGGCGCCCACCCACGCCGCCCGCCGGAACCTCGTCGCCGAGGGGGTGGCGGCCGAGCGGATCGTGGTGACCGGCAACACCGTGATCGACGCGGTCGTCACCGCGAGCCGGCGCCCGCCCGCCGCCGGGAATTCACCCCTGCATCGAATCGAACAGGATTCCGCTCCACTGGTTCTGATCACCGCACACCGCAGGGAGAACTGGGGAGCCCCGATCCGGCGCATCGGTCGGGCGGTGGCGAGTCTCAGCCATCAATACCCGGAAGTCACTTTCGTGGTGGCGGCACATATGAACCCCTTGGTCCGTACCACGATCGAGGAGTCCTTGCACGGCCGCCCCAATGTGCATCTGCCGGGCCCCATTCCGTACGACGCCTTCGCACGCCTGCTCGCCCGATCCGCGTTCGCCATCACGGACTCGGGCGGAATTCAGGAGGAGGCGGCCGCCTTCGGCATACCGGTTCTGGTGACCCGCGACAACACCGAGCGAACCGAAGGGGTCCATTCCGGTATCGCGCGGCTCGTCGGCACGCGGGGATCGGAGATCGTGGCGGCGGCGGAAAAGGAATTCGCTCGCGAGGGCGCGCTATTGGGCCGGCCCGATCGTCCGTCCCCGCGGCCCAATCCCTACGGCGACGGAAGGGCGGCCCGACGCTGCGCGGCCGCCTGCGGCTGGCTCCTCGGCCTGGCACCGAGACCGGCCGACATCCGTGGGGAGGAGTGATGACGGTCGACGCCCCGCGCGCGGCGCGGGCACCGGCGCGCCGGCGGCCGGTGAGCAGGTCACCACCGAGCCGCACCCGGCACGTACGCCGTCGGCCAGGCCGCGTCGGCCGACAAGGAAGCCCCTCCACCCCCGAACGCCCCAGTCCTCCGACCAGAGAACAGGAGCACCAACTCATGGCAACCTCACCCAGCACCGGAACCGGCCCCCAGCCCGCGGGCCTGGACGAAGGCGCCATCGCCACCGTGGCGGGCAACGGCGTGGCCGGATTCGTCTCCGACGGCGGGCCCGGCGCGCTGACCAGGATTTACCACCCCACCGACGTGGCCGTGGACAAGAACGGCAACGTCTACATCGCCGACCGGCACAACCACCGCATCCGCAAGGTGACACCGAACGGCATCATCACCACCGTCGCGGGTGACGGACAGGCCGGATACGTCTCCGACGGCGGTCCCGCCGTCGCCACCCGGCTCCACTACCCCGGGGCCGTGGCGGTCGACGACGCGGGCAACCTCTACATCGCCGACACCTCCAACCACCGGGTCCGGAAGGTGACGCCGAAAGGCATCATCACGACCGTCGCGGGCAACGGAACCGCCGGATACGTCTCCGACGGCGGACCCGCCATCGCCACCCCGCTCAGCTCCCCCTGGGGGGTAGCGGTGGACCGCGGCGGAAACCTGTACATCTCGGACCACGGCAACCACCGGATCCGCAAGGTCAACCCCCAGGGCAACATCACCACCGTCGCCGGCAACGGAACCGCCGGATACGTCTCCGACGGCGGACCCGCCATCGCCACCAGGCTCCACTACCCCCTGGGGGTGGCCGTGGACGCCGAAGGGAATCTGTACATCGCCGACCGGCACAACCACCGCATCCGCAAGGTCAACCCCCAGGGCAACATCACCACCGTCGCCGGCAACGGAACCGCCGGATACGTCTCCGACGGCGGACCCGCCCTCGGTACCCAGCTCCACTACCCATGGGGCGTCGCCCTGGACGAGGCCGGCAGCCTCTACATCGGCGACGGTCACAACCACCGCATCCGCAAGGTCACGTCGGACGGCATCATCACCACCGTCGCGGGCAACGGAACCGCGGGCTACGTCGACGACGGTGGACCCGCCGCGGGCACACGCCTCTACTACCCCTATGGGATCGCGCTGGACCGGGCCGGCAACCTGTACGTCGCCTGCCACTACAACCACCGGATCCGCGGCGTCACGGGCGTGGCCCAGATGACCCCGCCCCTGCCCCCGGCCGCCGACCTGTACGGAGAGGTCGTCAGCCCGTACCGGGTCCAGCGCAGCCAGGAGTTCGACCTCGGCGCGCGGGTCAGGAGCCGCGGACCGAACCCGGCCGACGGCCAGCACGTGACCGTGGTGCTCACCCTGGCGGACGGCCTGGTCGGCGGTCCCGGCACCACGGGACGGCGACTCACCCGCACCTTCACCGGACAGCAACTCGTCCCGTACCAGGGAAGTCTGGACGGCGTCTTCCGGGTGAGCGCCCCGGACACCACGCCTCCGGGCACGTACGAGTCCACGCTGGAGATCCAGTACGGGGGCGACCTCAACCTCAAGGACAACACGTACGCCCTGCCGATCACGGTCGTCGTGCCCGCACCCGTCGCGGACGAGACGGCACTGACGATCTATCAGGACACCGTTCCCGACGTCGCGCCGGGCCAGCGGAGCACCCTCGTCATGCGCTACCTCTCACCCGCCGGACAGCCGGTCAACCCCGGCACCATCGTCCAGCGCTTCACCGCCCCGACGGCCTTCGTCTTCGCCGGACAGCCCACGTACGCGTACTACGAGGCCATCGACGGCATCGTCACCGGAAATCTCGACTACCGGATCGAGGACGAGGGCCGGACCCTGATCGTCACCGCCAACCCGCACGTCAACACCACCACCAGCGACAGCGGCTCGGTGATCTACACGATCCCCGTCCAGGCCCGCATCAACGCCCTGCCCGGCCGGTACGACAACGGCTCGGCCAGCATCGGTCGGCACACACCCGTCCAGATCTCCGGCAAGATCACCAGCACCGCCCAGGACGAGACCGCGCTGCGCGTGACCCAGGCGACGGTGCCCGCGGCGGCACCGGGCGGCACCACCAAGTTCAACCTGGAGATCCGCTCGCTCAACAACCAGCCCGTCAACCCCGGCACCATCGAGCAACGCCTCACCGCACCCACCGGCTTCGTCTTCACCGGCGGTGCCTCGTACGGCTACTACAACGTCAAGCCCTACGTCACGGGGAACCTCGACACCCGGCTCGAGGACGACGGCAGGACACTCGTGATCCACTCCAACCCGCACCTCAACACCGGGACCACCGACAAGACGGCCCTCATCCACACCATCGGTATCCGCGCCCTGGCCGACGCCAGGCCGGGCACCCAGCCCTCCGACGGCCAGGCCGCCATCGGCCGCCTCGCACCCGTGCCGCTGGCCGCCCGCGTCCTCTGACCGTGTCCACGGCGGGCCTCGTCCGGTCCACCGGCCGGACGAGGCCCGCCGTGCCAGAGCGAAGAGGTGCTCAATTGGATGTGACAACAACGCGGGCCGGCCTCGCGGAGCCTCCGGCATCGCTGTTCGGCGGCACCGTCACCACGGTGGCGGGGAACGGGACCGCCGGTTTCGGCGGTGACGGCGGTCCCGCCACCGATGCCGCTCTCCGGTGCCCCTACGGCGTAGCGCTCGACGCCGCCGGCTGCCTCTACATCGCCGACTACCAGAACCACCGGGTGCGCAGGGTGGGCCCGGACGGCGTCATCACCACCGTGGCCGGTGACGGGACCAAGGGGTACGGCGGTGACGGCGGCCCCGCCGTCGCGGCCGCCCTCAGGGATCCCGCCGGTGTCGCACTCGACGGCCGGGGCAATCTCTACATCGCCGACCGCTCCAACCAGCGGGTGCGGAAAGTGGGTCCGGACGGCATCATCACCACGATCGCCGGCGACGGCACCGCCGGTTTCGGCGGCGACGGCGGCCCCGCCACCGATGCCTCGCTGAACTTCCCCCACGCCATGGTGGTCGACGGCAGCGGCACCCTCTACATCGCCGACGACTACAACCACCGGGTGCGGAAGGTGGGTCCGGACGGCGTCATCACCACGGTCGCCGGCGACGGCTCCGACGGTTTCCGTGGCGACGGAGGTCCCGCCACCGCTGCCTCGCTGAACTTTCCGCACGCCGTGGTGGTCGCCGGCGACGGCACCCTCTACATCGCGGACCGGTACAACCACCGGGTGCGGAAGGTGGGGGCGGACGGGATCATCACCACGTTCGCCGGCGACGGCACCATCGGCTTCGGCGGCGACGGTGGACCCGCCACCTCGGCCGCCCTCCATCTCCCGCAATGCGTGGTGCTCGACGACGCGGGCAACCTCTACCTCTCCGATTACGGCAATGAGCGGGTGCGGAGGGTCGGTACGGACGGGACCATCGTCACGGTGGCCGGTGGCGGAGCCAAGGGCTACGGCGGCGACGGCGGCCCGGCCGCCCTGGCGCAGCTCGATCAGCCCCTGGGCATCGCGGTCGATGACACCGGCGGACTGTACATCGGCGACTTCGGCAACCACCGGATACGGAAGGTGAGCGGCGGAGCCTCGCGGCGCGCGTGACGGCTCCGTCCGGTTTCCGCTCCCGCTCCCGCCAAGGGCAGCGGTCAGG
This sequence comes from Streptomyces sp. NPDC023527, assembly GCF_055560115.1. Classification (NCBI taxonomy): domain Bacteria; kingdom Bacillati; phylum Actinomycetota; class Actinomycetes; order Kitasatosporales; family Streptomycetaceae; genus Streptomyces; species Streptomyces sp. NPDC023527. The sequence continues at coordinate 33,671 of NZ_JBVHJJ010000005.1, forward strand.
GCCCGGCCGTGCGCCGTCCCGCAGAGGTCGTGTCGGCGGGACGGCGCCGGTGGGGCTAGGCCAGGCTCGCCGACTGGGCGGCGTTGTAGACGGCCTGTTCCTCCTCGCCGAAGTGGGTGGAGCTCATGTTGGGGCCCTGCACCCAGCCGAGGATGCCGATGATCTGGGCGGGGTCGTCGTAGCGGGAGAAGACCCCGACCTGGACGCCCGCACCGGTGGCGGGGTCGAAGTTCTGCAGCAGGGCACCGCCGCTGCAACCGGGCGACTGCGCGCCGGCCATCACGTCGTTGTAGTAGACCGGGTCGTTCCGGGTGGTGCCCTGGGTGACCATGAGGCTCCGGCCGTCGAAGGTCCGCTGGAGTTTCGCGGGCACGTTGCCGGGGCGGTAGTAGTTGCGTTCGTTGATGGTCGGGTAGCCGAAGATGTGGTTGGTCTGGTTCTGCGGCCGGCCGAAGCCGACCTCCTGGCCGCCGGTGACCTCGCCGATCGGGCGCGGGTCGTCGGGGTTGGCCACCATGACCGCGGCCATGTCACGCCCCAGCAGCCAGTCGGCGCTCTGGCTCCAGGTGTTGGTGATCCACTGACGGGTCACTCCCCAGACCCCGTACGGGGCGATGTCCTTGCCGGGAAGGGCCGTGCTGGAGGAGTTGTGGGGCAGGTTCGCCCCGTTGAACCCCGGTATGAAGACCATGTTGGTGGCGACGACGTTCCCGAAGCCCACATTGAGCGGGGTGTGGATGCGCAGGCAGTGGGCGGCGGTCAGCACGACGCTCCGGTTGGCGCTGTTCACCACGTTGCCGGAGCACGAGGACGTGGAGACGGCGCCGGTCTCCACGTCCGTGTACTCCATGAAGATCTTGCCGGCGGTGCGCGAGACCAGCCCGTGCTTCCGCGGCCACGGCTTGCTGAGGTCGTCCCAGCCCCCGGGGGGCGGAGTCGCGTCCTGGCCCTCGTTGTTGAGACCGGCGTCGGACATCTTGGCGAGGGTCCAGTACTCCACCTCGGCCCTGAGTCGCTGCTGATGGTCGGCACCGGCCGGGACCAGCGGGCTGAGCTCGAACGCGGGGACATCGGCCCGTGCCGGGGGCGCCGCGGTGAGCAGGGCGGCCACCAGCGCGAGCAGGCCGAGCACGGTGGTCGTCGCGCGTCTCGTCAGCGTTCTCGGCAGTGCTCTCGACAGCATTCCGATGGGCAAAGCTCTCCCCTCCTTGGGGGCATGCGTGGAGGCGGATCCGGTGGGTCGTCGAACGTCGGCGTTCGCGGCCCGGCCTTACGGGTTGGTGGTCACCTCGAAGCCCGCGCCGAAGACGCCGGCGGGCGCGGCGGCGTCCCGGGCGCGCAGGTCGGCGAGGATGTTCGCCGAGCTGGTGTAGAGGAAGGGCGGCAGTGCCAGGGTGATCCCCTTGGTGATGCCGGCCCAAGGGCCCTCGGCCTGGAAGCCGTTGCCCTGGGAGGGGAGGTCGGTCCCGGTTACGTGCTGGATCGCCGGCCCGCCCGAGTCGCCCCGCATGTTCACGGCCGCCGATCGATAGACGCCGTCGGTGTTCTCCATGATCGTCCCGTACCACACGCCCGTCTGACCCGACGTGATGAGCTCGTTGTCGCCGGGGGCGAGCAGTCGCTCGTTGTCGAGCGCGGGCTTGGGGGCGTTCGGGCTGGCGGTGCCGCCGGGGACCTTCACCATGCCCGTCTGCTTCAGGTACGGCCCCTGTGAGGAGAGCGTCACCTGCGGGACCAGCTCGATGACCATGTAGTCCTTGGTCACGTGACCCGTCTGCGAACCCTCGGGGTCCTTGAAGTAGCGCACGTGTCCGATCGGGCCGGCACCGGTGTCCGCCCGGTCGTAGACGGGCCCGACGTCGTCAGGGATCTCACGGTCCGCGTATGCGGGGTCGTTGAGACAGTGGCCTGCCGTAATGGCTATTTTGTGGCGGTACTTGTCCGTTCCCACCGCGCCGATCGTGCAGAAGGCGTCGGGCATCGACGGGCTGAAGATGATCTGCATCCCGTTGTGGACACGCTTGCCCTGCTCGGCCTGGGCGGCACCGGCCCCCAGGGTCCAGATGACCGTCAGGCTCAGCAGGAGCGTGCACAGTCGCTTGATCATGTGCGGAATCCAGTCTGTCGTGGGGCGCGGTGTCAGGCGGATGCGAATGCCGCTTCGAGGCGCGGGACGAAGTCCACGAGGTCCTGCGCCCAGCAGCCGCTGGAGTGGCCGCCGCCGCAACTGTCGCCCCAGCCGGATCCGTCGCCGTAGTCCACGTAGTGGGACGGGTATCCGAGCTCGTCCAGGCTCTCCTTGGCGTGCCGGGAGGCCGACTGGACCCAGAATTCCGGCTCGGCGGGGTTGCCGCCGCCGTTGCCGGTGTAGATCGTGACGCCCATGCCGGCGCGGGCCAGGACGTCCATGTGCGAGGCCGGGTCCGCCTCGTTCCAGCGCCAGTCGGCGCCGAGGATCGGATACGGCGTGCCGAAGATCGCGTCGCTGGACACCGTGGGCCCGAAGTCGAGGCCGCACGTGGGCTTGGAACTGCCGCAGAGCGGGGCGCCGACGTTGGTCAGCGTGGCCACGACGGCCGCGCGCATGACGGCGTGGTTCATCGAGAGCTCGTTGGCCCCGGAGAGCGTGGCGACCTGGCTGAAGAGGTCGGGGTGCCGCTGGGCGTAGTGCAGGGAGCCGAAGCCGCCCATCGAGAGACCGGCTACGGCCCGCTTCTTCTTGGTCGCGTCGGTGCGCAGGTTGGCGTCGATGAACGGGATCACCTGGTTGATGTGGAAGTTCTCCCAGTTCTGCGCGCCGGCGGCGGTGTCCTGGTCGAGCCAGTTGGTGTACCAGCCTCTCCGGCCGCCGTCCGGGATGACCGTGATCATCGACTGGGCCGCGGCGAGGGCGGGGTAGGCCACGCCCGGGTTGCCCGGGTCGTCGGACGCGCCGTGCAGGAAGTACAGGACCGGGTAGCGCTTCCCGGGGTTGTCCATGTAGTCGCGGGGCAGCAGGATCCTGATGCGGTGTTCGCCGGCGACCTCGGGCGTGTTCACGGTGACCACGAAGTCGGTGGCGGAGCCGGTGGTGGCGCCGGTCTGGGTCAGGCCGAAGCCGTCGGCCATCTTCGGCGGGCGCGGGCCCGACGGCTCGGCGTGTGCGGCGGGTATGCCCAGGAGGAGGGCGGCGGCCACGGCGGCGACCGCCGCCTTCGCGCGCAGGAGCCGGGCGGGCAGGACTGATCTCATCAGGTGTCCTCGGGTGGGCTGGAGGCCATGGGGCGGGTGGTTCGGCCGGTCACGGAAAATCTCATCGCATCACTCCGCGTGATGCCATACGGGACGGGTGGCGCACTTGGGCCACTGGCGCATGTGCGCCACCCCGGCAGTAGGCTGCCGTCGCCGGGTGGGCCGGCTCAGGTTCGGCTGGGGGGTGTCGTGCACGACGTGTTGGACCCGGAGTCCGACCGCGGACGGGTCTACCGGTCTTTGGTCGGGCATCCCCGTGAGTCCGTCGGCCGGTTGGCGGCCCGGGCCGGACTGAGCGAGACCGTCGTCCGGGCGGTGCTGAAGGAACTCGCCGCCGAGGACATCGTCGTGACGACGGACCCCGACGCCGAGGAGGCGCCCTGGGAGGCGTTGCCGCCCACACAGGTCGTCGAGGCGCTGCTCCAGCGCGATGCCGTCGTACGGACGACCCTGCGTCAGGCCGGGACGGAACTGGAACGGCTCTACCGTTTCGCCAGGAGGGACGCCGGTCACTACGGCGCGCTGGAAGTCGTCGAGGACGCCGCGCGCATCCTGACGGTCAGTCGGCAGCTTCAGCAGTGCGCGCGCCATCAGATCCGGGTCATCGACGTGCCGCCGTACTCCGGAACGTCCGACCACTACCTCGAACAGGAAGCGCTGCAACGGGAGCGCATGGCCGCCGGGGTCGTCTACCGCGCCATCTATCACGGCTCCGCGTTCGACGACCCCATCGCGTGGCCCAATATGGCGCGCATGATCGAGGCCGGGGAACAGGCGCGGACCCTGGACGATCCGCCCCTGAAGCTCGCCATCGCCGACGACGACCTGGCGGTGGTCACCCTCGCCGCGGACGACCACCCCGGTGTCGTCTCCCTGCTGATACGCCCGTCCAGCCTGTTCCGGGCGCTGTCCAACGTCTTCGAGTCGCTGTGGCGGCTCGCCGTCCCGGTATCGGCGGCGGGCATCGGCACGCAGATCGACGCCCGGGACCGGCAGATCCTCACGCTCATGGCCAGCGGCGCCACCGACGACGCGATCGCCAGACACCTGGGGCTGGGCCGCCGCACCGTCGTGCGCCGCGTCTCCACCCTCCTGACCGGACTGGGCGCCACCACCCGTTTCCAGGCCGGGGTCCAGGCGGCACGACGCGGCTGGCTCTGAGGACCACCCGAGGCGGCGGCCGCCCGTGACGCCACGTCATGGCCGGTGCGGAGGGCGCCCGTTCCGGATCCCGACAACAGCACATCTTTCGGACCGCTTCGAGGGAAATGGATCCCCCGGCGGCGAAATCGCCTCCTACGGACCGGGTGATGCACGGTCCCGGGGCGCGGTGCCGCGCGGACGGGCCGGCCATCACGCCGCCGCCACCGCTTTCGCACCCACACGGGAGATGATGTGCCCCCCAAGCGCACGAACCGGCCGTCCGGACCGGCCGAGCCGGCCGAGGACTCGGGTCTTCGGGACGGATTCTCGACAGCCTTCGCCAGACACCCGTCCAAGCCCCGGCGCGGCATGCTTCCGGGCCGGCGGGTGTGGACCACCCTCGCCTCCGCCGCGGCGGTGACGGGTCTGGTCCTGGTGACCCCTCCGCTGATGAGCCGGCTCGCCTTCGACTCGGACTCCACGAAGAAGGCCGCGGCCGCCGAGGCGCCGGGGAAGCCCGGGTCCGCCGGCCCCACGGCGGCCGGCAAGCCGAAGGGCGGGGAGAAGAACACCGAGGGGACGAAGCCGGCGGGGACCGGGAGCGGCGGCGCGGGTGGGGCCGGGGGTGGCTCGGGACAGCCGTCCGGCTCGTCCGGGTCCGGGTCCGGCTCGGGTTCCGGCGGTTCCCACGGCTCCGGCGGGTCGGGATCGGACTCCGGCGGATCAGGTTCCAGCGGATCCGGATCCGGATCGGGTTCCGGATCCGGCGGTTCCGGGAGTTCCGGGAGTTCCGGCGGCGGTCAGAAGCCGTCCGGGTCGTCGACCTCCGGTGGTGGCGGCGGTGGCGGTGCGGAGAAGCCGAAGGAGCAGACTCCCCCGAAGAAGTCCATCGCCAAGCCGGCCGAGCCGGAGATCCCGCGCCCCCCGAAGCGCGACGACGGCAAGATCAAGGGCCCGGTCATGGGCTTCGCCGCGAACCGCTGCGTGGACATCGTCGGCGGCAAGGTCACGGACGGGGCGGCGCTGCGGCTCGACGACTGCTCCGGGTCGCCGCGCCAGCGGTTCGAGTTCCGGCCGGACGGCGAAGTGTGGACGCTCTATCAGGAGAGGCTGTGCCTGAACCCGCAGCGGGGCGGGACGTCGGACGGGACGGCCGTCCAGATAGCCAAATGCAACGACAACGCCGCCCAGCGCTTCTCGATCCAGCGGGACGGGTCGCTGGTGAACGCCAAGTCCGGCAAGTGCGTCGAGGCCGTGGACCGGGGCTCCAAGGGGCTGGGTCTCCAGCTGCACGGCTGCGACGGTGCCAAGAAGCAGAAGTGGCAGATCGGCTGAGCCGGTCGCGCACGGGGCGGGCGGTGGCCGGGGGAATCGAACCCCCGGGCCACCGCCCGCCGTGTTCCGCGCCGCGCTACGCCACCCCGGCCGGCGCCGCCCCCGCCGCAGCGGCGGGCGTCCCGATCGGTTCCGGCACGTCCGGGCCGGAGAGGGTGATGAGCTCCGCTTGCGACGGCGTCTCGATCTCGGCGACGCGGTACGCCTGCCGTTCCGTCATGGCCTGGAAGGTCTGCCGGGCGGAGCGGCCGTTGCCGAACCTGCTGTCCCGGGGGACGTGGGAGAAGTAGACGTCGAGCGCGGCCCGCGCGCCCTCGGTGAGCTCGTACTGGTGGGAGGCGGCGTGCTGCTCGACGATCCGGAGCAGTTCCGCGTTGTCGTAGTCCTCGAAGAGCAGGGTGCGGTTGAAGCGGGAGGCGAGACCGGGGTTGGAGTCGATGAAGTGCTCCATCTCGTCGGGGTAGCCCGCCACGATCACCACCACGGAGTCGCGGTGGTCCTCCATCAGCTTCACCAGAGTGGCGACGGCCTCCTGCGCGAAGTCGTTGCCACCGCCGCCCCCGGCGGGGGCCAGTGAGTACGCCTCGTCGATGAAGAGCACCCCGCCCATGGCCTCCTGGAAGACCCGCTGGGTCTTCGGGCCGGTGTGCCCGACGTACTCGCCGACCAGGGAGGAGCGGTCGGCCTCGACGAGGTGGCCGCGTTCCAGCAGTCCGACGGCGGCGAGGATACGGCCGTAGAGGCGGGCGACGGTGGTCTTGCCGGTGCCGGGGTTCCCGGCGAAGACCAGATGGCGGCTGAGCGGCGGGGCGACCAGTCCGGCCGCCTCCCGGCGCTGGACCATCCGCATCAGCTTCACCAGCGAGGCGACGTCCTGTTTGACCTGGCCGAGCCCGATCAGCTGGTCGAGTTCGCCGAGGAGGTCCTCCAGGCTCTCCTCCGGCTCCTCGTCGCCGTCGGTGTCCGCCGTGGTGTCGGACCCGGGCGCTTCCCCCGCGCGCAGGGGCTTCCTGCGGTCCGGCGCGCCGGATGGCCGGGGCCACCGCGACGACTCGACCCGGACGGAGACGCATTCCTCCACCACCGGTTCGGCGTCCGGTTCGGCGCTCAGGTCCTCGGCGGCGTCCTGGACGCGGACGCGCCGGAGCACCGGGGCGGCGGACGCGGCGAGATGGACGGCCGGGTAGCCGGGCGCGACGATCTCGCAGTCCTCGAAGGTCCCGCCGCCGCCCGAGTCGACGATCAGCCCGTTCTTCCCCGGGCGCAGCACCCGCACCCCGCTCAGCCGCGGCTCGGCGCCGCCGGCGACCACCACCCCGGATCCGGCGGCGTCGCGGATCTCCAGGCCGGTGATGTGAGGTGCGGCGCCGGCTTCGACCACGAGGCCCGCGGTGCCCGCCCGCAGCAGTCGGCCGCCGGTGATCTCCTGGTCGCCGGGGCCGAGGACGGCGGCGGCGCGCTCGCTGTCGGCGATCTCGCAGTCGTACAGCCGGGCCCGGCCACGGGTGGCGGCGGTCACGCCGTTGCGCGCGCGGTGCACGGAGACTCCGCGCAGTTCGGCACGGACGGAATCGGCGAGGTCCACTCCGGACATCCCGCAGTCGGTGATCCAGCTGTCCTCGACCACGGCCCGGGCGTCCGCGACGAGGTGGGCGCCGTGTTCGGGGGTTCGCGCGATCCGCAGACCGCTCAGCCGTACCTCGGCGCCGCCGCCCGCGTGGACGGGGCTGAAGGCGCACTCGTCCACGGCGCTGTCGGCCAGGCGTACGACGGCGTTGCCGGTGGCGACCAGGCCGTTGGCCGCCGATTCGCGGATCACGGTCTCGTGGGCGGTGAGCCTGGCGGAGCCGTGGACGGCCACGGCCGCGGCGGCGGTGCGCACGATCCGGGTGCCGGCGATACGGATCCGGGTGTCGTCCCCGGCGCTGACGCCGGAACCGCCGCTGTCGCGCAGGGTGCAGAAGGTGAGGGCCACCTCGCCGCGGCCGCTGACCCGCACGGCGTCCGCGCCGCTGCCGGAGAGCTCGCAGCCGTGCAGCCGTACCCCGCCGTCGGCCTGCCGTGGATCCGCCGTCTCCGCGTCGGGTGCGGAGGAGCTGCCGAGGACCCGTACGGCGTCCGTGGCGCACGCCCGGATCCGGCAGTCGGTGAGCAGGGCGGATCCCTGGTCCTCGACGAGCAGCCCGCTCCGTCCCGCGCCGTCGATCAGCGAGTCGTGCAGGGTGACCCTGGCGTTCTCCCGTACCCGGATCGCCGAACCGGTGGTGTCCCGGACGTCGGTACGGAGCAGTTCGACGCGGGTCGTCCCGCCCGCGACCAGCCCGGTGCCGTCGGTCCCGCGCAGCCGGCAGTCGGTCATGGTGACGGGCCCGCTGGTGCGCAGCACCACCCCGGCGAGGGCGGCACCGCTCAGGACGGCTCCCGTCATGGCGAGTTCGGCGTCCCCGTGCGCCTCCAGCCGCCCGGTGCCGATCCCGCCGCCGGACCACTCCGTGCGCCCGCCGCCGAGCACCACGGCGGGCCGGTCGGCGGCCGCTCCCTCGACCACGATCCCCTCGATCACCACCCGTGCGCCCGCGGCCACTTCGAGGGCGGGCCGCCCGTCGCCGGGGGCGGCCAGGACCACGGCACCGGGCCGTTCCGGGCCGTCCGCGCCGAGGGCGCGGAGGGTGACGCTGCGGACGATCCGCACCGCCTCCCGGTGGACCCCGGGTGCGATGTCGATGACGTCCCCCTCGGCGGCCGCGGCCAGGGCGGTGGCGAGGGTGGGGTGGGCGGCGGGTGTGCCGGTGCCCACCGCCCGGTGGGCGGGGGGAGGCTGGGCGGGGGCGGTCACTGGGGCTCCGACGGACGTGAAGGGAGGGCGGGGAGGAAGGGCATGACGCGGCGGGAGGGTCACGGGGAGCCGACGGCCGGCTGGGGCACCGATTCCCCGGCTCCCCCGCCGCCTCCGGGCGCGGGCGGGTCGAGGCGGGCGTTCGCCTCGTGCGCCATGCGGTCCGCCCAGGGGGCGTTGTGGTACTCGTTCAGGAACGTACTGAGCTCGTACATGCGGTCGTCGAGCGGCGGGAGCTTGCCCTTGGGGCTCTCCAGGGATCGCATGATCTCCGTCCAGCCCTCGATCTGTTCGGAGATCCTCTCCTTGGACCGCGCGTGCGTTTTGCCGATGGATTCGGCCAGGTCGGCGAGTCCGGCGAAGTCCTGCTGGGCGAGCAGCCGATCCCGGAAGGCGTCCATTCTCTGCATATAGGGATCGATGATGCCCTCCTTGAGGAGCTGGTACTGCTCGGGCGTCCAGTTCGCCCTCTTGTCCAGGCGGCCGAGGACCAGGTCGACCTTCTTGCGGTGACCGGCTTCCAGGCCCTCGTAGATCTTCTTGGTGTACGTCAACTCACCACCGGGCACCAGGCGCAGCTCACGCGTCAGGTCCTGCGTCTTGGACAGCCCGAGCCATTCGCCCCGGGGCCCCAGGAGCATGTCGCTCTCCTGGCTGATGATCCGCCAGCCCCGTCGCGGGTCGTACCACAGGACGTTGGCGGCTTCGTACTGCCCTCGCTTCACCGGCGTCTCGTACTCCGCGTCACCGAACCAGTCGACCACCGACCTCTCCTGGTTCAGCCGGAACGCCACGTCGGCGCCCTTGCTGCTGCCGGGCGACTGGAAGTGCCAGACGGTGAATCCGGTCCCGTCGACATCCGTGACGGCCAGCGCGCAGCCGTTCATGGTGCCGGTCACGACGAAGTTCGAGCCGAGCCGGTCATCGGGCACCAGGGGGACGCGCGCGTTCCCGATCCCGACGTCCTCGACGCGTCCGCTCAGGTACGGCACGTGCACCGAGGTCAGGTATTCGCTGTCGTCGGCCGCGGCGGGGAGGCGGCTGTCGCCGGCGTACCCGGCCAGGCCGGCCCGGTCCGCGTCCGCCTGGATGTACTTCTCGACGGCCGGAGTGAGCATCACCGTGCTGCCCCGGTCGGACTGCCCGCGCCGGAAGATCACGAACCAGTTGTCGTCCCAGTCGTTCATGCGCTCCAGGAACGTGGCGATGTCGGCCTTGTCCATCCAGGGCATGCGCGCCGCGATGTTCTCCTTGAAGTTCACGGAGACCACGTGCGTGGCGAAGAAGTGCTCGGGGGTGTCCGCGAAGGCGTGGGTGAGCAGTTCCTCCTGCAACGCGAGGCGCGTCAGCGGCTCCGCCGGTGCCACGACCGCGGGCACCGGCCCGGCCGCGCCGGCGGTCGGCGTGACGTCCGTCGTGACCCCCGCGGGTACGGGCTCCTCGGGTGCCGCGCCCGTCGGGACCACCTCGTCCTGGGCGGGCTGGGTCTCCCCCTCGTGGGTGCCGTGCGGGAGGTCCCCACCGGGGTCGGCCTGCCGCATACCGCCGGGGAGCCCCTTGCCCTCCAGGCCGCTGCGCGTGATGGTGTCCTCGATCTCCGCCCGTACCGCCGTCGGGTCGGCACCGAGATCGCTCAGTGCGTCGCCGGCCCGCCTCAGCCGCTCCTCGGCGGCCGCGAGCACGGTCTCGGGATGCGAGGGACCCGGCGACGGGTTCGAGGGCCCCGCCCCGCCGGTGAACCGCTGGTTCCACTCGTTCACGGCGAACTCGGCCCGGGCCCGCTCGGCGTACGCCTGCGCGAACTCCTCCCGGGCCCGGGTCACCGGCAGGTCGGCCGTGCCGGGGGTGTCGGCGGCCGGCTCGGAGATCCGGAGCGTTCCGGACCCCTGCGCCGGGGCCGGCCCGCTTCCGGAGGCGAGGGTGTCGAGCCTGGCCTGGGCCTCGCGGTGCAGCTCACGGGGCCAGCGGGGGTTGGCGAAGCGCTCGACGATCTCGTCGAGCCGGCCCCGCAGCGGGGCGTCCAGCGGGCTGCTGTCCAGGGTCTGCCGGAGGGTCGCCGCGGTGGTCAGGCGCTGCTCCTTGAGCTCCCGCGCGGTCTCCGCGAGCGTGGGGAAGTCGCCCGCGGCCGCGAGCCGGGCCTCCTCGTCCAGCCGGGTCCTGAAGACCGTGTCGAAGACGTTCCGCTGCAGCGATGTCGCCAGCTGGGGGTCGCGGCCGACCGATGCCAGGGCCGAGACGAGCCGGCCCTCGATCTCCAGGCTGTCCGCCGCCCGCATGCCGTCGTAGATCCGCCGGGTGTACGCCGCCGCGCTGTCGCCGGTGAGGTCGAGCGGGAAGACCCTGGCCCCCCGGCGCAGGGTGAAGTCGTCGAGGCCGAGCCGGGTGGCGGTCGCCCGGTACTCCTGGCTCAGGACGTGCCACGAGCCGTCCGAGTGGCGCCAGAGGATGTTGGTGGCCCCTTGCCAGCCCCGGGAATTCTCCCCCGGCGTCAGGTACATCGCGTCGCCGACCCAGTCCCGTACCGCGTGTTCGGGCACCGGGGGGCCCATGAAGTCGTCCCCGCGGCGCCCTGCGCGGAACCTCGTGGCGTACTCGTTGGGGACCTCGCTCCCGGGGGACTGGTAGTGCCAGGCCCTGAAGTCGTGCTCGGTGACGTCGGTGACAGCCAGCGCGCAGCCGTTCATCTCCGGTGTGAAGGCGAACTCGGATCCGGTCCCCCCGTGCGGCGTGCGGGGGATGACGGCGTTCCCGAGGTCGTCGGCCTTCTTGGCGAGGCCCGACTTGTACGGGATGAAGGACGCGGCCAGGTAGTGGTCCTCCGCCATCGGTCTCAGCAGCGCGGGGTGCCGGGCGAGTTCGGCGGCGATCCCACCGGTGTGGGCGTAGTGCTGTACGTAGCGTTCCACCGCAGGTGTGAGCGTGACGGTGCGGTGGCTGAAGGGGAGGCTGTCATTCCGGTGCAGGACGAACCAGTGCCGGTCCCAGTGGTCCATCTGCTTCACGAAGGTGATGCTCTGTTCGAGGCTCACTCCCGGCATCCGCGCCATGATGCCGCGGGCGAACTCGGTGGACACGGGGTGCGCGTCGAGGAACTTCACGGGATCGGTGACGAACGTCTGGGTCCGGGCGCCCTCCAGCGCGGCGAACGGGTTGTCGACGTGCCCCACGGCCGGGAGCGGGTGCGGGGCGGGGGCCACGACCGTCCCGGGCACGTGCCCGGGACCGGTGACCGCCCCGTCCGATACGGCCCCGTCCGGTACGGCCTCATCAGGTACCGCCTCGTCCGGTACCGCCTCGTCGGACCCGCTCGCCGGCGGAGCGGCGTCCGTCGCCTCGTCCGCGAGCCGCGCCGGGGCCGTCCCCGACGGCCCGGACTCCGGCAGACCGGCCGGGTGGAGCTCGCCGCGCCGCCCGCCGCCGAGCAGGGCCCCCTCACCGGTGAAGATCTTCGCCAGGGCGTCGTCGATCCGGTCGCTCGTCGTCCCCGGGTCGATGCCGAGCCCCCGGAGGCCGCCCTCCGCCCGGTCCAGCGCGGTCTCGGCGGCGTCCAGTTCGGCCCGGAGGAGCTGCTGGCCGGTGGTGGGCCCCGTGGACGAACCGACGCCGTTCGACGGCAGCTCCAGTGCGGCACGCCCCCGCAGCGCGCCCAGTTCGGTACGGGCGATCTCGTACGTCTCCCAGGCGGCGAGCCGTTCCTCGGCCGCGCGGCCGGTCGTGCCGCCCTCGATGATCTCCTGCCTGACCCGGGCCCGCTCCTGCCAGACGCGGGTCACCTCGTGGTCGCCGGGGAGCCCACCGTGCGAGGGGGCGTTCCCGGGCTCCGGCGAGTGGGTCGAACCCTTGCCCTTGATGGCGGCATCGGGCGCGGCCGAGCGGGCTTCGGGCGCGCCCAGGCGGGCTTCGGCCGCGATCCGGGCGTCGGCCTCCCGGAGGGAGCCGTCGAGCCACCGGGCGCCCTGGAAGTCGTCGATGATCCGGGTGAGTCTGCCCTTCTTGAACTCGTCCAGGGAGCTCTCGCCGATGGCCCGCCCGACCGCGCCCGCCGTGGTCCCGCGCTGCTCCTTGGCCACCCGTACCACGTCGGCGAGGTCCTGGAAGCTCTTCACCCCCGCGAGCGCCGAGTCCTCGCCCAGGATGGTCCGGGTGACGGGCGCGAGGATGTCGTCCTGGAGCGTGGTCAGCTCGGAGGGCCTGACGCCGGACTTCATCAGGGTTTCCACCAGGTCGCCCTGGATCTTCAGGTTGGTCTCCTGCCGCATGCCGTCGTAGATCTTCTTGGTGTACGCGAGCTCATGGCCGGGGGTGAGGCGCAACGGCAGGTCGAGGGGGGCCCGCGGCAGCCTGAAGGCGGCGAGGTCCAGGGAGAAGGGCACCCGGTACTCCTGGCTCAGGACACGCCATGAGCCGTCCGCCCGGTGCCAGAGGAGGTTGGTCGCCCCGAACCGTTCGGTCTCCCGCCGCGGGCCGAGGTAGACCGCGTCACCGATCCAGTCGGTGGCGGACTGGCCGACCCGGAATTCGGTGGCGAACGCGCTCTGGTTCAGCCCGTTGGGCGACTGGTAGTGCCACGCCCGGAAGCTGTCCTCGGTGACATGGGTGACGGTCAGCGCGCAGCCGGTCATGTCGGGCGTGAACACGAACTCCGAACCGACCCCTCCGCGGGGGTGTCGTGCGATGACGGCGCTCCCGATGGCGTCGAGCTCCTTGGCGCTGCCGATCTTGAACGGGATGAAACCCGAGGCGAGATAGCTGTCCGCGGCCATCGGCCGGGGAAGCGTGGGGTGCGCGCCGAGGGCGTCGAACAGTGCACCGGTGCGCTCGGGCACCTTGCCGGCCCGGAGCAGGTCGCCTTCGGCGAACGCCTGGACGTACCGCTCCACCGCGGGGGTGAGCACGAGGGTTCCCTCACGGGCGGCGGGGTCGCCCACCCGGACGAGGACGAACCAGTTCTGTTCGACATCGCCCATGGTGTTGATGAACTGGTTGACGAGCTCGTCGGTCAGGCCGGGCATCCGTGACTTCATGCCGAGTTCGAAGCCGGTGTAGACGGGGTGCCGGCTCAGGAACGTCACGGGGTCGCTGGCGAAGGTGCTGGTCCGCAGGGTCTCCGCCGCCGCGAACGGGTTGTCGACCCGGCCCACGGTGACGTCGGGGCGCACCGACGGTGCCGGTACGAGCTCGTCGGCCGCCGGGCCCGCGGCGAGGTCGTCGGTGGCCGACGCCCCGGGGGCCGACTCCACCGGCCGGCCGTCCGGGGTGTCCAGGTCGTCCAGGGGCCCCGTCGGCGCGTCGTCGGCGGCGTGCCCGGCCGCGGGCGAGAGGTCGGCCGCCTCGTCGGCGAGCACCCGGGAGAGATCGGGCTTCCCCGCGCCTCCGGGCACCCCGCCGTTCTCCAGGACGTGGCGGACGTTCAGCGAACGCACCTCGTTCAGCGTCCCGTCCGGGTCGACGCCGACCTCCCGGAGCGCCTTGCGGGCGTCCTTGACCTCGGCGAGGGCGGTGTCCAGTCGGTCCTTCGCCGCCAGCTCCGCCCGGGAGGGCCCGCCGGAGGGTCCGGCGCCGGGGGTCCTCGGCGCTCCCCCGCCGGCATGGCGCTGTGCGGCGTTCAGGTCGGCGAGGGCGTTCTCGTACGCCACATAGCGTTCCATCCGGAGGTCGGCGAGCACGCGGTCGGGGGCGCCGCCGGTGATGACGTGGCCGATGGAGAGCCGGAGCTGGTTCCTGACGGTGGCCCCGGCGTGGCCCTCGATCCCGGTCGGCACGGGCGCGGCCGGGCCGAAGGGCGACGCGTCGGCGGACCGGGGCGTACGGACGTCTCCCGCACCGCCCGAGGGAGTGTCGGGGCGGCCGCCGCCGGTGCCGTCGGGTCGTACGGGCGGAGGCGTGGCGGGCTGCGCGAGCCGGGACGTCGCGGGGGCGTCGGCGGAGCGGCCGGGGCGGGCCACCAGGTCCAGGGCCTGGTCGGCGTCCGCGCGGCCGGGGGTGAATCCGGCCGTGTCCAGTGCGGAGCGGGAGGAGACACCGCCCGTGGGCGTGGACGCGCTCAGGCCCGCGCCGGCCCGGGGGCGGGGTTCGTCGCCCCTGAGGAGGGCGAGGGCCTGCTCGCGGCTGTTCACCGGGGGCGCCGGCGCGTCGGCGCCCCGGATCGGGTGGGGGGCCTGCGGTGCCGTTGCGTTGAGCGGGGTGGCGGAGGGCGGCGGGACGACGTCGCGGGTCGGGAGGGGGGTCGCCGATACCGTCGTACCGGGAGTGTGGGGGGCGGCGTGCGGGGTGAGCGGGGCCGTGTGCGGGACCGCCGCACCCGGCAGGCCGGTGGGCGGCGTCGCCGCGTTCAGTGCCGCGCCGCCCGGCAGTCCCGCCGTCCCGGGGAGGCCGCCCGTGTGCGGCGCCGCCGCGTGCGGGGCGGGCCCGTGGGGCGAGAACGCGAACGACGACAGCGTCTCGGCGTTGACCGTCACATCGGTGTCGGCGCCGATGCGGAACGAGATCCCGTCCGCGCTGATGGCGCGCACCGAGACATCGCCCTCCTGAAGGGCCATCAGCTCGGGGAACTTCAGGTCGGCCAGGTCCTCGGCGTGGCCGACGGCGCCCCGCGCCAGGGCGGTGCTGTCATCGAAGGCACCAGCGGCCGGCGCCAGTCCCCCGGGCGCCTCCACGCCGTGCCCCAGGCCGGGCGCGTCCCTGATGACGGAGAGCCCGGCGGGGTTGCGGGCCCCGTCCAGCACCCCGAGGGCGGTGTCGGCGGGGAGCAGCAGATTGTTGTCGAGCCGCACCTGGCCCAGGGAGGTGTCGAGCAGGGTCAGGTGGCCGAGGCCCGCGTCACCGGCGGCCGACTTCGGCACGGCGAGGCCGCTGGGGGTGAGCGCCAGGTGGTCCGGCAGCGGCGGGGTGACCAGGCCGGGGGTGCCGTGCGGCCCGTGGGCGGCGCCCGTACCGCCGTGCATGGCGGTGCCGGGGCTCGGCAGCAGCAGGTCGCCCAGCTTGGCGAAGCCGAGGTCGGTGAAGTTCAGGACCGGGGTCTTGGTCAGGGAGAGGTGGAAGAGGTCGCTCGACACGGAGCCGAAGGAGGGGCCGAAGCGGACCGGTCCGAAGAGGCCCGGCGCGAGGTGCGATCCCGCCCGGCCCGGGGCTCCGCCGCCCCAGCCCGCCTTGCCCGTCGGGCCGCCGGCCTTCATGAGGTATTCCAGGTCGCCCGCCCTGGCCATCATCTGACGGAGTGAATGCTGCGGGATGCCGAGGACCCGGTCGGCGAAGGCCAGGGCCGCCGCGCCCCGGAAGCCGACGACACCGATCTCGGCGAAGTTCAGGGGCACCAGGGCCGCCACCGTGAGCCGGCCGAACCGGTTCAGGGTGACCATGCCGTAGGCGCCGACCTTGGCCCAGGCCCCGTTCACGCCGCCGGTGATCCTGGCCCAGTCGGCGAGGGGCGCACGGCCGAGGAACTTCATCCCGCTCCAGAGCGCGGGCCCGAAGGCGCGCAGACCGGCGCCGGTCTTGGACGCGAGGAGGAAGGGCACCACCAGGAAGCGGCTCGTACCGGAGAGGAGGGCGATGCGGCCCACCTCGTCCATGAAGCCGGCACCCCCTGCCTTGATGCCCTTGCCGACGGCCTTGAGGGTGCCGGCGATGCCCTTGGTGGACGGGAAGAGCACGCCGAGGAAGGCCAGTCCCAGTTGCAGACCGCTGGCCTTGCCCTGGCTGAAGTCGACGGCGACCTTGATGAGGTTCACGGCGTTCATCGCCCAGGCGAGGATGCCGAGGAGGCCGCCGGTGAAGATGGCGAGGATGGAGACGATGATCGTGAGGACCTCGAAGACCTCCCAGAACATCTCGCAGTCGCTCGACGGCTGCTTCATCCGGTCGCCCGCCTCCGAGAGCCCGGTCTTGAGGCGGCCGGCCGCGGCGGTCAGTTCGCTCTGCGCGGCCGTGGCGCGACCGGCGAGGGCCTGTCGCTGCGGGTCGTCCTGGGCCAGCCCCTGGGCGGCGTTCAGCGCCTGATCAGCCTCTCCCTGGGCGCTGGTGACGGCGGTTGCGTAGGCCCGCATCGCCGACTCGGCCATGAGGAAGGACTCCTGCACCGCACCGGCGAAGCCGTTCAGGTGCTCGTCCACCTTCCGGCGCAGCGCGTCGGCCGTCTTGCCGATGAAGCGCTGCCCCTCGCCCGAGGTCGTCTGCAACTCGCGCAGGCCGTCGTGGACCGTGCCGGCGGTGTCGGCGAGCCTGCGCATCGTGTCGGCGAGCTGAAGAATGACGGCGGGGTCGCCGGGGGTCGGGTCCCCGCCCAGCCCCAGGGCGTTCCAGTCGCCGGGACGCGTAGCCAACTCGGACCCCTCCACCTGCTGTTCACCGCGCTGCACCCACCACCGGGACAGCGTGCGGTCAACCTGTCCGATGGGATCGCGAACCCATCGGTTCACTCTGTGGAGAACGTCACATCCCGGACGGAAGACATTTCCGGTACCAGTGAACGCATCGTGGCCGATGAGCATCTGTCGGTGTGACAGGTCCGAGCGGCGGATCCGTACGACGGCGAGGAAGCGACTGTGCCCGACATAGCGGTGGACTACGAGCTGCTCCACGAGGTGGCGAAGAAGGCCCGCTCCCTGAAGGAGCAGGTCGGCGAGGCGCGCAAGAACGCCCCCCAGCAGTCGGTGGACCAGCTCGGTTCGGCGGTGGCCCGGCTGGCCGTGCGCGGCTACTACACCCGGTGGAGCGGGGCCTTCAAACGGTCCGAGGAGAAGCTGGAGAAGCTCGGGAAGCTGTACGAGAAGGTCGCGAAGGAGTGGGCGGACTGGGACTTCCGGCTCGCGGGCGCCGCGAGCCGGCAGGCCGCCGCCATCGCCGCGGACCAGTGGAACGGCCAGAAGGCGCTGTACGACGAGTGGCAGAAGCTCGTGGCCGAGGGGAAGGTCGACCCGAACGACCCGAACGCCCCGAAGGACCCCGGGGCACGCCCGAGCAGCTGGACCAGCACCGACCCCAACGGCAACTCCACGACCACCACGTACACCTACGGTCCGGACGGCAAGCCGGCGTCGGTCACCACGACCATCACCACGAAGAGCGGTCTGACCAGCACGGAGACGACGACCTACCGTCCCGACGGCTCGTACGAGTCGAGGTCGACCGATGTGCAGGGCAATGTCACGGTCTCCACCGGCACCAGCACCACGACGGATTCGTCGAAGGACACCAAGACCACGACCACGTCCTTCTCCAGCACCACCACGGGGCAGGACGACAAGCAGACCACCACCTCCGGCAACACCAGCTCGGTCTACAACACCCAGACCGGACAGCGGACCTCCCACACCACCTACACGACCACCGGGCCCGACAAGGACGGCAAGGTGCGGACCGTCACGGGCACCATCGACTCGACCGTCGACGACCAGGGCCACGAAACGACCACGACCGTCGAGGTCAAGGCGGACGGCAGCGGCACCAAGACGGTCGAGACCCCGGGCGGGGGCAAGGAGAAGTGGGTCAGCGGCAGCGCGGGCAAGGACACGGGCTGGCGACGCGAGTCGTGATCCCCCGTCCGGCCGCGGCGGCCGGCACACACCAGCCGCGACATCGGCGGCTGACGCGGCGCATCACTCGGATGCGACACATCACTCGGATACAAAGCGAGGAAAAGGCATGGCCGGAAACATCAATATCGATTACGACGAGATCATGCGCGTTCACAAGGTGATGAACCAGGCCGTCCACGACATCGTCCCGATGCTGACGTCCACCAAGACGTCCGTCGAGGGCCTGCTGGACAACGGTCTGTTCATGCAGCAGAGCAGCCCGGCGATGAAGGCGTCGTACGAGAAGCTGACGACGTCGCTGACCCAGGCGATGCGGGGCATCACGACCTTCGCCGACCAGTTCGAGAAGATCAAGACGGCCGTGCAGGAGATGGACGCCTCGATCGCCAAGGGTTCCAGCGGCTGATCCGCACCCCCACCGCACCGCGAGGCGCCCCCGGCCCATCGGCCGGGGGCGCCTCGCGGTCACGGGGTACGGGCCGGCCGGTGGCGGACCGTCAGTCCTCCCCGTGGAGCACGGTGTTCGGCACCAGGATCGACACCAACGACCCGGTCACCGGATCCACCGTCAGCCCACGCCCCGGTACGGGACGCGAACGCAGCAGGTCGTACGGGAGGCGGATGCCCAGCAGGTCGCCCTCGCTCGGGGACTGCGGGGCCAGCAGCATCCCCTTGCGGAGCCTGCGGGCCTGCCCCAGCCAGCCGATGCCGGCGGAGGTGAGCGTCTCCGGGGTGGCGGCGGCCACCAGCCCGACGCCCCGGTCCCGGCCGGTGGCCGCGATGGAGCGCAGGACCTGGTCGGCGGCGGGCAACTGGGCGAGCAGGTCCGCGTCGTCGACCAGCACCACGGCCGGGCCGGTCCCCGCGTCGAGCGCGGCCTGCACCTCCTCGTCGAGCGGATCGGGGTGCTCCACCACGGTCACCTGCGGATGCCTGCGCAGCCCGCGCAGCGGTGATTCCCGCGGAGTGAGCACGACCACCCGGGTGCCCCCGGCCAGCAGGGAGACCGCGAGGGAGGCCAGCGCGGTGGAACGGCCCGTTCCGGGCGGGCCGCTGATCAGGAAGGACGGGGCGTCGCCCGCGAAGTCCACGCCCACCGGTGCGAGGTCGTCGCCGCTGATGCCCAGCAGGCCCCACAGCGGCCGCCGCCGTGCGTCGGGCACCTTGTCGTACGCGTCGGTGAAGGAGATCTCCCGGGGCAGCGTGAGCACCTTGGCGGGGCGCCGCTCGGCCGGTACGCCACGGTCGCGCTGTGCCGCCCTGACGCCGATGGCCCGGAGGGCCTCCGCCTGGTCGCGGCCGGTGGCCGGGCCGCCCTCGGCGGGCCGGCCCAGCAGGGCGACCTGGATCTCGGTGCCGCTGCCCGTGCGCCAGCCGCGGCCCGGCGGCACGGCGTCCGGGATCTTCTTGGCAGGCACGCCCGCGAGGGTGTACTCGGTGCGGTCGCTCAGCCGCAGCAGCAGCCTTTCGTCGTTGAGCGAGGCGACCTTGCCGGAGAGCAGGGCGCGTTCCGAGGTGGCGATGACATGGATGCCCAGGGGCGCGCCCTCGCGGACGAGGGCGGTGACCTCCTGGACGAGGCGGCCGCCGTCGTGGTCACCGAAGAGGGCGACCAGTGAGTCCCAGCCGTCGATGAGGACCACGATGTGCGCCGGGCGTTCGGCCGGCCGGAGCAGGGAGCGCAGTTCGGCGAGGCCGGCGGCGCCGTGGGTGGTCAGCAGTTCCTGACGGTGGACCATTTCGGCGGTGAGCCGGGTGAGCAGCCGGCTGAGGCGCTCCAGGTCGGCGCGCGGCACGACGGCCCCGCAGTGCGGCAGCGGGTTCAGGGCGGCGAGCGCGCCGCCCGCCGCGTCGATGCCGTACAGGTGCACGTCCGCCGTGGAGTGGCGGCGGGCGAGCGCACCGGCGATGGTGCGCAGCACCTGGGAACGGCCGGAGCGCGGGGTCCCCAGGACGTAGAGGTGGCCGAAGGTGTCGAGGTCCAGTTCCAGGGGTTCCTGGCGCTGGGCGCTCGGCAGGTCGGCGAGCGCCCAGGGGACGGAGGCGAGCTGCCCGTCCGGCCGGTCGGGCCGTTCGGGCAGGTCGTCCAGGGTGAGCCGGTGCGGCAGCGCCGGCAGCCAGGGGCTGGGCTGCCGCGGAATGCCGAGGGTGGTGGCCGCCTCCTCGACGGCTTCCACGAGCGCGGTGAGGTCGGTCGGGGCCGAGGGATCGTCCAGGAGGTCGGCGTCGTCGTCCTCGCCCGCGTGGTCCGGCCCCGGCTCGGGCGCCGTGCGGCCGAGCTGTGCCCAGGTCACGTCCGTCGTCCAGATCTCGGCGGCGGCGACGGGACGCTCCGGCCGCTCCACGAGGGTTCCCGCGGTCCCCTCCGCGGGCTCGGTGCCGCGCGGTGCGCCCGCGAAGGCGGTCTGGAAGGGCAGGACCGAGCGGTGCCCGATCCGGGCCAGCGCCCGCCCAGGGGTGTCGGCGGAGATGGTGACGGCGTCGTTGACCTCCAGGACGTCGTGGCTGTCCGCGGCGTCGGTGACGCGCAGGGCGATGCGGAGGTTGGTGTTGGCCCGGATGTCGGCGGTGACCACTCCGGCGGGCCGCTGGGTCGCGAGGACCAGATGGATGCCGAGGGAGCGGCCCCGCTGGGCGATGGAGACCAGCCCGGGGATGAACTCCTGCACATCGCGGGCGAGGGTGGCGAACTCGTCGATGATGAGCAGCAGCCGGGGCAGCGGCGCCAGGGACGGGTCCCGCCGCCGCATGGCGCGGTACTCGGGGTGGTCCTTGGCGCCGACCGCGGCGAGGACGTGTTCGCGCCGGGTCAGTTCGGCGCCGAGCGAGGTGAGGGCGCGTTCGACCAGGTGACTGTCGAGGTCGGTGACCATGCCGAGGGTGTGCGGCAGCCGTACGCAGTCCTTGAAGGCGCTGCCGCCCTTGTAGTCGACCAGGACGAAGGTCATCTCGTCGGGCCGGTTGGCGGCGGCGAGCCCGGCCACCAGGGTCTGGAGCAGTTCGGACTTGCCCGCGCCGGTGGTTCCGGCGACCAGGGCGTGCGGACCGTCCTTGACGAGGTCGAAGGTGACGGGACCGGAGTAGCCGGAGCCGAGCGGCATGCCGGTGGACGCGGGCCGCTGTTCCCACCTGCGGACCAGTTCGCCGCCGTGCGGCGGTTCGAGGTCGAGCAGCCGGAGCAGGCCGACCTTGCCGGGGAGGCCGTCGGAGCCGTCGGGGGTGACGTCGCGCACGGGGGCGAGGGCACGGGCGATCCGCTCGCACCACTCGACGTCGACCAGGTCCGGGCGGGCCGTGGTGACATCGGTCTTCCCGGTGCGCCGCAGGGTGAGTTCGCGGGCGCCGACGGAGCAGACGGTGACGCACTCCTCGGGGAGCATCCGCTCCTCGCGGTCGACGCAGATCAGGAACACCCGGACGGCGGGCCCCTCCTTCAGGACCTGGATCATGCCGGGGACGTCGCGGAGCTGCCGGGCCCCGTCGAGGACCACGAGGAGGTCGGGTTCGGCGAGCAGGGCCCCGCTCATGGCGGAGGTCCGGGCCCGGATTCGGGACCGGACGGTCGAGACGAGTTCGGTGACCCGGTTGGCGACCGTCTCGGGGTCGTTGCCGAGGGTGACCGCCGGGCCGCCGGGGGCCGCGGCCGCTACGCCGCCCCGGCCGGGGCGGGCGTGCGGCAGCCAGCGGACCCACTCCCAGCCGGCCGCGCCCGCGGCGTCGGTGAGGACGGTGATCCGGACGTCGCGCGGGCTGTGCAGGATCGCCGCCTGGGCGACGGTCCAGCGGGCGAGCGCGGCGGCGGCGCCGCGCTCCCCGGCGATGCCGAGGACGCCGTCGCCGACCAGGTCCACGCCCATCGGCATGTCGGGGATGTCCCAGTTGACGGAGCGGTGGTTGTCCTCGCGGGCGGAGTCGTCGATGGTGAGCAGGGAGGGCTGACGGACGGTGCCGACGCGCAGGTGGAGATGGTCGGGGTGGGCGCGCTGCCGCTCCCAGAGCCGGGCACCGGGGCCGACGGCCCAGAGCCCCGCGGTGGCGGGGTCGGGTCCGCCCTCGGTCCGCAGGGCGCGCTCGCGGTCGACCTTGGCCTTGACGTCGTCCTCCAGCGAGGCGCGGCGGGCCCGGTAGCTGGCGGCGGCGTCCACGTAGTCGCGCCAGCCGTTCCGCTTGCCGCTCAGATGGTTGGCGACCGCGAGCACCGGGCTGAACAGCGCGAACACCAGGAAGTAGTACGACTTGAGGAAGAAGACCATGCCGACGCCGAGGACCAGCGGCGACAGCATCATCAGCAGCGGGATCGGCCGGTGGGTGGGCGGGGTGGGCGGCGCGGGCAGGACGAAACGTTCCGGCAGTAGCGGCGGGATGATGCGGGGCGGCCGGTTGAAGTCCAGGTGGGCACCGTCCGCGGAGACCGTGAGGGCGGCGTCGGCCTCGGTCGGCTCGGCCACGCGGAGCAGGAACTCCCCCAGGACGAGCTCGCCGCCGAGCGGCCACTCGCGCCATCCCGGCGGGAGCGGCTCGGCGGTGTCGGCGTCCGGGTCGGGGAGTTCGCCCGGCGGTTCCGGAGGCAGCGGCGCGGCGTCGGCACGCGGCCGGTCGGGCGGCGGCTCGGGCAGGGAGAGCACGGCGTGCGCGCCCTGCGCACCGGTGTGGAGGAGCACCGTGCCGTCGGGCCGCACGGTGACCCGCACCCCTGCCGCAGGCACGTCCCGCCCGTCCAGGGCCACGGAGCCGCCGGGCTGCGGCCCGATGCCGTGCGTGCCCGGTGCCAGCGGCCATACGCGCCCGGCGCCACGCCCGCCGACGAGCTGCAGCTCCACGCGCGGGGCGCGCGGCAGGCGTTCGCCGTCGGGGGTGCGGGAGGGCGGCGGGAGTTCGCCGCGCCGCGCACCGTAGGCGGCGGATTCGGGAGCGGCGGGGCCGCCGAGCCCGAGGCGGACACCGTCGCGGATCCCGGCGGCGGACAGCGGGCTGTCGGCGGCAAGGGGCCGGTCGCCGAGGTAGAGGACGGGCGGCTCGGTGCCGTCGGCGGCGGCGGTACCGCCGAGCCGTGCGGCGAGCGCCCCGACGGTGGTGGCGCCGGGGGCGTCCAGGACGACTTCCCGGACGGAACCGGATGCGGCCACCGCACCCGGCGCATCGGGTGAGCCGAGGCTGACGAAGAGTCTCATGGGTGTTCGGGGGTCCGTTCCGAATGCGTACGGGAGGCGGCGGATACGCCGGTGGCGGGCCGGGCGCCGGTACCGGGTACGGACCCGGGTCCGTGACCGGGCTCGGGGTCCGGTGCCGGTGCCGGCTCTGGTTCCGGTTCGAGCCAGGGGTCGGGGGCGGCCATCGGGTTGTGCGGGGCGGTCCCGGGTGCGGCGGGGGGCGCGGGATCGGAGGAGGGGGCGGCTGCGCCTGCAACGGCGGCCGCGGTCGCCGGCCCGGTGACGGCCACAGCACCGGGCTCGGCGAAGTCACCCCCGTGCGGGCCGGCCTTGGTCGGGGCCGAGGCGGGGGGCGCCGTCGCGGGGGCCGTGGGATCGGAGGCGGCCGCGGTCGCCGGTCCGGTGACGGCCACAGCACCGGGCTCGGCGAAGTCACCCCCGTACGGGCCGGGCATGGTCGGGACGGCCGTACCGGAGGCTGTTCGCGGGTTCGGGGAACCGGCCCCGGCAAGGCCCCCGGAAACGGTGTCCGGTTCCGGGCCGGCCGCCGTGGCGGCGCTCGGTCCGGGCGTCGGCTCGGATTCCGGTTCACCGTTCGGCACCGGCACCGGCACACACGTCGCCCCAACAGGCGGTACCGGATCGGCCGAGCCGACTCCACACGCGCCACCGGCTGCGGCACCGCCGCCGGTTTCCGTCGCTTCGGGTCGGCGCACGACCGGTCCGTCGCCGCCGCCGTCGTCACCCGGCCCGGCGGGACGGGCGGGCTCGGCACGGGCCGTCCACCAGCCGACCCGGCGGCGGCGGAACCTCTTGACGGCGGTGCCCACCGCCGTACTCAGCGCGGCGGACTCCACGTCGACGCCGATGCCCGGCCCGAGCAACCGGCCGCCCGGCTCGGCGTGCAGGCTCCAGCAGTCCCCCGGCAACCGCCCGCCGACCAGGGCGCGGACCCGGCCCGAGGCGCAGAGCCCGGCCAGCCGCTCCCGCTGGTCGGAGGTCGGCGTCCAGCACACCAACACCACGGGCACCACGGGGAGGACGGAATCGGGATCCCCGGAATCACCCGGCGCGACAGCTCCGGACGCCTCCAGCTCGTCGAGGATCCGGTCGAGTTCACGTCCGGGGTAGCGCGGATGCACTCCCCGGGCGACCTCCACCACCGGGCCGCCGTCGAGCAGATCGAGCTGCGCGGCCAGCGCCTGGAGGACGCTCCGGACCACCCGGGTGTCCCCTTCGAGGCTCACGACGGGCGGACCGCACATCCAGTCGGCGACCACCGCCCCGGCCGAGAGCCGGTCGACACCCACCACCAGCGGCAGCGTCCGCCGCGCGAGCGGCGACCGCGCGTCGGGCCCGAACGCCTCGGCCTCCGCCCACCAGGTCCAGTCGCCCGGCTCCTGGCCGCGCCCCCGCCAGGGTGCCGTGGCCGCCCGCGGACTGCGCCCGGCCACGACGACGGCGACCCGCCGCCGGTCGGCGCTCACCGTGACCGCCGGTGCGTAACAGCCCTCACCGGCCACCCGCTCCGCGTCGACGAGGGCGTGGTCCACCAGGGCGGGTACGGCCGGGTCGGCGAGAAACGAGGTCAGCGTACGGATCCGGCGCCGGTGCAGACCACGGGCGCGGAAGGGCTGGGTGAAGGCCCGGCGCGTCATCCGGACCTCCCAGGCCAGCCGGCGGCAGGCGGGCCGGAAGCCACCCTGCCGCCGGATCGCCCGGGTCAGCCACCAGATCAGCGCCACCAGGGCGAGAGCCATGCCGGTGAGGATGTAGGACGATCTCTGGTCGGGCATGGGCAGTGCGATCGTCGAAGAACCGCTGACCAGTACCTCAGTGGTCACGAGCGCCGCCGGGTGGCGGCGGAGGCCGCGGAGTCCGGGCGGCCCTGCCGGGGCGTGCCGGGCGGGTGGGTGTGCATAGGAACCTCGGGATGAACAACGTAGGCGGAACGTGCGCTTCTTCGCGCACCCTTGACGACCGTCCGCCGAGGGCAGCCGCGATGAGCAGCGCACTCGTGCCGACACTGAGGTACATGGCAAATACAGCCGCCAGGTTGCCTGTCACCGCGGCAAGGGCGGGGCGGGGGCAGTCTCACGGCAGGTCAAGCCGCGGCGACCCCGCGCACACCGACGCCCTGGCGCCCGGCCGGAACGCTTTTGACCCTCAGTCACATACGGGTCCGTCATATCTCCCTGAACCGTGGCAGACGACTCACGGCCCGACCGGGATCACGAGGCGGCCGACCGCCGCCGGTACACCGAGCGGTGGAGCTGGTCCTTGGCCGGCCCGGTGGTGCGCCAGCGCAGGTGCCATTCGTCGCGGGAGACGACGGTGAACGTCCCGTCGTAGATGTCGGGGGCGCAGGGGTGGCGGACGTCCCAGAGGCCCGTGCGCAGGTCCAGGGCGTGGAAGGGCCGACCGTCGGCGAAGGCCACCTCGGCCGTGCCGTCCGGCCCGGGGTACAGCCGGAGCGTGCGGCCCGCCCGGTTCACGGCGCCGTTCCAGGTCAGCTCGCCGTCCTCGACGTGCAGGATGTACGCGGGGTCACCGCCCGCCCGGAATTCGGCCGTGCCGTGGAACGCGCCCTCGGTGCCGGCGGCCAGATCGAAGAGCGTACGGTCGACCGTCCACCACCCACCCAGATAGGCCACCGCGTCGGGGACGGGATGCGGGGCCGGCGCCCCGGTGGGGAACGGATCATGGGCGGTGGAGCTCATGCCGGCATTATCGCTCAGTGCTGTGCGCCGAAGGGGGCACAGTGGGCCGCTGCCGGCGCGGATCGGGACCCACCGCCGTGCCGGGACACCCGAGAGCCGCTCCGGGGCACGCCACAGCCCGGACACGCTCACGGCCCGGCCGCCCCCGGGGCCGCCCACGCATTCCTGTCCCACGACAGCCGCGACCACCGGCGGCAAGCCGCCCGGCGGGGCCGACCCCCGCCGGAAAAGGGGCGCTATGTCCATGTTGTGCGGATATCATATACACCATGGTCAAGCCTGGACAGCCGCGGCCCCGTCGCCCCCACGGCCGGTGGTCCTTCGTTCTGCTGTCCCCGGTGATCCTGACCGTCGTCATCGCCGGCCTGGCGTACTCCACGCCCCCGGACATGGCCTTCAGCCGCATCCTGCCCGCCGCTCCCGCCCTCGCGGCCGCCATGTGGCCCGTGCTTCCCACCGTGCTGCTGGGAACGGTCTGCTTCCTGCTCATGATCGGCCTCAGTCTCGTGTTCCCCGGACTGGGTGCGTGGTACACGGTGGCGGGCATCGTCGCGGTCACCGTGGCGGCCGCGTACGGAAGCCACGTGCGGCTCCAGCGCGAGCAGTCCCTCCTGCAGGTCCGGCTCGTCGCCGACGCGGCGCAGCAAGTGGTCCTGAGCCCGATGCCGCGCCGCTTCGGGGACCTCGAGATCGAGTCCCTGTACCTCGCGGCCGCCAAGGAGGCCCGGATCGGTGGCGACTTCTACGAGGTGGCCGACACGCCGTACGGGGTCCGATTGCTCATCGGTGATGTGCGGGGCAAGGGCCTGCCGGCGGTAGGGACGGCCGCGGCGGTGGTCAACTCCTTCCGGGAAGCGGCCTACGACGAGTCCGACCTGGGCGGCATCGCGCGCCGCCTGGAGGCCAGCAGCGCCCGTTACAGCGCCGCGATCGCTCCCGAGGACCTGATGGAGCGCTTCACCACCGCCGTTCTCGTCGAGATCCCGCGAGAGGACGGTCTCATCAGAATCCTCAATTGCGGGCATCCCCCGCCACTGCTCCTGAACGGTGAGGGGCTCCGCGTGCTGGACCCCACCGCTCCCTCGCCGCTTCTCAATCTGGCGGACCTGATCGGCGATCAGTACAGCATCGACACCTTCGACTTCGGCCTCGACGACCAGTTGCTCCTCTATACCGACGGCGTCACCGAGGCCCGCGACCGCAACGGCGAGTTCTTCCCCTTGGCGGACTGGATGCGGCGGCAGACCCCGGTGCGGTCCCGCGAGCTGCTCGACGGGCTCCACCGCGACCTCCTCCGCTACAGCGACGGAGGTCTTGACGACGACATCGCCGCGCTCGCCGTACGCCTGCGCGAGAAGCCGGACCCGCTGGACGGCCGGAGGACCCAGTCCGCATAGACACATCGCCGGCCGATCGTGGGCGTCGACCGTGATGCACCGTATCGCTCGTCGAACAGATCACAGGGCGCGGCGCCCACACCGGCGCGCTCACCACCGCGCGGGGCACATCCACTGCCGGTGCGGCCCCGGGATCCGCGGCCCCACCGCTAGCGCTCCGGCAGTCGGCGGACCTCGCCCGAGCCCAGCGTGATCACGGCCCGGGGCCGCATGGGCTCCTCGCCCCGCCGGGAGAGCAGGACCACCTCCTCGACCACGGCGGACAGTGCGCCGAGCCGGCCGGCGCACTCGGCGGCCAGACGCCGTGGATCCCGGGTACGGCCGAGGGACAGATGCGGGGTGAAATCACCGCCGCGCCCGCGACAGAGCGGGAACCACCCTCCCAGCTCCCGCTGGAGACGGGCCCACGGTGCCGGGCCCGCCGCGGCCGGGTCGAGCCACACCGTCGCGTCATGCCGGTGCCGGAAGTACCGCACACCGGCCAGCCGCACCGTGAACGCCGCGCTGTCCGCCGCCCCGGCGGACAGCAGCGGCACAGCCCGCGCGAACTCCTCCTCCGGTACGAAGCCGAACAGCAGGTTCACATGCGGCGGCCACCGCCGTACCTGCGGATCGTGCTCCCAGCGGATGGCCTGGATCGCAGGCCAGAGCTCCCGCGGCGGCAGCCACACCACCGCCGTCCGGGCCGTCGGCGCCACCTCCAGCGCGCCCACCGGCCCCGCCCCACCGAAAACCGGGTTCCCATCCACACTCCCATGGTCCGGACCGCGTCCGGATCACACGAGTCGGCGAACAACGGGCCGCGGTCACGGGTACGAACCCGTCGGCGCGTACCCGCGCCCTCGCGCAGTCCTCAGGCGCCGGCCGGGTGGCGCGGCGCGCGGCGCATGGCCCACAGGGTCGGGCCGCCGCCCGGGAGCTGGACCTCGCCGAGCACCGTGAAGCCGAAGTGCTCGTAGAAGGGGAGGTTGGACGGCTTGGAGGATTCCAGATAGACCGGCAGGCCCGCCGAATCGGCCTTGGCGAGGCCCGAGCGGAGGAGGGCGGCTCCGTGGCCCTGGCCCTGGGCGGCGGGGTCCGCGCCGACCACGGCCAGGTACCAGTGCGGCTCCTGGGGACCGTGCCCGGCGGCCGCCTCCGCGGCCTGCCGGAACAGCGGCGCCCGGTCGCCCAGGATCTCCGCGAGCTCCTCGATGGTCTCCGCGTCGGGAACGGCCTTGTCCTGCGCGCCCGGCGGCACCCAGAAGGCGGCCGCCGCCTCGGTCTGTTCGCAGACGCCGTGGCGGACGTACTGCCGGGTGAAGATCGTGGCGAAGTAGCGCCCCAGGTCCGCCTCGCGCGTGGCCTCGTCGGGGAAGAACCAGCGCATCATCGGGTCGTCGTCGAAGGCACAGGCAAGGGTGCGGCCGATCAGTGAAGCGTCGTCGATCGTTGCCGTCTTCGGAGTATTCGTTATCGACATACGCGTCATTCTGCACCTGATGATCTTGGACGCCCGGGCCAGGGGCCCCGTCACGCCGGATCGCCACATGGCGGGCTGCTCATCCCGCACGGGCGGGTGGCGGTGCCGCCCGCTCCGTCGACGACCTCGAGGTCCTCACCCGCCGCTACCCCTTCTACGACCCGCTGTCCGCCCTGCCCGAGAGCGGCAGGCGGTGGTGGGAGGAGAGGGACACGGCACAAGAGCGGACGGCATGTGCTCAGCGGTAGCCGGTCAGCCCGTCGGCCAGCTCCTCCTCGTCACCGTCGCGCTGCGCGTAGAGGGCCTGCTGCAGCGCGAAGGTGCCGCGGATCGCGGCGATCCGGCCGGCCACGTCGCCGCCCTGGGCCCCACCGCCGAAGGCAAGCACCCGGCCGAGCAGTTCCTCGCCGTAGCCGGCGCCGATCGCGGCGAGGTCCTCGGCCTGGTCGCCGAGGGAGACCTCGTCCCAGTCGACCACTCCGCTGAGCCGCGGCAACCCATCGACGGTCTCCCACAGCACGTTCTCCCCGCCGAGATCGCCGTGGACCACGGCGGAGGTGAGGTGGGGAAGGCCGTCGAGGGCGGCGAGCTCCCGCCCGGCCCGCGCGCGGCCGGCGTCGTTCATGAGCGGGAACAGCTCCGCCCGGACGCCGTCGGCGAACTCCTCCCACTCCCCTTCGGGAGCGTGCGGGAGCACCGCGCGCGCCTTGCCGCCGCCGGCCGCGGCCAGCCCCGCCAGCAGCGTGGCGTACTGGGCGGCGACCGCCTCGGCCACCTCGGGGCTCTGGAGGACCCCTTCCTCCAGGGGGGCTCCGGGGATGCGGTCGAGCACCACGTATGCCGGCTCGTCCGGGCCTGCGGCGGCGCCCTCCTCCAGCGGCTCGGGGGTGCGGAAGCCGAGGCCGAGGCCGGCGAGGGCGCGCAGGCGCGCCGCCCGGCCGGGAAGCCGCTGGGCCGCGGCGTCGGTGCGGGCGAAGCAGACGACGCGCTCCGCGCCGATGACCACGTGGTGGAACTGCCCCTGATGGACGGTGAGCTCGTCCGGCTTGTCGTCGAGCAGCAGCCTGCTCAGCAGGGTGCGGTACGTCTCGAGGATCTCCATGGCGCGTGAACTCTCCTTCATCCGCGGACGAGGTAGGACGATGGATCCGGTCGGATACGAAATGCCGCGGCACATGTGGTCCCCGGTCACCCGGGTCGCCGATCTCGAGGGCGGTGTCGCCGGCGGCGCCATCCTGGGCGAGGAGCTGGTGGTGTACGGCGACGGGCGGAACGTGACGGTCGCGGAGGGCTTCTGCCCGCACCGCGGTGTGGCATTGCGGCTGGGCAGGACGCGCGATGGGGCACTGGGCGCGCCGACTCCCATGGTGTCGGCAATCGGGACGACGAGGAACGCGGCACCGCTGGTGAGCGCCGCGCCCACCATCACGGGCCGCTTACGGTGCCGGTCCGCGAGCGCCCCGGCGGGGAGCGCCACCAGCAGGGGCGGGAGTTTCTGGGCGAACGACAGCAGCGCGACCTGCCAGACGGAGGCGTGCAGCGCCACCACCGCGACCAAGGGAGTTGGGCGATGGCGTGCCCCGTGCGGAGCGCCCACCACCTGATGCGACGTGACTCAAACCAGTTCGGGTTGCGGTTCCGGCTGCCGCGCCGGCGCGGCCTTCGGCTCCCACGGTTTGGTGGTCCGTACGTAGCCGTAGATCACTGAGGTCAGCGCCAGAATGAGAAGTGGTCCGAACACCCAGGGGTGTTCGGCCATCTCCATCGGCAGATAGCGATAGGACACCAAGAGCGCGGCGAAGACCGCCGTGCCGTAGGCGACCAGCTGGATTCCCGACCGATCCCAGCCGCGGTCCTGCGAGCGCATCGCCGCCTCGATCGTGAGCGCGAACACGACGCCGGCAACGAGATCCACGCCGTAGTGGTAGCCGAAGCCCAGCGTCGCGCCGAGCGTGGCGGTCAGCCAGAACGCGCCTGCGAATCGCAGAACGCGTGGGCCCTTGCGGGAATGAATGAAGATCGCGGTGGCCCACGCCGTGTGCAGGCTGGGCATGCAGTTGCGAGGGGTGATCCCGTCGTACGGCACCGGGTGCGGGGGGTTGATCGGCGGCGGCGTGTTCGGCCACAGGTCGGCCACCGCCCATTGCAAGCCGCCGGTGCCGGAGGTGCCCGGGCCGTAGGCGAAGATCGGTCCGACCACCGGGAAGATCATGTAGATGGCCGGCCCGAGGAGGCCGATGACCAGAAAGGTGCGCACCAGGTGATGGCTCGGGAAGCGGCGCTCGGCCGCCACGTTACGCAGCTGGTACAGCGCGACGACGACCGCGGCCACCGCGAGCTGAGCGTAGACCAGGTCGAGAAGGTGGGTGCCGATCGGGCCGGTGGCCTTGAGGATCCGGCCTGCCAGCCACGACGGGTTGCCCAGCGCGTGATCGGCGGTCGCCACGTACGGGTCGAGCACCGCCGGGCGGGTCTTCGCGGTGATGAGCAGCCAGGTGTCGCCGGTCTTGCGGCCGGCCACCAGCAGCAGGCCCAGGCCGACGGCCTTCAGCAAGAGGACGCGTTCCCGGCCGGTGCGGCGCGTGATGGCGATGACCGCACAGCCCAGCATCACCCACAACGCGCCGTTGCCGAAGAAATGGCCGTCGGGCGTCTTGGCGTCGACCGCCCACCGCACCAGCACGAAGACGACGTCGATGCCGACCGCGACACCGGCCGCGATGAACCGCTGCCGCCAGGTGAGCGCCACCATCATCAGCGCCATACCGGCGTACAGCGGTCCCGGTTTGGGGGCGAATATCACCTCTCGCACCTGGGTGACCAACGGCCCCGGTTGGCCGGTGTAGCGACGCGCGGCGATCTCCAGCGCGATGAGGAATCCGAGGGTCACCACGCCCGCCGTGGCCCACAGGATCGCCTGCGGTCGACGCCACGCGGCGAACTTGCTGCTGCAGTTTATTCGCGAAAACACCCGCGATAGTATAGGTATCAATTGTTTGGCCGATTTGTTAGACGTTAATTAAAAATGTCCCTCTTCGTGCCGGATGGCGCGTTTTCCGGTGAAGGATGGGCGATGAGGGCGCTTGTCACGAGCCCGATCATGCCATCGGGAGCGGCGCGGGCTTCGCCGGCCACGGGCGGCGCGAGCGTCGGCGCCGTCGCCGAGAGCGGTCCCGGCCGCCACACCGTCCGCCGTGGCGGCTCGAGGGGGAGACAACGGCGGCGCTTCGCGTCGCTTCCCCAGCCGTGGGGCGCGCAAAGGCGCGTGCCAGTGCTCCGGTCGCTCCCGGTTCGCGCCCTGCTCCAGTGTGTACGACCAGGCCATGGTTGTCTGTTTTTGGCGGAGTCTGTTGGCGATGCCCCGAATGGTCACGCTTTCAGAAGCGCCCCATCGTGGCTTCTGGCCTCGCCTCGACCGGACCTCACATGACACCGAACTGCGCGCTCCGGCTGATTCACGCTCGATCCACGTATTGCGGGTTATCGGCAGGGATCGGCGGCGTCGGCGGACTCGCCCGGTGAGACGAGTCCTGTCTCGTAGGCGAGGACGACGGCCTGGGCCCGGTCGCGCAGGGTCAGTTTGGCGAAGATCCGGGCCACGTGGGTCTTCACCGTCGCCTCGCTGAGCGTCAGTTCCCGCGCCAGTTCGGTATTGGAAAGTCCCCGGCCCATGAGCGTCAGCACCTCGCGCTCGCGCGGTGTCAGCGCGGCCAGGTCCCGATGGACGGCCGGGGTCGCGGGGGCCGGGCCGGTGGCCGGGGCGCCGGAGGCGAAGCTCTCCACCAGGCGCCGGGTGATCGAGGGTGCGAGCAGGGCGTCACCGGTGTCGACCAGGCGCACGGCGGCGGCCAGGTGCACGGGGGTGACGTCCTTGAGCAGGAAGCCGCTGGCTCCGGCGGCGAGGGCGGCGTAGACGTAGTGGTCGAGGTCGAAGGTGGTCAGCATGATCACCCGGCAGTCCGGGGACTGCGCGAGGATGCGGCGGGCGGCTTCCAGGCCGTCCATGACGGGCATGCGGATGTTGTCCATCAGTACGACATCGGGCCGCAGCCTCCGCACGGCGGCCACGGCCCCGGCCCCGTCACCGGCCTCGCCCACCACGTCGATGCCGCGCGCGGTCAGGATCAGGCGGAAGCCGGTGCGGACCAGCTCCTGGTCGTCGGCGATCACGACGCGCGGGGCGCGCTCGGTGTGCGTCGTCATGGCCGGTCCAGCGGGATACGGGCGCGGACGCGGTAGCCGCCGCCGAGGCGACGGCGGGCGTCCAGGTCGCCGCCGTAGACGGCGACCCGCTCCCGCAGGCCGAGCAGCCCGCGTCCCGTTCCGTCCGCCCGGCCCCGACCCGGCTCCTTCCGTGCGGGCGCGCCGCCCGACAGGGCGCTCGGTCCGCTGTTCAGCACCTCGACGCGCAGGTAGCGGTCCGCGTACCGCACCGTCACCTCGGCCTTCGCCCCGTC
The DNA here is from genome assembly GCF_055560115.1 of Streptomyces sp. NPDC023527. NCBI lineage: Bacteria > Bacillati > Actinomycetota > Actinomycetes > Kitasatosporales > Streptomycetaceae > Streptomyces > Streptomyces sp. NPDC023527. Next base: position 66,938 of record NZ_JBVHJJ010000005.1, read on the forward strand.
CCCGTGTTTGAGCGCATTGGTCAGGCCCTCCTGGATGATCCGGTAGGCGGTGACGTCGATCCCGGTCGGCAGCGGGCGCGGCTCACCCGAGATGCGCATCTCGACGGGCAGGCCCGCGAAGGCGATCCGGTCGACCAGCGGACCGAGCCGGCTCACACTCGGCTGCGGTGACAGGTCCACGTCGTAGGGCTCGTCGTCACCGTTCTGCGCGGGTGCGAGCAGGCCGAGCAGGTGCCGCAGCTCGGTCATGGTGTTCCGCCCGGCGGTCTCGACGGCGCTCATCGCCGCCGCGGCCTCGTCGGGCATCGTGGCCAGCACCTCGCGGGCGGCTCCGGCCTGGACCACCATGAGGCTCACGTTGTGGCTGACGATGTCGTGGAGCTCGGCGGCGATCCTGGCCCGCTCGGCGTCCACCGCGGTCCGCGTCGCGCTCTCGCGCTCCCGCTCCAGCAGCCAACCGCGCTCCTCGATGGCCACCCGGTGCCGCCGCCGCGCCCGCAGCGCCACCACGCACAGCCACCCGGCGGCGCCGACCGCCGCCACCAGGGCGATGACCAGCCAGATCGTCCAGGATTCCCCCACCGGATCATCTTCGCAGGTGTACGACGCGCCCCGCATCGGCCCCCGGATGCAGCTCCGTACATCCCCGGGATGACCTGCCCGGAGGGATACATCCGGGGAGTGACGCCCCGTCATCGACCCCGGACCTAGGTTCGAGCCATGACAACTGATCATGGCAGCGCCCGGGACGTAGTGGTGCGGCTGGACGGCGTTCACAAGGAGTACGGCGACGCGAAGGCCCTGGACGGCCTTTCGCTGGAGATCCGGGCGGGCGACGCGGTCGCCGTGATGGGTCCCTCCGGTTGCGGGAAGTCCACCTTGCTCAACATGGTGGCCGGCCTGGACCGGCCGACCTCGGGCGCGGTCGAGGTGCAGGGCCACGACCTCGGGAAGCTGAACGAGACCGGTCTGGCGCTGTTCCGGCGGCGGAACGTCGGCATGATCTTCCAGTTCTTCAACCTCATCGACGACCTGCCCGTCCTGGACAACGTGGCGCTGGCCGCGCAGCTGACCGGCACCCCGGCCCGGCAGGCGCGCCGCCGCGCCCTGGAGCTCCTGGACGAACTCGGTGTCGCCGAGCGCCGGAACAACTATCCGGCGACGCTGAGCGGCGGCGAGCGCCAACGTGTCTCCGTGGCAAGGGCGTTGATGAACCGCCCGGCCCTGCTCCTCGCCGACGAGCCGACCGGCGCCCTCGACAGCCGGTCGGGCGAGCAGGTGATGGATCTGCTGATCGACCTCAACCAGATCGGCCAGACCCTGTTGATCGTCACCCACGACCCGCAGCTGGCCACCCGCTGCGCCAGCCGGCTGATCGAAGTCGCCGACGGCCGGGTCGCCCGCGAAAGCACGCTGGAGGCGACCGCGTGAGCGCCGTATGGAGAGCCTCGCGCGCCGCCGTGAAGCGCCGTCGGCTCCAGACCTTCGTCATCGGACTCGTCGTGCTCTGCTCCACCACGGCCGTCCTGCTCGCGCTGGCACTGCTGACCGCCGCCTCGAGCCCCTTCGACAAGGCCTACGCCGAACAGCGCGGCGCCCATACGGTGGCGGCCTTCGACACCACGAAGGTCTCGCGGGAGCAGCTGGCGCGGACCGCCCGGCAGCCCGGGGTGGAGGCAGCGGCCGGACCGTTCGGGCAGGCCGTCGTCGGCATCCCCAAGGACTGGCTCTGGATGGCGGGCGGCACCCTCACCGTGGTGGGCCGGGCCGATGCGGCGGGCCCCGTGGACCGGATCGAGCTGCTGGAGGGCCGCTGGGCCACCGCGCCCGGCGAGATCGTCGTCAACTGGTCCGTCCAGGGCTCCCCCGGCCCGGAGCTCCTCGGTACCAAGCTGGAGACCCCGGGCGGGCAGACGCTGACCGTCGTCGGATTCGCCGCCAGCATGAGCAAGTCGGCGAGCGCCTGGGTCTCGCCCGAGCAGATGGCCGCACTGCACCCGACCTCCGCCCAGATGCTCTACCGCTTCACGGACTCCTCGACGGAGGCCCAGCTGAGCACCGGGCTGGCACGGGCCACCACCGGACTGCCCAAGGACTCGCTGACCGGTGCGCAGACCTACCTCACCCTCAAGCAGGCCTTCTCCGCGCTGGCCGACTCCTATCTCCCGTTCATGACGCTCTTCGGCGTCCTCGGCCTGCTGGTCTCCACCCTGATCGTCGGCAACGTGGTCAGCGGGGCGGTCGTCTCCGGTTACCGGCACATCGGGGTGCTCAAGGCCCTGGGCTTCACCCCGAACCAGGTCGTCGCCGTCTACCTGACGATGCTCTCGGTACCGGCGGTGGTGGGCTGTGTGCTGGGCACCCTGTTGGGCAACGCGCTGGTCGGGCCGATCCTGAAGGTCGCGTTCACCGGCATCGACGTGGGCCGGGCCTCGGTCGGCGACATCAGCCCGTGGGTATCCGTGGCCTGCCTGGTGGGCATGCCCGCCCTCGTCCTGCTGGCCGCGCTGGTCCCCGCCCTGCGAGCTCACCGGCTGCCCGCCGCACGGGCGATCAGCGCGGGCGGCGCGCCGCGGACCGGGCGCGGGCTGCGCGTCCAGCGGATGCTCGGCGCCACCCGGCTGCCGCGCCCGGTCGGTCTGGGCCTGGGCCAGCCGTTCGCCCGCCCCGGCCGCACCCTGCTGACCGTGGCGGCCATCGTCCTCGGGGTCACCACAGTGACCCTGTCGACAGGACTGACCAGCACCTTGGTGGCGTTCGGCGACGTCGGGCGGGAAGACGGGGGCGCCCGGATCCACGTGACGACCGGGAGGTCGGGCGGCGCCCGGACCCCGTCCCGGCTCGGTGACGCGCAGATCGAGGAACGGCTGCGCTCCCTGCCGGGTGCGGAGGGGGTACGGGCCCGCGCGCTGTCCCAGGCGAACATGACCGGGCAGAGCCAGCCCGTCTTCGCCGACTTCTACCGCGGGGACGCGTCCTCGTACGACCACGTCATCGTCAAGGGCCGGGCGCCGGCCGCGGCGGGCGAGATCGTGGCCGGGCCGGCCTTCCTGACCCAGCGCGGACTCAAGCTCGGTGATCAGGTCACTCTGGAGCTGAACGGCAGGAAGGTCACCGCGACCGTCGTAGGTCAGCTCATCGAGGGCAACGCCCGGGCGCTGGAGGCCACTTGGGACACCCTCGCCCGACTCGCACCGGACGCCCACGCCACCGAGTACACGGTGCGGCTCGCCCCCGGCGCCGACGCGCGCGCCTACGCCGAGGCGGTGGCCGCGCTCGATCCGGGCCTGCACGCGTCGGTGATGGACGCCGGCAACGCCGGCACCGCCACCGTCATCACCTTCTCCACGGTGTTCACCGTCCTGCTGACCCTCGTCGCCTCGCTCGGCGTCTTCAACACCGTCCTGCTGAACACCCGTGAGCGCCGCCGGGACCTGGGCATGCTCAAGTCGATCGGGATGACGCCCCGGCAGGTGGTGGTGATGACGGTGACCTCGGTGGCCGGGCTGGGCGCGGTCGGCGGGCTGCTCGGCATCCCGCTCGGGATCGCGGCCCACCGCCTCGTCGTGGACCATGTCGGAGTGGTCGACTTCCCGGAGTACATGAAGGACGTGTGGCACGCGCCGCAGCTGGCCGCGATGCTCCTGGCGGGCGTGGCGATCGCAGTCCTCGGCGCCCTGGTCCCGGCCCGGTCGGCGGCCCGCATGACCATCGCCTCGGTGCTGCACACCGAGTAGACCGCCCGTCAGCACCGGTCCATGGAGCCGGCCCATGGCAGCCGACGGTGATCAGCCGCAGGGATTCGGCGGAGGCGGGCGCCAGCGTCTCCGGCGACAGCCGGTCACCGATCCCGCGCATGCCCAGAACAGAGACGCCTGCCAACAGAGACACGAGCGAGAGCACCACGCGGGCACGACGCCGGGAACGGTACGTGGCACTCGGACAGCCCCTCCTCGCCCTACCCGCACTGCTACAGCTCTAGGAACTCGGACGGAAAAGCGGCCGCAGCCTCACCCGCAAAGCGTACGGACACGGCCGAACAGCGTCAGCGGCGCACAAGAGCCCGCCCGGTGGTGCGGGGAGTGGATGACAGCATGGCGACGAGCGACAGCCGACTCGGCTGCGCGCCCGTGCCGCCGGCGTGCGAGATCAACCCGAGTTCGCTGTATCGCCGGTGCCGGTTCACCCCCTTCGGCGCCGTTGCTCGGGAGATTCCCCTCTCTGCGGCTACACGCGCGACCGAACGAGTCTTGCAACGTCGATCAACCGGCGGCGCCCCTTTACGGACAATGGTGCGTTCGCGTGGGTCATGGCGTAGTCGATGCTGTACGGGACGCGCGGTGCCGTGCGCCGGTGACGATAAGTGAGACGTTCTGCCCACCGAAGCCGAAGGAGTTGCTGAGCACGGCCTCCTGGGGGACGTCTCGTCGCTCTGCGACGACATCGAGGTCGATGTCGGGCCCGACGCCGGCCTCGGTGAGGTTGCGGGTCGGCGGGATGACGCCGTACTCCACGCTGAGGACGGCGATGAGCGCTTCGATCGCGCCGGCCGCGCCGAAGAGATGGCCGAGCGCTGCCTTGGGGGCTGTCACGGTGGCGCGGCCGAAGACCTCCCCGATCGCATGCGCCTCGGCGACGTCGCCGACCGGAGTTCCGGTGGCGTGGGCGTTGATGTGGCTGATCCGCTCGGGAGCCAGGCCGGCTTGCGCGAGGGCCTTCCGCATGGCGGAGATCTGACCGGAGCCGTCGGGAGCGGGTGCCGTGATGTGGTGGGCGTCGGCGGCGATGCCGGCTCCCGCGAGCACTGCGTGGACGCGCGCGCTCCGGGCGCTGGCATGCTCGGCGCTTTCGAGCACCAGGACGGCGGCGCCTTCACTGAGGACGAATCCGCTGCGGTCCGCGGCGAACGGGCGTGACGCCGAGGCGGGTTCGGCGGTGTGCCGCGACAGTGCTTGTGCCTGGACGAAGCCCGCGACGGTGATCGGGGTGATCGCGGCCTCGGTTCCGCCCGCGATGACCACGTCCGCCTCGCCGGAGCGGATCAGCCTGGCCCCCAGGGCGATCGCCTCGGCACCGGAGGAGCACGCCGAGACGGGCGTGTAGACACCGGCCCGTGCGCCGTACTCGATACTGATCAGCGCCGCCGCCGCATTGGGCATGAGCATCGGGACCGTGCGTGGCGAGACGCGCCGAGTGCCGGCCCCCTCCAGTACGTCGTCTTCCTTCAACAGCGTCCGTACGCCACCGATGCCCGTGCCGATCGCCGATGCGAGCCGGTCCGGGTCCACCTCCGGGGCGCCGGCATCGGCCCAGGCTTCGGCCGCCGCGGCGAAGGCTGCCTGCTGCGAGCGGTCGAGCCGCCTGGCCTGCACCGGCAGCAGCAACTCGGCGGGGTCGATCGCCATCGTCCCCGCGACGGTGTCGGGAAGGCCGTTGTCCTTGTGACCGCGCAGGACGCCTCCACGGATGCCGGACTCGCCGGCAAGCAGGGCCTCCCAGGTGGACATCACGTCTCCACCGAGTGGTGTGATCGCGCCGAGTCCGGTCACGACGACTTCGGTCCGTTGCATGCGCTCCGACCTTTCTTGTATGCGATACAAGCGAGCAGCCTTGTTTGTATCACATACAATTCGGGCATGGAGAAGAAGCGAACCGAAGCCCGAGCGACGCCGACTCCGGCGCTCGACCGTGGTCGCGCGACGAGGCGCCGGCTGATCGAGGCCGCTGCCCGGCTCTGCAAGGAGCGGCCCGGTGCCGAGGTGAGCGTCGCGGAGATCGCGAACGCGGCAGGGCTCTTCCCCAATCAGGTCACCTACTACTTCGGCTCCAAGGACTCGCTGATCGTGCACGCCGCTTTCCTCGGCCTGCTGCACGACACCCGACGGATGGAGCGCATCGGTCGCCAAGCCCCCGATGCGGCGACATTTCGGCGCAACATCGCCCGCGCCGTACTGTCTCTGCCCTCACTCCCATCAGTCGCGCGAGCACTCGCAGCCGGGATCTCCAAGCCCGAACTCGCCCCCGTGGTCGACCAGCACCTCCAGTTGTTGTTCCGGCAATCCGAGCGCTATGTGCGCCAGCTCATCGACGGTCGCGGCTGGAGGGCCCGTCGATCACTCGACGTGGAGGCCAGGACGTTCTGGAGCACCGCGCTCGGCGCGGTGCTGCTCGTCCGCGCCGGGGCACACGGCACCAACGCCGACCTCGACCTCGCCGGCACATTGACCATCCACGACGACTCCGAACCCGGTTAGCTCAGCCGACCGGGCCCACGGCGGCGACGTGCGCGGTCGCCGTGCGAGGACGACCTTGTCGCGGCCGGCATATTCGCCGCCGGCGAACTCCACCTGTCGCGGCCAGAGCAAGGCGTCAGGAAGGAGGCGCTGGATCCCCGCCGTGACCCGCGTACGGCCGCATGACAAGAAGATGGCAGATACCTGGCGGCTCCACTGCAACGACGGCGAGGGTTACGGGGCTTGAGGAACATCCATGTCAGATCGTGCGCTAAGCCCCTGTCGCCCCTGGTGGGCGGCTGACGGAGCATCGGTAGCGACCGCGATCTGAAGTCTTCTCGCAGATAACACCCCAATATCTGCGGTAGCTTGATTCGTCACGTGCGGTGACGCTCTTCGGTTCCTACGCGAAGCGGCCCTGTTATCTGTGGCAAGGGGGAAGCGGTGCCCACCGTCGTACAACTGCCGACAGGCAAAGCGCTCACCGTGCGGACGGCGGCTGACCTCTTCCTCGACTCGCTCGGCAACCCGAACACGGTCCGCACCTAAGGGATCGGGGTGGGCAAGACTGTGCTGCGACTCGGCGAGGGCCGCCCGCTCGGCTCGGTCACGGACGACGAAGTGGGGGAAGCCCTCGAACTGCTCTGGGGCACCGCGGCGGTGAACACCTGGAACTCCCGCCGAGCATCGGTGCTGTCCTGGCTGGCGTGGTGCCGCGAGCGCGGCTACGAGTGTCCGGCGGTCCCGGCCTGGGCGAAGCGGCTGGGGGTGCCGGACTCCGAGACTCCGGCCCGCTCACGCATGGCCATCGACCGGCTGATCGCCCGGCGCGAAGTGCACCTGCGGGAGAAGACCCTGTACCGGATGCTCTATGAGACCGCCGCTCGATCCGACGAGATTCTGGGCGTGAACATTGAGGATCTGGACTTCGCCGGGCGCCGCTGTCAGGTCAAGGCCAAGGGCGCCCGGACGAAGGCCCGACGACGCGGCCAGACGCGCGAGGACTTCGTGCTGGAGACTGTGTACTGGGACGCGGGCACGGCCAGGCTCCTGCCCCGCCTGCTCAAGGGACGCACGCGCGGGCCAGTGTTCGTCACCCACCGCCGAGCCGGCCCAGGGAAGGTGGTGGGCCCGCGAGACGTGTGTCCGGACACAGACTTCGCCCGGCTCTCATACGGCCAAGCCCGCGCCCTACTGGATGGGCACACCGCAGTTCGTGGACCGGGCAGCGGTTGGGACCTTCACGAGTACCGGCACTCTGCTCTCACGCACCTCGGCGAGCAAAGTGCGTCACTGCTCATGCTGATGGCCAAGTCGCGTCACAAGAAGCCGGAGAACCTCCGCCGTTACTTCAAGCCCTCACCAGCGGCCATCGCCGAGCTGACCAGCCTTCTGGCCCCCGGTGACAGCCGGCGGTGAGCCAGAACCTTGATCAACCTGTGCACTGACGGCAGACGAGGTTGGATCGGACTCGCGTCGATCGCGCACCGTCGGCCGGTGCTCGCTGTGCGGGGAGTCCGTCCACTCACTGGCATGTTGCCACCAGGCCCGCCTCATAGGCCAGGATCACTAGCTGCACCCGGTCGCGGGCATTGAGCTTGGCGAGTAGGCGGGTCAGGTAGGTCTTGGCGGTGGCGATGCTGATGGAGAGCTCGCCTGCGATCTCCGTATTGGACAGGCCTCTGCCGACGAGGGTCAGCACCTCGCGTTCCCGGGCGGTAATGCCGTCGAGCTCCGACCGCCGCGGCGGTGACGCTGCGGGTCGGGTGATGAACTCTTTGATCAGCCGGCGTGTGACGGCTGGTGCGATCAGAGCGTCCCCGGCGGCAACGATCCGGATTGCGGCGAGGATGTCGTCCAGGGCCATCTCCTTGACGAGGAATCCGGACGCGCCGGCGTGCAGCGCCCCGTAGACGTAGTCGTCGTCGTCGAAGGTCGTGAGGACGACGACGCGTGTGGAGCCGGTGCCCATCGTGATCAGCCGGGTGGCCTCGATGCCGTCCATGCCGGGCATCCGGAGGTCCATCACGACGACGTCGGGGGCGAGTTCCTCCGTCAGGCGTACCGCTTCCGCGCCGTCTTCTGCCTCGCCCACCACCTCGATGTCCGCGGTGTCGGTGATGACCATCTGCAGGGCGGCCCGCACCAGGGGCTGGTCGTCGGTGAGCACGACACGGATGGTCATCTGGCTCCCGCCTTCGCTTCTGCCTCGGTCCCTGCCGGTACCGGGAGTCTGGCCGCTACCAGGAAGCCGCCCCCGGGACGGGGCCCGGCCGTGAAATCGCCGTGCAGCAGGGCGGCCCGCTCGCGCATGCCGATCAGGCCGTATCCGGTGTCCGTGCTGGTGCCGCCGCCTTTCCCTCGGTCCGAGACCTCGACGGCGAGTTCGTCCGCGCGGTAGTCGAGGCGCACCTGGCAGGAATCGGCACCTGAGTGCCGTACGGCGTTGGTCACCGACTCCTGGACGATCCGGAATGCCGCGAGGTCGATGTCGGCTGGCAGCGGGCGGCGCCTGCCCTGCCACCGCACCTCCACGCGGACTCCGGCGGCCGTGGTCGTCGCGGCGAGCTGTTCCACGTTCGCCAGGCCGGCGGCCGGTCGCAGGGGCACCGGCGCGTGCGCGCGGCCTTGGCGTTCCTCATCCTGGTCGGCCTGGCGCAGCGCGCCGAGCATCCTTCGCAGCCCGGACAGCGTCTCGCGGCCGGCCATCTCCACGGTGAGCATCGCCTCGCGGGCTTTGGCTGGCTGGGTTTCGATGACCCGGGCCGCGGCGCCGGCCTGCAAGGCGATGATGCCGATGCTGTGGGCGACGGTGTCGTGCATCTCGCGGGCGATGCGCAGCCGTTCGGCGGTGACGGCCTCGGCGGCGACCCGGGCGTGCAACTCTGCGGTGTGGGCACGGGCCTGATGCGACGAATTACCGATGAGCCAGGCGATGACCACGGTCAGGGCCACGAACGGCTCCTGCGCGATGCTGGAAACGTCGCCCGTGATCAACCGCAGGACGAGGTATCCGGCGAGTGTGCCGAGGGCTGCGGCGGCCGCGATGAGCGAGCTCCGCCGAGGCCGGGTGGCTGCGAGGTAGCAGAGGGCGATATCCACGGCCAGGAACTGCGTGGGCGGAATCTCATCCTGACGCCAGGCCACCGTCGAGATGACCGTACCGACGATCACCAGACCGTACGCCGCGAAGGTCCTGCGGCGCAGCACCGCGCTGCCGGCCAGGATCAGCACGAAGGCGACGGCGAGCAGCGCCTGGGCTCCGAGCGAGTCGAGCCCGTCCTGGGGGTAGTTGAGCGAGTACGTCGGCACTTGCGGCATCACTACATACTCGACGATGGGTTCCACTGCTGCCGCATACCACGCCAGTGCCGTCCACAGGCCCGGCGGTATGCGTTTGAGCAGCGGCAACGGCAGCGGCGGTGAGGCGGACATGCATTGATCGTAAGCACCTGCATCTGACGGCACATCCGACCGTGGCCGTACAACCAGGGTTGACATCCGTCCTCTCCGATTGTCATCGGTGGTCCGATTACGGGCGGGGTCGCCCACCGGCACCGTTGTCCCCGTGATCGAAGTCAACGAGCTCACGAAGCGATACGGCGGCACGACGGCCGTCAAAGATCTGACCTTCACCGTGCGGCCCGGCCAGGTGACCGGGTTTCTCGGTCCGAACGGCGCCGGCAAGAGCACCACGCTGCGGATGATCCTCGGCTTGCATGAGCCCACCAGCGGCACCGTCACCGTCGACGGCCGTTCCTTTCGCGACCGCCCCCGTGGCCTGCGTCATGTCGGCTCCCTTCTCGACGCGCACGATGTGCACGGCGGGCGCAGCGCGGTGGCGCAGCTGTCCGCCCTGGCCCGCTCCAACCGCATCCCGCAGCGCCGGGTGGAGGAGGTGCTGCGGGAGGTCGGCCTCGCCGAGGTCGCCCGGCGCCGCATCGGCGGATTCTCGCTCGGCATGAAGCAGCGGCTCGGCATCGCTTCCGCCCTGCTCGGCGAACCCCCGGTACTGCTCTTCGACGAACCGCTCAACGGCCTCGACCCGGAAGGCGTGAAGTGGGTGCGTGACCTGTTCAGGCGTCTCGCCGCCGAGGGCCGAACGGTGTTCGTCTCCAGCCATCTCATGTCCGAGATGGAGCACACCGCCGACCAGCTGATCGTCATCGGCCGCGGCGAGCTGATCGCGGCGGAAAGCCTCACGGAGTTCTCCGCTCGCGGCACCCGGCAGAGCGTCACGGTGGGCACGCCCGCCGCTGCCGTCCTGAGAGATCTGCTGACGGCCGAGGGCGCGGCCGTGGACACGGCGGGCGACCTGCTTGCTGTGACCGGTGTGACCGCGGTCCGGATCGGTGAGATCGCCATGGAGCACCGCATTTTGCTGCATCACCTCAGCACCCGGTCCGCCTCATTGGAAGAGGCGTTCATGGAGCTCACCGCCGACAGCGTGCAATACCTCGCAGGAGACCCCCAGTGACCACGACGTACGCTCCCGTTGGCGGACTTGGCGCCGACGAACCCCGCGCCCGCTTTTACGACCTGGTGGCCGCCGAGTGGATCAAGCTTCGGTCGCTGCGCTCGACCTGGATCGCGTACGGGGCCACCGCCCTGGCCGTCATCGCGTTCAACGCGGGAACCGCCTACGACACCTACAACTACTGGCCAGAGCGGAGCGCGGCGGACCGGGCCGACTACGTCCGGGCCGGAATTCCGCTGCAGGAGGCGTTCACGGCGAACGCCGCCATGGTCATGATGCTCGCCCTCGGTGCCCTCGGCGCCGTCGCGATCATCAGCGAGTACAGCACGGGAACCATTCGTACGACGTTCGCGGCCGTTCCGGCCCGCCGTTCGGTGATGGCCGCCAAGACGGTGGTCGTCACGGCGGTCACCACCGTCTTCGGCTCGATCGTCGCGGGGGCCTCGTTCGGCCTGACGCAGGCGATCCTCGACGGCCGGGACGCAGGCATCTCGATCAGCTACCCGGGCGCCCTGCGTGTCGTAGTGGCGTCCGCCCTCCTTGCACCCGTGTGCGCGGTCGTCGGCATGGCCATCGGCTCCGTCATCAGGCACACCTCGGCCACCATGATCGCCACGGTGGCGGTCATCCTCGTGCTGCCCATCGTCTTCACCGAAGGCCGCCACTGGTCGGCGGTCGCCGGGCACGCCACGCTCTACCAGGCGTGGTTGCGGCACGTGGAGGTCGGCCCCCGCCAGACCGACTTCCCGTGGACGACCGGCGGAGCCTGGACCGTCTACGCGGTGTGGGCGCTCACCGCAGCCGTGCTCGCCGTCACCAGCGCACAACGGCGCGACCAGTGAGACGGCCGGTCGGCCAACTGCCCGGGTACGGAGACCCCGGCCAAGGCGGCCGCGACCAGGATGACGGGTTGACGACCGTTATTCCTCATCGACGCCATCGGGGTCACGCAGGGACCGCAGGCCACCCGGCAGGTCCGGGAGCTGGAAGGAGTACCGGCCGAGCATGTTGATGTGGTGTCGCACGAACGGCGAGAGGCGGGCCACGTCCTCGTCGCGGACGTCGAAGCCGTCGACCCGGAGCTGGGTGATGGCGGCATCCATGTAGCGGGTGTTGAACAGCACCAGGGCGTTGAGGACGAGGCCGAGGGCGCCGATCTGGTCCTCCATGCCGTCCTGGTAGCGCTGGTAGAGCTGCCCGGCCTTGCCGTGGAAGATCTTCCGAGCGAGCGCATGGCGGCCCTCTTGGAGGTTGGCCTGCACCTTGATCTTCCGTCGGTAGGCCGGCTCGTCCGCCAGACGCAGATACGTCTGGTCGACGTGGGACAACCGCCCGTACTTCAGCGCGTCAACCCCGCTGATGACGGGGGTGTAGCCGACGTTGCAGCCATGGGCTACCAGCAGCGCCGCGATGGTGACGGGGAGGTCCTTGAGCCGGGCCTCGCTGCCGGTGACCGAGGTGAACGCCTGGTCGGCGCCGGTCCAGGAGAACACCTCCAGCAGCACCTCCGGCAGGTCGACGCGGGGCAGCATCGCGTTCACCGCAGCACGCAGGTCGAGCAGGGAGGCCGGTTCGGGCTCCGGCTCCAACGCGGCGAAGTGCAGGCGGCCGTCATCGTCGAATGAAATCTGCGCGTTCTCCGGCAGGCGGCCCGAGACCTCCCGGTAGGTACCGTCCAGCAGCGCGGCCCGCGCCGCCAGGTGTTCGCCCGCCCCCTCGGGCAGGCCCAGGGACGCAAGGACGGTGGACTTCGCCTGCTCCCACGCCTCACCGGCCAACAGCTTCGCCCGCGGGTCGCCCCACTTGGAGGAATTCTTCGCAAAGATCTCCCGTCGGCGCAGCATGCGGTGGAACTGCTCCAGCACACAGAACACGTACGCCTTCCAGTCCACCGTCCCCGGCTCCAGGTTCGGCGCGGCCAGCACCAGACGCCGCCAGGACCCGGCCAGCAGCTTGGTGTCGATCTCGGCAGTTCCCACCTTCTTGCGGCCCATCAGCTCCGGCAGGGTCTTCAGCGCGGCCAGAATCGGGGCACCCTCCGGAGTCGCTCCGAAATCCACGACCTTGACCAGGAGCTTCAGGAACGGCCGCACCGTCCCGAACCGGGTGGCCAGCATCGCCCGCCATGCCTGATCCGCATCGGAGTCCAGCGGCGGGGTCAGCTCGAACAGTGCCGCGATCGCGGCGGCCAGCTCGTTGCGCGGCACCACCGCCTCGATCTGCTCCACGCCCACCACAAGGCTGTTGAGGTCGCTCCGGCGAATCTCATGCGTTCCGCCGGAGCGGGGTCGTGTCCATGGTGGAGCCATGTCTCGTCTCGTGCTGCCCGGTTCGACCCATACGGGCGACCGCCCCGGGCGAGTCGACCGTCCAGGTGCGCCCGGATGGCCGCACTCGCAGAGCTCTGGATCCACAGGCATGTCAAGCGGCGGCGTCGAAATAGACGACCAGGGTCTGCTCCGGCTGTTCGGCCAAGTGAAAAGCGGTGTACGCGTAGTCGATCGCTCCCCGTCGCGGGTGCCGTAGCCGTTTGCGACCGCTGTGCCGTGCCTGCACCTCGTACTGGGGCCACCAGTCCCGCACTTCCGGGCTGCCCTCGTTCAGTTCCTCGATCAGCCGGGTGTATCGCGGGTCTCCGGAATGGCGTGCGGCCAGCGTCCGAAGCCGGCCGAGCAGGCCGCGTGCCTCGGGTTCCCAGTCGACCAGAACGTCCCGGGCCACCGGTTCGAGAAACACCCAGCGGACGAAGTTGGCCGGCCGGTCCGCCTCGGTGATGAGCCTCGGGAACAGCTCTTCGGCCGCCCGGTTGTGGCTGAGGACGTCATAGTTGCCGCCGATGATGTACGCCGGGTTCGGCTGGAGCAACAGAGGGACGGTACCCGCCTCGGCCGTCAGTGGCTCGCTTTCCCCGGCTTCGGTCGCAGGCGTGTGACCGGCAAGATGGAGGAGATGATCGCGCTCGTGCCGGTCGAGTCGCAGCGCCGCCGCGAGGGCGTTCAGCACCTGCTCGGAGGCGCGGATCTCCCGCCCCTGCTCCAGGTACGTGTACCAGGTGGCGCTGATCCCGGCCAGCAGTGCCAGTTCCTCTCGGCGGAGTCCCGGAGTCCGACGGCGGCCGGTTTGGGGCAGGCCCACCTCGTCAGGGGTCAGGCGCTCTCTCCGGCTGCGCAGGAACTCACTCAGCTGACGGCGTTGGTCCGGCTGCCCAGGCATGACGGTGACACCTTCAGTTCTAGAATAAACACGGTCTGGATACCAGGCTAAAGTCCCCGGAGACTGGTGTGCAAGCAAGGGCCGCGGTACTGCCGACGGCCTCACACGGTGACACCGGCACCCGGTGGTCCAGTGCGCAACGGCTTCCGGACGCTGCTCCAGGACCCGCTGCCGCTCGGCACCCCGGCCCCGGTGGCGAGGACGGAGAGGACAACTTCATGTCCGGAATCAAGGGAAAAGTGGTCGCGATCACGGGAGCCGGCAGCGGCATCGGCGAGGCGACCGCGCTGCTGCTCGCCGAACGCGGCGCGCGACTCGTCCTCGGCGCACGCCGGTCCGAACGCCTGGCGGAGCTGGTGGCCCGAATCGAGAAGGCGGGTGGCACGGCCGTGCAGATCCGCACCGACGTGACCAGGCGGGACGACCTGCGGGCCCTGGTTGCGCTGGCCGGTGAGCGATTCGGCCGACTCGACGTACTCGTCAGCAATGCCGGAGTCGGCACGATCTCGCCTCTCGACGATATGCGCGTCGACGAGTGGGACCACATGGTCGACGTCAACGTGAAGGGTCTGCTGCACGGGATCGGCGCCGCGTTGCCGGTCTTCCGGGCGCAGGGCACCGGCCACTTCGTCACCACCGCCTCCACGGCCGCGTTTCGCATCGTGCCGGCCATGGCCGTCTACGCCGGCACCAAGTTCGCGGTCCGCGCCATCTGCGAAGGACTGCGCCAGGAAGCCGGCGACTCCCTGCGGGTGACCACCATTTCCCCCGGAGCGACTGCGACCGACTTCGCCGAGGCGTCAACCAACAGCCAGGTCAGAGAAGAGATCATGAAGATGCGGGACCGCATAGCGATCCCGCCCGACGCGATCGCCCGGGCCATCGCTTTCGCGATCGAACAGCCGGCCGCCGTCGACGTGAACGAGATCGTCGTCCGGCCCACCGCTCAGAGCTGACCTCCCCCCTTCCGGTGCGGACACCGCACCCGCAGGGCTGCTCCGTGGGTCACATGGCAACACAGCCCCGCGGCCCGTGGGATGGGCGGCATGCCCGAGCGGAAACGACGGAGGCGACGCCAGATGATCAAGGCTGCTGAGACCGAGAATCGACCTGGAGCCGCGCCCGTGCGCGGTCTTTCCTGATCGGCATCCTCACGCGCACTTCGAGGACGGCCGCGCCACGCCCACCCCCGGACTCCTTTGAACTGCCCACGCGGGCCGAGGTGTTCGACTGCCTCCCCGATCCACGCCGGGTACGAGGACGCCGCTACCGGCTCGGCCCACTGCTCGGGCTGTGCCTGGTCGCGGTGCTCGGTGGCGCGCGGTCGGCGGTCAGTCGCGTGGGGGTGCGAAGGGGCCTTCGTCGACGAATCGCCGTAGCCAGCGTGCGAAGGTCCGCGTGTCGGCTTCCGGCCAGGACGCGAGCGAGTCTTCGACGGCGCTGGCGAGTCGATGCCGGGTGGCTGCGACGGTGTCGTGGCCCTGGCGGGTGAGGGTGAGGAGGGTGGCGCGGCCGTCGGCGGGGTCCTGTCGGCGTTGTACCAAGCCGGCGGATTCCAGTCGGTCAGCGCGTCGGGTGACGGTGGTGCGGTCGAGGCCGACCTCGCGGCCGAGGTCGGCGGCGCTGACGGGGCCTGTTCGGGCCAGGCCGCTGAGTACCGGATAGGTGAGTTCATCGACCGCTTCCCCCAGGCCCTCGGTGAGGTGGGCGTAGAGGCGGGCGCGAGTGCTCCGGCGCAGGAGCAGTCCCAGTGCGTCGGCGATGTCGTACCCCGTCGTGTTGCTCATCCCCCCAGATTAGCGTGCGCGGCGCACGCTTCTACTGCTACCTTCATAAGCGTGCTTCAGGCACGCATCTTCTGGCGGGTACACCCGCGAACCGAAAGGAATCCCCATGAACCGCACCGACATCCGCACGGCGCTCACCGACCTGCTCTTCACCCCGGGACTCGACCTGGACCAGGCCGCTGACCGGCACTTCGCCCCCGACTACCGTCAGCGCACCGACGGCAGCTGGGCCGACCGCGCGGAGTTCCTCACCCACATCGCCCATCTGCGCACGGCCGTCGCAAGCGGCACCGTCCAGGTGCACGACGAACTCGTGGAGGGCGACCGCTACGCCGACCGGCACACCGTAGACGTCACCAAGACCGACGGATCCAGCGTCCGCATGGAGGTGTACGTCTTCGCCGAGTTCGCACCCGACGGACGCTTCCGCCGCATCGAGGAGACCACCCTCATGCTCGCCGGCGCCGAAGAGGACCGGAACCTCGGCAGCGCCCGCTGAGCCTCCGCGCCCGACGCCACCGCCCGGGAAGTGGGCGACGGGATGCGCCCCGGCCGCGGATCCCGTCGGCGGACATAACGCCTTTTCGCCCATGATCATGAGTGCTTGATCGCACATGGACCGTGTTGCGTCGAATCACATCGGAACCACGCGAAGCCCGAAAGCCTCGCCGGCGGCTCCGGCCGGGGCCCAGTTCACCGTCACACCGGCCACATCGCCCGACGCCCGCCGACTGACGCCACATCAGGCCAACAGCGAGCCCAAAGAACGAAAAACACCCTCTAACCTAGGATTTCTCCCAGGTCAGAGGGTGTTTCACACCGTCGGGACGGCGGGATTTGAACCCACGACCCCTTGACCCCCAGTCAAGTGCCAGGAGGGCAAATACTGCCCAAATGGAGCAAGTTACCGTGGCAGTTCGTTCGGTAACGCTCCAGTTGTCCATTGACGTGCACAGCGTGTGGTCCCCAAACGGTCCCCCAGCCTCTCCATCGCCTCGCCGACACCCAAAGTTCAGGGGTTGTCAGCTGGCTACAACACGAGGGTAACGCCGCGCGAGCCGAACCGCCGAGTACTGCCTGCGGGTATCAATGGCGCCTCGCGGTGACAGGATCCCTCCCCCAGCCGAGCTGGCCCTCCCCCGGCTGCCAGCCATCCTCCGTATCTCGCCTGCTCAAAGCCAAGTCGGAAGGTTCGGAGTCCGTGAGAACTCTCACGCTCTCCCGGCAAACAGCCAGCGACGACGCCCCGTACGCATCTGCCGTACGGCGGAACACACACGGGGCGCGGCCGCCGCGCTGTGGTGAACGTGTTCAGCCGCACAGCGCTCTAGTGGGCCCGGGCCCAGTCTGGCTACGGCCCACACGCGAATCTTGATGCTTTCCTGACGCCTCTCCCCGGGCAGTCGAAGAATCCATTGCTTACGCTGGCTCGGCTGTCCGCATGATGGCCGAATTCCGACCCCCGGCAGGATCCCAGGAGCACCACATGGCCACCCCGACCGACACGCACACGAGTCGTCTACGGGCGTGGATGCTGGAGGGGCTCTCCGACATGGGCAAGGGCCGTCCTTCGCAGGCCGCCCCGGCGCCCGAGCACAAGGGCCAGCCCTGGTACCGGGTGATGTGCCTGACCGGTGTCGACTATTTCTCGACCCTCGGCTACCAGCCGGGCATCGCCGCCCTGGCCGCCGGTCTCCTCTCCCCTGTCGCGACGATCGTGCTCGTGATCGTGACCCTGGCCGGCGCGCTGCCCGTCTACCGGCGCGTGGCCGAGGAGAGCCCGCACGGCGAGGGTTCGATCGCGATGCTGTCGCGGCTGCTGTCCTTCTGGAAGGGCAAGCTGTTCGTCCTCACGCTGCTGGGCTTCGCCGCGACCGACTTCCTGATCACGATCACGCTGTCGGCCGCGGACGCCTCCACCCACCTGGTGGAGAACCCCAATCTGGAAGGGGCCCTGCACGACAAGCAGGTGCTGATCACCCTGATCCTCATCGCACTGCTCGGCGCGGTGTTCCTCAAGGGCTTCCTGGAGGCGATCGGCGTCGCCGTCGTCCTGGTCACGGTCTACCTCGCGCTGAACGCGGTGGTCGTGGTCACCGGCCTGTGGCACGTCCTCACCGAAGGCCACGTCGTCACCGACTGGACCGCCGCCCTCACCACCGAGCACGGCAACGTCTTCGTCATGATCGGTGTCGCCCTGATCGTCTTCCCGAAGCTGGCGCTCGGCCTGTCCGGCTTCGAGACCGGCGTGGCCGTGATGCCGCACGTCAAGGGCGCCCCGGACGACGCCGAAGACAGGCCCGCCGGGCGAATCCGCGGCACCAAGAAGCTGCTCACGACCGCCGCGCTCATCATGAGCGTCTTCCTGATCATGACCAGCTTCATCACCACCGTGCTCATCCCGCACAAGGAGTTCGAGTCCGGCGGCGCTGCCAGCGGCCGCGCGCTCGCCTACCTGGCGCACGAGTACCTGGGCAATGCCTTCGGCACGGTCTACGACGTCTCGACCATCCTCATCCTGTGGTTCGCGGGTGCCTCCGCCATGGCCGGTCTGCTCAACCTGATGCCGCGCTATCTGCCCAAGTACGGCATGGCCCCGCACTGGGCCCGCGCCGTGCGCCCGATGGTGATCGTCTTCACCCTCGTCGCCTTCCTCGTCACCTGGCTCTTCGACGCCGACGTCGACGCCCAGGGCGGCGCCTACGCCACCGGTGTCCTCGTCCTCATCTGCTCCGCCGCCATCGCCGTCACCATCGCCGCTCGCAAGGCCGGCCAGCGCGGCTGGACCATCGCCTTCGGCGTCATCTCCGCCGTCTTCCTCTACACCACCGTCCTCAACGTGATCGAGCGCCCGGACGGCGTGAAGATCGGTGCCTGCTTCACCGCCGGCATCCTCCTCATCTCCCTCCTCTCCCGCCTCGGCCGCGCCTTCGAGCTTCGCGTCACGCATGTGGAGCTCGACGAGATGGCCGAGCGGTTCATTCGCGACATCTCCCACCGCATACCGCGCTTCATAGCCAACGAGCCCGACGAGCGCGACGCCACCGAATACCGCGAGAAGATCGAACAGATCCGAGCCGACAACGACATCCCCACCACCGAGGACTTCGTCTTCGTCGAGGTCACGGTCACCGACCCCTCCGAGTTCGAGGCCGGCCTGACCGTACGCGGCGAGATCATGCACGACCGCTACCGCGTCCTCACCATGGAGAGCTCCTCCGTCTCCAACGCCCTCGCGGCCTTCCTCCTCCACACCCGCGACCTCACCGGCACCCGCCCCCACGTCTTCTTCGAGTGGACCGAGGGCAACCCCTTCACCAACTTCGTCCGCTTCTTCCTCTTCGGCCAGGGCGAGGTCGCCCCGGTCACCCGCGAGATCCTGCGCGAAGCCGAACCGGACCGCGACCACCGCCCCCGCATCCACGTCGGCTGACCAACCGTCCACCGCGCCAGCCGGAACCGCAGCGGGCACACCACCACACCCGTGGCCCGACGCACCACGTGGGCGGCGACCACCCCGCGCTGGGGCTGCAACGTCGCTGCCACACCTGCTCGGGCTCCGACTCCGGGGTCAGAACGGTGACCCATGAGACCGGCGCCTACCAGGCCGGGAGGAGTACCTCAGTCACCGTCCGCTCTCACAAGGCGCGCGGTTCACAGGGTGACCATCCAGGCCGCTCGAAACGCCGGAGCGCCCAGTGCGACGGCATCGAGCCGAGGCGCCCAGGGCGAGGTCCGGCAGTCGCAGGCTCCGCGAAGACGACGATCAGAGAGCGACACCCTGATCACCACGATCAGCTCATTGCGATTGTTGGTCTGGACTCCTGCGGGCACTCCTTGACGCAGCCGTACACTCCGCAGCCCCCAGCATCCCGGCCGGCTGTACTGCCCCGCTGATAAGTTGCCCGGCTGGGATCGCTTCACGCCAGGAGGGCGCGCCAGCGATCGGCCGACTCCATCAGGTCCAGGGTGACCCGCTCCAGGAACGTCCCCGCCCTGGCCAGGCGCTGCCCGACGGGCGTGTCGAGCCCGGACGTCTCCGCCGCCGCCATCGAGGCCTGCGCCGCTTCGAGCGTCTGCCGCGCGCTGATCACGACCGAGTGGTACCAGGCCTCGTCGTCGACCACGTAGAGGTCACGACGCCGCTGCGGATCACGCTCGCGCCGGACATACCCCTGCTGGACCAGGAAGTTCACGGACACGGAGACCGAGGCCGGGCTGACCTTCAGCCGGCGGGTCAGCTCGGCCGCGGTGCGCCTGCCGTCCTCGGACAACAACAGGTCGACGTGCACGCGCGCCGTCATCCTCGGCATCCCCGACCTGACCGCCAGCTCGACGATCTCCTCTTCCACCGCGCCGCCCTGCGGCCCGGCCGCGCGCGGGGGTGCTGGTGTGCCGCGCCGCGCCCGCTGAACCGTCGCCTGGTGCGCCTGTTGGGACCGGTAGCCTCCGGGGCCGCCGTTGCGTCCGACCTCCCGACTGATCGTCGAGGTAGGCCGGTCTAACCGCCTGGCGATCTCGGCGTAGGAGAGCCCGTCGGCGAGGCCGGCCGCGATGCGTTGACGTTCCTGCTGGGTCAACCGTCCTCCTGGCATGCCGTCAGTATTGCCTTCGCCGCCAGTCATTGCAACAAGGATTGCATTCGACCCCAGCGTCATTGCATCAATTTTTGGCATCTGACCTGCGGAAATGCTTTTCAGATGATTGACGACATCCTGAACGCAACGTAGCTTTCGAGCAGTGTCAAACACGAAATATCGCGAGACGAGGAATGGTCATGGGTGAATACGTCCACACCGTCACGACGCTACCGACGGCGCGGCGGCCCGGCTGCCCCTTCGACCCGCCGGCGGAGCTGACCGACGCCCGACGGCACGGCCCCATCAGCCGCTGCACCCACCCCGGCGGAGCACCGGGCTGGCTCGTCACCGGGTACGACCTGGTCAGGTCGGTCCTGGCCGACCCGCGGTTCAGCTCGCGCAAGGAGCTCATGAACATGGGCGACTTCGAGATTCCCCCCGCGCCGCCCGGCGAGTTCCTCCTCATGGACGACCCACAGCACCGGCGCTACCGGAAACCGCTGATGGGCAAGTTCACCGTGCGGCGGATGCGCCTGCTCACCGAGCGCATCGAGCAGATCACCACCGACTGCCTGGACGCCATGGAGAGGACCGGGCCGCCGACGGACCTGGTGACCGCGTTCGCCAAGCCCATCCCCACTATCGTGATCTGCGAGCTGCTGGGAGTGCCGTACCGGGACCGGGACTCCTTCCAGGAACAGATCGACACGTTCATGGGCGGGGAGACGAGCGACGAGGAACTGATAGCGGCCTACACCGCCACCCAGACCTACCTCGCGGAGCTGGTGGCCGCCAAGCGCGCCAACCCCACCGACGACGTACTCAGCGAACTCACCGACAGCGACCTGACCGACGAGGAACTGAAGGGGATCAGCCTGATCCTGCTCGCGGCCGGCTTCGACACCACCGCGAACATGCTGTCGCTGGGCACCTTCGCGCTGCTGCAGAACCCGGCACAGCTCGCCGAACTGCGCGCCGACCCCGCACTCACCGACCGGGCCGTGGAAGAACTGCTGCGGTACCTGAGCGTCGCCAAGCAGTTCTGGAGGACGGCACTGGAGGACGTCGAGCTGGGCGGCCAGACCATCAAGGCCGGCACGACGGTCGTCCTGTCGTACAACACCGCCAACCGCGACCCCGAGCGCTTCACCGATCCCCACGTGCTCGACCTCCGAAGGCAGGACGGCGGACACCTGGCCTTCGGCCACGGCATCCACCAGTGCCTGGGCCAGCAACTGGCCCGCATCGAGATGCGGGTCGCATTTCGCGCACTGTTCGACCGCTTCCCCACCTTGCGCCTGGCCGTACCGGCAGAAGAAGTCGGCCTGCGCCCGGAGACCGCGGACATCTACGGGGTCAAGAGCCTCCCGGTCACCTGGGACGCCTGACCACGAGCCGGTGACGCCTCCACCCGCCACCGCCGCTGCGGTCACCCGCCCGCGGCGTACAGAGGGCGCGGTTTTTGCCGGAGGCGTGTTGGCTCCATGACTTCCACAGTTCACCAACACCGCGTAGCGGTCGGCCGGACGCCCAGGCAGCCGACCTCAGCGGGACTTCGCGAGCCGTGGCCGGAGCCCGAGGATCGTCAGCGCTCGCCCGGGCGGGGAAGCCGCCCGCCGCTTACGGTCGGGCGGCCTCGGCGAGAGGCCGGCTGCCGGTGACCGGGGCTCCGAGTGCGTAGTGCACGTAGGTGTGGATCAACTGGAATCCGGATTGTGCGGCCAGGCGGCGGCTTGGGTGGTTGTCACGGGAACACGTCCAGGACGGGATGCGGCCGCGGGTGGTGATGTCCCTGCAGAGCGCCCGCACACAGGCGGAGGCCAGGCCCTGCCCGCGTTCTTCCGACAGGGTCGCGACAGCGACGTCCTCGTGGCAGCTGCCCGCGAAAAAGGTGCAGGCGAGGGAGAGCAGGCGCCCGTTACGGAAGGTGCCCCAGCCTCGACCGGACGCGGCGAGCCCGGCCGGGCCACCCCAGCTCTCCGCGATCCAGGCCAGGTCCGGGCCGAGGGCCCGTACGGCTGGCGCGTCGGAGAGCGCGAGGGGACGGACGGTCACCGCGGGGGTGAGTCGGGCAACAGGCACGGGGTCGCGGTGTGCCCAGATCATGCGCTCCCAGGGCACGATCCGTACGAACGCGCTGCCGAGTACGGGCAGGAAGCGGTCCGGGGCGACGACGTAGCAGTGGGCCAGATGCGCGAGGTCCCCGGGAACGGTCGCACAGGGGTCGCCGGCCAGGACGGCGTAGCCGGCGCAGGAGACGGCGGCCGCCCGCGGGCGCAGCGGGTGGTCGTTCCACCACGTGCCCAGCCCGGTGTGAGCGGCGTGCTCGGGAAGGGCTCCCACGCCCGGGCGGCCGGCAGGGAACCAGGGCTGCCGTGCCCGGACGGCCGGCGCTGCGCGGAGGAAGTTTTCGTTCGGCATGACGGCTCCGGAGAACCCGAGGGGCAGGCGGTTCGGCACCGCCCGCCCCGGGGGCGACGGCCTGCGGTCAGTTGCAAGCCTTGCTTCCGTGGTTGGCCTTCTTCTTGCGGCGGGTTCGCTTCTTACGGGCGCGCTTGGACACAGATGCCCTTTCTTCTTCTCTACGGGTTCGGCGGGCTGTTGCAGGCGTCAGGCTGCCTGGGTGACCAGTTGGTCGGCGAGCTTGCACAGGCGGCGCACCGTACGGCCCTCCATGGCGACGGGGGCTGCCGGGGAGAGGGCCCTGCGGTCGTAGTAGGCGCCGGGGACGAGCTCGGTGGCGGGGTCGCAGAGGCGGACCACGCTCTCGGCGCCCTGCAGGGCGGAGTCGCCCTCGTGGGCGTACAGCGGCAGCAGCGCGGTATCGCACACGCCCGGGTGCACGCTGACCGACGTCCATGGCGCCTGCTCGCGGGCGAAGACGGTCAGCGCGAGCTGGGACTGGGCATAGGCGGCGAGGCGGGAGTAGCGCTTGGCGCGGTGGGGGTCGTTCCAGGCGATGGACGCCGTCCGGTGCATGGAGGACGAGACGTTCACGACGCGAGCGCCGGGGCGGGCGCTGAGCGGGCCGGCGAGCTCGTGGGTGAGGAGGTAGGCGGCGAGGAAGTTGACCTGGAGGGAGAGTTCGTTGCCGTCGGCGGTCATGGTGCGCCGCTCGGGCGCGGCGACGGCCGCGTTGTTCACCAGGACGTCGAGGACGGGGTGCTCCTCGGCGACGCGCGCGGCCATGGCCCGTACCTCGTCCAGCCGGGAGAAGTCGGCGACGACCAGACGCAGGCGCAGGATGTCGGCGCCGGCCGTCACCAGGCGGGCGACGGCATCGTCACCGGACACCTGGTCGGGGGCGTGGACGATGACCGTGTCACCCCGTTCGGCGAGCAGCCGGGCGGTCTCCCAGCCGATACCGGACGTGGCACCGGTGACCAGAACGGTCCTGGAGGAGGGCGAGACAGCAGAAGACATGGGAATCCACTCCGGGAATGCGAAAGCGGCAGCTGGAATCCGCCCCATGGCGGGCTGCCGTGCGAACAAAAGGCGACGTCAGCGACGGAGCACGGAAACGTGCGTGCCGACGGGCCAGGCGGGATGCGAAGAGATCACGATGATGCGCCGGACACTCTCGCGGTGTCGCAGAAGGTAAACGCGCTCAGCGCGCGGAAAGTGAACAGCGCGCGATGCCGGACAGCGCCGTATGAGGCGGCCGGTCGTCGTGTCGCAGGTGGCTGTTCACGCTCACTATCCAAAGCAACCAGGAGGCCCCGCGCAAGCGGCGCGCCGCATCCCTGACGCAGCCCTGACACACCGCCAGAGGGACCACACCTCGTCCCGAATGTCTCTATATATGCCGAATAAGACTTACGCTCGCCTTGCGATCAATGTGACGGCGCTTCTGAAGCGGCTGGCCATCGGCCGGGCGATGCGAGCGAGGAACTGCACGAGACACCGCTGCCCAAGCGGCTGGCCCTGCCGATCTTCGCCTCCGACCCGCTGTCGTCGGTCGCCTACGCCACGCAGGAGATCCTGCTCGTCCTGACCCTGGGCGGCATGGCGTACCTGCACTTCACCCCCTGGATCGCCGCGGCGGTCGTGGCGCTGATGGCCGTGGTGGTCCTGTCCTACCGCCAAGTGGTGCACGCCTATCCCAGCGGCGGCGGGTCCTACGAGGTCGTCTCGCGCAACCTGGGCGCCTCGGCCGGCCTGGTCGTCACTGGTTGCGACGCAGGCAGATCGTCCCGCGCATCGCCCGCCGCGGCATCGAGCCGTCCGGCCGCCTGGGCCGGCACCGCTGGGTGATCGAACGCACTATGTCTTGCTCAACGGCTGTCGCCGCCTGCACCGCCGCTACGAACGCACAGCCGACCACTTCCTCGCCTTCGTCGGCATCGCTTGCACCCTCATCTGCTACCGCAGAGCACAGCAGTGCAGGTCTAGGACTTGGCCCAATAGATCATGCGCTCGTGAGGTCTCATAACGGCTGCCTCCGGCGCACCCACCATGACGCGCGATTCGATCAGCGGATTATCTGGATGCAGAAATGCCTCCAGGTCAGCGATCGCATCGGCGATGTCTTCGTCGATCTCAGCGGTATGACGACGTACCCAGAAGGAGAGCAGCACTCTGTCCTCCTCGGCCGCAACCGCTACCGCGACTACATCGGATGAGATCAGCCCCAGCAGGGCCTGCACTGCCGTGAGGGCAATGCTGTTGACACGCTCAAGTTCAGGGTCTGCCATGGCGGTGCATCTTGCCCGGTCATCGAGCAATCACGCCGACTGAGACATCGTCTTAGTTGCTGGCAGAGACGCTGGAAACGGGTGGTCGGAGTGGTGCGGTACCCCGCTTGGGGGTGCTGGGCAAGGCGGATGATGTTGGTTCCGGCGGCCGTGAGGATGTGTTGCACGTGTGTCTTGGAGATTCCGCGGTAGCGGCAGTGGCGCAGGCCGTGGGCACGGACAGTCTCGGACACTGTTGCCTCGCAGCCGGAGCGCAGGGCGTAACGCTGCTGCCATGCCTTGGTCTTCTGCTCTGCCCGTGCCTGGGTCTGGATTTCCTGGATGGGCTGGGGGAGCAAGGTGATGTAGCGGCCCTTGTCATCGGTGTTGCCCGTGCAGCGAAGGCGCTCTTCACACGCCCGGCAGGACTTTCGGGAGAAAAGGACGGAGAAGCGGGCGTGTCCGTCGGTGTGGGTGGGCTTCCATGGCGGGCTGGTGACACCTCGCGGGCAAGTTACCGTCCTTTCTCCCCAGTTGACGTGGCAGTCCTCCTTGGTGAATCCGGGGTGGCCGCGGTCGCCGCGAGGGTCCAAGCGCACCGGGCCAATCAGTGGGATTTACCATCGCTGTTGCGCGTAGTGGATCACGTCAGGGCTGACGTATCCGGAATCGACGAGGCGCTCGCTCGGGTGGAAACCCTGGCCGACAATGCCTTCGTGAATCTGGTCGAGGGCGTCGATGTCCTGCTCGGGGGCCGGTCTGGTCGCCACGTGGACGATGATGTTCGCTCCTGAGTCACCGCAGGTCTCCGTCTGGTGATCGCGGTAGCCGATCCAGTCCTCCTTGCCCGCCTTGCGGCAGAATCGGGCCTCGGGATCGTGCGGAGTGACGATCTCCATTCCTGACCACGGCACCCGCGCCGTCGCCGGGTCGGGTCTGCCCGCGGCAGCGGCAGTGCCGGTGTTCCGGCGTTCAGTGGCGCGGCGGCTCTGCCGGTCGCCTGTGTCCTTCGGCCCCCGCCACTGGAGCTCGTCGTCCTCGTCGTACCAGTACTGCTGCACCCAGACCTGCCGAAGCACCTGGACCTGAGGAAGCAGCCACAGCCGGCGCGGGGCACCGTCGCGGAAGAGTTCGCGCATCAGGTGCATGCCGTCCTCTCCGACCTGCAGGACGTAGGCCGACAGCACCTCCTTGGTCCGAGGCAGGCGCTCGTAGCGGACCGGACGGCCGTAGCGATTGCCCCAGTCTGGCGTGGTTGCCGCCGCCAGCCACTCGTCGTCGGCCACGGCGAGTTCCTCCAGGGCCGCCCGCAGCGTTTCGCCCACCAGCTCGGCGCGGTTCAGCCGGCGGACCGCGGCGAGCACGTGGGTGGAATCCGTCCGCACCCGGCCCGGACGCCGCACCAGCCCGGCCTCGGCAGGCGCTCGACCATCAGCGCCAGGAGCCGGTCCGCCCGGTCGTCCTGGGCCAGCCGGTCACGGAACTCGCTGAGCACCGAGTGGTCGAAGCCGGAATCGTCCAGCTCCATCCCCAGGCAGTAATTTCCAGTCCAGTCGGCAGCGAACCGCCTCGGCCGCCTGACGGTCGCTGAGGTTTTCCGCGTACTGAAGCACCGACACACCAGAGCCAGCCGAGCCGGCGAGATACCTCGACATCCATTCGCAGAGAACCAGTCGGCGAAACCACCGTCCGTAAATAGGCCGTCCAGCCGGTCCCGCACCCACATCGCCGCCGTGCCACGTGGGTTGCTCGCCCGAGCCACCCGCCCCGTCAGCGACGGGATCACCCGTCCGGACTCCGAGGCCATAGACATCGAACTACCCCTCCCGCGAGCCGAACCTCCCGATCAGCACAGCAGAAACCGCCACCCCAGATGCCCGGAAAGCCGCTACCACCACCCCCGCAACTGAAGATCACCAACAGCATCCAATAAATGGATCAGAACCGCTTACGGAAACCGCCGTCAGTACCGGCCGGGCCGGAAGAAAGGACACTGGAGAACCGGAGGTACGGCCATAAGCCGCACCTCCGGTTCGGTGGCCGTCGGCAAGGACCCGAACCACGGGCGCCTCGTTGGCGGTCTACTTCATGTGAAGCGGCGGGGGCTGGAAACGGAACCTCAGCCGCCGCGTCAGCTCCCGGCCCTACTTTTCCAGGTACCACCACCAACGCATGTTGTTCCTATCGATTCCCTTAAGCGATACGCCACCGCTCGCCTTATTGTCCTCGTTCAGGCCCTCGGAATTGTGATACTGATTCCTGAGGGTTACCGCTGTACCAGAACGCAGGATTTCGCCGTTGTCGTTCACTTTGCCGCTGGTGGTGATGTTGCCGCTTCCGGCGTTGAGGCTGGATCCGGTGATGGCTCCATTGCTGGCGATTCCGTAGGTGGCGCCGACCTTCAGGGCGGATCCCTGGACGGTCCCACTGGTCGTCAGGTCGCCGTTGACCTGCATGTCCTTGCCCACGACAAGCTTGCTCGGCGTGTACACCGTGACGTTGTGGTAGAAGACCGACTCACCGACCGTGCCCGTCTTGAACGTCTTGTTGACCTGGACGTCGCCGTCCGCCGTCAGCTGCCCCGTTACCTCGAGGGTCCCCCCGACCGTCGCGTTGCCGGTGACGCCCAGCGTGCTCTTCGCCGTCACCGCCCCCTTCGCGGTCAGCCCTCCGCTCACCGTCAGACTCGCCAGCGTCTGGTCCGTGACACACACCACCAGGTGATCCCACCGCGTCACGAACCCCCCACCCGGCGTCGGCGTCACCGTCTTCAGCGCGAACGCCGTGTCCCGCAGCACCTTCCCCGCCGGAACCGGATACACGCTCCCGCCCGCGATCGAGGCATCCGTGACGCGCTCCCCGTCCATATACAACTCATGGTTGTCGCCCCGCACATGGTTCCACTCCAACCGCACCGGAGCCCCGGAAGCGATCCGCGTCGCCGGCGGCCCGCCCTGCTGTGTGACCGCCACCAGCGCCCGCCCGATGCCGGGCGACGGGTCTCCCCCGCTCCGGAACGGGAACTTCGCGACCTCCAGCGTCCTCGTGTTCGGCACCTCCGGGATCGTGGAACCCGTCGTCGCCCACTCCTCGATCCCGATCCTGGCGACGCCCGTCTTGTTGCTGACCGCGATGTTCTTCAACGTGATGTACAGCCCATCGACGGTGACCTCGCTCGCCCCTCCCCTCGGCTCCACGCTGAACCGCACCTTCGACGACTCCCCCGCCGTGTCCCCCGCCGCCGGGAACACCGCCGTCTCGGCCGTCGGCACGGCGACCAGCACATCGGGCTGCGGCCCGACGATCGTCCACCCGGATTCGGGCTCGACGTACGGCGCGATGCCCTCGCCCGTGAGCGCGAGGTCCTGGGCGAGGGAGCCGACCGGCAGCACGATGGCGATGCGGCTGCAACGGACCGGCGTGTTGCCGCTGTTGGAGATGACGAGGTCGATGGCGCCGTAGGCGAGTTCGTCCTCATTGCCGGGGCCGGCCTTGGGCGGGCTGACGGTCAGCGGGTTGGGGACGGTCGTCAGGGCGTAGCTGAGCACACAGTCGCTCATCGGCGGTCTCCTTCGGTCTCGGTCTCATCGGCGTGGATCGGACGGAGCGTCAAGCGACCCGTGCGCAGGGTGGGGGCGGGGTGCGGGTGGTGGGCTTCGCCGTCGGAGGCGTACGTGGTAGCCGTGCTCGGCGTGCCGGTGGTCTCGTTCTGCACCCAGGTCCACGTCCCGTACCGGTCGGACGGGCGGGGCAGGACGAGCGCGGGCGGCTGCTCCCCGGTTCGTACGCCCGCCGGATCCGGTACGTACTCGCTCACCGGCAGCGGTCCCAGCCGGAAGGACACCGGGAGTTCGGCCAGCGGCGGCTCCACGAGCCGGGCCGGCAGCCGGACCTCGGCGGACGGCAGGACGTCCGTCGTGGCGTGCACGGTGCCGCGCGGGTCGGCGAGCAGCGTCAGGAACGCGGCGTTGCGGTGGTCGGGGTCACTGCCCGGTGGCCGGGCCGGGAGGGTCAACGAGGCGCCCGTGCCGATCGGGGCGAAGTACTCCCGTGCCTCGTCGGGGAGTTCGGCCTCGCCCAGCACCGTGTGCAGGACGCGGTAGTCCGTGGTGCGGTGCTCGCCGTGGAAGTAGCCCACGAGCCCATCCGTCAGCTCGTTGCGTTCGCCGAGCCGGACCGGCCAGCGGTAGCCGGGGTACGCGGGGGGCTCCGGGTCGCGCAGGTTCTTCCACGACGGGTCCGGGTACGGCGGCCCGTCGAGGTCGATGTCGAAGCGTACGCGCATCAGCGCGAGCGGTCGGCCGACGAGCACGCTCGGGGTGTGCGGGGGTGCGGCGTCGCCCAGGGGCGCGGTGGTGGAGAGGGTGCGGTCGATGACGGTCAGGAGGGAGCGCAGGGCGGCCGGGCCCCGGTCCGGGGCGGTCAGCGCTGTCAGGAAGCCGTGCAGAATCGGGTAGTTGCCGTGCAGATCGTCGATCGTGCGGTACTGCGAGTACGGCAGCGCGTGCCATGTGACCCGCGGGATCCCGCTGGGCGGAAGGGTGATGCGGAGTTCGCCCAGCGGGGCGCCGTCGGGCCCGTACGCGTACAGCGCGCGGTCGAGATAGCCGGGGACGAGCCAGGCCGATACCGGGCTCGTGTCCGGGTCGCTCGCCGTGGTGAGCGGGTTGAGGTCGTCGCGGGCGTCGAGGAGGGTGAAGCCGGCCCGGGCGGGCTGGGTCAGACGTGGTGCGAGCTGGGTGAAGCGGTACCAGGTGGGCGGGTTGATGGTCCAGTGACCCTGGTTCGGGTCCTTGGGGTCCTTCCAGGAGGGAGTGAGTTCCTCGGGCAGCTCGGGCGCGAAACGGCGCGCGGGCACGCCGACGCCGATGACGTCACCGGGCTCGTTTCCGGGGGCGAATCGCAGGGCGATCGGGTCCGGGAAGATCGCGGGCAGTGCGTGTCCGAAGCGGTCGATGACCGCGAGCCGCGCGAAGGCGAACTGCCCGGCCCGCAGGGGCTGGTAGAGGGTGTCGTTCCAGCCGATGAACGGGCGCGGGAGGGCGCCCGGGCTGGGCGGCAGGGTGCGGCCCGACGCCTCGGTGAGCGCGGTGCGCAAGTCTTCCGGCAGCTCGGAGTGGGGGTTGAGGGTCGCGGGACCGGCGGCCCGTGCGGCGAGCTGTTCGGTGAAGCCGACGAGGGGCTGGGAGAACCAGTCGGCGTCGTCCTCGATCTGCCGGGCGAGTGCCCGCAGCGCGGCGGCTCCCGGTCCCGGGTGGGTACGGGCGTACTGCCGCAGCGCTGCGGCCACCGTTTCCGAGGGTGTCGGGGTGAGGAACTGCCGGCCGCTGAGGGTGCGGGGAACGGGGTGGGCACCGGTACCGAGCCAGTGGTAACCGGTGCCGTCGAAGACCCAGTTGTCGCGGCCGGCTTGGCCGCCGTCCGGGTCGCCCTGCCACTCGATGGGGAAGTAGTCGACCTTCCACTCGAAGAACAGTGGCTGCCAGGGCTGCCGCCACTGCGCGGTGTACGCGCCGGGGATACCGACGGCGTTGGCGTGCGGGTCACGCATGGCGGCGGCGAGCTCCGCCACGTCTCCGGGGTGGCCGGTGACCGTCGCGAGCGTCCGGGCGTTGGACGAGGCCAGGTGGAACAGCTCGCGCAGCAGGGCCGGCAGGATGCCGGACAGGCCGTCGGGGGACGGGAGACCGGTCGGCTTGGGGGTCTGCGCTTCGGTCGCCGAGACCGGCTTGCCCGCCACCTTCACGCCGGTGACGAGCGCGTCCGGCCAGCGGCACGCCAGCGGCGGGTCCTCGTCCTGCTCGGAGTCGTCGTACGTGCCCTCGCGCACCGCGTACGGGTCGGCTTCGGTCAGCTGCTCGGGGCCCGGCGGGACAGGCCGGTCCTTCGTCCCCCGGATGACGACGACAGGGTCGTTGGGCCGGTGGAAGTCGGGCAGGACGGCGCGTTTGAGGACGACCTCGCCCTCGGGGAGGCCGTGGTCGTGCTGGTACTTCCCGATGGCGGCGGCGAGTTGCTCCGGGGTGTCTCCCCAGGGGATCGCGGCGCGCAGCCGCTCCACCCGGTCGCGTTGGTCCTTGGCCGCCTTGGTGGCGGTCTGTACGCACTCGCCGAGGTCCTCGCGGTACTTGCCGGCCGGCTCCCCCGGCGCGTCGGGCACCTTCGGCAGGTTCGCCGCCCACCACAGGTCGTACAGCCGGCGTTGTGCGGCGATGAGGTCCTGTACGGCGGCGTCGTGCGCGGCCTGGTCCTCGTTGAGCTTGGCGAGGGCCTGGGCGTACGCGGCGCGTACGGCCCGGGGCCGGCGGCGCCTGACCTCCGGGGCGGCGGACTTCTCGGCGTCCTCCAGCACCCAGGTGTATCCGCCGGGCTCGGGGGTGAACCACGAGGCGTGCACGGCGCGTTCGGCCTGGAACTGGCCGTCGGGTTCTTCGAGCAGGTCGAGGACGCCGGAGTGCGCGGCCGACAGCAGGGCGGCGAGCTCGGGCGGGGATCCGGCGCGCCGCGCCGCGTACTCCTTGATGGCCTTGGTGGCGTGCTCGGTGTTGTTGCCGACGGCGACGGTGACGTAGTCGGGCCGGTCGGAGGCGGGCATGCCGCTGCCCTGGCGCTGCCACTGCACGTCGAGGGCGGTGCCGTGGCAGACCGTACGGGCGGTTTCGGGTGCCGTGCCCTTGGTCTTCCAGTTGTGCGCGGCCAGCCGCTTGATGAGGTTCCCGGCCAGCGGGTCCTCGTCAGGGTCACTGTACCAGCCGGCGACCAGGTAGTTCAGCTGGTAGGCGGTGTGCGGGTCGAGGTCGTCCGTGCGGTCGTGCACGGAGAACACGTCGGTGTTGTAGGGCTGGTAGGCGGCGAAGGTCGGCAGTCCGGGGCCGACCGCGGTCAGGAACAGCCCGTCGGGCGTGCCGGGTTCGCTCCACGCGCCCTCGGCGAGGGCGATGCGGCGGCCGATGCGGGTGAGGCTGCCGTCCTTGTCCATGTAGGTGCTGGAGCCGAGGGCCGGGTCCAGGTAGTCGCTCTCGACGATCCAGCCGGTGTCGGTGCGGGCGCCGGTCGCGGTGGCGACCGCCTGGCGGACGACGAGCCAGCGGTTGGGGACGAGCGGGAAGACGGGGACGCCGTCGCCCTCCTCGTCCACGCCGTGGGTGAGCGCTTGCGGCAACTGCCAGTGCAGATAGACGCCTTCACGGTCGGGGGCGGCATTGAAGGCCGTGTCGGTGTTGGAGAAGGCGGGCGGTTCCGGGGAAAGGTTGAGCCGGGTCAGGGCGTAGTTGGCCTGCCAGCGCTGGAAGACCTCGGCGTGGCGGACGCGTTCGTTGACGGCGAGGGCTTCGATCTGCATCGGCACGACGAGTGGCTGGGTGCCCGATGCTGCGGAGGGTGGCGTCACGGCGCTGTTCTGCCCTTCCTTCGGATGGTTGGCGGTCATCGGGTCGTCGCGCGGGTGATGAGCTGGCGGCGGGGCGCGTTGACGAGCTGGACGGCGAGTCCGGCGGGGCCGAAGTCGGCGGCGGCCTGCTGGCCGAGTTCGGTGAGCCTCGTGCCGAGTTTCCGCAGCAGTCCGTCCGTGGCGGCGGGGCGCAGGTCGAGGACGACCCGGCGTCCGCCGGGGTCGGGGCGCAGGTGGGCGTCGAGCCCGTCGGGGCCGACGGGATGCGGGAACGCCTGTCCGTCGATCTGCTGGGCCACATCGGGTGCGTCCAAACGCCGCAGGTCGATCACCCTCTTCATGGCCAGGTCGAGATCGATGCCGAAGGACAGGCCCTCGGGCGGCTCGGCCAGTTCGACCTCGTCGGGTACCTGCTCGAAGAGGACCAGGAGGACGTCCGGACCGAGGACGTCCTGCCGCAGTACGGCGATGGGTTGCCGACCGTCGCCGTGGCCCCGGTAGGGGCGGACGAGCAGCCCCGGGCACTCCCGCACAAGCGCGGACCGGATGATCACACCCGCGCGGGGCGTGGGCCCCTCATCGCCGGTACGTGCCCAGGGTGCGGCGAACCGGGCGAGGGCGGCGTCGCTCTCGCCGGTGATGGCGATGCCGACCGCGCCGGAGACGAGCGCGGTGAGCCAGCCGGGGTCGACGTAGAAGACCCGCAGCGACTCGGCGGGCAGGGCGCGCTCGTCGGGCACGAGGTCGGGGAAGGGGATGTTGTGCAGGAGCCGCAGCCGTCGCAGCCACTCGCTGATCGGGGCGGCGGCGTCGGCGAGTTGGGCGGTGAGGGCGGTACGGAGCACGGCCGGGGGGTCGGCGAGCAGTGCGGCGGTCCGCGCGGACCGCCCGGCCCCGCGCCGCCCGGCGACGGGGGTGCGGTGGAAGGGCTCGGGCGGGGGTGCGTGGCGGGTCTCGGCGGGGTGGGTGCCCGCGCGCAGGAGACGAGCGGCGGCACCGGTGGCGGCGAACTCTTCGAGGAGGGTGCCGAAGGGGCGGGGGGTGAGGGCTCGGGCGCCTGCATCGTCCGCGCCCGCCGCCAGCCCCACCGCCTCCAGCCCCGCCGCCGCCAGCTGCTGCGCCAGCATCGCCGCCCGCGTACGGGCCTTCGCGTGCCACGCCGTCAGCATCGCCGCGAAGTCCGCGTCGGCGAGGGCCAGGGCGCGGCCCAGGGTCCAGGCCGCGCCCCAGCCCGCGTCGAACAGGCCCCACGCCTTCTCGTACGCCATCAGCTGCGCGGCGCTCGTCCAGCCGGCGGCGGGCGGCGTCGGCAGTGGCCGCGCGGGCTCGGCCGTGAGCGGGCCCCGGTACCACGCGTAACCGCGTTCTCCGGTCTCCAGGCCGTGGGCCAGCGGCACCCGGCCCGAGACCAGCCGGGCGCGGGCCGTGGTGTACGCGGCGGGATCGGTTCCGGCGGGCGGCGCGGCCGGTGGCGTGGGGACGCGCAGCAGCAGATCGCGTTCCTTGCCGTCCGCGTCGAAGAGGAAGTGCCGTACCCGGCCCGGGAAGCCGCCGCCGGGTGCCGGATTGCTGGTGAAGGACCAACTGTGCAGCGCGGCGAGGCGGATGCGCACGTCGGCGGTCAGCCGCCCGGCGTCGGCGTCGGCGAGGATGGAGCGGCAGCCCTCCAGGGCGACGAGGTGCGCGGCGTAGCGGACCTCGCGCTCGCGGTCGGGCAGCCGGTTGGCGAGGACGACCGCGTAGGCGCCCTCGGCGAGCTGTTCGCCGCGCAGCCCGGTGTCCGTGCGTACGTCCCGGACGTGGATCAGGTGCCGCAGCTCGTCGGTGCGCGGGACGACCGTGGCGAAGATGTCGCCGGGGATCGTGACAGTGTGGCAGAGCGCGGTCGGGTCGCCCTCGATCCGGGAGGGATCGATGCGCGGGTGGCGTACCCCGGTGGCGTCGGTGAGCAGTTCCTCCGCCGTCATGGGCACGGTCAGGGCCACGGACTCGGGGTCGCCGGGCAGCTCGCCCTCCGCGAACAGCAGCAGGGCGAGCCAGGGCTCTTCCGGTGCTTCGCCGAGGGCGGCGCCGGACTCGTCCAGGCGGCGCATCCAGGGCAGGAGCGGATCGGGGAGGGTGAGGTGGGCGAGGGTCGTGGAGTAGTCGGAGCGGGCCTCGGGTGCCGGGTTGACGGCGTGTACCTGCTCGTCGGCGAGCGCGAACTGCGGGGCGCGGACCTCGAAGGTCTCCTCGACGGGCACCAGGTAGTCGCCGGTGTCCACGCCGGGCAGGGTCTGGGTGGCCCGTACTCGGTAGAGCCCCGCGTTGATGGCGGGTTCGCGGTTGTCCTGGAAGCGCAGGACGAAGCTGGGGTCGGTGGCCGGCGCGGGGGCTCGGCGCTGGTCCGTCATCGGGCGGCCCCTTCCGAGGAGGTGGCGGCGAACACGGTGTAGAGGGCGGCGGAGGCGCGGGTGCCGGGCGGCAGCTGCCAGTGCTCGGCGGTGACCGGCGCGTTGTCGTGGATCTCGACGACGGTGACGGTCGCGTCGTCGCAGGCGACGAACGCGCGGGCGGCGTCGGGTGTGAAGGTGACGGACAACGGCACGGCGTCGAGGACGAGTTCGCCCAGCAGCCTGCCGCCGCCGACGACGGAGACGGCGGACGCGTGCAGGACCCAGGCGCGGTCGCGCGGGTCGAGGGTAAGGGAGCGGGGGTCGGGGCCGATGGCTACGACGGATTCCGCGATGGTGTCCTTGGTGGAGCCCTGGCGCTCGTACAGCGTCACCACCTGCCCGCCGTCGCCGACCTTGCGCAACAGGACGCCGCGTCGGCCCGAGTTGGTGAGCAAGGCCAGCGCGGTGCCACGCGCGGAGAGGTTGTACGGCTGGTACCACGCGCCGCTGCTCGGCACCGTCACGAGTTGCACTTGCCCGTTGCTGCTCGCCTCGGCCCCGTAGACGTACACCCGGCCCGGCTCGCCGGCGGTGACGAACGTGGGCGTCGCGGGCCCGGTGACGCCGTCGCCGACCCGGTCGCCGGTCGAAGTGTCGTAGGTGAACGTCTTGCTGAGGTCGTTGGCTGTGACGTACAGGCGGCCTGCCTCGACATCGACCGAGATCCTGCCGATCTTCTGCACGTCCTGACCGACGTCGGTGCCGACCGGCCCAGCGCTCCCGGTGAGATCGACCGAAGCGGCCGTGAGGCTTGCCGGACGGGCCACGACGGCACGGGAGTTGTCGTGCTTGACCGCGAGCACCGTCGGCGGCCCGGCGAGCTGGATTCCGGTACGCGGCGGACGTACCCGCTGGGCCACGACGTCGATGACCGCGAGCTGCTTCGGGTCCGTACCGGCCGCGTAGAGCGTCGCCCCGTCCGCCGAGGTCACCGCGAGGTACGGGCCGTGCTGTCCGACCGGCACCCGTCCGACGACGGCCGTCGTGTCCGGGTCCACGGACAGGATGGTCCCGGTGGTGTCGTCGAGGACGAGGACGACGGGGCCGGGTGCGGGCGGTACATGGTCCTCGGTGAGCAGCAGCGGGTCCGCGTCGAGTCCGGCGGTACGGGCCTGCTCGGCGTAGTCGCCGACCGTGCCGTTGGGCAACGGGATGTCGGGGCAGAGGCCGGCGAAGACGCCGTGCATGCGGGTACGGGCCGAGCCCGCCGCGAGGCCCGCGATCTGTTCCGCGAGTACGGTCACGCCCGCGCCGAGGGGTTCGGCGAGTTCGACGGGCGAGCCGGTGGGGCCGGCGTTCGGGTCGAGCGGGAGCGTGGCGTCGGGGTGGAGCTTCTCCCAGGCGAGGTCGCGTTCGGCGATGGGGCCGAGGTCCTGGCCGTTGAGCTTGGGGGCGGGGACGGTGACGCGCAGGCCGGTGAGGTGGTCGAGCAGCGGGTCCTGGCCGATGGTCTTGTCCTGGGGGACGTCGGGGTCGCCCCACAGTGCGAAGGGCACGTTCCCGTGCTCGGCTTCCATCTGCCACTTGTCGTCGTGCGGCAGGGAATGCCAGGAAGCGGCCTGCCGGCGGCGGGTGTTGCTGTACTCGACGGTGACGTGGAGCAGTCCGTCGATGCCCTTCTCCTTCATGGGCCGGATGTCGACGGTGTGGTTGCTCTCCGGGGGGCGCTCGTTGAACCGCACCTGTGCCGTGGGCACGACGGAGGAGACCGCGAAGGAGAATCCCGCCGGGTCGGCGAGCCATGGTTCCTCACCGGCCTTGATGCGGGCGGCCCTCAGGGCCGGGTCGGCGTCGGGGTCGGTGAGGAGTCCGGTGATCGGGTGGGCGGTGAGCGGGGCCTTGGCCGGCAGGAGTTGGGTACGGAACTCGTCCCAGGTGAGCGCGTCCGGACCGGACAGTGGGGCACCGAACTTGACGGTGACCTTGATGAAGATGAATTTCGCGGTGACCGTGCCGCCGGTGGGCGGCCCCCACAGGTCGAGGGAGGCGCCGATCTCGCCGCTGACGGTGAACAGCAGCTTGACGCGGGCGCCGACGCGGACGGAGATCCCGACGCGAAAGTGCAGGGGCGCCCATTGGATGAGCAGGTTGGCCTGCGCGGTCAGCCAGGCCTCGACGTTTCCGGCCTTGTAGCGCACGTCCAGCGATCCGCCCGCCATCACGGCGTTCGGGGTGAGCGCGAAGTAGGCGCCGCCGCTGACGGTGACGGCCGAGCCGACGGACCAGGTGAAGCCGAGGCGGGGGACGACCGGGTAGTGCGCCGGGACCGGCTTGTAGTCCGGGTGGTAGCCGCCGACGGTCAGGACGAAGTCCCCGGCGTGCGGGCTCGGCCCGAACCAGGAGTAGAAGGCGAAGCCGCCGGTGAGCACGCAGGACGGGTCGATGACGTAGGAGTCCACGAGCTGTGCGGTGGCGGCGAGTTCGCCGCGCGCGGACTGGTAGACGATGCGCAGGTCGACGCCGATGCGCGCGTACTTCTTGGCGCCCTTCTGCGGGAAGCTCGCGTTGGCACGGCCGATGAGCGCGAGGGTGAGGGAGTTGCCGACTTCGAGGAGGAGCAGGACGCGCGCCTGGATGAACTCGAAGGAGGTGAAGTCGATGCCGCCGGCGAGCCAGATCTGCCCTTCGGCGGGGCTGACCCAGGGGTTGGCTCCTCCGGTGAGCCGAGGGAGCATCTCGAGCGGGTTGTCGGGCAGACCGCCGTCCAGGCCGGACACCAGCGGGAACTGGGCGATCTCCGTCTGCTCGGGGACGCGGACGCCGCTGTTGTAGCCGAAGCCGAGGGCGAAGCCGGTGACGCGGAACGGCGGCGGTCCGCCGAACGTCCCGGTGAGCCGGCCGAAGGCGAAGAAGGACGTCATGCCGTCGCCGCGCCGCTGGTACGCGCCGAGCGCGAGCGCCCCGAACTTCGGCATCTCGACGACGAGCAGGCCCTCGATGAGGATCTTGTAATCCTCGGGCGGGGGCTGACGGTTGACGAGAGCGCCCGCGATGTGCAGCGGATTGCGGCGCAGGTCGACGGAGAGCCCTTGGAGGCGGGGTTCGGCGGTCATGGTGTCGAGGTCGAGGGCGATCCCGAGGCCGATGACGCCCAGGGTGAACCCGGCGGCGCCCATACTGGCGTCGAACATCACCAGCACCTTGCCGGAGTCGAAGCCGGCGCCGATGCGCTGCAGGTGCAGGGGCCCGAAGGAGCGGCCGATGTCGACCCAGGCGGCGGACTCCGAAGCGCCGCCGCTGCCGTCCCGTACGGCGAGTTGTTTCTGTCCTCCGCCGCCGAAGGAGACGGCCAGCGGGTCCTGTGCCTGGCCGGCGATCTCGTACGGGAGGGTGAGCACCACGCCCTTGGGCAGTCCGGCCCCGGAGTCGGGCAGCTTGCCGCCAGTCCAGCCGGTGGCGTCGAGGTCGGCGTTGACCTGCTGGACCTGGGCGGTGGCCAACGCGTTGCTCGTGGCCAGGAATTGGATGCCGGTGATGCCGACGTCCACGCTCGGCGGGATCTGGTCGCCGATGAGCGGGAGCTGGGACAGTTTGGTGGGTTTGAGGTCGGAGATGTTCGCGGCGACGAGCAACACGAGGGCACGCGGGGTGCCGGGGACGGAGGCGACGACAATGCCGCCGCCGGCCTCGGTGGTGGCGGACAGCAGCAGCCGCCTGGCTGTCGTGTCGTAGCGGAGGCCGACGGAGGTGAGGGTGGGCAGGAGCCCGGCGGGGACGCCGGCGGGGATGGACAGCCCGACGGCTCCGGCGAGTTCGCCGGAGGTGATGCCGGGGGTGCCGGTCCAGTGAGCGGTGAGGGTACGGCCGGTGGGGTCGACGGTGTAGTCGACGGCGAACTCCAGGACGCGTTCTGTTTCGTTGGCGAGGGGGACGGTGAGCCGCAGGAGCCCGGTGACCTTGGTCTGACCGGGCGTGCGGTCGACGGTGACAGTGAGGGAGACGGGGGTCTCGTCGACGGTGAGGGTGGTGGTGCAGGCGAAGACGAAGTGACCGTGGACGTCGAAGGCGACGGAGAGTTCTTCGATGGTCAGGTCGACCAGGGCTTCCGGCACGTCGATGCCCAAGTGCCCCATGATGACGGCAGGTTGCAGGCCGACTGCGTGTGCGGTGAAGGCCCATCCGTCGGTGGAGGACCAGGCGCCGGCGACGTCCAGCACCCCCGCGTCGAGCTGCCACCGCGCCGCGAGCCCGGCCAGAGTCATCCCGGCCTGGTGCGAGACGGTGAGCACGACCTGGCTGAGCTCGATGCCGGGGACGGGCCGCCAGACGTCGGTGAGGGCGAGGTCGAGTCCGTAGCCGCGGTTCCCCGCGTCGGAGGCGAGTTCGGCCCAGAGGGTGAGTTCGCTGACGGTGAGGGTGTCGGGGACGGGGATGCCGGGGAAGCGGTCCTGGAGGAGTTGCCCGGCGTTGACGGGCCGGGCCAGGGTGCCGGTCAAGGAACTGTCGGGGAGGCCGATTTCGACGTCGATGGCGATGTCGTGGGCGAGCTCGACCGTGCCGCCGAGCGTGGTGAGGAGCTGGGGACCGGCGAAGGGGCTGAGCACGGCGAACTCCGCGTGGAGGTTCTTCACCGTGAGCCCGTCCAGCGGGCTCCACTCCCGATCGAGGCCCACGGTCGGCTGAACCGTGAGGATGCCACTCGCGCCAGGGGCCTGCGGGGAGCCGTGGCCCACGGTATAGGCGACGGTGAGGACGGTGAGCACCAGGCCGGTACCGGGTGCGAGGTCGGACGGCAAGTCGAAGCCGCCCTTGCCTAGCGCCGCGAAGGCGTTCAGGTCGTCCAGCGCCGTGATGCGTACGGGCGTGAATTCGGCGCCGAGCCGCCAGATGGTGCCGTGCCCGGGCGGGTAACCCCACAGATACGGTTTGGGGTCGGCCTGGGCGCTGGGGAAGTTCAGCTCGGCGCCCGCGCCCACCAGGGCCTCGGACTGCTCGTTGAGGGCTGGTTCCACTCCGAGTACGAGATGCAGGGTGCCGAGTCCGAAGCGCTCCAGCGGGACAAGGGCGTCGCGGAGTTCTTTGGGCAGCTCGTGCGCGTCGGCGGGCAGGGCGGCGTCGATCCGTACGCCGACGACGAGGCTTCGGCGGTCGTCGGCCAGGAAACGTACGGCCGTGTGCGCCTCTGTGCCGCTCGCGAGTGGCACAGCGCCGACAGCCGTGAGCCGGTCCACGTCGATCTCAGGTGTGCGCACCCGGAGTACGCCGTCGGCGAGGTGGTCGCGGAACAGCCCCTCGGCGGGCTCCAGTTGGAGGAATTCCGGTGGGACGGTGAGCTCCGGTCGGCCTACGGCGGCCCGCAGGGTTGCGCGCAGCGTGTCGACGGTCAACGCCATGGCAAGCCTCCTATTCGAACGAGATCGTGTACGCGCCGGCGTCGTCCTTGCCGTACTCGTCGCGGCCGATCCACAGGGCCCAGTCGAGACCCGTCCATTCGCCCGCGGGGCTGCCGGGGACCGATGGGTCCGGGGGGAGCGGAGCCCCGCCGAGGGTGCTGAAGACGCCCCTCCCGGTCATGTCCTGGAACTGGAACTTCCAGGGAAGGGTCCCCGTGTTGTCCTGGTATCCGAAGCCCCAGTGCCCGATCCGCGGCTTCTTCCGGGTGACCTTGGGGTCCGGGACGTTGTGCGCGTCGCGGACGTCTTCCCAGTCGGTCAGCATGCGCTGGTGGAAATCGGTGTCGGTGCAGGTGGCCGTCTTGCCGCCGAAGAGAAGGGGTCCGGTACTGACGAACAGGGCGTCAGGGGTGGTGTACTCCAGCCACTGCCTGCAGGTCGAGGTCTTGCTGCCGTGGTGGCCGACCTTGAGCCAGAGGTTCTTCTCCCGTTTGAGGGAGGGATCAGTGGAGTCGAGCGTGATGAGGGCCTTCTCGTTCTGCACCAGGGCGTCGGCCATCAGTAGCGCCTTCTGGCGCTTGCCGGTGCCGTCGTCCTCGCCGACGACCAGGAAGATGAGGCTGCACAGGTTGGCGAGGCGTTCTTTCTCGGCGCTTGAGTAGCCGGAATGCGCGAACGCCCCGCCATTCACCAGATAGAGGTTCGGATCGGCGGAGGGGTGTCCGGTGAAGACCTTCTCCGGGAAGCCCTCGTCCGGCTTCAGCTTCACTTCGGGCACATGTCCACCGGAGGCCACCAGCGCTGCCGGGTTGGTCAGCAGGGTTTTGACGAAGGTCTTGCTGCGCTCCTTGTAGTCGTCGGGCCCCATCGAGTACCAGACGTTGTTGAGCGTGCAGCGGAGCTTCCCGGTCGCGGGGTCGCACAGGACGTCTTCGAGGAGGTTGAAGTGGTCTTCGTCCGGGTGGCTGATCAGCAGGTAGTCGAGGACGCCGGGGTTCACGAGGTCCCGCAGGTGGTCGTCGATCCGCTTCCGGAGGTGGGCGATCAAGCGCTGCTTGGCCGTGCCTGCGGCAGGCGCCCCCGCCTGCGACCGTGGCGCCACCTCTCCCCCGGGTTTGGACCCGCAGTCCAGCAGCACCGCCGCGTGCGCCTTGGTCGC
Source organism: Streptomyces sp. NPDC023527 (assembly GCF_055560115.1). NCBI lineage: Bacteria > Bacillati > Actinomycetota > Actinomycetes > Kitasatosporales > Streptomycetaceae > Streptomyces > Streptomyces sp. NPDC023527. The sequence continues at coordinate 108,218 of NZ_JBVHJJ010000005.1, forward strand.
CCCCGGTTGGTAGAACGTGATGAGCGTGCAGTCACCCTGCCCCACATTGAAGAACACCACCTTGACCGGCATGTCGTCATCCCCTCGATGGCGTCGGTCCGTCACGGACCGCGCATCGCCGGACGACAGTCCGCAAGCGCGCGGTCGCCGGGCCATTCCACCGCACACGGAGAGGACTTATCCCCAAGAATCTCCGCCAATGGCGTGTTCTGGAGCCAATCTGGCTAGATGCCCGTCGATCCGCCCCTACGTCCGATTCCGACACCTCGTCAACTACCTTGCTACGCAAGCGCGTTGTAAGGGCGCGCTCGGCAACCGTTGGCCTCAGTGACCAGAACAGGCCCCATCCTCACCCACGGCCGCCAGAATGAGCTCCCGCAGCGCCCTGTAGAACACCTCGTGGTCGACAACGGCGTCCAGGAACATGTTTACGCGGCCGACGTCAGCCGACGGCTCTCACACCAGGACTGACAGCGACAGAAAGGACATACAAGATGGGCGTTTACGTGTCGGTCAGAGGATGGCTGGAGTGCGACGAGACACAACTCGCCAGCATCCAGGAGATCATCTCGTCCCACGCGGACGATCACTACTCCGGCGGATGGAGCACACCTCGGCAGCAGGCCAACTGGACCCACTACATCTTCTACGGCGCCGACATCCGCGCATCGGCCCTGGACTGGTTCACGAACCAGCTCCAGGAGATCGCCCGGGTCGCAGCCTCCGACGACGGAGACCGCATCCGAGGCCTGTTCCTTGCCAGCCACGAAGTCGACGGGACGACAGAGTGGCAGGTCCGCGAAGGCCAGCTCGTCATCTCGCCCGCCGACACCAGACACCAGTACCTCGATGAATAGCCTCACCCATTCCGAGGGTTCCAATACTCGACTCCACCATTACACCCCGGCCGCCGGTCGATCCACCTGGCCGACGCCGCCCTCAACCGCTACCTCGCCGAAGGCCACCTGTACCTCGCCGAGGGCCGCCAGGAACCCGCTGGTCCCAATCTGGTCCCGGAGACCGCGCCCGTGCGGCACCTGCGGCTCGTCCGGTGATCACATGAAAGAAGCCTCTGACCTGCGGTTCCCCGCCAATCAGAGGCTTCTTTCGTACCGTCGGGACGGCGGGATTTGAACCCGCGACCCCTTGCCCCAGTCAAGTTGACACTTGATCAGATGCGGACAATATCCGCCAAATAGGGGTTCTCAACATGGGGCATAAGGGGCATCGTTCGATGGTGTGCGCTCCGCCGCTTCTCGGGGGCGTGTCTACCGGCGCTGCAGCTGCCGGGACCAGCTGCACAAGCAGCTCGGATCACGCTGTCCACGACTCCTCGCCGATCCTGATCATGGCACGTGGACGTTCGCCGTCGATGTCCCTCAGTGCGCGCCGGGGCGTCACACCGTCCGTCGTGGCGGCTTCCCCGACCGGGACACCGCCGCACAGGCCCTGCGGCGCCTGATCGACACCGCTGGTGCGGGTCTTCTCGCCGATCCGAACCAGACGGTCGCCGACTACCTGACTGCCTGGCTCCAAGCCAAGGCCATGACCTTGAAGCCGACGACCACGGTCCGCTACCGCGCCTACGTCGAGGACGATCTCGTCCCCGCGCTTGGGAAGATCAAGCTCGACGATCTCGGCTACGGTCACATCGCGGCCTTCGTCCGGGCGCAGCTCTCGCGCGGACGAGGGATAGTCACCGTTCACCGGATCCTCGCCACCTTGTCGAGCGCACTCGGCGAGGCGGTCCGGCACCACCGGCTCGACCACAACCCCGCCCGGCCCACGATCATCCCCCGGCCGGCAGCCGCCGAGCGTCACATCTGGACCGTCGACGAGGCTGTGGCCTTCCTGCGGTACTGCCATACGGCCGATCCGCTCATGGGCGATCTTGTCGAGATCCTCATCGGCACCGGCATCCGCAAGGGAGAAGCACTCGCTCTGGGCTGGGACGACGTCCGCCTCGACAAGCGCGTCCTCTATATACACGCGACGCTCTCCGCGATCGACAACAACCGTCTCGCGATCACCACGCCCAAGACCAGGAGCAGTAAGAACTGGGTCGCCGTCTCCGGCCGCGTCGCCACCGCCCTCCACTACCGAGCCCGGGACAGACACCCGTCAACAATGGCAGGGCTCGAAGGTGATTTCGTGTTCCACCGTCCCGACGGCCGACCGCTCCATCCGGAGTACGTCCTCAACCGGTTCCATCTACTCTGCCGCAAAGCGGGCGTCTCCCGTACGACAATCCATGATCTCCGGCACCTGTCAGCCACAATCTCGATTAACGCTGGCGTTCCGCTCACCGTGGTGTCGAAGACTCTGCGGCACTCGACGCTCTCCACGACCGCGAACGTTTACAGCCATCTCACCACTCAGGCCGCCCGCGAAGCCGTCGATGCCATCGACAAAACCCTCACCCAGGCCGACCGGCCACCCATTCCCCCACGTCCGATCCCGGCACCGCGACCGCTCTGCGACCACATCCCGCAGCTGCACAACCAGATGATCACCATCAGACAGCCCACAAGCACCAGGATTTACCCCCGGACAGCCCCGGCAGCGGTGAGCGCGTGCGACCACATTGCGACCACAAGCCGACACAACATCAGAAAGGCCGCCCTCGCATCCCTGCGAGAACGGCCTCCGACCTGCGAAAATCGCTGGTCGGGACGGCGGGATTTGAACCCACGACCCCTTGACCCCCAGTCAAGTGCGCTACCAAGCTGCGCCACGTCCCGGTGCCCGTCCGGCTCGGGCTTTTGCCCTTTCCGACCGCGCACGAGAACAATACCGCACTCCACCGGGTGGCCGCGCACGCGTTTGGCCGGGGTGGATCACGGGCGGGCAGCCCCTCCTGCGTACATCTTTCCCGATATGCACCATTTATCCCGACCCTGTTTCGCGCAGCCCAGGCCCGGGCCCCCGCGCACCCCCTTCACCCCCGGCGCGGTGTTGACCTCCCGGCCGTATCTCGTGCGACCATCGAGCGTCCCGATTTCAGCTCGTGACTCGCGCAACTCCCCCGCAACAGGAGGACAGTTGGACACCCCTGGTCTCGTCGGCGCGCACACCCCCCTCCCCTCCCCCGTCTCGCGGCGCAGGTTCCTTCAGGCGGCGGCCGGGACCGCCGCCGTGGCCGGGGTCACCGCCACCCTGCCGGCCGACATCGCGGCCGCCGCGAGCCCCCGGACCGCCGGGGCCACGCTGTCCTTCACCGCCGCGACCAATGGTTCCGCGAGCCTCTCCCCGGCCGGGGACCGGCTGGTCGCCGAGGTGCAGAACGTGTTGTGGTCCATTCCGCGCGCCGGCGGGAACGCCGTGGCGATCACGCCCGCGGATCTGGAGCCGACCCGGCCCGTCCACTCCCCCGACGGCAGGCAGCTCGTCGTCTGCGCCTATCGCGGGGGCGGCTTCCACCTCTGGACGCTGCGACCGGACGGGTCCGGGCTGCGGCAGCTGACCGACGGGCCCTGGGACGACCGGGGGCCGGCGTGGTCGCCGGACGGTGGGCGGATCGCGTTCGCCTCCGAGCGCGGCGGCGATCCGGTGGCCGGCAGCCCGTACCGCGTGTGGGTGGTGGACGTCCGTAGTGGCGCCCTTTCGCAGGTCACGGGGGTGGCCGGGCAGGAGGGGCCGCTCCAGGACGGGGCCTGGGAGGACTTCGATCCCGTCTGGTCGCCGGACGGCAAGCGGCTGCTTTTCGTCCGGGCGCGCGTCGCCGGGACCGCACTGGAGGCCCGTACGGTCGCGTCCGTCGCGGCCGATGGGCAGGGGCCGGTGCGGGTGGAGCACACCGAGAGCGCCGCCGGGCAGGTGATGACGCCGGCGGTCTCCCCCGCCGGTCGGCTGGCCTATCTGCGGGTCACCGCCGCGCCCACCGCCACCTGCACCCTCGTCGTGGACGGCGCCGCGGTGGCGGTCGACGGCGACGTGGAGCCCGTACCGCCGCGGTGGGTGTCGCGGGACGAGTTGCTGCTGACCGTGGGCGGGCAGTTCCGGCTGCTCCGGCCCGGGCAGCCCCTGAGGACGGCCACCACCATCCCCTTCAGCGCCAAGCTGCCCCTGGAGCGGCCCCGCTACCGCGTCAAGCGGTACGACCTCGACGGCGGCGGCGTCCACAAGGCACGCGCCCTGCACCTGCCCGCGCTCTCCCCCGACGGCCGGCAGGTGGCCTTCGCCGCGCTGAACTCGCTGTGGGTCGCCGATGTCGCGGGCGGGCGCCCGCGCCGCGTCGTCGAGTCCGACCCCACCCGCTACCTCCTCGGCCCGACCTGGACCCGCGACGGGCGGGCCCTGATCTACGCCGGCGACCGCGACGGGCTGCTCGCCGTGCGCCGCCGCGACCTCGCCTCCGGCGAGGAGACCGTGCTGGCCGACGGCGGTCGGGTCTACCCCGCCCTCTCGCCCGACGGAAAGAACCTGGCATGTCTGGACATGACCGGGAACCTCGTCGTGCGCGATCTCGCCGCCCGCACCGACCGTGTCCTCGCCGCGCCCCTCGGCGCCGGCGGCCTGCCCGGCAGACCGAGCTGGTCGCCCGACGGGCGCTTCGTCGCCTTCTGCGATCGCAACCGCCTCAACCAGCGATTCCGCGAGGGCTACAACCTCATCCGGATCGTGGACACGGAAACCGGCAAGGTCCGGCTGCACGCCGTCGCCCCGCACACCTCCCTCTCCGACCGCTACGACTCCGGGCCCGTCTGGTCGCCCGACGGCCGTCACATGGCGGTGGTCTGCGAGTCCGCGCTGTGGCTGCTGCCCGTACGGGCCGACGGGACGCCCGACGGCGAGCCGCGCCGCATGACCGACGAGGCGGCCGACCACCCGTCCTGGTCGGCGGACTCCCGCACGATCCTCTATCTGTCGGCGGGGAGGCTGCGGCTGCTGGAGGTGGCCGGCGGATCGGCCCGTACGGTCCCCGTCACGCTCGACTACCGGCGCCCGACCCCGGCCGACACCGTCGTCCACGCCGGAAGGTTCTGGGACGGCACCGGCGAGACCGTGCGGGAGGACGTCGATCTCGTGGTGCGCGACGGGCGGATCGCCGCCGTCGAGCCGCACCGGGCCCGGCGGGCGTCCCTGCGCAGGATCGACGCGTCGGAGCGCACCGTGATCCCGGGCCTCTGGGACGCCCACACGCATCCGTACCAGAACACCTACGGCGGCCGGCAGACCGCGCTGCAGCTGGCCTACGGGATCACCACCGCCGTCTCGCTCGGCGGGTTCGCCTACGAGCAGGCCCGCATCCGGGAGGCCGTCGCCGCGGGGGCGCTGGCCGGGCCCCGCATGCTGACCAGCGGCGAGCTGCTGGACGGCGCGCGCGTCGCGTACAGCATGGGCCGCGCCCACCGCACCCGCGAGGGGCTGCGCAGATCGCTGAGCCGGGCCGCGGCGCTGGAGTGGGACTTCGTGAAGACCTACGTCCGCGCGCCGGGCTGGGTGATGGAGGACGCGGCGCGCTTCGCGCACGAGCGGCTGGGCGTGCGCACCGGCAGCCACCTCTGCTCGCCCGGCGTCCAGCTCGGCCAGGACCTCACGACCCACCTCCAGGCCACACAGCGGCTGGAGTTCGGGCACGCCACCTCGGCGACGGGCCGCTCCTATCAGGACCTCGTGGAGATCTACACCGGTACGGACTTCCACCTGATCGCGACGATGTTCACCTCGGTGCCACTGCTGGGCGAGGCGCCCGCGCTGGCGGAGGACCCCCGGGTCACCGCGCTGATGCCGCCGTGGGACGTGGCGCTCGTGCGCCAGACGGCCGGCCAACGGCCGACCGCCGACCAGCTGGCCACCCTGGAGCGCGAGATCGACGTCTACCGCCGGGTGCTGGCCGGCGGCGGGATCGTCGCCCTGGGTACGGACGCGCCGCTGGTGCCCGTGGGGCTCTCGCTCCACATGGGACTGCGGGCCCTGCACCGGTACGGGCTGTCACCCGCGCAGGCCCTGAGCACCGCGACCGTGCTGGCCGCGCGGGCGTTCGGCGCGGAGCGGGACCTGGGCACGCTGGAGACCGGCAAGCTGGCCGATGTGACGGTGGTGGACGGCGATCCGTTCACGGACTTCGACCGGCTCGTACGGACGGTGTCGGTGCTGCGCGGCGGGGTGCCGTACGAGCAGGCGGAGCTGGTCGGCTCGTACAGCGGCGCGGCCGGCTCGGGCGGGCACACGGCGCGCTCGCTCGGGCAATGGCTGGAGGTCGGGCGGCAGTTGCGCCGTGACTCCTGCTGCGACATGGAGCTCTCGCGCTGAGGAGCGGGCCCAGCGGTCCGTGCGCGGGTGGCGCCGGGAGACGCCGCCCGCGCGCCGTCGCGGCTACTCGTTGATCTGGTACGAGTCGCCGTAGACCTTCCACTTCAGCGGGGGTTCGAGGTCGAAGTTGCCGTTGTCGAGGAAGACGCGCTGCGCGGTGTCGACGCGGCTGGTGTCGCTGTGCGCCTCCTCGTTCCGCATGGCCTTCTTGCGGGCGTCGAGGAAGGCGTCCAGATAGGTCTTCTCGTCGCCGCCCTGCGCCGGGGTCCGGGCCTTGGCCAGTGCGGCCTTGCGGATGCCGCCGAAGCTGTCCTTGCCGGCCCCGGGGCCGTGCATGACGATCGCGTCGTAGTAGGCGAACTGGCCGAGCGCGCGCAGGCCGTCGGCCTTGGCCTGCTTGACGGCGGGGTCGAAGTAGACGCGGTCGCGCTCGGACTCCTGGGCGTTCTGGAAGTCCTTGTCCCGGGCGGCCTTCTTCCAGGCGTCCTCGAAGGACTTGCCGAGGCCGGCGTGGGAGTCGCTGCCGTTGACCTTGCGCAGGGCGGGGAGGTACGGGGCGAGCGGGTTGCCGGGCTTCTTCCGGGTGTAGCGCTCGACGAGGTCGAGCATGTCACCGGTGCCGGAACAGAAGCCGATGATGCCGGCGGTGTAGCCGCGGCCGTCCTTGATGTCCTCGATGTACGCGAACTGGGCACGCCAGTCGAGCGAGGAGTTCTCCGCGCTCGACACCAGCCGCATGGCGATGTCCTTCTTGTGCGGGTCGTCCAGCCCGGGCGCCGCTTGGGCGCCCTGGGCGTGCTGTATCCGCTCGGCGGCCGGGGCGGGGGCGACGCGTGCGGGCGGGGCTGCCGGAGCCGCGGCGGCCTCGCCCACCCCGGCGAAGGCGAGGGCGGGGAGGGCGACGGCCAGTCCGACGAGTGCGGTGCGGGGTGTCTTCTTCGAGGTGCGCTTGAGCATGCTGCTCTCCGTTCCCGATGATTCCCGATGGCTGTTAGGAAGCTTTCCTAACCAACAACGGCATTGAAGCGGCCCCGCCGCTTCCGCCACAAGGGGTTCGGGTGAGGCGTTCACACGTCGGTACGGATCCCGCCACTCGCGACCCAGCCGCCAACACCCGCGCTACGCCCGGACGGTGGCCTCCGCAGGGGTCGGCAGATCCGCCGCGGGCTCGAGCCGGACAGCTGTCGGCCGGGCCGCGATCGCCCGCCACCACGGGTCGAGCGGCAGCCCCGCGGCCGGCTCGAAGGGCTCCCCCGGACGGGGCGCGGCGATCTCGGCGCCACTGCGCCGAGCCGCGGCGACGGTGCCCTCGACCGGCTCCCCCCAGGGATGCGGGGCGAGGTTGAAGGTGCCCCAGTGGATCGGCAGCATGATCCCCCGGGCGGCGTCGCCCTGGAGGTCGAGGTGGGCGCGCATGCCCTCCTCGGGGGTCATGTGGATGTCGGGCCAGAACTCGCTGTACGCACCGATCTGCACCATCGTGGCGTCGAACGGCCCGTACTGGGCGCCGATGTCCGCGAAGCCGGGAAAGTATCCGGTGTCACCGCTGTGGAAGACGCGGTGTTCGGGACCGGCGACCACCCAGGAGGCCCAGAGGGTGTGCTGGGTGTTGCGCAGCGCCCGGCCGCAGAAGTGGCGGGCGGGGGTGGCGGTGAGGGTGAGGCCGCCGACGGTCGTCGACTCGTGCCAGTCGAGGTCGGTGATCCGCTCGGCCGGAACGCCCCAGTGCTCCAGGTGGGCGCCGACGCCCAGAGGTACGACGAAGCGCGTGCCGGTACGGGCCAGGGCCCGGACCGTCGGCATGTCGAGGTGGTCGTAGTGGTCGTGGGAGATGACCACCGCGTCCACGGTCCCCACCTCGGCCAGCGGTACGGGCACCGGGTGCAGGCGCTTGGGACCGGCGAAGGCGAAGGGCGAGCAGCGCTCGGACCACACCGGGTCGAAGAGCACGCGATGGCCGTCGATCTCGGCGAGCACGCTGGAGTGGCCCATCCACGTCAGCCGCAGACCGGAGGCGGCGGGGGCGGCGAGGTCGGCGATGGTGGTGGGGTGGACGGGCACGGTGCCGGCGGGGGCGCGGCGGGCGCGCTCCTCCTTGCGGAAATAGGTGGGGAGGAACTTCAGCATGGCCCCGGAGGGGGTGCGGTCGGCGCCCACGGGGTTGGTGAAGACGCCGTCGGCGTAGTGCGGTGACCGCCGGATACGCGCCATCCGCTCCCCGGACGGATCCGCCCCGAACGCGGTCGGGCGCAGAGCGTCGAGCGGGGATCTTGTCGGACGGAAGCCGGTCACGGCACCTCCAGTGGCGAGGGGGCGCGCTCCCGCTGCCGGTGGGACCGGGCGTGAGCGCTGGTCATGTCATTATCTGCCCCCGCCGGAGCGGCGAACGGTGGCCCCCTGCCTACGGGCGGGCCGCGCCCGGACGAACTCCGGGTGCCGCCGGCCGGGCTCACCCCCGTGATACGAGCCCGGACGGCGTCGGTGTACCACCCGGTGCCCCACTGTGCAGCCTTCCGGCGCCGGATGCACGTGAATTTTCACGTGCATCTCAAGTCGATCAGAGGCCGCTGACCCGGAGGGTCACATTCAGCCTGCCGACGAGCCCGAGGGCGGGCGGCGCGGTGCCCGGGTGGGTGCGGGGCACCCCGTGGTAGGCCGGCCGGGACGGGCCACCGAAGACGAAGAGGTCGCCGCTGCGCAGCTCGACATCGGTCCAGGGGCGGTTACGGCCGCTCGTATTGCCGAACCGGAAGACACAGGTGTCACCGAGGCTGAGCGAGACGACGGGCGCGTCGGACCGCTCGTCCCGGTCCTGGTGCATGCCCATGTGGGCGTCGTCGTCGTAGAAGTTGACCAGGGCGATGTCGTACGGGTCCGGGCCCGCCGGAGTGCCGTAGGCCGCCGCGACCGCGTCCCGGGCCAGCTCGTCCAGCCAGGGCGGGAACGGCTTGACCGGTGCGCCGTCCCCGTCGACGACGGTGCGGGCGTAGCCGTAGGGGAACCAGTGCCAGCCCAGACCGACGCTCCGCACCGACATCTCGCCGCCGCTGGGCATCCGCACGGTGCGCAGGCCGGCGGGCGGCCGGGCCCAGGTGCGGCAGGCGGCGAGCAGCCGGGCCTGCGCGGGTGGGTCGAGCCAGCCGGGAACGTGCCAGGCGCCGGGGGCGACCTCGGTCGGGGGTACAGGGAAGAGCTCTTCCATGCCGCCAGCGTAGGCACGGCGGGCTGCCTGCCGGTCACTGATCGGGGCTCCGCCCCGGACCCCGGTCCTCAAGCGCCGGACGGGCTGGTGGGTGCCTACCTCTTTCTTCCCACTCCCCCGTAGAAGATCGTGTCGTTGAGCTCCGCCGGACCCGGGACCGGGCCGTCCGGGCGCCACAGGGGGACTCGGACCAGGCCCGGGTCCTGGAGCTCGAAGGCGCCGAAGAGCGGCTCGATCGCCTCGCGTCCGCGCAGGTTGAGCGCGGCGGTGGCGTTCTTGTAGGCGCCCAGGACGCTGTCGCGGGCCTTGACGTCGGTGTAGCCGTCCTCGTAGCCCTCGTACGGTTCGGCCGTGGCGTGGGAGAGGATGAGGAAGCTGCCCGGGGGCAGGGCCTCGCCCAGTGCCGCGACGATGCCGGCCGGGTCCTCCTCGTCCTTGACGAAGTGCAGGACGGCCACCAGCAGCAGGGCCACCGGCTCGGAGAAGTCGATCAGCTCGCGGATCACCGGGTGCTCCAGGATCGCCCGGGGCTCGCGCACGTCGCCGAGGACGAACCCGGCGGGGCCGGTGTTCGTGAGCTTGGCCCCCGCGTGGGTGGCCACGATCGGGTCGTTGTCGACGTACGCCACCCGGACGTCCGGGTCGATCTCCCGGGCCACCTCATGGGTGTTCGGGGAGGTGGGTATGCCCGTACCGATGTCGATGACCTGCCGGACGCCCCCGCGCACCACGTCCCGCACCGCGCGCGTCATGAAGGCGCGGTTGGCGCGGGCGGACAGCCGTACCTGCGGGTGCGCCTCGATGACGTGCTCGGCGGCCTGCCGGTCGACCTCGTAGTTGTCCCAGCCGCCGAGGTAGTAGTCGTACATCCGGGCCGGGTGCGGCCGGCTGGTGTCGATCTCCTCCGCCGCGAAGCCCTGCTCGCTCACGCCGTGCCCTTTCATTCGCAGCTCACACTCGTTCCCGCGAGAAGGAAGTCGGCCTCGCCGGCCTTCGCGCCCTTGATGAAGCTCTCGATTTCGTGGTGCGTGTAGATCAGCGCGGGGCCGTCCGGATCGGTGGACTGGCGCAGCGCGACCCGGCCGTCCCGCAGTCGCATGGCCTCGACGCAACTTCCCCCGTTGCCGCCGCTCCACGGCTTGCTCCACCCCTCGGTGCCGAGGTCGGTGGCGGGCATGCCGTTGTATACGCGATCCATGGTGGTCTGATCCATGGTTCAGATCTCCTTACGAATGCCACCCAGGAAGGCCTCGGTGGTGTGTGCCGGCGCGGCCTGCGCGCACATCCGGTCCAGCGCCTCCAGGAACGCCGAGACATCGTCGCGCTGGTCGAAGTACGAGGCTCCGACCAGGTTCTCCGCGTAGGCGATGTCCGGCAGTTCCGGGAGCGGGAACCGGAAGATATGGAACGGTCCGTACATCGCCGGGTGCGGCCCGGCGGCGAACGGCATGATCTGGAGCCGTACGTTGGGCAGCGCGGTGGCGGCCATGAGGTGGGAGATCTGCTCGCGCATGACGCCCGGTCCGCCGATGGGTCTGCGCAGCACGGTCTCGTCGAGCACCACCCACAGCAGCGGCGCGCCGTCCCGGGCGAGCAGCGACTGGCGCTCCCGGCGGACGGTGACCGCGCGGCCGATGTCGGCGTCGGAGGCGTGCGGCATGCCGGCGCGGAGCACGGCACGCGCGTAGCCTTCCGTCTGGAGCAGGCCCGGGACGTAGTGCGGTTCGTACGCGCGGATGAGGTTGGCCTCTCCCTCAAGGCTGACGAACGCGCTGAACCACTCGGGCAGGACGTCCCGGAAGCGGTGCCACCAGCCGGGGCGATTGGCCTCGCGGGCGAGGGAGAGGAAGCCCTCGACCTCGGTGGGGTCGACGACGCCGTAGACGCCCAGCAGCTTCTCGACGTAGGGAAGCTTGAGACCGACCTCGGCCTTCTCCATCCTGCGGACGGTGGCGTGCGTGACGTCGAGGGCGCGGCCCGCCTGCTCGTAGGAGAGCCCGGCCTTCTCCCGGAGGTCCTGGAGCCGTTTGCCGAGCACGACTCTCAGGACGGTCGGGGCGCCTGCCGGTCGCGCGTCCGCCACTCTTCTTCCCTTTCCCCGGGTTTCTCCAGCCCCAACACCCGGCATATGCCCGCCAGGTGACCCGCAGTGTGTCACGCACCCCCCAGGAGCCAACAGACTGCACTGACGATTCTGTAATTTACAGATTGAACCTTGCCACACATGACCCGCATCGCACATAGTTGCGGAGTGGTCCCCTCCCATGACGCACCTTCGCTCGGACGCTACGGCAGCTCCATAGCCGCGCGTCTCCAGGACGCCTTCCACTTCCCGGCCCTCAACACCTCGGTGGCGGAGGCGCGCAGAAGAGTTCTCGCGCAGCTGCGGGAGTGGGGAATCGACGAAGGGGCGTGCGACGACGCCCAATTGGTGGTGTCGGAGCTGTTCACCAACGCGGTGCGGCACACCGACAGCGACAAGGTCAGCTGTCAGCTGCGCCTGAGCGGCGCGCACCTGCGGATAGAGGTGGCCGACCAGGGGCACACCCCGACGGAGCCGCGGGCGCGGTGCAGCGGCGCGGACGAGGAGAGCGGGCGCGGGCTGCTGCTGGTGGGCGCGCTGTCGAAGGCATGGGGGGTCCGGCCCGACGACAGCGGCCGTGGCCGTGTCGTCTGGGCCGACCTGCCGCACGGGCGGCTCCCCCTCTAGTACCGGCCGTACCACCGGTACGAACCCACTACAGCGGCAGCAGATCCGGCCGCTTGGGCTCCACGTGGTCGCCCGAGGACTCGCCGCGCAGTCGGCGGCCGATCCACGGCACCAGGTGCTCCCGCGCCCAGTGGATGTTGTCGCGGCGCACCTCGGCGGGCGAGCGCGTCCCCTCCGTCGGCCACGCCTGGTCCGGGTCGGCCGGTACCGCCAGGCCGAGCACCTGGGCGGCGCGCAGCGCGACGCGGGTGTGCCCGTCGGGCGAGAGGTGGAGCCGGTCGTCGCTCCAGGCCCGCCGGTCCTGGACCGAGCGCAGGGACCACAGGTCGAGGACCGGGCAGCCGTGCCGGTCGGCGATGGACCGGACGTGCGCGGTGTAGGTCGCGATCTTGCCCCGCAGGTGGCGCAGGACCGGAATGCCCCGGGTGTCGAAGCCGGTGCACAGCAGCACCGTGCCGACCGAACCGGCGAGGTCGACGACGGCCGCCTCATAGCGCTCGGCCACGTCGTCGGGGTCGCTGCCCGGGCGCAGGATGTCATTGCCGCCGGCGCAGAACGTCACCAGATCCGGGCCCAGCTCCTTGGCGCGGGGCACCTGCTCCTCGACGATCTGGTCGAGGAGGCGGCCCCGGACGGCGAGGTTGGCGTATCGGAAGGTGTGCTCCGCCTGCTGATCGGAGAGGAGTACGGCCAGTCGGTCGGCCCAGCCGATGAAGGTGTCGTCCGGACCGGGGTCGCCGACGCCTTCGGTGAAGCTGTCCCCGACGGCTGCGTACGACCCGATCGCGCTCTTGCTGAATGAATTCGAATCGTCTGCCACGTCAGCACATCTTTCACCTCCGGGAGTGACCTACGCCACCGTAACCAGGGGTTGACGTGCCGTGATGTATCCCACCCCAACAAAGTCGCCGCAAGCGGAATACGTCAACAAGGGTGCGGCGGGAGGACGGTTGCCCGTACAACCGGTGGCGTAAAGTCAATCAGCCGCTTCGCCGACGAGCAGCGTCGGCAGCCGTCTTCCTGGGAGCGCCCGTGACACAGACGCCGCATGTCCCGTCCACCGAGCCCGAGCTGGCGGGGGTCCGTAACTTCCGCGATCTGGGCGGTCTGCCGGCCGCCGACGGGCGACGTGTGCGGCCCGGCGTCCTCTTCCGCAGCGGCCACCTCGCCCACGCGACCGAGGAGGACACCCGCTTCCTCTCCTCGCTGGGCCTGCACACGATCTTCGACTTCCGCAACGCCGCCGATATCGCGCTCGACGGCGAGGACGTCGAGCTCGTCGGGGTGCGCCACATGAACATCCCGCTCACCGACCCCGCCGACGGCGCCGAGTTCTGGAAGATGGTGCGCGCCCGCGACCTGACGCAGCTGCGCACGGTGCTGGCCGGGGACCGGGGCGCCGACCGGATGGCCGAGAGCTATCGCGAGGTGGTCCTCAACCGCACCGCCGAGCACAGCCGGGTCCTGCACACGCTCGCCGAGGACGCCGTCCCCGCGCTGATGCACTGCGCGGCGGGCAAGGACCGGGCGGGGCTGTCGATCGCGGTCACGCTGCTGGCGCTGGGCGTGCGGCGCGAGGTCATCGAGGCGGACTATCTGGAGTCGAACGCGCCGCACCGGCGTTACCGGATGCGGACGCCGGAGGGACCGGCGGCCCAGGAGGTGGCGGAGTTGCTGTCGCCGATGTTCGAGGCGCGGGCGGAGTATCTGGCGGCCGCGTTCGCCACGATCGAGGAGCGGTGGGGGTCCGCCGATCGCTATCTGTCCGAGGGGCTCGGGCTCGCGCGGGTGACGCGGGAGCGGTTGCGGGCTCGTCTGCTCACGGACTGAGCGGTTGCCCGTACGGGCTGGGTTTCCAGCCCGTACGGCGTCCGAAACCGGTCTCTCAGCGGTTCGCCACCGCCTGCTTCACCAGCGTCCGCCCGAAGTCCCACATCAGCCCGCCGCCGTTGTGCGCGTCCTCCATGACGGCCGTGAACGCCTCCACGAAGCGGTCGACCTCGCGTTCGCCGATGGTCAGTGGCGGGATCAGCTTGATGACCTCCAGGTGGTCGCCGGAGACCTGGGTGAGGATGCGGTGCTTCTGGAGCAGCGGCACCACGACCATCTGCGCGAAGAGGCCCTTGCGCGCCGCCTGCAGCATCGCCCAGCGGCTGCGCAGCCCCAGCGACCGGGGCTTGCCGAACTCGATGCCGATCATCAGGCCGCGGCCGCGTACGTCGTGCAGCAGCTCGTACTTCTCCACCAGGGCCGCCAGCCGGGTCCGCAGCAGCTCGCCGGTGTGCCGGGCGTTGGCGACGATCTCCTCGTCCTCCATCACCGAGAGCACCGCGAGCCCGGCGGCCATGGCCTGGGCGTTGGAGCCGAAGCTGGCGGAGTGGACGAGCACCCGGTCCATGGAGGAGTAGACCTTCTTGAAGATCCAGTCCTTGCCGAGCGTCGCGCCCACCGGCACATAGCCGCCGGAGAGGGCCTTGGCCACGCACACCAGGTCCGGTTCGACGCCGTCCTCGTGCTGGTAGGCGAAGAAGTCCCCGGTGCGGCCGAGGCCGGTCTGCACCTCGTCGGCGATCAGCAGGGCCTTGTGCCGGCGCAGCAGTTCCTGGGCGGCGCGCAGGAAGCCCGGCGGCGGCTCGTACACGCCCTTGCCCTGGATCGGCTCGATCACGAAGGCCGCGACGTCGCCGCGGCGCAGTTCCCGCTCCAGGGCGTCGAGGTCGCCGAGCGGGATCGCCGTGTCCGGCAGGAGCGGGGCGAAGCCGTCGCGGAAGCCGTCCTCGCCGTTGACGGAGAGGGAGCCGGTGGTCAGGCCGTGGAAGGCGTGCGCGCAGTACAGGACGCGTGGCCGGCCGGTGGCGTAGCGGGCGAACTTCAGCGCGGTCTCGACGGCCTCGGTGCCGCTGTTGCCGAAGAAGACCCGGTCCAGGTGCGGGGTGTACGACAGCAGCTTCTCGGCGAGCAGTCCGGGCAGCGGCTGGCAGTCGAAGCGGGTGAGGTCGGCGAGGGAGGCGTCGAGGACGTCGTGCAGCGCCCGGCGGACGACGGGGTGGTGCCTGCCGAGGCCCATCACCCCGAAGCCGGCGAGCATGTCGAGGTAGTCCTGCCCGTCCGCGTCCCAGAAGTACGCGCCCTCGGCCCGCTCGTAGACCTTGTCGAAGCCGATGGTGTGCAGCATGCGCGGCAGTTGGTGGTTGAGGTGGCGGGCGTGCAGGTCGTAGCGCTCGCCGCCGCGCTCCGCGAGGAGCCGGGCGAGGTCGAATCCCGCTCGGCCGCCGCCGGCGTCGTCAGGGGGTGTCATGCGTCGTTCTCCTTACGGGCCTTTCGGGGCTTGCCGGTCACGGCCGGGGCCTTCGCCGGGGTCGTGACCTCCTCGCGCACCTCCTTGCGGGCCAGGGCCGCGCTGATCCGGCCCGCGATCTCGGCCGGGGTGAGCCCCAGGTCGGCGAGGACCTCGCCGCGCTTGGCGTGCGGCAGGAACTGCTCGGGGATGCCGAAGGTGCGTACGGGCACGTCGTTGCCGGCGTCGCGCAGGGCCTGGGCCACGGCCGAGCCGACGCCGCCGGTGCGGCTGTTGTCCTCGACGACGGCGACGACGCGGTGCCGCCCGGCGAGCGCGGGCAGGGCCTCGTCGACGGGCTTGACCCAGCGGGGGTCGACGACGGTGCAGGGGGTGCCGCGCGCGGCGAGGAGGTCGGCGGCCTCCAGGCACACCCCGGCCATGGCGCCGACGGCGACCAGCAGCACCTCCGGCGCCCCGCCCTCGGGGCACTCCGGGGCGGTGAGCACGTCCATGCCCCCGACGCGGCCCACGGCCGGGACGGGTTCGCCCACGGTCTCCTTGGGGAAGCGGATGACGGTCGGGGCGTCGGCGACGTCGACGGCCTCGCGCAGTTGGGCGCGGAGCTGGTCGGCGTCGCGCGGGGCGGCGATCCGCAGGCCGGGGACGACCTGGAGGATCGACATGTCCCACATGCCGTTGTGGCTGGGACCGTCGGTGCCGGTGACACCGGCCCGGTCCAGGACGAAGGTGACACCGCACTTGTGCAGGGCCACGTCCATGAGCACCTGGTCGAAGGCGCGGTTGAGGAAGGTGGCGTACACCGCGAAGACCGGGTGCAGGCCGCCGGTGGCCAGCCCGGCGGCCGAGGTGGCGCCGTGCTGCTCGGCGATGCCGACGTCCCAGACACGGTCGGGGAACGCCTCGGCGAACTGCGTCAGGCCCACCGGGTGCAGCATCGCGGCGGTGATCGCCACCACGTCCGGCCGCTCGGCGCCGATCCGCAGCATCTCGTCACCGAACACCGAGGTCCACGACCGGCCGGCCGCGGGGGCCAGCGGCTCGCAGGTGAGGGGGTTCATCACGCCGACGGTGTGGAAGCGGTCCGCCTCGTCCTCCAGGGCCGGCGCGTAGCCGCGGCCCTTCTCGGTCCGGCAGTGGACGAGGACGGGGCCGTGGAAGCGCTTGGCCCGGCGCAG
Source organism: Streptomyces sp. NPDC023527 (assembly GCF_055560115.1). Lineage (NCBI taxonomy): Bacteria > Bacillati > Actinomycetota > Actinomycetes > Kitasatosporales > Streptomycetaceae > Streptomyces > Streptomyces sp. NPDC023527. Next base: position 124,861 of record NZ_JBVHJJ010000005.1, read on the forward strand.
CGCCGATTCGACCGCCGCGATGTCGTGCCCGTCTATCGGGCCGAGGTACTTCAGCCCCAGATCCTCGAACATGCCCTGCGGGGCGAAGGCGTCCTTGAAGCCCTTCTTGGCACCGTGCAAGGACTCGTAGAGCGGCTTGCCGAGCATGGGCACGCGCTGGACGGCGTCCTTGCCCCAGGACAGGAAGCGCTCGTAGCCGTCGGTGGTACGGAGCGTGGCCAGGTGGTCGGCGAGGCCGCCGATGGTGGGGGCGTAGCTGCGCTCGTTGTCGTTGACGACGATGATCAGCGGCCGGTCCTTGGCCGCGGCTATGTTGTTCAGGGCTTCCCAGGCCATGCCTCCGGTGAGGGCGCCGTCGCCGATGACGGCGACGACGTGGCGGTTCCAGCGGCCGAGGACCTGGTTGGCCTTGGCGAGACCGTCGGCCCAGCCGAGGACGGTGGAGGCGTGGCTGTTCTCGATGACGTCGTGCTCGGACTCCTCCCGCGAGGGGTAGCCGGACAGCCCGCCCTTGCCGCGGAGCTTGGAGAAGTCCTGGCGGCCGGTGAGCAGTTTGTGCACGTACGACTGGTGGCCGGTGTCCCACAGGATGCGGTCGGCCGGCGAGTCGAAGGTGCGGTGCAGGGCGATGGAGAGCTCCACCACGCCGAGGTTCGGCCCGAGGTGGCCGCCGGTCCTGGCCACGGCGTGCACCAGGAAGTGGCGGATCTCCTCGGCCAGTTCGGTCAGGTCCTCTGCGTCCAGCGCCTTCAGGTCGTGCGGACCGCGGACGTTCTCCAGCAACGACACGTGGGCCCCCTCCTCGTCTCTCGGCGTCATTCGGCCTTTGTCGCGGTAAGTCGGCGTAAGTCGGACCGGTTCAGGGCCGTCGTGTCCCCCCGCCGGCCCTGTTCTCGCGGGCTCGCCCCGGTCAGCTGACGGTCACATCGGGCACGCCCGAGGCGACGCCCGCCGCCGCCATGGATTCGGCGATCTTCAGTGCTTCCTCGATGAGGGTCTCCACGATCTTCGACTCGGGAACGGTCTTGATGACCTCGCCCTTCACGAAGATCTGACCCTTGCCGTTGCCGGAGGCGACCCCCAGATCCGCCTCGCGGGCCTCGCCGGGGCCGTTGACGACGCAGCCCATGACGGCGACGCGCAGCGGGACCTCCATGCCCTCCAGCCCGGCGGTCACCTGGTCGGCCAGTTTGTAGACATCCACCTGCGCGCGGCCGCAGGACGGGCAGGAGACGATCTCCAGGCGGCGCTCGCGCAGGCCCAGGGACTCCAGGATCTGCATCCCGACCTTGATCTCCTCCGCCGGCGGGGCCGACAGCGACACACGGATCGTGTCGCCGATGCCCTCCGACAGCAGCGCTCCGAAGGCCACCGCCGACTTGATGGTGCCCTGGAACGCCGGCCCGGCCTCGGTCACGCCGAGGTGGAGGGGGTAGTCGCACCGGGCGGCGAGCTGGCGGTAGGCGTTGACCATCACGACCGGGTCGTTGTGCTTGACCGAGATCTTGATGTCGCGGAAGCCGTGCTCCTCGAAGAGGGACGCCTCCCACAGCGCCGACTCCACCAGCGCCTCCGGTGTGGCCTTGCCGTACTTCTCCAGCAGCCGCCGGTCCAGCGAACCGGCGTTGACGCCGATCCGGATCGGCGTGCCGGCGTCGGAGGCCGCCTTGGCGATCTCCCGGACCTTGTCGTCGAACTGCCGGATGTTGCCCGGGTTGACGCGCACCGCGGCGCAGCCGGCGTCGATCGCGGCGAAGACGTACTTGGGCTGGAAGTGGATGTCGGCGATCACGGGGATCTGCGACTTCTTCGCGATGACCGGCAGCGCGTCCGCGTCGTCCTGCGAGGGGCAGGCGACCCGTACGATCTGGCAGCCCGAGGCGGTGAGCTCGGCGATCTGCTGGAGCGTCGCACCGACGTCCGCCGTCACCGTCGTGGTCATCGACTGCACGGACACGGGCGCGTCGCCGCCCACCGCGACCGACCCCACCTGGATGCGCCGCGAGGGGCGGCGCGCCGCCAGGGGCCGGGCGGGGACGCCGGGGAGCCCGAGGGAGACCGGCACCGCGGAACCCACGGCCGTCAGCCCCGGTTCCCGGCGACGCTCTCGCGCACCGCGCGCAGGGATTCCTTGAGCGAGCCCATGGTGGCGAGGACGGCTGTCGGCTCATAGCCGCAGTGGGCCATGCAGTTGTCGCAGCGCGGGTCCTTGCCGCGGCCGTACTTGTCCCAGTCGGTCTCCTCGATCAGCTCCCGGTACGTCGGCACATAGCCGTCGCTCATCAGATAGCAGGGGCGCTGCCAGCCGAAGAGGGAGTAGTTGGGGATGGCCCACGCCGTGCACGGGAAGTCGACCTTGCCCTCCAGGAAGTCCAGGAAGAGCGGGCTGTGGTTGAGCCGCCAGCGGCCGCGATTGCCGCCGGAGAACGCCTTCTTGAACAGCTCCCGGGTCTGCTCGACACCCAGGAAGTGGTCCTGGTCGGGGGCCTTCTCGTAGGCATAGGCGGGCGAGATCATCATCTCGTCCACCTTGAGGTCGTCATTGAGGAAGTTGAGCACCTCGACGATGGTCTGCGGAGTGTCGGTGTTGAAGAAGGTGGAGTTGGTGGTGACCCGGAAGCCGCGCCGCTTGGCCTCCTTGATCGCCTCCACCGCCTCGTCGAAGACGCCTTCCTTCGCCACGGATTCGTCGTGCCGCTCGCGCAGCCCGTCGATGTGCACCGCGAAGGCGAAATACGGGGAGGGGGTGAACTTCTCCATCTTCTTGCGCATCAACAAAGCATTGGTGCACAGGAAGACATACTTTCGCTTGGCCACCAACTGCCGCACGATCTCGTCGATCTGCGGGTGCATCAGGGGCTCGCCGCCGGCGATCGAGACCATCGGGGCGCCGGACTCCAGCACGGCACCGACGGCCTGGGCGACGGGCATGCGCTGCTTGAGCACACCGGCCGGGTGCTGGATCTTCCCGCAGCCCTCGCACTTGAGATTGCACGCGAAGAGCGGTTCGAGCTCGACGATCAGCGGGAACTTCTCACGCTTCCGGACCTTCTGTTCAAAAAGGTAGGTTCCCACCCGGATGGACTGACGGAGCGGCATGGCCATCTGGCTCACCTCCTGGGGAGCAGTAAAGATCGGTGCCATTCGATAAAAGCCGGAAGGACGGTGCGGAGCACCCGGAAGGCCGATATTCCACCCCGCAACGTCCCGATTCGCACGAGTTCATGTTCCGGAGCGTCCACGACCACTCGGACGGCCGCAACCGGGCGTGGGCCCGCCCGGACAGCGCTTCGGAGCGTGGCCGCGGATTCCATGTCGACGGCGAGTGCTCCCGCGGCGTGCAGGGCCGACCGCTCCGCGCCGCGTACGACGTGGTCCGAGCCGACCAGCGGGCCGGTGTGGATGACGCGCCGGGGCAGCGCCCGGGCGAGCTCCTTGGCGAGCAGCTCCACACCGACGCACTCCGTGCGGCCCCGCGGGTCGCGGGTCTCGTCGGCGACGACCAGGTCCCCGGGGTGCATCCCCGGGGCCAGGCCGGCGCAGAAGCCGGTGGCGATCACAGCGGCGTCGCGCATCGCCGCGCCGTCGGCGAGCGCGCGGGTCACGGCCTGGTCCGCGGCGTGCGGGCCCATGCCGGTGCGCAGCACGGTCACGGGGCCGGCCGCACCGCCGAGACCGCCGCCGCGCAGGGCGAGGCGCTCGATGCCGAGCGCGCAGGCGATCAGCAGCGGCGGTACGGGCCCGGGCCCCGTGCCGTGGTTCATCACGCCTCCCGGTGGTCGGCGGCGAGGGGCTCGCCGTGGACGTAGCGGCCGAGGGCGGTGGCGGGGAAGACCTGGCGGTAGAGGTGGTAATTGATGGAGAAGTCCCAGGGGAAGCCGGTGCCCGTGAACTCCGGTTCGTCCCAGGAGCCGTCCGCGGCCTGCCGGTCCACCAGCCAGGCCACCCCGCGCTCGACCGCCTTGCCCTCCCGCTCGCCGGCGGCGAGCAGGGCCATCAGGGCCCAGGCGGTCTGGGAGGCGGTGGAGGTGCCGCGGCCGATCCACTCGGGGTGGCGGTAGGAGCGCAGGTCCTCGCCCCAGCCGCCGTCCTCGTTCTGGACGCTCTCCAGCCAGCGCACGGCCCGGCGGACGGCCGGGTGCGAGGCGGGGATCCCGGCGGCGACGAGGGCGGGGACCACCGAGCCGGTGCCGTAGACGTAGTTGACGCCCCAGCGGCCGAACCAGCCGCCGTTCTCCTCCTGTTCGGCGAGCAGCCACTCGATGCCGCGCCGGGTGCGCGGGTCGTGCTGCTTGCCGAGGACCGCCAGCATCTCGACCACGTGCGCGGTGACGTCGGCGGACGGTGGGTCGATGACCTCGCCGAAGTCGCAGAACGGCAGCCGGTTGGGCAGCGGGCTGGTGTTGTCGGCGTCGAAGGCACCCCAGGCGCCGTCGCTCGACTGCATCCCGAGGGTCCAGCGTGCGGCGCGCTGGACGGCCGCCTCGACCCGGGTGGGGTCGGGGTGCGCGACGCGCTTGAGCGCGAGGACGACCTCGGCGGTGTCGTCGATGTCGGGGTAGTTGTCGTTGTGGAACTCGAACGCCCAGCCGCCCGGGGGCAGTTCGGGGCGTCGTACGGTCCAGTCGCCGGGCCGCAGGATCTGCTCGTCCAGCATCCAGTCGACGGCCTTGACGAGCGCCGGGTGGTCGGGCCGTACGCCCGCGTCGGCGAGCGCGATGGTGGCGAGGCAGGTGTCCCACACCGGGGACTGGCAGGCCTCGATCATCCGGGAACCGTCCTCGCGCCAGACGGCGAAACGGTCCAGCGACTCCAGGCCCGCGCGCAGCACGGGGTGGTCGAGGTCGTAGCCGAGGAGGTGCAGGGCGATGACGGAATAGACGGCGGGCGGCTGGATGCCGCCCCAGCAGCCGTCGTTCTCCTGGCGCTCGATGATCCAGCGGGCGGCGGCGTTGAGCGCGGTGCGGCGCAGCCCGCGGAGCGGGAATTTCCGGTACTGCCGGAGCGCCTTGTCCAGGCGCTGGAAGAAGCCGTCCCAGCTGGCGGCCGGGGCCAGGGGCCGCGGCGGAGCGGGGCGGCGCGGGTCGGTGTGCAGCTCGTCGAGGGCGAAGGGGGCGGGCCGTACGGGCCGCTTCGCCGACACGACGGTGAGCGGCACGATGGTCTGCCGCGCCCAGCAGCCGAAGTCGTAGATGTTGAGGGGGAACCACTTGGGCACGTACATGATCTCGGGTGGCAGCTCGGGGAGGTCGTCCCACTTCCACCAGCCGAAGAGCGCGAGCCAGATCCGGGTGAAGACACGGGCCGCGGCGACGCCGCCCTGGTCGCGGACCCAGGCGGAGGCGGCGGCCATGTGCGGGGCCTCGGGCGTGTCGCCGGCGAGCCGCAGGGCGACGTAGGCCTCGATGGTCGCGGAGAGCTCGGGGGGTCCGCCCCGGAAGGTGGCCCAGGTGCCGTCGGGGCGCTGCTCGGAGCGGATGAAGAGAGCGGCCGCCCGGGTGGTCCGCTCGTCCTGGATGCCCAGGAACTGGCGGAGCATCAGGTCCTCGGCGTCCATGGTGACGTTGGTCTCCAGGTCGCCCTTCCACCACCCCTCGGCGTCCTGCCGGGACAGGAGGTGCTCGACGGCGCGGGCGGTGGCCCGCTCGGCGGCGGCGAGCGGCGTGCCGGGCTCGTCGGCCGGGGGTTCGGGCGTAACGGTGGTGCTGTCATGGGCCGCGGTCGCGAGAGGCGGCCCGGCCTCGGCGCTTCCGTCGGTCGTCGCTGTCATGGTTTCCCCTTTTGCAGTGATCTTTCTTCTCTGCCGTGCTGGGGGCTCCGTCGGCCGACGCTCCCGTCAGGGCGTCGGCCGGCGACTACGATCCGTCAGATCGGGTGAATGGGAATCATCTCTTTCGTACGACGACGAAGTCGGCGAGCGCGACCAATTGCGCTCGGACCTCTGCGGGCATGTCGACTCGGTCGAGTGCTTCGATGGCGGTGGCGTGCTGGCGGCGGGCTTCCTGGGAGGTCCACTCCCGGCCGCCCGCCTCCTCGATCAACGCCGCGCGGCTGGCGAATTCTTCCTCGTCGAAGTCGGCGGACTGGGCGTCGCTGAGCTTGGCGTCGGCGGCGAGGATGTCGGCCAGCCGGGTGGAGGCTGCGCCGCCCGCGGCGAGGGCGGCGACGACGGGGAGGGACTTCTTGCGCTGGCGCAGGTCGCTCCAGGTCTGCTTGCCGGTGGCCTCGGGGTCGCCCCAGATGCCCAGCAGGTCGTCGACGGCCTGGAAGGCGAGGCCGAGGTGGTAGCCGTAGGCCTCCAGGGTGTCGGCGGTCCGGTCGTCGGCGCCGCCGAGGACCGCGCCGATGGAGACGGCGCAGGCGAGCAGCGCGCCCGTCTTGTTGCCCTCCATCTCCAGGCACTCCTCGACGGTGACCCGCTCGCGGTGCTCGTAGGAGATGTCCTGTGCCTGGCCGTCGATCAGCTTGCGGGTGGCGGTGGTCAGTCGCCGGGTCGCCCGGCCGGCCTCGACCGTGCCGAGCTCCAGCAGGATCTCGTTCGCGAGGGCGAACAGCGCGTCGCCGACGAGGATGGCCTGCTCGGGGCCGTAGACCTTCCACACCGTGTCGCGGTGGCGGCGCTGCTCGTCGCCGTCCATGAGGTCGTCGTGGAGCAGCGAGAAGTTGTGCACGAGCTCCACGGCGACGGCGCCGGGGATGCCCACCTCGGGCCGCGCGCCGGCGGCCTCGGCCGAGAGCAGGGCGAGGGCGGGGCGTACGGCCTTGCCGCTGTCGCCGTCCGTGGGGCGGCCCTCGGCGTCGATCCAGCCGAAGTGGTAGGCGGCGACGGTGTTCATGGGCGGCGCGAGCCGGTCCACGGCGGCACGCATCACCGGCGTGGCAAGCGTCCGTCCGCGCTCCAGCAGGGCGTTGACGCCTGCGGTGTCGACAGCTGGGATCGCCGAAGTCACGGTCTCTCCTCTGGTGGTCGTGCTCGTGCGCGCCCCGTGGCGGGAACGCGACGCTTGATGGCTCGCCTCGGTCATACCGGCTCCCGCAGGGGGTCGTGATGCGGTCGGCCGAGCTCGGAGAGTGCCGCGCCGGCGGCGTGGACACCGCTGCGCACCGCGCCCTCCATGGTCGCGGGCCAGCCGGTGGCGGTCCACGCGCCGGCCAGGAACAGGCCGGGCGTGTTGGTGGGGGCGGACGGCCGGAGCCGGCCGACGCCCGGGGTGGGGGCGAACGTCGCTGTCCGCTCCCGGGTCACGAAGAAGTCCCGCACCTCGGCGCCGCGCGCGGCGGGCAGCAGCCGTTCCAGCTCGGGAAGATAGCGCTCGCGCAGCTCGGCGACGGGCCGGTCGATGTCGTCGTGCGCGGCCGACTGGGAGACGGCCAGATACTGCGGGCCGGCTCCGTGCCCGCCGCGGGCGGCGAGGCCGGAGGAGTGGGTGCGGTCGAAGACCCACTGCACGGGCGAGCCCAGCGCGGCGAAGAACGGCCGGCGCAGGACTTTGCGGTCGTATACGACGTGGAGGTTGAGGATCGGCGCGGTGCCGATGTCCAGCAGCCGGTCGGGGTCGTCGAGGGCGCCCTCGGGCAGCAGGGCGTGGGTCTCGCGCTGGGCCGTGGCGAGCACGACGGTGTCCGCGTCGAGCCGCTCGGCGGAGCCCGGTCCGGCCTCGGTGTCGACGTGCCAGCCGCCCGCCTCGCCCCGGGTGACGCGGGTGACGCGGGTGCGCAGCTCGGTGCGTACGCCGGCCTTGTCGAGGGCGGCGCGGGCGCGGGTGTCGTGCAGCTCGCCCAGAGGTACGTGCGCCCAGCCGATGTCGGCGGCGCCGGGCTCGGAGAGCAGGCCGGTCTTGAAGACCATGGCGGCCAGGCCCAGCGAGGACCGGTCGGCGGTGGCGTTGAGGGTGGCGACGCCGACGAGGTCCCACAGCGCCTCGACGGTGCGGTCGGACTGACCGTGGCGGTGCAGCCAGCTCGCGAAGTCCTCGTCGTCCAGCGCCGGGTCGTCCAGGTCGAGGCCGCGCAGGGCGAGCGCGGCGCGGCCGACGTTGGCGCGCTCGGCGAGCGAGAGGTGGGGGTAGGTGGCGAGGCTGGCGGCCAGGTGCAGCGGGACGGGCAGCGCGGTGCGGCGCAGCCGGCCCAGGCGCGGCTTGCCCGAGGGGTGGCCGATGTCGAGGACGGGGACGTCCAGGCGGCTTTGCAGCGGGGCGAGTTCGGCCGCGTCGACGCGGTCGAGGAACCACTGGTAGGCGGTGCAGCAACGGAGGTAGACGTGCTGGCCGTTGTCGATGGTGAGGTCGCCGCGGCGGAAGGAGAAGGCGAGCCCGCCCAGCCGGGGCCGGCTCTCGATCAGGGTGACCCGCAGCCCGGCGTCGGCGAGCTGGAGGGCGGCCGTGATGCCGGCCAGTCCACCGCCGACGACGACCGCGGCCGCGCCGACGGGACGGTCCGTCGCGTCCGCGCGCCGCGGCTCGGGCCGCGTCGTCGTGCCTGGTGTCGTCATGCGCCCATCCCCTCGGCTGCTGTCAGTGACGTGTGCCACCGGCGGAGGGTTGCACACCACTTGCCCGTCCGGGTACAGGGCGTCCGGGTGATCAAGCGCGCCCCCCGGCGGTCCGCCGGTGGACGCTGCGGGCGTCGAATCCGGACAGGCCGCGCACGGCGACGTAGATCTTCTCGCGCCCGGGGAGCGAGACCCGGCCGCGCAGCACCGCCTCGGGGTCCTCGGCGATACGGTCCAGCAGCCTGCGGTAGATGCCGGACATGGCGGCGACGCAGGCGCCGCTGCGCCGGTCGAGCATGGGCAGGAGCTTGGTGCCCTCGGCGAACAGGGCGCGGGCGCGCCGGACTTCGAAGTGCATCAGGCCGGTGAAGTCCGCGCCGGCCGGGGGCCGGGAGGAGTGGAAACCGGCCGAGCAGCCGAACTTGGCGAGGTCGTCGGAGGGGAGGTAGGTGCGGCCGTTGGCCGCGTCCTCGCGGACGTCGCGCAGGATGTTGGTGAGCTGCAGCGCGAGACCGAGCGTATCGGCGTACTCGGAGGCGCGCGCGGCGTCACGCGCGCCGGGCACGGTGCCGAACACCCCGAGCGAGAGCCGGCCGATGGCCCCCGCGACGCAGCGGCAGTACACGGCGAGGTCGTCCCACGTCTCGTAGGTCTCCCCCCGCACATCCATCTGAACGCCGTCGATCAGTTCGTCGAGCCCGCCGAGCGGGATCGGGAAGCGGCGCGCGGCATGGCTGAGCGCGACGGCCACCGGGTCGGTGTCGTCCTCCTCGATCGCGCCCTCGCGGATCCGGGCGAGCAGCGCGCGGGTCTCCTCCAGCCTCAGCTGCTTGGCGGCCGCGTCCAGTGGTCCGTCGCCGATGTCGTCGACCCGCCGCGAGAAGGCGTACAGCGCCGACATGGCGCGACGCTTGGCGGTCGGCAGGAGTCTGATGCCGTAGCTGAAGTTACCGGCCTGCTGACCGGTGACCGCCTCGCAGTAGCTGTACGCGGCGAGCACCGGCGCGGACGCGTCTGGCGATCCGTTCACGGTCCCGCTCACCCCTCTCTTCGCAGTGTCGCTCCCACCTCGCGCAGCAGGCTGAGCTTGGTGGGCTTGGGCGGTCCGGGCAGTACGTCGTGTCCCGCGGCGGCGACCGCGCGCAGCGCGGCTCTCCCCCCGCCCACGAACCCCGCGAGCAACAGCTTCAACCTGCCGTGGACGCTACCCACCAGTGGGGTGCCTTCATTCAGCAGTTCTCCGGCGCGTTCGGCCTCGTACGCGACCAGGGCGCGCAACGACGCGCCGCTGGTCGGGAGGGCCAGGTCGGCCTCGCTGACGTGGAAGCGCTTCATGTCCTCGGCCGGGAGATAGACGCGGTCGCGCCCGAGGTCCTCGGCGACGTCCTGCAGGTGTTCGACGATCTGCAGGGCGGTGCAGACCGCGTCCGAGCGGCGGATCCGCTCGGGGCTGGCGGTGCCGGTGATGCCCAGGACGAGGCGGCCGACGGGGTTGGCGGACAGCTCACAATAGGCGAGCAGGTCCGCGTAGGTGGCATAGCGGCGCACCCGCTGGTCCTGGCGGTTGGCCTCGATCAGCCCGAGGAACGGCTCGGGGGTCAGACCGCACCGCCGCACGGTCGGGCGCAGCCGCAGCAGCAGGGGGTGGCGGGGGCCGGTGCCGGAGCGGGCGGATACGTCGAAAACCCGAAGCAGGTCGGCCTCGAACGCGTCGAGCATGGTCAGGCGGTCGTCGGCCTGGGCGCGGTCCAGACCCAGCAGCTCGGCGTCGCGGCCGCCGGGGGCGAGGTCGCCGTCGCCGATGTCGTCGACGAGGCGGGCGTAGCCGTAGATCGCCATGAGGTCGTCGCGCCACGCGCGCGGCACGAAGAAGGGGGCCACGGGGAAGTTCTCATGCGCGGCCTTGTCGAGCACGGCGCGCTCGTGCGCGGCCGTCCCCGCCGTCACCGCTGGCTGCCCGGACGGATCACGAGGTCAGCGACGGCGTGAACGCCTCGGAGCTGGAGAGTTCCCGTAGCCATTGCCGTCACATCTCCCGTTCTACACTGCCGACCCAGAACATCCTATTTCGGACACGCCGCAGGGCGGGCGCCCCGCTGCCGCCCCTGCTCCCCCCAGGCGCCCTCAGCCCTTCTCCCCGGCCCCCGCGGGGCCGCCTCCGGTGACGGGGATACACCGGTATCGCCCCGCTTCCGCACAAATCAGCACGGTACAGCGTACGCCGTACAGCTGTGCGCCGTGCGACCGGGTAGGTGCTTGATCCATACAATGCCACGCGAGGGACGAATCGGCCCTGCCAATAAGCGAGTTGATCGTTACGGATAGGTCAAGGCCCCCATCCGCTCGGCGCGGCGGGGGCCTCGGCTTCCGGCCGGGAAACCCGGAAGGGCCGGCCTAGCGGGCCGTTTCCTTCTCGTAGGCCCGCACGACCTCCTCGGTCGGGCCGTCCATCAGCAGCCGGCCGTGTTCGAGCCAGAGCACACGGTCGCAGGTGTCGCGGATGGACCGGTTGTTGTGGCTGACGAGGAAGACCGTGCCCGCCTCCTTGCGCAGCTCGCGGATGCGGGCCTCCGAGCGCTTCTGGAAGGACCGGTCGCCGGTGGCCAGCGCCTCGTCGATCATCAGCACGTCGTGGTCCTTGGCCGCCGCGATGGAGAACCGCAGCCGGGCCGCCATGCCGGAGGAGTACGTGCGCATGGGCAGGGTGATGAAGTCGCCCTTCTCGTTGATGCCCGAGAAGTCGACGATCTCCTGATAGCGCTCGCGGATCTGCTCGCGGCTCATGCCCATGGCCAGGCCGCCGAGCATCACGTTCTTCTCGCCCGTGAGGTCGTTCATCATGGCGGCGTTGACGCCCAGCAGCGAGGGCTGGCCGTCGGTGTAGACCTTGCCGCGCTCGGCGGGCAGCAGCCCGGCGATGGCCTTGAGCAGGGTCGACTTGCCGGAGCCGTTGGAGCCGATCAGGCCGATGGCCTCACCGCGGTAGGCGGTGAAGCTGACGCCCTTGACGGCGTGCACCTCACGGACACCGGTGCCGGGCGTGCGCTTGATGAGCCGGTTGAGAGCCGCTGTGGCGCTGCCGCGGCCGGTGCTGCCGCCGTAGACGCGGTAGACGATGTGGACGTCGTCCGCGATCACGGTGGGCACCCGCGCGGACGCCTGCTCGGTGGTGTTCTGATCAGCCACGGCCGTACTGCTCCTCAGCCTTCCAGAAGTACACGAAGCCTCCGACGCCGAAGACCAGCGCCCAGCCGAGGGCCAGGGACCAGACGTGCGGCGGCAGGTGGATCTTGCTGTGGTTCTCGATCAGCGACCAGCGCATCAGGTCGATGTAGACCGCGGCCGGGTTGGCGCTCAGCACGTCGACGACCCACTTGGGGGCGTGCGCCTTGTCCAGCGCGTCGACCAGGCTGTACATGACGCCGGACGCGTACATCCAGGTGCGGGTGACGAACGGCAGCAGCTGTGCGAGGTCCGGGGTCTTGCTGCCCGCGCGGGCCAGGATCATCGCGAGACCGGTGTTGAAGAAGAACTGCAGCACCAGCACCGGGACGATCAGCAGCCAGGTCGGCTTGGGAAGGTGCCCGAAGCCGAGCAGGAAGAGGAAGAGCACCACCATCGAGTACAGCAGCTGCTGGAGCTGCTGCAGGGCGAAGGAGATCGGCAGCGCGGCCCGTGGGAAGTGCAGGGCCCGCACCAGCCCCAGATTGCCCGAGATGGCGCGCACGCCCGCCATCGCCGAGCTCTGGGTGAAGGTGAAGACGAAGATGCCCGTCACCAGGAAGGGGATGTACGTCCTGATCCCCAGGCCCTTGCTCTGCTGCATCAGCACGCCGAAGATGAGGAAGTACACCGACGCGTTCAGCAGCGGCGTGGCCACCTGCCAGACCTGGCCCAGCTTCGCCTTGCTGTACTGGGCGGCCAGCTTCGCCCGGGAGAACGCGAGGATGAAGTGCCGCCGTGCCCACAGCTGCCGGGCGTACTCCCCCAGCGGGGGCCGGGCACCGCTCACCGCGAGGCCGTACTTCTGGGCCAGCTCGGCGGCGGGGAGCCCGTCGTCGGGTGATGGCGGGGCACTCATGGCGACCGCACTGTCGTGCGTTGTCTCGCTCACAGTTGACACTTTCGTCCTCAAGGTGCGCTCCCGGGGTGTGGCCCCGGTTCGCGCCCGATGCTCTCAGACACGAGCTTGTCAGATCACGGGAGGGCGACCCAGTCGGGTCAGGCGCCAAACGGTACGCCACTTCATGGGGCGCCGTGGACCACAGGGCGTCGACCACCCCTCCTTGAAACCGCCGAACCACGCCCGCAGCGCGGGCAGCGAGGGCCGCCGGACCAGGGTCAGCAGCAGCCAGACCCCGAGGTAGACGGGGACCAGCGGGGCGGGGAGGTTGCGGCGGGCCAGCCAGACGCGGTTGCGGGCCACCATGCGGTGGTAGACGGCGTGCCGGCTGGGTGCCGTGGTCGGGTGGTGCAGGACCATGTCCGACCGGTAGTCGATCATCCAGCCGGCGTCGAGGGCCCGCCAGGCCAGGTCGGTCTCCTCGTGCGCGTAGAAGAAGTCGTCGGGCAGGCCGCCGACCTCGGCGAACACCCTCGTACGGGCGGCGTTGGCGCCGCCCAGGAAGGTGGTCACCCGCGAGGAGCGCATCGGGTCCGAGGCGCGCAGCCGCGGGACGTGGCGACGCTGGGTGACCCCGGTGTCGGGGTCGGCGATCCGGAAGCTGATGATGCCGAGCTTCGGGTCGGCGGCGAACGCCCGGCGGCACAGCTCGGCCGTGTCCTGGCCCGGCAGCAGCCCGTCGTCGTCGAGGAAGAGCAGCGCGTCGACGTCGCGGCCGGCGGGGCCGAACGCCTCGATGCCGACGTTGCGGCCGGCCGGGATGCCGACGTTCTCGGACAGCTCGACGGTCCGTACGGTCAGGCCCGGCACGGACAGCGGGGGCAGCGGGGAGCCGTTGCCGACGACGACGACCTCGATCGGGTCGCCGTCCTGCTTGGCGACCGATTCCAGCAGCGCGCGCAGCTCCGCGGGGCGGTTGCCCATGGTGAGGACGACCGCGCCGAGCTTCATGGAGGGAGCACTCATTTGAGCCTGCTCGAAGCGAGGATGGACACGAGATGCAGCACAGTCTGCAGTACGGCGATGGCGGCCAGGGCGACCACCGCGATCCGGGTGAAGAGCAGATCGCCGTGGACCGCGTCGGCGATCCCGGCCACCAGGATCACCAGCGACGCCTCGACGCCGCCGACCAGCCGGTGGAACTTCAGCGCGGCCGCGGCCTTGCGGGCCAGGGCCATGCCCGAGGAGCGGGGGGTGGCCGCGGAGTCCTCCACCGCCGCCATGCCGCTGCGGGCGCGGGCGACGTCGACCAGGTCCGTCTCGGCCTTGATCAGGATCGCGCCGAGCGCGGCCACCGTGCCCAGGAGCGCCCACTGCCACTGCGTGGACGCGCCGTCGCGGTGGAAGACGTCCGCGGCGCGGACGCCGAAGCCCACCAGGAGGGCGGCCTCGGAGAGGTAGTGGCCGACCCGGTCGAGGTAGACCCCGGTGGTCGAGGTGACCTTGCGCCAGCGGGCGAGCTCGCCGTCCACGCAGTCCAGCAGCAGGTAGAGCTGGATGAGCAGGGCGCCGAGGATCGCTCCGGTCAGGCCCGGCACCAGCAGTGCCGCGCCCGCCGCGATCCCGGCGAGGATCATCAGGCCGGTGTAGCCGTTGGGCGAGAGCCGGGTGTTCACCAGGACCCGGGTGCACCGCAGCGAGATCTCCCGCATGTAGATGCGCCCGGCCCAGTGCTCACCGCTGCGCCGGTCCTTGAGCCCGCCGGGGTGTACGACCGGACGGAGTTCAGCTAGTGACGGTTTTGGCATAGTCGGCGTAAGCGTCCCTGATCTGGTCGGTGGAGAGGTCGAGGTGCTCCAGGATCGTGTAGCGCCCGGGGCGGGTCCGCGGGGCGTACTCGACCGCCTTGACGAACTCCTCGGCGCTGAAGCCGATCTCCTGCGGCAGCACCGGCAGGCCGTGGCGCCGCAGCACCTCGACCATCAGCGCGGACTCCTCGCGGGCGCCGCGCAGGTGCATCGCGAAGGCGGCGCCGAGGCCGCACTGCTCGCCATGGCTGGCGGAGCGCTTGGGGTAGAGCAGGTCGAAGGCGTGGTTGATCTCGTGGCAGGCGCCGGAGGCGGGGCGGCTGTCGCCGGCCACCGACATTGAGATGCCGGTGAGGACCAGGCCCTCGGCCAGCACCTGGAGGAAGCCGTCGTCGCCGACGCCGCCCGGGTGGCGCAGCACGGCCTCGCCGGCCTGGCGGGCCATGGCGGCGGCCAGGCCGTCGATCGACTCGCCCGTCTCGCGGTGGGAGAGCTCCCAGTCCGCGACGGAGGAGATGTTGGAGATCGCGTCGCCGATGCCGGAGCGGACGAAGCGGACGGGGGCCTCGCGGATGACGTCGAGGTCGATGACCACGGCGATGGGGTTGGGCACCCCGTACGAGCCGCGGCCGGCGTCGTTGTCGAGCGTGGCGACCGGCGAGCACAGCCCGTCGTGCGACAGGTTCGTCGCGACGGCCACCAGCGGCAGTCCGATCCGTGCGGCGGCGTACTTCGCACAGTCGATGATCTTGCCGCCGCCGAGGCCCACGACCGCGTCGTAGTGCCCCTTCTTCATGGCGTCGCCGAGCTTGATGGCGTCGTCGAGGGTGCCGCCGCCGACCTCGTACCAGGAGGCGCCGGGCAGCGCCGGGGCGAGCCGCTCGCGCAGCACCGCCCCGGAGCCGCCGCTGATGGCGACGGCCAGCTTGCCGGAGCTGGAGATCCGCTGATCGGCGAGGATCTTCGCCAGATCGTCCAGCGCTCCGGCCCGGATGTCGACGACGACCGGCGAGGGGATGAGCCTCGTCAGTACTGGCACGCGATCCCCCGGCCCTTGGCGAGGTCGTCGTGGTTGTCGATCTCGACCCACTGGACATCGCCGATGGGCGCCACGTCGATCTTGAAGCCGCGGTTGACGAGCTCCTGGTAGCCGTCCTCGTAGTAGAGGTCGGGGTCGCGCTCGAAGGTGACCTTGAGGGCGTCCGCCAGGTCGGCGGCGGCCTCGCCCTCGATCAGGGTGACACCGATGTACTCACCGGTGGCCTCGGCCGGGTCCATCAGCTTGGTGATGCGCTGGACGCCCTTGTCGGGGTCCACGACGACCTTCATCTCCTCGTCGGCGAGCTGCTTCACCGTGTCGAGGGCGAGGATGATCTTCTGGCCGTTGCCGCGGGCGGCGAGCAGGGTCTTCTCGACGGAGACCGGGTGCACGGTGTCGCCGTTGGCGAGGATCACATCGTGCTTGAGCGCGTCACGACCGCACCACAGGGAGTAGGCGTTGTTCCACTCCTCGGCCTTGTCGTTGTCGATCAGCGTGATGCGCAGGCCGTACTTGGCCTCGAGGGCCTCCTTGCGCGCGTACACGGCCTCCTTGCGGTAGCCCACGATGATCGCGACCTCGGTCAGACCGATCTCGGCGAAGTTGGCCAGGGTGAGGTCGAGGATGGTGGTGTCACCGTCCACCGGCACCAGGGCCTTGGGCAGAGTGTCGGTGTAGGGACGCAGACGCCGTCCGGCGCCGGCGGCCAGCACGAGGCCGATCATGCGGGTTCTCCTGTTTCGTCGTGTACTGCGGGCGCCCCGGAGGACACCCAGAAGCGGATGCTCTCGATGAGCACCGCGATCGCGAGGGCGGCCGCGAGGACCGTCAGCGCGATGGTGAAACCTTGGTCATGCCACAGGGCGGCGGCGGTCGTGACCGCCAGGACCCGTCCCTCGTGTCCGCCGATCGCCCGCACCAGCCAGTGCGGGGGCGCGCCGGTGCCGCCGCGGATGCGGTACACCGTGTCGTAGTGATGGTAGGCGACCGCGGCCACCAGGCCGAAAGCCGCAGGAAGGGCGCCGTCCACCCCGGAGCGCGCGGCGAGGGTGAGGATGATGCCGTACTCGGCCGCGCGGAAGAGCGGGGGCACGAGCCAGTCGAGGGGGCCCTTGAGGGGCTGTGCGACGGCCACACCGGCGAAGACGGCGTACACGCCGGCCTGGAGGACGGACCGCCAGGTGCCGCCGTTGTCCGCGAGGAGCGGGCCCACGAGCAGCGAGGCGGCGGCCAGCAGGGCCCAGAAGGGGGCGCTGTAGGAGCTCGCGGGCACCGCGTGGCCCAGGGTCCGGCTCACGGTCTCCGCGATCGGCCCCGAGTCGGCGAGGTCGGCCAGCGCCCGGGCGGCGCGGTCGGTGCGGCGGGCCTTGCGCGTCAGGGAGCGCAGGACGCGGCCGGCGGTGGTGTAGCAGGCGGCCAGCGCGCAGCCGACGAGCAGCGCGTAGAAGACGATGCGGGGCGTGGTGAGCGCGGTGAGGACGGCGATCATCGCCCAGCGCTCGCCGATGGGCAGCACGATCATGCGGCGGACCCAGACGGTCCAGCCGACGCTGTCGAGCCGGTCGGAGAGGGCGGCGGTGGGGCTCGTATTGGCCGCGGCGTCGTGGTTCGCCTCGTTGAAGGAGAAGTCGACGACGTGCCGACAGGTCTGGAGGACCATCGCGCCGAGCGCGAGCGCCCAGACGTCATCGTGTCCGCCGCCGTGGGCCGCGCCGATGGCGAGGCCCGCGTAGTAGGCGTACTCCTTGGCGCGGTCGAAGGTCGCGTCGAGCCAGGCGCCGAGCGTGGAGTACTGCAGGGAGTAACGGGCGAGCTGCCCGTCGGTGCAGTCCAGCACGAAGGAGAAGAGCAGCAGCGCGCCGGCCGCGACGAAGCCGGGCCGGGTGCCGGTCGCCGCGCAGCCGGCCGCGATCAGCGCGGTGAGCAGTGAGGCGGTGGTCACCTGGTTGGGGGTGAGGCCCCGGCGGGCGCACCAGCGGGCGAGGTAGCGGGAGTACGGGCTGATGAAGAAGGTGGTGAAGAACCCGTCGCGGGACTTCACGGCGGTGCGCAGCCGTACGGCCTCGTCGTCGACGGCCTCGACCTCGGCCCGCGTCTTGGCGCGGGCCTCGGGGTCGTCGGGCACGGCGGCGACGAGCACGCCCAGGTCGGGGCGGTGCGGGGCGACGCCGTCGGCCTCCAGCGCCACGCCGAGGGCGTCCGGCAGGCTCGCGGGGGCTCCGGGCGCCGTGGCGTCCGGCGTCCGGCCGCCGGCCGTCACCGCGGTGACCGCGCGCGTCAGGGCACCGCGCGCCTCGGGCTGCGCCGTGAGCGCCCCCTCGACGGCGGCCGCGGGGAAGCGCGGGTCGGTGAGGGCCAGCCGCAGGGCGTGGAGGTGGCCGACGAAGCGGGCGTCGACGAGCGCGACCCGCTCGGCCGCGGGCACGGCGGCCAGGGCCGTCGCGGTGGCGGTGGCGTCGGCCGCCACCCGCACGTCGAAGCCCAGGGACCGCAGGTCGCCCTCCAGGGAGGAGCCGACGGGCGGCGTACCGGTGACGATGGCGGTCGACAGACGAACTCACTCCTTGGAAGCGGATGCGGCCGCCTCGGGTCCGCGGGGCGTCCGGGCAGCGGGCGTGGTGGCACGCCCCGGCCTCGACGGCGGGCGGCGTGCGGACACGTCGGCAGAGGCTATCGGATCACCGGAAGGCGCCGTTCACCGCACGTGCACCCCCGCTTCCCGTCACTGACAGGACGCACGGGCCCCCCGGGAGGTTCCGGGCACCGTTCCGGGCGCACTTCCGGGCGTATGGGAGTGAACGGAACGGAGCCCTTACGTCGGCTGGATTAGGGTGCCGTCATGACGTGGCTGATCACAGGTGGGGCCGGATACATCGGGGCGCATGTGGCGCGGGCGATGGTGGACGCCGGGGAGCGGGTCGCCGTGCTGGACGACCTGTCCAGCGGCGTGGCCGGGAGGCTGCCGAAGGAGTGCCCGCTCGTGCGCGGCTCGGTCCGGGACCGCGAGCTGCTCGACCGTACGTTCGCCGAGCTGGGCGTCACGGGCGTGGTGCATCTGGCGGCGAAGAAGCAGGTCGGGGAGTCGGTCGAGAAGCCGCTGCTCTACTACCGGGAGAACGTGCACGGCCTGACGGTCCTGCTGGAGGCGGTCGTCGCCGCGGGGATCGGGAGCTTCGTCTTCTCCTCCTCGGCCGCGGTCTACGGCATGCCGGACGTCGATCTGGTCACGGAGGACACCCCGTGCCTGCCGATGAACCCGTACGGCGAGACGAAGCTGGCCGGTGAGTGGCTGGTTCGCGCCACCGGCGCCGCGTACGGGATCTCCACGGCCTGTCTGCGCTACTTCAATGTGGCGGGGGCCGCGGCGCCGGCGCTGGCCGACACCGGGGTCTACAACATCATCCCGATGATGTTCGACCGGCTGACGCGCGGTGAGAGCCCGCGCGTCTTCGGGGACGACTACGCCACCCCCGACGGCACCTGCGTGCGGGACTACATCCACATCGAGGACCTGGCCACCGCGCACCTGGCGGCCGCGCGCCGGCTCGCCGAGCGGCCCGGCGCGGGCGATCTGACGCTGAACGTCGGCACCGGGCAGGGCGTGTCGGTCCGCGAGATGGCGGACCTGATCGCCGAGATCACCGGGCACCACGAGCCCGCGCCCGTCGTCGAGCCACGCCGTCCGGGTGATCCGGCGCGTGTCGTG
The DNA here is from genome assembly GCF_055560115.1 of Streptomyces sp. NPDC023527. Lineage (NCBI taxonomy): Bacteria > Bacillati > Actinomycetota > Actinomycetes > Kitasatosporales > Streptomycetaceae > Streptomyces > Streptomyces sp. NPDC023527. Next base: position 143,968 of record NZ_JBVHJJ010000005.1, read on the forward strand.
GCGTCGAACGAACGGATCGCGAAGGAGTTGGGCTGGAGCCCGGCGCACGACGTGCGCGGCATGGTCACTTCGGCCTGGGAGGGGTGGTGCCACCACCACCCCGAAGCACGTCGTCGCTGATCAGCGCGGTGGGCATCGCCGCAGGTCAGAGCATATGACAACGGTGTTCAGTGCCGCGTTGCCCGATACCCCCCACCCGTAGTTCACTGGGTCCTCGGCAGGCATCCGCCGGCCGAGGGGGCACGTACGGGAGGCGGCATTCATGGGCGCAGGGCACGACCACGGCCACTCGCACGGGGGGCCGCCGCCGGGTTCGAGCGGTACCGCTGCCGCCGCCTACCGGGGGCGGTTGCGGATCGCCCTGGGGATCACCCTCACCGTGCTGGTGGCGGAGATCGTGGGCAGCGCGCTGACCGGTTCGCTGGCGCTGCTCGCGGACGCCGGGCACATGGCGACGGACGCCGTCGGGGTGGGCATGGCGCTGGTGGCGATCCACTTCGCCAACAAACCGTCCAGCGGTCGTCGTACGTACGGCTACGCGCGCGCCGAGATCCTGGCGGCGCTGCTGAACTGTCTGCTGCTGCTGGGCGTGGGCGGCTTCATCCTCGTCGAGGCGATCGACCGGCTGGCGAACCCCACCGAGGTGCCGGGCGGCACGACGGTGGTTTTCGGTCTGGTCGGCGTGGTCGCCAATCTGATCTCCCTGGGGCTGCTGATGCGCGGCCAGAAGGAGAGCCTCAATGTGCGCGGGGCGTTCCTGGAGGTTCTCTCGGACGCGCTCGGCTCGCTGGCGGTGGTGGTCTCGGCCCTGGTGATCATGGCCACGGGCTGGACCCAGGCGGACCCGGTGGCCTCGCTGGTGATCGGGCTGATGATCGTGCCGCGGACCTTCAAGCTGCTGCGGGAGGCGCTGGACATCCTGCTGGAGGCGGCGCCGAAGAATGTCGACATAGACGAGATCCGGTCACACATCATGGCGCTGCCCGGCGTGGAGGATCTGCACGACCTCCATGTGTGGACGATCACATCCGGAATGCCGGTGCTGTCGGCCCATGTGGTCGTCGATCATGCCGCGCTGGACTCGGTGGGACACGAGAAAATGCTCCACGACCTGCAGGGCTGCCTCGGCGAGCACTTCGATGTGGAGCACTGCACCTTCCAGCTGGAGCCCGGTGGCCATGCGCAGCACGAGGCGCGACTCTGTCATTGACGCCGGACGCCCGTACGGCAGACTTGAAGGTCGACGACCGACAACGAGGATGGTCAATGCCGATCACACCAGCCAAGGGCCTCACCACCGACGACGCGGCGGTCCCCGACTCCGGCGGCACAGCCGAACCGATCATGCTGGAACTGGTCGACGAGACCGGCAGAACCATCGGCACCGCCGAGAAGCTCTCCGCCCACATCGCCCCCGGCAAGCTGCACCGGGCCTTCTCGGTCTTCCTCTTCGACGACAGCGGCAGGCTGCTGCTGCAGCGCCGGGCGCTGGGGAAGTACCACTCCCCCGGCGTCTGGTCGAACACCTGCTGCGGCCACCCCTATCCGGGCGAGCCGCCCTTCGTCGCGGCCGCCCGTCGCACGGGTGAGGAGCTGGGGGCCGCGCCCACGCTGATGCGCGAGGCCGGCACGGTGCGCTACAACCACCCCGATCCGGCCTCGGGCCTGGTCGAGCAGGAGTACAACCACCTCTTCGTCGGGACGGTCGGGGCCGAGCTGCGCCCGAACCCGGAGGAGATCGAGGAGACGGCCTTCGTGACCCCGGCCGAGCTCGACGCGCTGCGGGAGAAGTTCGCCTTCTCGGCGTGGTTCATGGACGTGCTGGACACCGCCCGGCCCGTGGTGCGGGAGATCACCGGGGACGCGGCGGGCTGGTAGGGCCGGCCGGCCGGGCACCCGTACGGGACGTACCGAGCGGCAGGGCGGCCCAGACCACCTTGCCGCCACCGGCGGTGTGCTCCACGTCGCACAGGCCGCCGGCCTCGTCCGAGATGGCCTTGACCAGCAGCAGCCCCCGGCCGCCGATCTGGTCCTCGCCCGCCTCCAGGGGCTTGGGACGGTAGGGGTGGTCGTCCTCGACGGCCACCCGCACCCACTCCGGGCCGAGGGAGACCTCCACGGAGACCTCCGGCGAGAGCAGGGCCGCGTGCCGGACGGCATTGGTGACCAGTTCGGAGACGATCAGCAGCAGCCCGTGCAGCAGGTCGTCGCGCAGGGCCACCCGCTGGTGCCGGAGCAGGTCGCGGACCGCGTGTCGGGCCTGGGGTACGGAGGAGTCGAGCGCGGGAGCCGTGAACCGCCAGGCACCGTCGAACTCGATCGGTCTGCGGGCGGGCGGGGCCTGCCCGGGTTCGGGCGGAACGCTCCCGAGGATGTCCATGTCCGATACCAACCCCTCACCCTGGTCGACCGCACCCTTGAGTGTTGGGAACGTGAGGGTCCGCACCGGCAAGCTGAACAGAAGTCAGCGCCTATCGACGGTATTTGATCGCGTGCGTATGCCACGGTCACTCACGCGACTGTTCCTGGCCGCCCTGTTCGTTGTTCGCTGAACGGGCTGGAATATCATCCTCCGTCAGCATGCCGACGACCTGCCTGCCTCCGACACCCAGCGCGATCAGACCGAGCCCGTCGAAGAGCAGGGCGAGGGAGATGAACGTGCCGATGACGTAGAGGCTGCTGTGCGGCCAGTCGCCCAGGACGAGGATGCCCAGCAGCAGCCCGAACGCACCCTGCACCAGCGTCCAGCCGAACTGCGGGCCGCGCACCACCAGGCTGCCCACCAGCCGGAAGACGCCACCGGTGAGGAAGAGCAGGGCCGCGAACATCGTCAGGGCCTCGGCGGCGCCCTCGGGCCGGCGGATCACCACCACACCGGCGGCCATGTTGAGCGCCGCGACCACCACGCCGAGCCAGAAGAAGTTGGTGTCCCTCGACTGGACCGCGTGCAGCAGGCCGACGAGCCCGCCGATCAGCAGCAGCCAGCCGAAGAGGATCATCGTGGTGAGCGTCGCGAATCCGGCGTAGGCGAGCCCGACCAGCCCCGCGAGCACCAGGACCGCGCCGAGCAGCGCCAGCACGCCGAAACCGCGGCTGAGCCTGCGGCCGTGCGCCGACCCCGGCCGGGTCGTGCCCCGCGCCGACCGTTCCCGCGCCTTGCCCCTGGTCATGAGCGCCTCCTCGTCGCGCCCCCCGTTCGATCGTAGGGCGGATCATGGAAACCCGCCCCGGATAGCATCCGGCCATGGAGCCCGCACTGCATCTGGACCTCACCGACGCCACCGCGACCATCCGTATTGCCCATTCCGCCAAGCGCAATGCCATGACCACGGACATGTGGCGGGCGCTGCCGCCGCTGCTGGAGCGCTGTGCCGCGGATCCGGCGGTCCGGGTGCTCGTCCTGACCGGGGAGGGCGGCACGTTCTGCGCGGGCGCGGACATCTCCTCGCTCACCGACGGCGCGGAGACCTCCCGGGATCTGGCGATCGCGGCCGAGGAGGCCCTCGCCGCCTTTCCCAAGCCGACGATCGCGGCCGTGCGCGGTCACTGCGTGGGCGGTGGCTGCCAGCTCGCCGCCGCCTGCGATCTGCGGTTCGCCGCCGAGGACGCGTCGTTCGGGGTGACGCCCGCGCGGCTGGGCATCGTCTACGGGGCGTCGTCCACCCGGCGCCTCGTCGACCTGATCGGCCCGTCGGCGGCCAAGTACTTGCTGTTCTCGGCCGAGTTGATCGACGCCGAGCGGGCGCTGCGCACGGGCCTGGTGGACGAGGTGTGGCCGGCGGACGCGCTGGACAAGCGGGTGGCGGAGTTCGCCCGGGTGCTCGCCTCCCGGTCGCAGCTCACGCAGGCGGCGGCCAAGGAGTTCGCCGCCGGCCCGGTGGCCGCGGACCGGCTCGCCCACTGGGCGGAGCAGGCGCGCGGCAGCGGCGACACCGCAGAGGGGGTCGCGGCCTTTCTGGAGCGCAGGGAGCCGCGGTTCGCGTGGACGGTCCGGTGATCGTCCGGCCCGGCAGGACAGCGGGGGCGGAGAGGAGGAAGGTGGAAGGAGAGACGATCCGTTCGCTCAAGGAGCTGTCATGACCGGAACGACTCAAAAGGACGCACCCGTCACCTTCGAGGGCGATGGCGTGGAGGTGCGCGCGAAGGAGATAGGCGGTGGCATGTCCGTCGCCTTCCTGCAGTTCGCCCAGGGCACCGACCTCGGTCCGGCGCTCAAGGGCCTGCCCGACGATCTGTGCCAGTGCCCGCACTGGGGTTACCTGCTCTCGGGCCGGCTGAAGGTCCGGACGAAGCAGGGCGCGGACATCTACGAGGCGGGGCAGGCGTGTTATCTCGCGCCGGGCCACGCCCCCGAGGCGCTGGAGGACAGCGTACTGCTGGACTTCTCGCCGACGGAGAAGTGGGAAGAAGTGATCGGCCACGTCAAGGCCCAGGCGGGCGCGGCCTGACGCCCGCCTTCCGTCGCGTGGTACAGCTGGATTCCAGCTGTACCACCTGGTCTACAGCCGGACCGCGCCGAGTCCGCGCAGCACGCTCAGCATGTTGTAGATCCACCAGCCCTCCTGGATCCTGCCCTCGTGGCAGCGGAAGATGGTCACGCCTTCCATCTCCACCTGTCGGCCGGTGGGCGCGATGCCCATGAAATGGCCGTGGTGGGTGCCCCGCCAGGACCAGTGGTTGACGACGCGGTCGCCCTCGGCCAGCTGGTCGTGGAGCGCGAAGGAGAAGTCGAACCCCGTGCGCCAGGCCGCGACGTCCTCCTTCATGGCCGCGTGTCCGACGACGGTGCCCTTCTCCTTGCCGACGTCGTGGTCGCGGTAGTCCTCGGTGAGCAGCTCGTCGATCAGGTCGAGGTCGCCCCCTTCGGCGACCTCCTCGAAGAACCGGCGGGCCGTGGCCTTGTCGACCTGCTCGTCGCGGAGCACTTCGAGGTCGGTGAAGGTGGGCATGCCGTCGCAGAGGGCCACCATTTCCTCGAAGACGCGGTTCGTCTCCGGCAGATTCGAGTTCTTCATGGCCTCCTCGTACGAGGGGAACTCGATGATCTCCACATAGTGGTCGCTGTCGGAGCGGTCCCGGGCGATGACCGAATGGGTGGCGGTGCGCTTGCCCTCGGTCAGTTCGAGCCACTGGTCCATCAGACGGTTCATGTCGTCGTATCTACGGGTCTTGCAGTCCACAAGCTGTACGAATGCCATGACGCCTCCCAGAGACATGGCCCATTTTAGTCCCCGGCAAGGTCCGGACCCCCGTACCGGACCTCGCCCGGGGCCCGCTCAGACCAGGGTCTTCCTCCGCCATTCGGCGACGAGGTCGGCGGGAGCCTTCCGCGGGGAGCCCGCGTCGTAGGGCGGCTGCGGGTCGTACTCGATGAGCAGCTGGATGGACTGCGCGGTCCGGTCACCGGCGATCCGGCCCGCGAGGGTGAGCCCCATGTCGATGCCCGAGGACACCCCGGCGGCGGTGACGTACTTGCCGTCGGTGACGACCCGCTCGCCCGTCGGTTCGACGCCGTGGGAGGCGAGTTCTTCCAGGGCCAGCCAGTGGCAGGTGGCGCGGCGGCCCGCGAGCAGGCCGGCGGAGGCGAGGATCAGCGAGCCGGTGCAGACGGAGGTGGTCCATGTCGTCACCCGGTCCACGGCCCTGAGCCACTCCTGGAGGGGCCCCGGCCGCCTGGGGCCGCTGGTGTCGGCACCGCCGGGGACGACGACGATGTCGGGGCGGGTGACCTCGTCGAGGGAGGCGTCCGCGACGAGCGCGAGGTTGCCGGTCTCGTTGCGTACGGGGCCGGGGCGCTCGGCGACCAGCACCGTCTCGGCGCCGGGCAGGGGGCTGAGCGTGTCGAAGGGGCCGATGGCGTCGAGGGCGGTGAACCCGGGGTAGAGCAGGACGGCGATCTGCATGGTGGTCCCTGAGAATGGTCGGCGGTGCGGGGCCGGCGGTCGGGCGGTGGTGAGGCGGTCAGGCGGTGGGCAGGGGCAAGGGATGGAAGCGGCGGCGGTACTCGGTGGGCGCGACGTCAAGGGCGCGGACGAACGCGCGGCGCATGGCCTCCGGGGTTCCGTAACCGCAGGTGCGGGAGATCCCCTCGACGCTGTCGGTGGTGTCCTCCAGCAGCCGGCGCGCGGCCTCCACCCGGACGCGGTCGACGTAGCGGCCCGGCGTCATGCCGACCTCGCCGAGGAAGGCGCGGGCGAAGTGCCGGGGCGAGAGGTTCGCGCGGGACGCGAGGGCCTCCACGGACAGGTCCGCGCCGGGGTTCTGGGCGATCCAGTGCTGGACGTCGCGCAGCGGTGGGCGCTGTGCGGTCTGGGCCGCTAGCTGGGTGCTGAACTGGGCCTGGTTGCCGGGCCGGCGCAGGAAGACGACGAGGTGGCGGGCGATGGTGAGGGCCGGTTCCCGGCCCAGGTCCTCCTCGACCAGGGCGAGCGCGAGGTCGATGCCCGCGGTGACGCCGGCGGACGTGGCGATGCGGCCGTCGCGTACGTAGATGGGCTCCGGTTCGACCCGTACGGTGGGGAACCGCGCGGCGAGCGAGGCGCAGAACGCCCAGTGGGTGGTGGCGCGGCGGCCGTCGAGCAGGCCGGCCTCGGCGAGCAGGAACGATCCGGTGCACACGGAGACCACCCGCTCGGCGCGCGGCGCGTGCTCGCGCAGCCAGGCGACGAGCCGGGGGTCGGGGCGGTGGGTGCTGTTGCCGCCCGGGACGAGGAGGGTGTGCGGGGTGGCGGTCGTGTCGTCGAGCGCCGCGTCGGGCATCAGGCGCAGGCCGCTGCTGGTGCGGACGGGCTCGCCGTCGAGGGTGGCGGTGCGCACCTGATAGGCGTCCGGGGCTCCGGCGTTGGCCGCGTCGGCGAAGACTTCGAGCGGGCCGGTGACATCGAGGCTCTGGACACCCTCGTAAAGGATGATCAGCACGGTGCGGCGGTGCGTCATGGCCACCATGCTGGTCGCCTCCGCCCATGGCCGCAATGACAGGAATCCCACCTTTCCTGCCATCGGTTCGCTCCTTGTCCGGGCTACCACCCACCCCCTTCCCCGCCGTACCGACCAGTCGGTAGCGTGCGGGTATGACCACTCTCCCTCCGCGCGCCGGACGCCGCTGCCACAACGTCATCAACCCCCTGCACTCGACGCTGTACTTCTCCCCCGACTACCGCCAGGAGCTGGCGAGGCTCGGTCTCGAGGACCGCAGCGCCGCCTATTTCGCCACGCGGGCGGCCGCGTTGGGCCGGGTCGGCGCGGGCACGGTCACCGCGACGTTCTTCAACTTCAAGCACGAGCTGGTGGCCCGGCACATCCCGGCCGCCTGGGACGTCGCCTCCCCGCAGGAGGTCCTCGACGCCCGGCTGCGCGCCTGCGACGCCACCCTGCGCCGGCTGCTCGGCGACAAGACCGTCGACTCCCCGGAGATGGCCGAGGCCGCCGAGCTCGCCCTGCGCGCCGCCGAGGCGTGCACCCGCGCCGCGCGCCCCCTCTACGCCGCGCACGCCGACCTGCCCGTGCCCGAGGCGCCGCACCTGGCTTTCTGGCACGGCGCCACGCTGCTGCGCGAACACCGCGGCGACGGCCACCTGATGGTCCTGGTGGACGCCGGGCTCGACCCGTTGGAGGCGCTCATCAGCCACCAGGCGAGCGGGCGCGGCTTCACCACGAAGTGGCTGCTCGCCACGCGCGGCTGGAGTGAGGAGGAGCTCGGCGCGGGGAAGGACCGGCTGCGGGAGCGGGGGCTGCTGGACGCGGACGGGGAGCTGACGGAAGCGGGCACCGAGCTGCGCAAGGAGCTGGAGAACGAGACGGACCGCCTGGACACCGCGCCGTACGAGCACCTGGGGGCCGCGGGCGTCGCACGGCTCACCGAGCTGGCCACCGGCTTCACGACGGCGGCGCTGGAGGCGGGCGCGTTCCCGGCGGACCTCTTCGGCAAGGGCTGAGCCTCTCGGCGATCCGCGCTCATACTTTGGTCGGCGGACCGGCTCCCAAAGGTGGATTACGGGGCCGACCCGCGCTCTCTAGCCTCGAAGCATGAAGAGTCTGCTCGGGTTTCTCGGTTTCGTCCTGACCGTCGGTGGCATCAACGGGCTGCTGCACGAGTGGTTCGGCGGGTTCCGCCTGTTCGGGTTCCTGCGGTTCCTGAGTCCGGGCGGCTATGAGATCTACACGAACATCGTGCTCATAGCCGTGGGTGTGGTGCTGGGGTTCGCGAGCGCGTCCCTCAAGCGAGGGGCGTCCTCGTGAGAGGGCCGCCCGGGTGAGACGGCCGTCCACGGCGATCCCGGCCGCACCTGCCACAATGCAGACCGCAGGTCGAAGAGGAAGCGGAGCGTGATCGTGACGGCATCTGGTGCGTCGATCGAAGGCAGGATCGCCGAGGAGCTCGGCGTGCGGGAGCGACAGGTGAAGGCGGCCGTCGACTTGCTCGACAGCGGGTCGACCGTGCCGTTCATCGCGCGCTATCGCAAGGAAGCGACCGAGATGCTCGACGACGCGCAGTTGCGCACGCTCGAAGAGCGGCTGCGCTATCTGCGGGAGCTGGAGGACCGGCGGACGGCGGTCCTGGAGTCCGTGCGGTCCCAGGGAAAGCTGGACGCGGCGCTGGAGGGGCGGATCCGCGCCGCCGACTCCAAGGCCCGGCTGGAGGACATCTATCTGCCCTTCAAGCCCAAGCGGCGCACCAAGGCGCAGATCGCCCGGGAGGCCGGGCTGGAGCCGCTGGCGGACGGGCTGCTGGGCGATCCGGGTGTCGATCCGCTCGCCGCGGCGGCCGCCTTCGTCTCCCCGGACCAGGGCGTCGCGGACGCCGCCGCGGCGCTGGACGGCGCCCGCGCGATCCTCACCGAGCGGTTCAGCGAGGACGCCGATCTGATCGGCGAGCTGCGCGAGCGCATGTGGACGCGGGGCCGGGTCGCGGCGAAGGTCCGGGAGGGCAAGGAGGAGGCGGGCGCGAAGTTCGCCGACTACTTCTCCTTCGCGGAGCCCTTCACCGAGCTGCCCTCGCACCGTGTGCTGGCCATGCTGCGCGGTGAGAAGGAGGAGGTCCTCGACCTCACCCTGGAGCCGGAGGAGCCGTCGGCCGCGGAAGGTCCGAGCGCGTACGAGCAGGCCATCGCCCGTCGCTTCGGCATCGCCGACCGGGGCCGGCCGGGCGACAAGTGGCTGGCCGACACCGTGCGCTGGGCCTGGCGGACGCGGGTCCTCGTCCACCTCGGGATCGATCTGCGGCTGCGGCTGCGGCAGGCCGCCGAGGACGAGGCGGTCCGCGTCTTCGCCGCGAACCTCCGCGATCTGCTGCTCGCCGCGCCGGCCGGCACCCGCGCCACGATGGGGCTCGACCCCGGTTTCCGTACGGGCGTGAAGGTCGCCGTCGTCGACGCCACGGGCAAGGTCGCCGCGACCGAGACGATCTACCCGCACGTTCCCCAGCAGAAGTGGGACGCCTCGCTGGCGACGCTGGCCCGGCTGGCCCGTGAGCACGACGTCGAGCTGATCTCCATCGGCAACGGCACGGCCTCCCGCGAGACGGACAAGCTCGCGGCGGACCTGATGACCCGCCACCCGGAGCTGAAGCTGACGAAGGTGATGGTCTCCGAGGCCGGTGCCTCGGTCTATTCCGCCTCCGCGTTCGCCTCGCAGGAGCTGCCCGGCATGGACGTCTCCCTGCGCGGCGCGGTGTCCATCGCGCGGCGGCTCCAGGATCCGCTCGCCGAGCTGGTCAAGATCGACCCCAAGTCGATCGGCGTCGGCCAGTATCAGCACGACCTGTCCGAGGTGAAGCTGTCCCGCTCGCTCGACGCGGTGGTGGAGGACTGTGTCAACGGCGTCGGTGTCGACGTCAACACCGCGTCCGCGCCGCTGCTCTCGCGGGTCTCGGGCATCAGCTCGGGCCTCGCGGAGAACATCGTCGCCCACCGCGACTCCAACGGACCGTTCCGGTCCCGCAAGGCGCTGAAGGACGTGGCCCGGCTGGGTCCGAAGGCGTACGAGCAGTGCGCCGGCTTCCTCCGCATCCGCGGCGGCGACGACCCGCTGGACGCGTCCAGCGTGCACCCCGAGGCGTATCCCGTGGTGCGGGCGATGATGAAGTCGGCGGGCGGCGCGCTCATCGGCAACACGGCGGTGCTGCGCTCGCTGCGCCCGGCGGACTTCGTCAACGACTCCTTCGGTCTTCCGACGGTCACGGACATCCTGCGCGAGCTGGAGAAGCCCGGCCGCGATCCGCGTCCCGCGTTCAAGACGGCGACCTTCAAGGAGGGCGTCGAGAAGATCGGCGACCTGACGCCGGGGATGCTGCTGGAGGGTGTCGTCACCAATGTGGCCGCGTTCGGGGCCTTCGTGGACGTGGGCGTTCACCAGGACGGCCTGGTGCACGTCTCGGCGATGTCGAAGACGTTCGTGAAGGACCCGCGGGACGTGGTGAAGCCGGGCGACATCGTCCGGGTGAAGGTGATGGACGTCGACATCCCGCGCAAGCGGATTTCGCTGACGCTCAGGCTGGAGGACGAGACGCCGTCCGGCGGCGGTACGGAGCGCGGCGGTGCGGGCCGCGAGCGCGCGGAGCGGGGCGGCCCCGGCCGCCGGGGCGGCGCGCCACGCCCCCGCCGGGGCGACGGCCCGCCCGCGGCGTCACGTCAGCCGGCACCGGCCAACGACGCGATGGCGGAGGCACTGCGCCGGGCGGGCCTGCGGTAGCCCTTGCCGGGCGGTCCGGTGGAATACGGGGACGGTTCCCGCCGTGGCGACGGTGGGTGCCCGGGGCCCCGCTACCGGGGCCTCTCCGGCCGGTCGGCACCGCCGGACCACGGTGTGGGCTGCCGCCGACCACTTCCCGCCGCGGCGGTGGTCAGCCACCGTCGCAGCGGAGGATGGCGGCGCCCCGACCGGCCAACCGGGCCGTTCGGCACCGCCGGACCACGCCACGGCGGCTGACCGCCGTCACGGCGGAATCGGGTACCGGGCCACCGCCTCGCCGTGGTGGTGGGCTGCCGCGCGACCACTTCCCCGCCGCCGCGGCGCGCGGGCACGTCGCGTGGTCCGGCGGTGTCCTGCCCGCCGTGGCGCCGGGCGGGGCGCCCGCCCGGGCTCACCGCCGGGACGCGGGCGGACGTCGGGGAAACCGTCCGTAGAGGCACCCCGGCGCGCTCACCGTTCCGTGAGGCGGCCTGCCGTGATCTCGACGCGCCTCGTGGTCTCGACCGCGCTGAGCATGCGGCGGTCGTGGGTGACCAGGAGCAGCGTGCCGTTGTACGAGGAGAGGGCGGATTCCAGCTGCTCGATGGCCGGCAGGTCGAGGTGGTTGGTGGGCTCGTCCAGGACGAGCAGGTTGACGCCTCGGGCCTGGAGGAGGGCGAGCGCGGCGCGGGTGCGTTCGCCCGGGGAGAGGGTGATCGCCGGGCGCAGTACGTGCGCGGCCTTGAGGCCGAACTTGGCGAGCAGGGTGCGGACCTCCGCGGGCTCCATCTCGGGGACCGCCGCCTCGAAGGCGTCCAGGAGGTGCTCCGTGCCGAAGAAGAGCGCGCGGGCCTGGTCGACCTCGCCGACCACGACGCCGGGGCCCAGCGAGGCCGCGCCCGCGTCCAGCGGCAGCCGGCCGAGCAGGGCGGCGAGCAGCGTGGACTTGCCGGAGCCATTGGCACCGGTGATCGCGACGCGGTCGGCCCAGTCGATCTGGAGGTCGACGGGCCCGAAGGCGAAGTCGCCGCGGCGCACCTCCGCGCCGCGCAGCGTGGCCACGACCGCGCCGGACCTCGGCGCGGCGGCGATCTCCATGCGCAGCTCCCACTCCTTGCGGGGCTCCTCGACCACCTCCAGGCGTTCGATGAGGCGCTCGCTCTGCCGGGCCTTGGCCGCCTGCTTCTCCGTCGACTCGGCACGCAGTTTGCGGCCGATCTTGTCGTTGTCGGTGGACTTGCGACGGGCGTTGCGGACGCCCTTCTCCATCCAGTTCCGCTGGGTGCGGGCGCGGGCCTCCAGGGAGGCGCGGGTGTCGGCGTACTCCTCGTACTCCTCGCGGGCGTGCCGGCGGGCGGTCTCGCGCTCCTCCAGATAGGCGGCGTAACCACCGCCGTAGAGGGTGGTCTGCTGCTGGGCGAGGTCGAGTTCGAGGACCTTGTCGACGGTGCGGGTGAGGAACTCGCGGTCGTGGCTGACCAGGACGGTGCCGGCGCGCAGCCCGGTGACGAAGGATTCCAGGCGGGCGAGGCCGTCGAGGTCGAGGTCGTTGGTGGGCTCGTCGAGGAGGAAGACGTCGTAACGGCTGAGGAGCAGGGAGGCGAGCCCGGCGCGGGCGGCCTGGCCGCCGGAGAGGCTGGTCATGTGCCGGTCGAGGCCGACGGTCAGGCCGAGGGAGTCGGCGACCTCCTCGGCGCGTTCGTCGAGGTCGGCGCCGCCGAGGGCGAGCCAGCGGTCGAGGCCGAGGGCGTAGGCGTCGTCGGCGCCCGGCGCGCCGTCGACGAGGGCCTGGGTGGCGGCGTCGAGGGCGGCCTGGGCCTCGGCGACGCCGGTGCGGCGCGCGAGGAAGGCCCGTACGGTCTCGCCCGCGCGCCGGTCGGGCTCCTGCGGGAGGTGGCCGACGTTGGCGGTGGGCGGGCTGAGCCGGAGGGCACCCTCCTCGGGGGTGTCCAGACCGGCGAGCAACCGCAGCAGGGTCGACTTGCCGGCGCCGTTGGCGCCGACGAGGCCGATGACCTCTCCGGGCGCGACGACGAGGTCGAGCCCGGAGAAGAGGGTGCGGTCGCCATGTCCGGCGGCGAGGTCCTTGGCGACGAGAGTGGCACTCATAACCCGTCGACTTTAACCGCTGGAGCGGCCGGTCCCGAACCGCTTGTCTACCGTGGTGACCGCACCCGGAGGGGTTCAGGCGGCGGGCAGGTGGTCGAGGGCGGGCGGGCGGATGCCGTGCGGCGGGACGTCCGTACGGGGAGCGGGGCGGTGGGTGCCGGCGGTGGCGCGGGCGAAGGCCGCGTAGCCGCCGACGAGCGGCAGCCGGGCCGAGGTGCCGCGCAGGTCGACGGTCAGCCGCGGGGTGGTGGAGGCGGGCTCGATGAGGCCGGCGTCGGTGCCGGCGACGATGAGGGCCAGGCGGTGACCGGCCGGTACGACGTGGTCGGTGGCGGCGAGGTCGAGGCTGATGGTGTAGGGCTTGCCGGGGGTCAGGGCGCGGCCGGGGGCCGGTTCGGCGTAGTGGCCGAGGTCGGCCCAGCCGCGGCTGAAGACGGTGTGGCCGACCTGCTTCCGTTCGGGCTCGGTCCGCTTGTAGCAGGCGCTGTCACCGGCGGTGCCGCTCCCCCAGCAGCTGCGGTCGGGGAGGGTGCGGATGCCCTCGGCGGCCGCCGCGTAGTCGCGGATGGTGGCGGGTCCGAGGTCGACGAGGACGGCGGAGAGGTGGGCGGAGGTCGTGGAGGAGGTGACGGTCAGGTCCACGGTCGAGGAGCCGGACAGCCGCAGGTCGCGGGTGAGCGGTGGCGTGGTGAAGCCTGCCTTGCCGGGGGTCGATTCGTCGATGTGGGCGGCCCAGTCGCTCTCGTTCAGCTTCGGGTCGTCCGTGAACGCGGCCGTGGTGCCGCGCGGTGCGGGCTTGAGGCCCAGGGTGCCGACGCCCGCCGCGGGCCCGGCGGCCGGGCGCAGCGCCGTGTCGCGGGTGCCGCTCGGCGGCCAGGTGCGGTCGGTGGACCACTGGTCGGGGGCGCGCTCGATGTCGGCCATCGGCTCGCGCTCGACGCCGTTGTCGTAGCCGAGGAGGTAGTGGTCGAACCAGCGGTGGAGGGTGGGCACCCAGGTCTCGCGGCGGAAGTCGAAGGGGTCGACGTGGCCGGTCTGGGAGAGCCAGATCTTGCGCTCGACGCCCTGCTGGGCGAGCGCGTCCCACCACTGGCCGAAGTGCTTGGTGCGGACGTTGAGGTCCTGCATGCCGTGGACGACGAACACACTGGCGTTCACCTTGCCGGCGTCCGGTACGTAGTCGCGGTCGTTCCACAGCGGCGTCCGGTCGCCGTTGCGCGGGGCGCCTTCGGCGAGTTCGCGCTGGACGGCCTGGCAGCGGCCGCGCGCCCCGTAGCTCTCGACGCGGTTCGACAGGCCGTCGGGGCCGCCGTCGTAGAGGGCGGCGCCCTTGGCGAAGTAGTAGTCGTACCAGGAGCTGATCGCACCGATGGGCACGATGGTCTTGAGGCCCTCGACGCCGGTGGCGGCGACGCCGTTGGCGACGGTGCCGTCGTAGCTCTTGCCGATCATTCCGACGGCCCCGGTGGTCCAGCCCGCCGTGACGGCGCCCTGGCCGGCGCGGGTGCTGTAGCCGCGGGCGCGGCCGTTCAGCCAGTCGACGACGGCCTTCGCGGACTGGATGTCGGAGCGGCCGCCGACGTCGACACAGCCGTCGGAACGATTGGTTCCGGCGAGGTCGACCAGGACGACGGCGTAGCCGCGCGGTACGAAGTAGTTGTCGTAGTACAGCGGGAACTGCACGGGGTTGCCCTGCGCGTCATAGGTCTTCTTCTGGCTCTCGTTGCCCCGGCCGCAACAGGAGTAGTACGGGCTGGCGTCCATGATGACCGGAACGCGCCGGCCCTGTTCGGCGGCCTCGCGCGGCCGGATGATGTCGACGGCGACGCGGTCGGAGCGGCCGTCGCGGTCGCCGTCCAGCTCGGTGTCCACCCATACGGACTCGCGCACGGCGCGGTCGTACGAATAGACGGGTCTGCTCTCCCCGTCCCTTCCGCCGCTCACGGACGCGGCGTTCGCCGTGCCGGTCGCGGCCGGTGGGAGGAGCGCGGTCAACAGGGCGGCCACCGCCGCCAGTACGAGTGTGATCCAGGATATGCGGGTGTCCCGCGGGCGTGTACGCACCGCCGGACCGTAGCGCGGGGCAACTCCCGGGCAGAAGGGGGGCGGAGCAGCCTCATGAGGCGATCGGCTCCCCGGCTGATGACCTGAACATGTCGATCACATGTCGGAATGCACCATGGACATTCCCCCGTCGGGGGTGAGTACATAGGCTTCGAGTAATCGATCTCCTCTACGAGTTGGAGTGACTCGTGCGTCACAGACTCATCGTTCCGAGTGCGGCCGCGGCCTGCCTGTTGCTGGCGATCCCCGCGTCGGCGGCCGACGCCACCCCGGGCGCCCCGGGCGTCGGAGACTCCTACTACCCCACGTCCGGGAACGGCGGTTACGACGTCTCCCACTACGACCTGCGGCTGAAGTACCAGCCCACGTCGGACAAGCTGGAGGGCACCGCCACCCTGCTGGCCACCACCACGCAGTCGCTGTCCCGCTTCAACCTCGACTTCGCGCTCGATGTGAGCGAGGTGCTGGTCAACGGCAAGAAGGCGACGTTCGCGAAGACCGGCGCGCACGAGCTGGAGGTCACGCCGTCCGGCCCGCTCGAAAAGGGCAAGCAGATCAGCGTCGTGGTCCGCTACAGCGGCACCCCTTCGCAGGTGAAGATCGACGGTTACTCCGCCTGGCAGAAGACCCCGGACGGCGCGGTCGTGGCCAATGAGCCCGACTCGGCGCCTTGGTGGTTCCCGAGCAACGACCACCCGACCGACAAGGCCACGTACGACGTGTCGGTCTCGGTGCCGGACGACGTCCAGGCGATCAGCAACGGCGTCCTGGCCTCGCAGTCCTCCAAGCTCGGCTGGACGCGCTACAACTGGCGCTCCACCAAGCCGCAGGCCACTTACCTGACCACGCTGGCGGTCGGCAAGTTCGACATCACCACCGACACCACCGCGAGCGGCCTGCCGGTCTTCAGCGCCTACAGCAAGGACCTCGGCGAGAACGGGCCGTCCGCCAAGGCCAGCGTCGAGCGCTCCGCCGAGGTCATCGACTGGGGCAGCAACGTCTTCGGCCCGTACCCCTTCAACGCGGTCGGCGGCTATGTGCCCAACGTGAAGACGGGCTACGCGCTGGAGACCCAGACCCGGCCGTACTACAGCCCCTCCGGCTTCGCGAACGGCGCGAACGTCTCCCTGGTGGTGCACGAGCTCGCGCACCAGTGGTTCGGCGACAGCGTGTCCGTGAAGGACTGGCGGGACATCTGGGTCAACGAGGGCTTCGCCACCTACGCGCAGTGGCTGTGGTCGGAGAAGGAGGGCGAGGGCACGGCCCAGGAGCTCGCCGACTACATCTACAACTCCGTCCCGGCCGACAACTCCTTCTGGAAGGTCAAGCCGGGCGACCCGGGCGCGGACAAGCAGTTCGACCGCGCCGTCTACAACCGTGGGGCCATCGCCCTTCAGGTGCTGCGCAACACGGTCGGCGACGAGACGTTCTTCAAGATCCTCAAGCAGTGGCCGACCGAGAACAAGTTCGGCAACGCCTCGGTGCAGGACTTCGTGAAGTTCGCCGAGAAGGTCTCCGGCAAGAAGCTCGCCAAGACCTTCGACACCTGGCTCTTCACGACCTCCAAGCCCACCACGCCGCCGTCGCCCGCGGCGAAGACCGGCAAGGCCGGCAAGTCGCTCAAGGCACCGGCGCAGCCGAAGTCCTGGAAGAAGATCCAGGAGTCGCAGGCCGCGCACCGGCACTGACGCCGCCCGTCAGGAGCCCCTCAGGAGCCCGGCGAGAGCCTCTCAGGGCCCGTCCCACCGCACTCTCCGCGGTGGGGCGGGCTCTCCTGCGTCCACCGGGGCGCGGCGGTCAGTCGGAGGGCGTGAGCACCACGAAGTCCGCGCCGGCGGGGTCGACGCAGACCGCCAGCCGTCCGACGCCCTCCGCGTCCTCCGGTCCCATCTGGACCGTGCCGCCGCTCTTCCTGACCTTGTCCACCGTGACGTCGCAGTTCGCGGAGGCGAACACCGGGTGCCAGTAGGGGCGGCCGCCGGTCAGGGTGAGGTCTTCGGCCGGGAGCTGCATCAGGCCGCCCTGCATGCGCTCCTGGCCGAGGCCGGCGGGTGTGATCAGCGAATACGTGCCGCCGCCGCCCGGCAGGGGCATGTCCTCGGTGTCCCAGCCGAAGAGCGTGCCGTAGAACTCCTTCGCGCCGGCCGCGTCCGTCGTATAGAGCTCGGTCCAGCACAGGCTGCCCGGCTCGTCCGTCACCTCCAGCCCCTGGGTGTTCCCCGGCTGCCAGACGGCGAACTGTCCCCCGGAAGGGTCGGTGAACTGGGCCAGTCGGCCCTCGCTGTCCGCGTCCATCGGGATCAGGCGGATGGTGCCGCCCGCCCGCTCCACGGCCTGCGCCGTGGCGTCCGCGTCGGTGGTGCGGAAGTAGATCATCCAGGCCGAGCGGGCGCCCTTCTCGGTGAGCGGACCGATGCCCGCCACGGTCTTGCCGTTCAGCCGGAGGACGCCGTAGTCGGGCGCCTCGTCACCCATGGAATCGAACTTCCAGTCGAACACCGATCCGTAGAAGTCGACGGCGGCGGGCACGTCCGGCGCGCCGAGGTCCAGCCAGCACGGGGAGCCGGGAACGAAATCGGTCGTGATCATGACGCTCTCCCTTTTGCGGAACACCGCGGATCTGTCGCGGAACGGTCGCGGGAATCCAGCGTGACACCCACCACTGACAAGCGCGTCCGGAGAGCGCGGGGGCCGAGAGCGCGCGAGCCGCGCCGCGAGGGTTTCACAGCGATGGTGGTACAGCAATACTGTTGAACCCGACGGACGCGGAGAGAGAGCGAGGCGCCGCCGATGGCCACGGAGACCGGGGAATCGCAGCTGACCGTCGACGAGTTGGCCGCCCGCGCCGGCGTGACCGTACGCACGGTGCGTTTCTACAGCACCCGCGGCCTGCTGCCGCCACCGGAGATCGGCCCGCGCCGGGTCGGGCGCTACGGCCCCGAGCACCTCTCCCGGCTGGCGCTGATCGAGGAGCTCCAGCACCAGGGCCTCACCCTCGCCGCCATCGAACGCTATCTGCGGCAGCTGCCGGACGGGCTGAGCCCGCACGACCTGGCCATCCACCGCGCCCTGGTCGCGTCCTGGATGCCCGACAAGCGGGAGGAGACGACGTGGGCGCAGCTGGAGCGGCGGGCGGGCCGGGCCCTGACCGAGGAGGACATCGACCGGCTCGCCGCCATGGACGTCCTCGAACGCCACCCCGACGACGCGGACACCTTCCGGGTGGACCCGGGGCTGCTCTATCTGGGGGTGCGGCTGCTGGACGTCCCCATCGCGCCGCGGACGCTCCTCGCCGCCCGTACGGTCCTGCTGGACCACGCCCGCGCCACGGCCCGGGAGCTCACCCGGCTCTTCCAGGACGAGGTGGGCACCCCCGACGTCGAGGCGATGAAGTCGCTGTCGGCGCACATGCAGCCGCTGGTGGTGCAGGCCCTGGTGACGGCGTTCCAGCGGTCCCTGAAGCACGAGCTGCGGGCGGTGTACGCGCAGGAGGAGCCGCCGCGGTAGGACCGGGCCCACCGCGGCGCCCACCCGTCCGCCCTAGTGGAACGTCTCGCCCTTCCCGGCCTTCTCCAGGAGCAGGGCGGGCGGCGCGAAGCGCTCCCCGTAGGCCGCCTGCAAGGCCCGGGCGCGTGCGACGAAGCCCGGCAGGCCGCCCTCGTAGCCGTTGATGTACTGCAGCGCGCCACCCGTCCAGCCGGGGAAGCCGATGCCGAGGATCGAGCCGATGTTGGCGTCGGCGACCGAGGTGAGGACGCCTTCCTCCAGGCAGCGGACGGTGTCCAGGGCCTCGGAGAAGAGCATCCGCTCCTTCATGTCCTCGAAGGGCACCGGGGCGCCGTCCGTGGCGAAGTGCTCCCGCAGCCCCGGCCACAGCCCGGCGCGCTTGCCGTCCACGTAGTCGTAGAAGCCGGCGCCTCCGCCGCGGCCGGTGCGCCCGAACTCCTCCACCATCCGGTCGATGACCGCGTCGGCGGGGTGCGCCTCCCAGGTGCCGCCGGCCTCCTCGACCGCGCGCCGGGTCTCCTCGCGGATCCTGCGCGGCAGCGTGAGCGTCAGCTCGTCCATCAGGGACAGCACCTTGGCCGGGTAGCCGGCCTGGGCGGCGGCCTGTTCGACGGAGGCCGGGTCGACGCCCTCGCCGACCATCGCCACGCCCTCGTTGATGAACCGGCCGATGACGCGCGAGGTGAAGAAGCCGCGCGAGTCGTTGACGACGATGGGCGTCTTGCGGATCTGCCGTACGAGGTCGAAGGCGCGGGCCAGGGCCTCGTCGCCGGTCCCCTCCCCCTTGATGATCTCAACGAGGGGCATCTTGTCGACGGGCGAGAAGAAATGCAGGCCGATGAAGTCGGCCGGCCGCTCGACACCTTCGGCCAGCAGGGTGATGGGCAGGGTGGAGGTGTTGGAGCACAGCAGGGCGTCGGGGGCGACGACGTGCTGGATCTCCTGGAACACCTTGTGCTTGAGCGAGGGGTCCTCGAACACGGCCTCGATGACCGCGTCGCAGCCCGCGAGGTCGCGCGGGTCGGCGGTGGGCGTGATCCGCGCGAGCAGGGCGTCGCGCTCCGCCTCGCTCGTACGGCCCTTGGCGACGGCCTTGGCCAGCAGGGCCGCGGAGTAGGACTTGCCCTTCTCGGCGGCTTCGAGGGAGACGTCCTTCAGGACGACCTCGATGCCGGCCTCGGCGCAGGCGTAGGCGATGCCCGCGCCCATCATGCCCGCGCCCAGGACGGCGGCCCTGGCGACCTTGCGGGGCGCGATGCCGGCCGGGCGGCTGGCCCCGGCGTTGACGGCCTGGAGGTCGAAGAAGAACGCCTGGATCATGTTCTTGGAGATCTGGCCGGTGACCAGCTCCGTGAAGTAGCGGGCCTCGATGACCTGCGCGGTCTCGAAGTCGACCTGCGAGCCCTCGACGGCGGCGGCCAGGATGTTGCGCGGTGCCGGGTAGGGGGCGCCGCCCAGCTGCTTGCGCAGATTGGCCGGATAGGCGGGCAGGTCGGCGGCGAGGCGCGGGGTGGCGGGGGTGCCGCCGGGGATGCGGTAGCCCTTGACGTCCCAGGGCTGGGCCGACTCGGGGTGGGCGTCGATGAAGGCGCGGGCCTTGGCGAGGAGTTCGTCGCGGGTGGCCGCGACCTCGTGGACCAGGCCCGCTTCGAGGGCGCGCCGCGCGGTGTACCGGGTGCCCTGGAGCAGCACCTTCAGCAGGGCGTCGGTGATGCCGAGGAGCCTGACCGTACGGGTGACGCCGCCACCGGCCGGGAGCAGGCCGAGGGTGACCTCGGGCAGTCCGATCCGGGTGTCGGGGGTGTCGAGGGCGACGCGGTGGTGGCAGGCGAGAGCGATCTCGTAGCCGCCGCCGAGGGCCGCGCCGTTGATGGCGGCGACGACGGGCACGCCGAGGGTCTCGATGCGGCGCAGGTCGCGCTTGATCTCCAGGCCGCCCTCGAACGCCTGCCGGGCGTCGGCGGGGGTGATCGCGATCAGCTCGCGCAGGTCGCCGCCGGCGAAGAAGGTCTTCTTGGCGGAGGTGACGATGATGCCGCGCAGGGAGTCCTTCTCGGCCACCAGGCGGTCGGCGACCGCGGTGAGGGAGGTCTTGAACGCGGCGTTCATGGTGTTGGCGGACTGATCGGGGTCGTCGAGGGTCAGGGTGACGACGCCGTCGGCGTCCCGCTCCCAGCGGATGGTGGTGCTCTCGCTCATATCGAAGTCTCCATGGGGGTTCAGCGGTGCGGATGCGGACGGTCTGACGGGTGTGCGGTGAGAGCCGTCAGAGCCGCTCGACGACGGTCGCGGCGCCCATGCCGCCGCCGACGCACAGGGTGATCAGGCCGTAGCGCTTGCCCTGCCGCTCCAGTTCGTCGATGACCGTGCCCAGCAGCATCGCGCCGGTGGCGCCGAGCGGGTGGCCCAGGGCGATCGCGCCACCGTTGACGTTGATCTTCTCCAGGGGGACGCCCATCTCCTCGGCGAAGCGCAGCACGACGGCGGCGAACGCCTCGTTGATCTCGATCAGGTCGATGTCGTCGATGGTCAGCCCGGCCTTGGCGAGAGCCTTGCGGGTGGCCGGGGCGGGGCCGGTGAGCATGATGGTGGGGTCGGAGCCGGAGACGGCGGCGGAGACGATACGGGCCCGGGGCGTGAGCCCGTAGCGCTCGCCGATCCCGCGGTTGCCGATGGCGACGAGCGCCGCGCCGTCCACGATCCCGGAGGAGTTGCCGGCGTGGTGGACGTGGTCGATCTTCTCGACCCAGTGGTACTGCTGGAGCGCGACGGCGTCGAAGCCGCCCGCCTCGCCGATCCCGGCGAAGGAGGGCTTGAGGGTGCCGAGGGTCTCGACGGTGGTGCCGGGGCGGGGGTGCTCGTCGCGGTCGAGGACGACCAGGCCGTTGCGGTCGCGCACGGGCACCACGGAGCGGTCGAAGCGGCCCTCCTTCCACGCGGCGGCGGCCAGCTCCTGCGAGCGTGCGGCGAAGGTGTCGACGTCGCGGCGGGAGAAGCCGCCGAGGGTGGCGATGAGGTCGGCGCCGATGCCCTGCGGCACGAAGTTGACGTCGAAGTTGGTCATCGGGTCGTTGAACCAGGCGCCGCCGTCGGAGCCCATGGGCACCCGCGACATCGACTCGACGCCGCCCGCCAGGACCAGGTCCTCCCAGCCGGAACGGACCTTCGCCGCGGCGAGGTTGACGGCCTCCAGACCCGAGGCGCAGAAGCGGTTCTCCTGGACGCCCGCGACGGTCTCGGGGAGCCCGGCCGCGATGGCGGAGATCCTGGCGATGTCGGAGCCCTGGTCGCCGACGGGGCTCACGACGCCGAGCACGATGTCGTCGATCGCGGCGGGGTCCAGGTCCGGGAAGCGGCGCCGGATCTCGTGGATCAGGCCGACGACGAGGTCGACGGGCTTGGTGCCGTGCAGCGCCCCATTGGCCTTGCCGCGGCCGCGCGGGGTGCGGATCGCGTCGTACACATACGCTTCGGTGCTCAAGGTCGTAAGCCTTTCGGGGGGGATGGGCGGGTCAGGACAGCAGGGAGCGGCCGATGATCTCTTTCATGATCTCGGTGGTGCCGCCGTAGATCGTCTGGATCCGGCCGTCGGTGAACGCCTTGGCGACCCGGTACTCGGTCATGTAGCCGTAGCCGCCGTGGAGTTGCAGACAGCGGTCGGCGACGCGTTTTTGCAGCTCGGTCGCCCACCACTTGGCCATCGAGGCGTGCACGGCGTCGAGCTCGCCGGCCGTGTGGTCGCTGATGCAGCGGTCGAGGAAGGCGCGGGTGACGGCGCACTCGGTGGCCATCTCGGCGATCTCGAAGCGGATGTGCTGGAGCCTGGCGAGCGGCCGGCCGAACGCCTCCCGCTCCTTGACGTAGGCCGTGGTGAGCTCCAGGAGGTGCTCGGCCGCCGCGATGCCGGCGACGGCGATGTTCATGCGCTCCTGGGCGAGGTTGGTCATCAGGTGGCCGAAGGCGCCGTTGAGGTCGCCGAGGAGGTTCTCCTTGGGGACGCGGACGTCGTGGAAGAACAGCTCGGCGGTGTCCTGCGCCTTCTGGCCGATCTTGTCGAGGTTGCGGCCGCGCTCGAAGCCCGCCATGCCGCGCTCGACGACGAACAGGCTCAGGCCCTTGGCACCGCCCTCGGGCGTCGTGCGCGCGACGACGATGACGAGGTCGGCGAGGATGCCGTTGGAGATGAAGGTCTTGGAGCCGTTGAGCAGCCAGTGGTCGCCGCGGTCCTCGGCCGAGGTGCGGATGGACTGGAGGTCCGAGCCCGCCTCCGGCTCGGTCATCGCGATGGCGGTGACGGTCTCGCCCGTGCAGAAGCCGGGCAGCCAGCGGCGCTTCTGCTCGTCGGTGGCGAGCGAGGTGAGATACGGGCCGATGATGTCGTTGTGCAGCCCGATGGCGAGGCCGGCGGCGCCCGCGCGGGTGAACTCCTCGGTGAGCACGACGCCGTAGCGGAAGTCGTCGTTGCCCCCGCCGCCGTACTCCTCGTCGACGGTCAGCCCGAGGAGCCCCTGCCGGCCGGCCGCCAGCCAGGCGTCGCGGGAGACGATGCCGTCGCGTTCCCACTGCTCGTAGTGGGGTGCGACCTCCTTGGCCAGGAAGGTCCGGACGGTCTCGCGGAAGGCTTCGTGGTCGGCGGTGAAGATCTGACGCTTCATCGGTGGGGGCCCTCCTCGGGCTGGTCGAGACCGCGGACGTCCCAGTCGCGCGCCACCTCGGCGGTGTCCGCGCCGGGCCGTGCGGGCGGGCGGCGCACGGCGCCGGGGGTGGCGGAGAAGCGCGGGGCGGGGGCGGGCTGGGTGAGGCCGCCGTGCTCGACGAAGGTGGCGCGGGCGGCGAGGTGCGGGTGGTCGGGGGCCTCGCGCAGCGACAGCACGGGGGCGACGCAGGCGTCCGAGCCCTCGAAGACGGCCGTCCACTCGGCGCGGGTGCGCCGCTTGAAGCGCGCGGCGATGGCGGTGCGCAGGTCGTCCCAGCGGGTGGGGTCCTCGCGCGGCGGTGCCTCGTCCGTCAGGCCGAGGCGGTCCAGGAACTCCGCGTAGAAGCGCTTCTCCAGCGCGCCGACCGCCATGTGGCCGCCGTCGGCGGTCTCGTACGTGCCGTAGAAGGGCGAGCCGCCGTCGAGGAGGTTGGCGGCGCGCCGGTCCTGCCAGGCGCCGGCCGCCAGCATGCCGTGGAGCATGGCGGTCAGGTGGGCTGTGCCGTCGACGATGGCGGCGTCGACGACCTGGCCGGTGCCGGAGGCGCGGGCGTGCTGGAGGGCGGCGAGGACGCCGATGACGAGGTAGAGGGAGCCGCCGGCGAAGTCGCCGAGGAGGTTGGCGGGGGCGTACGGCGGGCCGTCGGCGGGGCCGGTCAGCGCCAGGGCGCCGGTGATGGCGATGTACGACAGGTCGTGCCCGGCGGCCTGGGCGAGCGGGCCGTCCTGCCCCCAGCCGGTCATCCGGCCGTAGACGAGCCGGGGGTTGCGGGCCAGGCAGGCGTCGGGGCCGATGCCGAGGCGCTCGGCGACGCCGGGGCGGTAGCCCTCCAGGAGGACGTCGGCGCGCTCGGCGAGGTCCAGGACGGTCGCCGGGCCGGACGCGGACTTGAGGTCGACGACCACCGAGCGCTTGTTGCGGTTGGTGAGGTCGTGGCGGGGGTCGATGTGCAGCCCGGGGCCGTCGGGCCGGTCGACGCGGACGACGTCGGCGCCGAGGTCCCCCAGGAGCATGGCCGCGAACGGGCCGGGGCCGATCCCGGCGAGCTCGACGACGCGCACTCCGGCCAGCGGGCCGGCTCTCCCGGTGGTGCGTGGGTCGTTCCCTGCCTCTGTCATGCAGACCGCCATCCAGTCCCGGGACCCGTGGCCTCGCGGCCTTATGACACAAGTGCTGTAACACTCGCGATGTTAAGAACGGGTTCCAGTTTTCACAAGCCCCCCGGTCCACCGGCCGGGAGCGCAAAACACCGCCCGGACGGCGGCACTTGGCAGGGCGGCGATCCGCTCGTCAGCCCGCGTCGAGCTGCGCGACGAGCTTCTTGGGCGCGATGGTCCGGTAGCTCTCCTCCACCCAGTCGCAGAGCAGCTCGACCGGCGCGCTCTCGCCGGTCAGCGGGATCGACACCCAGCCCGACCGGCCCAGCCCGTACCCGGTGGGCGCCGCGCCGGGCACGGCGAGGGCGTGGCCGTGCGCCTCCTCGTCCTTGAGCTTGAGGCTGATGCCGGGCGTCTCGGTGTTCCCCTCGGCCCCCAGGAAGACGAAGATCTTCTTGTTGACCTTGATGACGGCGTCCTCCTCCCAGGGGAACTCCTCCACGGTGCCGGGCAGCCCGAGCGCGAACGACCGGATCCTCGCCCGGGCCTTGAGGGCAGTTGAGACGGTTGCCATGGGTCCTCCGTGGGGCTGTGCGGCCGGGTGGGTCCGGCCGGGTGCGCGGCTGTCCGTACACGCTAGTCCGCGCCCCGTCGCCCCGGCCGCCCGGCACGTCCGTCAGGCGCGGGTCACAGCAGGCCGGCCTGTTCGAGGAGGGCGCGGACGGAGCTGACGGCGGTGTCCGCGAGCGGGGTCCGGGGGGCGGCGGCGGTGCGGGATTCGATGACGCCGAGGAGGTGCAGGGCCGCCTTGTAGCCGCCGATCGCCGAGGCGGTCGCCCCGCCCGCCTCCGTGAGGGCGAACAGTGCGGCGAGCCGGTCCTGTTCGGCGGCCGCCTCGGTCCAGCGGCCGGCGCGGGCGTGTGCGCACAGCCGTACGTACCCGGCCGGGTCGACGTTGCCGAGCCCCGGTACGACGCCGTGGGCGCCTGCCAGCAGCGCCGCGTCGACGGTCAGTTCGGAGCCGGTCAGTACGCCGAACGCGCGGTGGAGGCCGCGTGCGCGCAGCGCGACGAGCAGCCGGCGCAGGGCGCCGAGGTCACCGCTGCTGTCCTTCAGCCCGGCGAGGATGCCGTCCTCCGCGAGGGCGAGGAGGGTGGCGGGGTCGAGCTTGCTGTGGACGGCGGACGGGATGTCGTAGGCGATCAGCGGCAGGTCGACGCCGGCCCGGACGCGGCGGAAGTGATCGGCGGTCTCGGCGGGGCGGGTGTCGGCGTAGAAGGGCGCGGTGGCCACGAGCGCGTCCGCGCCGAGCGCCCGCGCGGTGCGGGCGTGGTCCAGGACGCGGGCGGTGGTCATGTCGACGACCCCGGCGAGGACGGGCACGCGCCCATCGACGGCCTCGACGGCCGCGCGGAGGGCGGTGGCCCGCTGATCGTCACTCAGATAGGCGGTTTCACCGCTCGTACCGAGGACGAAGACGGCGTCGGCGCCGGCCACCAGGAGGTGCTCGACGAGCGACCCGAGCGAACGGGTGTCGACGTCGCCGGAGGCCGTGAGCGGCGTGCACATCGGAGGAACGACGCCGGCGGGCGGAACGGGCAGACGCATCACGAGCCTCCAGCCTCTCGCTTCGCGCCGAATCTGGCGGAGGGGCCGACGGGTGTCAAGACGGCACTCGCCCCCGCGCCCGAGGACCTACGGGCGCCTCACGAGCCCCCGGCGCTGTGCCGGGCCACACGCTCGGCCTCGGGGAGAGGCGTCTCGCCCAGGCCCGCGACGGACCCGCAGGCCATCCGCGCGCACACCCCTTCGCAGGCCAGCAACTGCCGGTCGCCTTGGTAGGAGACCACCGTCGCCACCCTGTCCGGTGAGCCCCGGAAGTCGGCGCGGCAGACGATGCAGAGAAGCCCGGAGAGCATCTCCTCGGTCAGCTCGTCCCGACTCGGGCGGCGGCTGTAGATCGCGTCCTGTGAGTACATATTGGAGAAATCCCCTCTTGCTTGCGCATGGCGTGCAGTGGGAACAAGCGATTCAGGCCGATGCCGGAACCCTACTCCTCCGGGCCCGCGCTCCCTCCGATCCGGCGGGTCCGGCCGGGCCGGGCGATGGGTCGCTCACCCGGCTGGTCGGTCACCCGGCTGGTCGGTCACCCGGCTGGTCGGTCGGCCCGGCTCGTCGGCCCGGCCGCCCGGCTGTCCGACCGGCCCGCCTACCGAGAAGCCGTCCGCAGGACCTCGCGGCACAGGGCGTCCGCCGCCCGCGTGGTCTCCGGGAGCCGGAAGTCGCGGGCCAGCCGCAGGGCGAAGGCACAGGCGTTGTCGAGGCTCATCCGGTGCCCGACCGAGACGAAGACCGGCTTCACGCCGTCCCGCGTGCGCAGGGCCCGGCCGACCTCCTCGTCGCCGTCGAGCAGCGGCGAGCTGTCCCCGCGGCACGGGCCGGGCGGTTCGTAGCGGAAGGTGAAGGGGTTCTTCGCGACCCCCATCGTGGGCAGCCCCGTGAGCACCCCCAGGTGGCTCGCCAGGCCGAAGCGGCGCGGGTGCGCGAGGCCGTAACCGTCGCAGACGACCAGGCCGGGGGTGACGGACAGCCGCCCGAGCGCGGCGAGCACCGTGGGGATCTCGCGGAAGGCGAGCAGGCCGGGCACGTACGGGAAGGCCACCCGGCCGAGCGCCGTCGCCTCCTCCACCAGGTCGAGGGTGGTGGCGTCGAGCGCGACGGCGGCGGCCGCGACGACGTCCCGCTCGTCGTCGTAGGCGACGTCCACGCCCACGACGGTCAGCGGGGCCCCCGGCACCGGCCCCGGCTCGTCGAGCGTGACCCGGCTCCGCAGCTCGTCCTGGACGGCCCGGGCCGCCGCTTCCGTGGTGGGCCAGTCGGGCGGCAGGGCGCCCGGGGTGTCGGTCGTCGCGTACGTCATAGTGCCTCCCACGCTACGTGACCGGCGTAGCCTGTGGATCATGTTCGTACTTGAGCTGACCTACATCGCGCCGATCGAGCGCATCGACGCCGCCCTCGCCGAGCATGTGGCCTGGCTGGACGCCCACTACGCGTCGGGTGTCTTCATCGCGTCCGGCCGCAAGGTGCCGCGCGACGGCGGGATCATCCTCGCGGTCGGTGACGACCGCGCGAAGATCGAGGAGATCACACAGAGCGACCCGTTCAGCGTGGCCGGGGTGTGCGAGTACGCGATCACGGAGTTCGTCGCGACGAAGACGGTCCCGGCCCTGGAGCACTACCGGCAGCAGCTACCCTCCTGACCCGGCCCGCACGCCGAGCCGGGCGATCCGTCCCTTCTCCCCCGCCGCCCAGCAGCCCCGGTCGGGTGCGCAGTCGACGGTGTCGTACGAGCCGGTGTCGAACCCGCGCCAGCTGCGGCCGCCGTCGGTGGTGAGGTCGCTGCCGGTCGGGCCGACGGCCAGGGCCGTGGTGCGGCCGCGCGGCAGCCAGGCGACGCCGGAGCGGTAGGCGGTCGGGGGCTTCGCGGCCGGTGTCCAGGTGGCGCCGCCGTCGCCGGAGACTGCCGCGGCGCGCTCCGAGACCTGCCCGGCGCGGTAGTCGCCGCCGACGGCCAGCCCGTGCGTACGGTCG
This sequence comes from Streptomyces sp. NPDC023527, assembly GCF_055560115.1. NCBI lineage: Bacteria > Bacillati > Actinomycetota > Actinomycetes > Kitasatosporales > Streptomycetaceae > Streptomyces > Streptomyces sp. NPDC023527. The sequence continues at coordinate 171,701 of NZ_JBVHJJ010000005.1, forward strand.
CGGAAGGCGAGCCCGAAGACGCCGCGCGCGGGGTCCCCGGCCGGTACGGGCGTGCCGGTGACGGTCCAGGTGCGGCCGCGGTCGGCGGAGTGCAGGACGCGGGAGGCGCCCGGGGCCGCCGCGCCGCCGGTGGCGATCCAGGCGTCGCGGCCGCCCGAGCTGACCAGGCACTGGCCGCTCGCGGCGAACGCCGCCTCGCCGGGCAGCGCGTCGGGCATGCCCGTGGAGGGCAGCACGCGCCAGCTGCGGCCGCCGTCGCCGGTCGCCAGGAGGCGGTATTTGCCGTCGACCGGGTCGCTCAGCGCGAGCCCGTGGCGCGGGTCGAAGAAGGTCATGCAGTCGTAGAAGGCCCGTGGATCGGCGTTCCGGAAGGTCTCTTTCCAGGTGGCGCCGCCGTCGTCAGTGCGGAGGACTCGTGAGGCCGCGCCCTCGCCGATGGCCAGGACGACCGCGTGCCGTGCGTCGAACGCCTCCACGTCCCGGAACTCCAGCGCGGCGGCACCCGGTGGCGAGACGTTTCGCCAGCTGCGGCCGCCATCACGGGTGAGCAGGACGGTGCCCTTGGTGCCGGCGACCCACGCGGTGGACCGGCTCACGGCCGCGAGCCCCCGGAACCGCGCGTCGGTGCCGCTGTCCTTCACCTCCCAGGAGGGTTCTCGGACCTCCTCCCGCGCCGCGCCCCGCGCCGGCGCCGCGCCGGTCCCGACCCCCGTCACCACCAGCGCCACCGCGCAGAGCCCCGCGCGAATCCCCCGCCGCGTCTTCCCCGTCCGCCTCATGGGTGAGGAAGCTAGCCGACCGGCGCGAGGCCGTCCATGGAGCCGACCACCCCTCCTGAAAACATCCAGGTTTCATCTTTCTCATCCTTTCGGCCAGTACGGAGATGGCTGTACGGGCGATCCGCGACGGCCGTACCGCCTCCTAGCGTGGGGACATGACCCCGCTCTCCCTGCCCGCGGCCCCCGTCACCCACCCGGCTCCGCCGCCCCGGACCCGGCGGCGGCCGCGCCGGCTGATGGCCGGGCTCTGCGGGCTGTGGCTGGTCGAGGGGCGGCTGCTCGGCCGCGGTGACACGTACGTGGGGCAGGCGGGCGGCCCGTACGCGCACCTGGTGGTGTGGGGCGCGGGGCTGATGATCGCGGCGTGCGTGCTGCCGTGGGCGCGGCTTACCACGCGGGCCGTGGCGGCCATCGGGATCTCGTCGTCGGTGACCGGCTGTCTGCTGACCGCCGGGAGGCACCTGCCCGTGTGGGGGCTGACGGAGAGCGCGGCGCTGCTGGTGCTGCTGACACTCGTCGCGTGGCGGACGCCGGTGCGGGCCGCCGTACCGCTGGGCATCGCGCTGGCGGCGGCCGTGCTCGCGGTGCCCGTCCGCCGCGCCGACGTGCCGGGCGCCACGGTCGTCGCGTACGCGCTGGTCGTGGCCGGGTCCACCGCGCTGGGGCTGTGCCTGCGCCACCGGGACGTCGAGCGCGCGCGGGCCGTGGCCGCAGCGCGGGAGGCCGAACGCCTGGAACTGGCGGGCGAGCTGCACGACTTCGTCTCCCATCGCCTCGCCGCCATGACCCTGTTGGCCAAGGCCACCGGTTCGCTCGCCGCGGACGCGCGCGTCGCCGCCTCGCTGCGCGACATCGAGGAGGCGGGCGACGAGGCGATGACGTCGGCGCGGCGGCTGCTGCGCGTACTCCAGCAGGACCGTCCCCACCGCGAACCGCCGCCCGGCCTCGACCGCGTCGCCGAACTCGTCGACGACTTCCGCCGTACGGAGCCGGGCGCGCGGCACGTCTCCCTGCGCGTCGACCCGGGCCTCCGCGCCGGACCGGCCCCGGAACTGGCCGCGTCCGTCCACCGCATCGTCGCCGAGGCCCTGACCAACGTCGCCGAGCACAGTCCGGACGCGTCGGCCGTGCGGGTGGCGCTGTGGGGCGCGGACGGGCGCCTTTTCGTTTCCGTACGCAACTCCGCGCACACCGACGCGCGCCGCACGGCGCCCCCCGCGCACCAGAGCCCCGAGGACGGTGGCGGGCTCGGTCTGGTGGGTCTGACCGAGCGCGCGGACGCGATCGGCGGGTCGCTGACGGCCGGCCCGGCATGGGACGGGGGATGGGAGGTGCTGGCGGTGCTGCCGGTGCGCGCGGGAGGGGCGGCCGTGGCCGGTGGTGAGGGTGGTCGAGGTGATCGGCGTTACCGGCATCTCCCGGCATCAGCGCCATCGCCGACATTCTGACGTTACTTCAGGTTCATAGGCGTAAGGGGTCAAATGTTCCAATCTTCAAAGGGTGGTGACACAGGTCACGCTCGAATCGTGTGCACTGAGGTAATCGATCCACCGTCTCTTCACAGGAATGCAAGAGAGGCAAGGACCCGCAGCACCACCCCACACCGACCGCAAGGGAGCACGCGTTGTCCAGTGTCATCGACCAGGCTGTCCAGGCACGGCTGATCGTTTCGGCCCCGCAGGACCGCGCCGTTCCCGCGCAGCTCCGCTACGAGCGCTCCGACCCGTTCGCCGTGCACATCGCCTTCCCGGCCATGGCCTCGCTCGACGGCGCCGACGTCGAGTGGGGGTTCGGGCGTGAGCTGCTGGCGTGCGGGCTGAACTCCCCCGCCGGCGGCGGCGACGTCCACGTGTGGCCGTGCGGCCCCGACCGCACGGTGCTGGAGTTCCACGCCCGGGAGGGGATCGCCATGGTGCAGATCGACACGGTGGAGCTGCGCCGGTTCCTGGCCCGTTCCTACGCGCTGGTGCCCGCGGGCAGCGAGACCGGCCACCTCGACCTGGACGGTGATCTGGCGGCCCTGCTGCGGGAAGCCTGAGACGGGGGGCGGAAGGGCTAGGGGGACGAGCGGGGCCGGGTGGGAAGCTCCGGGGGGAGATACGCGATCCAGTCGGTGCCCGGCAGCGGGTGAGGGCGCCAGGCGCGCGCGTAGGACGGAAGGTCACCGTCACCGTCGTACAGCACGGCCGTCGGGATCCGGGCGGCGGTGCGGGCGAGGGCGGCGGGGGTGGTGGAGCGGTTGTTGCCCGCGGTCTGGGCGGAGGCGCAGCCCGCCTCGTACGCGACGGGCTGCGCGCGCGGGCCGGTGACCAGGCACGGCGGCCTCAGGCCGAGCCGCCCCAGGGTGTCGGCGGCGCGGCGGTAGCGGACGGCGGTGTCGCGGGCGTCGGCCGTGTTCGCCCGCAATTCCTTGAGCTGCACCACCAGATGGGCGGCGAGCACGGCGGACAGCAGCGCGGCCACGGCGAGCCGGAGCCGCGCGCCGGACGCCGCCCGGAGCGCGCGGGCCGCGAGGCCGGCCGTCGCCAGGGCGAGGAGGGCGTAGGCGGGGAGCAGGAAGCGGGGGGCGGAGTAGTCGAGCAGCAGCAGATACGGCGCGGCGACGGAGAGCGCGCAGGCGACGGGCAGCAGCGTCGCGGCCCTGGGTCCGTCCGCCGGGCGGCGGGCGCGGGGCGTCAGCGCGAGGGCGCAGGCGAGGACGGCGAGGGCCGGGAGCAGCAGCCACCACAGGGAGTGGGTGAGGGGCGGGCCGGCGCCGTGGCAGGGCCGGCACAGCTGGGGCCCGTCGAGCGCACGGTGGGCGGCGGCCAGCCCGGCGCCGAGGCGGGCGCCCATGCCGCCTTCGGTGTCGCTGGACAGGGTCAGCCTCCGCGGGACGCCGCCGAAGCGTGCGTACGCCTCGACCGCCCACTGCGCGCCGCCCAGCGCGAGCCCGCCGAGGACGGCGGCGACGGTGCCGGGCCGGCGCCAGGCCCGTACGGCCGCGCAGGCGGCGAGCGGGGGCAGGGCGAGCCAGACGCCGTCCGGGGCGCGGAGGAGCGTGGCGGCGGCGAGGGTCGCGGCGAGGGCGAGGAGGGCGCGGGGGCGGCCGGGGGTGGTGCCGCGGAGGCTGTCGGTGGGGTTGCCGTGGCGGCTGTCGCGGACGTCTTCGTGGGCGCCGCCATGGGCATCGTGGTGGGCGCGCAGGAACCAGCCGATGGCGGCGACCGCCGTGAACGCGAGCCAGAGGTTGGGCATGGCCTCGGGTCCGCTCAGCACGGTGATCCACAGCCCGGCGAACAGTGCCGCCGCGAACGCCGGACGGCGGCGGCCGAGCAGCGGCTCCCACACCTTGAACGCCGCGTACAGCGCCACCGACGACGCCACCACCAACGCCACCCGCAGGGCGGGTACGGAGGAGGTGGCGGCGACGACGGGCGCGACGAGGAGGGTGATACCGCGCGAGCGCGGGGCGCTGAAGAACGCGGCGGGGTTGCGGGGGTCGACCTGGGAGAGGTAGACGCTCTCGTCCCAGCCGAGGTCCATGTGCGCGACCGCGAAGGCGAGTTGGAGGACGGCGTAGAGGAGGGCGACGGCGGCGAGGGCGGGGTTGAGGGTGAGGGCGATGCGCCGTACGGGGAGGGGCATGCCCCCTCTTCTACCCGAATTCTCCCCCGGGGCGGGGGTCAGGGTGCGGACGGCGCTCCGGAGCCGGGGTGTGCGCACGGGAACGTTCGCGCTCGCGGGAGGCGGCGATCTCGGCCTCCGCGGCGGCCCGGTCGGCCCAGCAGGCGCCGTCGTCGACGGACTTGCCGGGTTCGAGTTCCTTGTAGACCTCGAAGAAGTGCTGGATCTCCAGCCGGTCGTACTCGGGCAGATGCCGCAGGTCCCGCAGGTGTTCGTGGCGGGGGTCGGCGGAGGGGACGCACAACACCTTCTCGTCCTGACCCTGTTCGTCGCGCATCCGGTACATGCCGATGGCGCGACACCTGATCACGACGCCGGGGAACGTGGGCTCACCGGCGAGCACGAGGGCGTCCAGAGGTTCGCCGTCGGCGCCGAGGGTTCCCTCGATATAGCCGTAGTCGGCGGGGTAGCGGGTGGAGGTGAACAGCAGCCGGTCCAGCCGGATGCGTGCCCGCTCGTGGTCCATCTCGTATTTGTTGCGGCTGCCTTGCGGGATCTCCACGACGACGTCGAAGTCCACGGGCGCTCCTCAGGGGGTGTCGGCCGGCCGGTCACCATGGTGACGCCAGGGGCCGCTCCGGCACCATGGCTCCGTCCCACCGGAGTTGGAGCGTCTAACCGGGCTTGGAGCCGGACCGGGTGCCGACGAGGCAGCGGGGGTGAGGGCGCGCGGCGGGAAGCGGAACGGCGTCGGCCGCCGTGATGTGGGGTATGGCGGGGAGTTCGGAAACGTCGAGGGTGGGGGCGGTGGCGGGGGCCTGGGCAGAGTCCTCGCTGCTCCCGGCGCTTCCCTGGAGCGTGAGGATGACGACCCCGGCCGCGGCGACGGCACCGGCCGCGACGGCCAGCAGCCCGCCGGTCAACCCGTACCGGAATCCCTCGCCCAGGGCGGCCACGCCCACGGCGGCGGCCACGGCGGGGTTGACGACCGTCACGGTCGCGAGGGGCGCGGCAAGGCCCGCGCCCCGGTAGGACGCCTGCGAGAGCAGCATCCCGGCGGAGGCGAGCAGCGCTATCGTCAGCATGGTCGGTACGAGCGCACCGGTCTGCCCCGCGGTCCAGTCCTCGGCGACGGCCTTCGTGAAGACGGACGCCATGCCGAAGGCGCCTCCGGCGGCGGAGGCCAGCACGACACCCCGTACGACGGGGCTCCGCACCCAGCGCGCGACGACGGTGAGCGCGGCGACGGCGCCCAGCACCGCGGCCGCGAGCAGCGGCCGGTGCCCGGCGTCGAGGGACTCCGTGCGGGGCGGCCCGGTCAACGTCAACAGCCCGGCCAGCCCGCCCGTGGCCAGCACCGCACCCCGCCACCCGGCGGCCCCGACGGGCCGCCGCACGAACAGGGCGGCCATCGGCAGCGCGAACACGATCGTCAGCGCGCCCATCGGCTGCACGAGGCTGAGCGGCCCATAGGCGAGCGCCACCACATGCGACCCGGCCCCGACGCCGGTCAGCCCCACGGCGCCCCACCAGCCGGCCCGCCGCAGCGGCCCGTACGCCCCGCCGCCACCGGTGGCCGCGACACGCTCCTGCACGATGGCCGCCGCCGCGTAACACACAGCGGACACCAGACACAGCAGCACCGACACCACCAGCGAACTCACGTCACCCCTCGCCGGTCGCCCGTCCCGTAGCCCTTCATACCTCCACGATGCCTCCCCGGCCGCGCGCCGTCGTCGTACCTGGGGACGGATTGGGGGGTACTACGGATGGAGTAGGGGGGTACCTGAGTACGACGGTGGGGTATGTCGCGCGCACTCCCGATGGACACCGGACCGCCCGCAAGCGCTGTCAGGCCAGGTCGGCCACCAGCAGGTCGAGGGTGGTCTCCTCGTGCAGTGCGACCCCCAAGCCATGCATGGCAGGAGCCAGACCGGCATCCCAGGCAGCGGGCACCGGTGATCCGTCCAGCAGCAGCGGAGGAATACCGCGAGCCCGGGCATGCAGAGCGAGGCGCTCGTAGTCATCGGCCCGCATCCGCCAGGGGCGGGCCCGGTAGCGTTGGACGATCCGATTGGCGAGCGCGACGCCGGGCCAATCGAAGTCTCCATGACAGGCGAAGACACATCCTTCGGCGGCCAGGGCGTCGAGCAGGTCGAGGACGACAGTGGCCGCGCTGCCGGAGGTACAGACCAGTGGTTGCGTACAGGAGGCGTCCGCAGCCGCTTCCACGACCCGGGGGTTCTCACAGATGCGCACGAGAGTGCCGGCCGGCATGCGCAAACGGAGGGCACGCACATCCCTCTGAGTCAGATGGGTCTCGGCCCGGTGGTCGGCACGCTCGCGGAGGGCGGTTTCGCGCCAGCCGTCCCCCGTGGGACGCAGCCCGTAGGTGAGAACGGTGCTGGACACTTCGTCCGGTGTGACCGAGGCGAGCCGCCACAGGGCTCGGCGGGCGGCGGCATCACGCGGCGCCTCGGTCCCGTGGGCACGGGCGATGCCGCGCTGGACGAGCCGGGCAAGCCACGTGCCGTCGTCGAGGCCGTGGGCCGTGCCGGTGATGGCGGTGGCCAGCTCCCCCCTCCCCCGACGGACCGGCTCTCCGGAGAAGAGCACGGCAAGGACCGTGATCGCCTGCCGGACGGTGGCCGTGGCGACTTCCGGCGGCTGACGGCCGGGCAAACCGGCCCGGCGTATCTCGGACCACCACTGTTCTGCCCAGTCCTGTCCGCTCAGAGCGGAGGCATCGAATGTGTCGGTGAGCTCGGCCCACACCCGGGCGGTCCGCTCCTGGGCGGACCGGCGTACCGTTCGGCGGTCGGTGAGCGGTGGGCCGAGTGCTGTGACGGTGTCCACCAGGCCACGGTCAGCGGCGGAAGCTCGCAGCCGGTCGTCCAGCTCTTCCAGACGCAGGGTGACTTCCCGGCGAGTGACCGGCCGGCCCAGCAGCAGGGAGACACCCTGACGCTCCTCCGGGGTGAGCCCGGTGAGTCGTAGGCCGCCGGTGGCACTGAGGCCATTGCGCTCCAGTCGTTGACGCACGGTCGGCCACAGGCGGTCGAAGGCGGGGCCTGCGAGCCATGCACGAGTGGCGTCGTCCAATGGGGCGGTCATACGGGCATCAGGCGCCGGTGGCGGCCGTTCCAGCTGTAGTGGAGTGTGGCCACTCCACGAGCGTGCGGATCGCGCAGGCACTCGTAGATGTGCAGCGACGGTACGTCCGGCCAGTTGCCCATAAGCCGTTCGCTGGTGAGGACGAAGTCGAGGTCGAGGTCGACCAGGATCCGGCAGAGACGGCCATGTGTGGGTTCGTCGACCTTGGCGAAGGCGTCGTCGAGCAGGATCAGGCGGGGGGCGTGCGGAGCGTGCTCGGCGAGCGTGGTGAAGTGCGCGGCAGCGGCGGCGAACAGCACGAGATAGGACAGCACTCTCTGTTCGCCCTGACTGAGCCCAGTACGGCCGGTCAGGCGGCGTCGGCGGCCAGGTGCCGCGTCATCGACCACCCAGGTGCGGAAGGTGAACCACCGCCGATAGTCGAGCGCGGACCGCAGATGCGCGGCGTAGCCGGCGCCGGGTTCGGCTCGGCGGGCGTCCTCGATGCGCCGCTGCAGGGCTTCGCGCAGTTGCTCGCTCTGTTCCCGGGTGCGCAGGCCGGAGGGGCTGCGCAGCAGCTCGACGGCCGCGCGGGTGTCGGCGTCGGCGCTGTCATCGAGCCGCCAGTCGAGCTCGACACCCAGGCCGTGCGAGGTCCGGACCGAACGCAGGGTGTCATTGAGGGCGGTGACCAGGTCCATGGCGGCCAGGACCTGTGCCGAGAGGTGGTCGCCCAGCTCACCGGTGAGGAACCGCTGAAAGACCTCGCGTTCGCGTTCGGTGAGCCGCTGCCGGGCATCATCGGCCTGTCCGGCGATCCGCTCGGCGACCAGGGCCACGTCGTGACTGCCGTGGTCGTCGACGAGGCAGCACACCTTGATGCCGTCGCGTTCCTCGATTCCGGCATCGAATCCTCCGGACAGCTGGTCGCGCAGTTCGGTGCCGCGATTGAGCAGCGTGGTGTCCGAGACGTCGCGGCGTTGGGCGTCCAGCCGGTCGGTCACCGCCGCGGCCAGGTCACGCAGGGCTTGGATCCGGGCGCGTACCGAGGGGTCGACGGGCTCCTGAGGGCCCGGAGGCTGATCGGTCAGACCCGCGCCCCGGCTCACCTCCGGCATGGCCAGGGCGGTACGGAGAGCACGTCCCGCGTCGATCACCTCGCCTTCCTGGGCGGAAAGTTCGGCTTGGAGGCTGCGCGTCCGCTCCTCCGTGCGGATGCGGCGTTCGCGCAGTTCCTCCAGCACCCGGTCTGCTCGGGGGATGTCGCCGGCGGTGGTGGTGATGCGCTGCTGGACGGATTCCTCCTGGGCGAGGATCTCCTGCTCCGTGGCGCCGACGGCCTCCTGAAGGGTACGGATGGCACGGCGGGCGGCGGCGAGCCGACCGCTGTGTTCGCGGTAGTCGGACTCGGCCTCATCCCGGCCGATGCGGGCGGTGTGGCAGCGGTCTTGGCCGACGACGTGGTCGGCAGCGGCGGCGACGGCTGTGCTCAGGGCGCGACGCAGCTGTCCGATGCCCGAGCCGAGCCGGTTGAGGGAGTCGCGGACCTGGTCCAGGCCGGCCGGATCGGTGGGCAGTGCGTGGCTGGTGGCGGCGGACTCGGCCTCGCGGCGGGCGGCGACGGCCTTGGCACGGGTGGTCTCGGCTTCACGGGCGGCGCGGGAGACATCGGCCCGCCGTTCGCGTGCGGTCTGTTCGGCCTGTTCCAGGCGTACCCACGCGTCTCCGAGGTTACGGCCTGCGGACAAGGAACGTAGGGCTCGCAGTGCGGAGGCGAGGGCAGCGCGACGCTCCTCGACCCCCTCCAACTTTCCTCGCGCAGCGAGCAGTTCCTCCTGCACGGAGCTGATGCACAGGTCGATCTCGGCGAGCTTACGCCGACGCGTGGCCGCCCTGACCTCCGCGCCGACGTACTCGGCCCGTTCCTTGGTGTGGAAGCCACTGAGCACACCGAGCCGCCAGCTTCCGTCGAGGGCGAGGGTGCTGTGCCCGGGAGCCGTCGACGCGGCAGCGGGGCGCAGGCCGACGGTGGCGAGCACCCGCTCGATCTGTTCGGGCAGGATCTTGCTGTCCGCGGTGGCAACAGGACGCAGCGCAGTGGCGAGAGTGGCGCCGGAGGGGCCGGTGCTGTCGAGGTGGAGCAGGACGTCACGAGTTTCGGGATCGATGAGGGTGCCGTGCGGGGTGACCCAGGCGTCGAGCAGTCCGCTTGCCTCCAGTGCGGCTTCGAGCCCGGCCCGGTCGGCCGGGGCCAGCCCGTCGGCGAAGTCGACCAGCCGGTAGAACGGGGCGCCGGTGCCCGGAGCACGATGGGCCGCACGGTGCCGGGGGCTGGGCGGGGCGGGATCCACGCGGCGTTGCCAGTCGTCCTTGTCGCGGCGCAGCCGCTCACGCTCCGCTGCCAGCTCACGCACCCGTACGGCGAGGGTGTCACGGCTCTCCGCGAGCGCCGCGGCGTAGGGATCGAGGAGTTCTTCGGCTGACCGCGCCACTTCTGCGGAGATGTCGGCGGGCAGGGCGCGCTCGGAGAACGGCGCGTCCTCGGCAGATTCCGCTTCGGTGAGTGCCAGCAACGAGTCCAGGGGCGGGGTCTCCAGCTCGCGGCGGACGCGGTCGGCCCATGTCCGGAGCTGCTGGGCGTATTCCACGCCTGCCCGGACGACGTCGCCCCGCCGGGATTCCGCTTGTTTGGTGGCTTGCTCCGCCTCTTCTTCGGCCCGCTCGCGAGTGGAGTCGGCCTGGTCGGCCCGAACGGTGGCGTCTCCGGCCGCGCTGCGCAGCCTCGCGACCTCGGACACCGCCCGCAGGCGCCTGTTGACGAGGGGTTCGGCGGCTGTGAGCTGGTCTTGCCAGGCTTCCAAGGCGGTGCCGGTGGAGGCGTCCACACCACGGACTTGATCGTGACGCTCGAGATGGGGATCACCGTCCGGACCGGTCAGTTCGCTCTCACGGGACGGCGCGAGCACGGTCTGTGCTGCGGGCACCGGTTCACCGAGGTGGAGCGGGTGAAGGCCGGCTCGTTCGGCGGTGTCGTAGAGCTCGCGATGGGAGGCGCTCAGCGCGGCGAGATGATCGCTCAGGCGTGCGGCACCGTCGTTGACGGCGTGGGCGGCACCGCGCTCGGCAGCGTGGGCCCGGCGCAGCGCGGTGAACGCCGCCTCGGCGGCCGCGCGCAGAGCCGCGACCGTTGCCCGCCGTTCGGCCAGCTCCTTGAGGCTGCGATAGACGGCTCCCTCACGCAGGACGGCCAGCTCGCTGCGTGCGGCCTCATGAGCCTCCTTGAGCGTGTGCAGTCGCTGGTCGGCCTCGTCCTCCTGCCGCCTGAGTGCGGCAGCGTCCTTCGCCCCGTCACCGGCCGCGCGGCGGCGCTCCACGAGCAGGTCCAGTTCCGTGCCCACGCGGTCGGCCCGGCGGCGCAGCACCCCGTGGAGGTAGGAGCGATAGCTGACGAGGAAGGTGCGCAGAGCGGCGTCGGTGCGCTCCAGCCGGCCCAGGTCGTTGCGTACGGTGTCCAGATCGTCGAGGCTTCGGGCGACCTTGTCGACGATGTCGTCGTCCAGGCCCGGAAGGGTCTCACCGAGCACGCCGGTCAGTCCGCCGGACTCGATACGGTCTCCGATGGTGGGGCGGCGCAGCCGGTGCAGAAGCTGCGTGAGGTTGCGGTACCGGCCCGGATCGGTGAGCCCGAAAAGCTCCCGCGCCACCCGCGCTCGGTGCTCCACCGCACGGTCGGTGACGTTCTCCTTGCCAACGGCCTCGCGCAGCTTGTCGACGGGCAGCGGCTGCCCCGCCGTGGTAAGCCGCAGCTCTTCGCCGACCCGTAGCGGAGTGACGAAGAAATAGGCTTTGGCGGCCTTGGTGGACTTCGACGCGCGGACCGCGGCACCGAGGGTGAGGAAGCGCTCCTCCCCATCGTCACCGGTGTGCCGGAACTCCACCCACAGATAGCCGAGACGGTTGGTCTGCTCGAACCCTTCGAGCATCAGCCAGACGAGGGTGGTGCGACCTGTGCCGGTGGCGTCCAGGGCGCGCGCGTCGCCGTCGAGGAGATAAGGGAGGAGCATTTCCAGGGCTTTGGACTTGCCGGCGCCGTTCTTGCCGCGCAGCAGCAGCCGCCCCTCGCCGAATGCGAACTCTTGCTCGTCGTACTGCCACACATTACGGATACCGGCCCGGTGCAGGCGGTAACGCGAAGCGGGGTGGGGGCGAGGCGTCATCAGGACGGATCCTCCTGGCGTGCTGCGGAACCGGTCGCAGGTGCGGCGGCCTTGGTGACGGTGACAGCGGTGGCGTAGCGAGCGGCCGCGGCGAGCAGGACGAGGCCGCCGGTGCCGGAGCGGGCGCTGTCCGGGCGGGCACCGGAGACATCGGTCACGGTTCGGCCGTCGGCCGGTTCGGCGTCGTACGTGCTGGGGACGCCCCGGCCGTCGGCCCGGAGCGGGCCGGCGTGCGCGAGCAGCCTCATCCGAATGAGCAGGTCGACGGTGTCGGCCCGCAGCGCGGCGGGGTCGTCGAGGTAACCGCGCTGCCATGTGGCACGGCGGCCGTACTCCTCGACGAGATCGGCCAGGATCTCCTCGACCGTTCCCTCGGGAACGGAGACACCGATCACCAGTCGGCCGCCGGTCGCCGGGTGCCCCGGGGCGTCTGGTCGCAGCCGTTCCACGAGCCGGGAGACCAACAGGAGCGCGGCCTGGGAGACCGTGCCGGTACCGGGCAGGCTCAGATCGGTCAATTCTCCGTCGGGGTCGATGAGGAGGGCTCCCTCGGCACGGATCTCCGCCTCCAGCCCGAGAAGTTCGGAGAACGCCTGAGCCTCTCGCCGCTGGCGGGTACGCAGCCACTCCCGCTCCGCATCGGTGAGATCGTCCAGATAGACGACCGGGGTCTCCACCAAGCGTCGCCGAACGTACGTACGCGGTCCGCCGAAACCGGGATCCGCCGCCCGGACCACCAGGTCGGCACCGTCCCGGCTCTGTGCGAGCGGACCGGAGACCATCGCGCGGGCGATCTCCCGGTCCACGTTCAGCAGCGCGTCCCCGGCGTCGCCCCGTGAGTCGGTGTCGGAGGAAGCGGAGTCGACGGTGCCGTCGATCTCGGCCAGGACCCCCCAGGTGACCAGCTGCCGCAGCGCCGCCACCAGCGTGCGCTTCTCCCTTTGCCGCCCCGTTTCCTCCAGCTGTATTCCGGCGTCGACTGCTGCCGTCCGTATGTCCGCGACCAGGCGGGACAGCAGCAGCTGCTCGGGGGCGGTCACCAGAACGGACAGGGCCAGAGCGAGGCACGCGTACGTGCGTGGGGTGAAGGGGGTGCCTGTGGAGCGCTCCAGTCGGTGGCCCGTGCCCGGCCCGAGGCCGGCCTTGAAAAGCCTGGCGTAGGTGGATTCGACCAGCAGCCGGTAGCCCAGGACCTGCTGGAAGTGCTGGCCCAGCCAGTCGGCGTGCCTCCTCACCAGAGGAAAGACGTCGGCGTGCGGTCCCTCGGCGATCACCAAGGGGTGGGCCAACAGCAGCCGGGCAGCCGCGCGGCGCTCAGCGGCAAGGGCGACATCGTGTGCGGAGGGAAGGGCCATCAGGCGCTCGCCTCGGCATCATCAGGCACCATCCCACGTATCTCGGGGGTCTCGTCCAGCAGTGTGTACGAGCCGGTCACCAGCGCCAGGTCGTCCAGATGGAGATCACCGTCGACCGAGCGCAGGACGCTCTGTGTACCGGGTAGATACCGCACGACCAAGGCTATGTTCAGGCCGGCGTTGCCGGAGCGGGCGCCCTCCACGGCGAATCCGCTTCCGGTGGGACGGGTGAGCCGGGCGTTACCAAGGGCGGTGGCCAGCAATTCCAGCAGCAAGGTCAATGCATCCGGTGTGAGTCGGATCTGTCCCAGCCGACCGGAGACGCTGCGCAGTTCCGCCGCCGCGGACTCCCGGGCGGCTTCCTGCTCGCGGGCCTGGTCCAGCAGCTTGCGCTTCTGTACGGAGTGATCCTCGGCGGCCGACGCCCGGCCACGCTGGGCCCGGCTGCCGCGCTCCCGCAGGGCGACGGGCACCTCGACCACCGGCCCGTTCCACCAGCTCACATAGGCCGGGACCGTGGCGTCCGGTTCCGGGGCGACGCCCAGGTGCCGGGCTCCGTACAGGCCGAAGGCCGCGACCGCCATGTCATGGGCATCCGCAGGGGAGGCGCTGTCGAACCACTGCGCCAACCGCAGGAGGTCCTTGCGCCGCGATATCTCTCCGGACGCCGAGCGCAGCATCCGCTTCGCGTTGGCGAGCAGCGAGTCGAGCGCCCGGAGGGTGGCGTTGCGCAGCTGGTCGACCTGGCTGCCCTGGCCGCCGGTATCGGTGAACCAGCTCCGCAATCCCTCCCAGTCGGCCATCTCCCTGCCCCGGCTCCGCATGACCCGGACATCGGGCAGTCCGCCTTCCCCGACGGCCAGTCCGCCCGCGCAGGCATCGATCCGCACCAGCAATCCGGGAAGTCGTGGCCAGAGCGCATCCAGGCTGGCCGCGATCCTCGGCGAGCGGAAGGCGACTTCGTCGGTGATCGCCCCGACATAGTCGAGCAGCAGCTCCTTGAAGCCCTGATATTCCCTTCCGTCCAGGTCGTACCGCGCGAGCACCTGGCCGAGGTAGGCGTAGAAGTCCCGCACGGATTCAGCGAATTCCCCGAATTGGACGAAGAGCGTGCTGATTCTCTCCAGTGCCGTCCGCGGCTCGGCCCCCGATGGGGTGGCGACCAGTTCGACGAGCTCCGCCAGCCCGCGGTCGACGAGCGTGAGCAATTCATTGCTCACTTCGCGCGCCACATCCGCCTGGGCCAGCACCTCCTCGGCGTCACGCTGTACTTTCTCCCCCAGCTTGGAGAGCTGGTAACGCGACCGGGATCGCTGGTACTCCACGATGCTGGTGGCCTTCACCGTGTGGGTGGAGCGCAGCAGGTTTCCCCACGTGACCAGCTGCTCCAGCCGGGCCGTGAGCGTCTCGGCATCCAGCTCCGCACCGGGCCCAGCCGACCGGGTCAGCTTGGCCAGCACATCAGGAACGGCCAGGTCAGCGAGCAGAGTGGCGCAGAACACCCGCATGACGGCGAGGTACTCCAAGCGCTCGGACACACTGAGATAGGTGTACGCAGACAGACGCTGCCACGTCTCATCAGTGGATGAACTCGGCGTTCCCTGCTGTTCGGATCGTTCCACGAGTCCCGAGCTTACGGCGGGCCACTGACAGAGCAGTGAGAATCGCGGAGACCGGTCGACCGGGGCCGGAGGTGACGCGGAGCCGGGTGACCGCCCTTGTTCGAGCGGCCACCCGGCACCTCCGCTCTTCTCAGCCGCGCGACCAGCAGCCGTGGAGAACCGGCTCCACCCGCAGCCGTGTCCCGTCTCGTTCGAAGGCCTGGAACGCTTCCAGACACGCGCGCACCCACCGTGCGTCCTGCTCCTCCATACCCGCCAGCTCCATGGCGGTGAGCAGGACGCCCTCGTCAGCCAGGTCGGTCCCGAACTCCTCGACAATCGCTCTGTATCCGGCCGCGATCAGCGGGTCGGAGACCAGACCGGCGGCCTCCACCAATTCCGCCCCACCGCCCTTCTCCTGGATCTCGTCGATGAGCCTGCGCAGTGCCTGATCCTGGTTCCGGCACTTGGCGTACAGCCCGACGGCCCGGTCCAGCAGCATGGGCCAGCCTCCTGTGGCCTCCAGCAGCCGGGTCAGCCGATCCTCGGTGTTGAACAGCTCGCTGTGCTGCGCCCAGGACTTGAGGCTGCGTCGGTCGTGACGGCGCAGGACCACCACGGAGGACGCGGCGGTGTCCGGATCCGTCAGGAGATCGCGCCAGAGGGAGAGCTGACCGGGGCCGGCGATGAGGACCACCGTCCTGGTGACTCCCGCCCGATCCGGCAGGAGCGTCCGAGCGAGTTCGAGCGACTCCCTGCAGGTGTCCTCGTTCACCTGGCGGTCCGCGAGGTCGCTGACGATGACGCGCCGCTCGCCGGGTCGGCCCGAGGTGAGCTCCTGTCGGAAGACGCTGATGCGCCCGATGGGTGGCATCTTCCACCCCGCGATCCGTCCGGTGACGGCTCGCAGGGTGTCGGCGACGTCACTGATGCCGGTGGCAGCCGTGCCGAGGACGATCCGGGTCTGATTGGTCCGGTCTCCCAGCAGATCGTCGACCTGCGTGACGGTGAGCGGCGCCGCCCGGCCGTCGGAGAGTTCGGGTCGACTCTCCAGGACGACGGTCTCCTCCAGCTTGCATTCGGTCTCGGCGCTCAGCAGCTGGGCCTCCACCTCCTGTGCGGTGCCGATCATGCGCAGGGCATTCGGGCCGCGCAGGTGCCAGCCCCTCCCATCGTGGTTGGGCGCCAGCACCCCGAGCCCGACCATCTCCTGGAGGTAGGCCCGGAAGCCTTCACTGTCGAGCCGTTCGAATCCGGCGTGCCACCAACTGGCGCACTCGTCGCGCAGTTCCACATCGCTCAGCCGGGTCTCCAGGCCGTGATCGCGGGCGTGCTGAGCAAGCACGTTGGCGATGACGTTGTACCGGTCGTCCAGGGTGAGGGTCTCCTTGAACGCCGCGGTGATGCCGGCGCGCAGTGAGGGGTCGGACTCCACCGCCTCCACATCGGCCGCCCTGATGGCATAAGGAGGTCCGCCGAGGTCCCCGCGGGCGCGCCTGCGCTGCATCACCTCCACGAGTCGGCTGCCGAACATCTGCAGCAGGAACGGCTGGTACGAGCAGTAGCCCAGCACCCGGTTGACGAGGTCCACGTCGGCGAACTCGAAGCCCAGGGCACGCATCGGAAGGGCGAGCAGATCGGCGGCGTACTGCGGACGGAGCGGTCCGACGACGGTCGGCGTCTGCGCCAGATGACTGAAGGGTCCGTTGCGGGCGAGCCTGGTGAACCGCTGCACGGAGTGCAGCCCCGCGAAGACCACCTTCATCCGGTTCCGGGTCTCCACGCACAATCCCTTGAGGCGCCGGGTCTGTGTGCAGTGGGGGGCGTCAGCCTCGAAGAAGAGGTCGCATTCGTCCATGAGGATCAGCAGGCGACGGCTGGGGTCACCGTCCAGCCATTCCTTTATGCCCGACCGCACCCTTTCGTACGGATCGGTGGACTGCGACTTGCGCCGCGGTTGCTGCGGCAGCACGTCCAGGCTGGTCAGTTCCTGGTCCAGCACACTCCAGATCGTCTCGGACCCCAGCGCGTTGCCCTTGCCGATGTTGTGATGGTCCAGGTTGAGGTAGACCGGGTGGTGGTAGCCCGGTTGCTGCTCGGCGAAGCGATCCCCCGCGTCGTTCAGCAGCGCAGACTTGCCGAGCCCCCGACCGCCGAAGATGATCTGAGTGCCGTCCGGATCAAGGATCCTCTTGCGCTCGGCATCGCGTCCGTAGAACATCTCCCGGCCGATCCGACCGCGCTTCTCCTTGATGTACGGGTTGACTCCCGAGAAGGGAAGCAGCGTCTCCGTCGCGATGCTGGCCTGACGGTTTCCGCACGCCACCAGGTAGGCGAGGGCCGCGTCGTCCACGACCATGAGCGCACGGCCGGTCGAGGCGGCGGCGAGTTCCGCGCGGGCCTGGGGGCCGAGCGTGCCGAAGTAGACGACGAGCAGACTTTCTCCGCTGGGCTCCTTCGCCGCCCGGCTCAGCAGAAGCTGCGCCGAGGGTCGGCCCCAGACCATCAGGACCCGGAGCCTGTCGCCCTGTTCGATTCTCGTGCCGAAAGCGGGTGCCCATGCGCGCCCATTGATACCGATGTCGGAGACATCGACGAAGCGGTATTCGTTACTGCGCGGAAGGTCATCGAGCGGCCGTGCCCGCTTGGCCTCGTAGCCGAGGAGGGAGAGCGCCGGCAGCAGCATGATCCTCACGTTGACGTTCTGCCGTTCCTTGGGCTCGGTGGCCGAGAGCTCCCGCCACCGGTCCAGGGCGCTCGCGGCCCGCGTGGCTTCGTCCGCCGACAAGTGGGAGTAGGCGAGGACAGGTACGGCGTCGTGTCGGCCGCGCTCGCGGATGGCGGCGAGGAGCTCCGCGGTGATGCCGTCGGGCAGTCCTTCCGGGACGGCCGGGAAGAAGTCGGCGAGGTGCGATTCGTCCGCCTCGATCTCGGGGACGGGTTCGCCCAGTTCGAGGAAGTAGACGAGGTCCGCGGCCGTTGCGAGCCCGCCGGTTTCCAGGTGGCGCAGCACCTGCGCACGCTCGTCGGAGGTGACGTCGGGAAGTGCGTCGAGCCGGGCCCGGAGCCGGTCGGCGGCCTCCGCGCGGTAGCGGGGCAGCAACTGCGCCACGCGGTCGAGCGTGTGCCGGACCACACCCAGTTCCCGGAAGGAACCGTCCTCCGCCTTCGGATGGGCGTCGGCCAGCAGTTCCTGGAGCTTGACGTCCTGGTCGTCGGATACGGCAAAACCCCAGCGATGCTGGGGTTTTTCCTCTGGTGTCCGAGGGGGGACTTGAACTCTCCACTCGGGCACCAGCTTCTTAGTTAGCTGACCTGCATAAATGCCCGCGTGGAGGCCGTCCAGGGCCTGCCACGGTTGGTCACCCTCACCTGCTGTTTCAGGCTGTTTCGGACCGCTGTTGGTCATGCGTTGGTCACGTGACCCTCCCGGTCCGCTCCTTCACACAGCAGGGCCTCCAGGCTGGCCGAGAACCTGCTCTACACCGGCCGTGCACGCGCTCGTTAACCTTGACGTTGCCACGCCCTGAGGACGAAGCTCGTGCAAGTTGGCGTAAGCCACTCGACACCGGAGGCAGTCATGGCACTACGGTTCATCGGGGATTGATCCAGACACCGGGCAGCAGGGTTCCCCCACCGTATGGGTGGACGAGGAGAAGGGGGAACTGGTGCTTCAGGGCTGGAAGCCAGACGAGAAGCTTGAGTCAGAGTGTGCAGCGTTCGAGGTTCCCGGGCACGCTCCAGGCATCCCGCCGCACGAAGCCGTGATTCGGATTCCGGCCCGTATGGTGCCGATGCTCAGGGAGGCGTGTGATGTCGCAGAACGAGCCGGGCTTTAACGAGCTGCTGGCCGCAGCCAAGCACTCGGCTGTGCACCTGGAGCTGCGCGACTCGTACGGCGTGGGTGATGAGGCCGAGGACTTCGAGACCTGGAAGCGTACGGGCCAGCGCGACATCGACCCGGCGTCCACCTACTGGACGCCGTGGGTTGATTTGATTCGCAGCACCGTGGCCCGAGGAGTGACCGTCCGGCGTGCCCGCGTCGTATCGGAACCGGTAACGGATTACATCCGGTACGAGCACGCCGGCACCGTGGTCAACCTTCACGCCGGGGAGCAGGTTCGCTGGCTGCCCAGGCGGCAGGCTTCGGACATCGCGCTTCCCGGAAACGACTGCTGGGTGTTCGACGGAGAGATCGTGCTCTTCAACCACTTCTCCGGTGATGGGAACTGGTCCGAGCCTGGCTGGGAGGTTCGTTCCGAGCCCGCTGTGGCACGGCTGGCCTCGGCAGCGTTCGAGGCAGTCTGGGAGCGCGGCATCCCGCACGAGAAGTTCACGGTCTGACCTGACGGAAGACGAAGAGCCCACTCATGTCTGCGTCCCCCTCGTCCAGCGCCCAGGCCGCCCGTGAAGCCATCGCCGCCCGTCTCGGGGGCCTACGCAAAGACGCGGAGCTGACCGGGCATGAGTTGGCTCTTCGGTGCGGCTGGAGTCCTGCCAAGTCGTCCCGCATCGAGCGGGCCAAGACCCCTGCATCGGCCGCCGACATCCGCGCCTGGTGCAAAGCGTGCGGAGCAGAGGACCAGACCGACGATCTGATCGCGGCGAACCGCCAAGCCGACCAGATGTATGTCCACTGGCAAAAGCTGCACCGGCACGGCATGCGCCGGGCGCAGGAGGAGGTTGTCCCTCTCTACGAGCAGACCCGCCACTTCCGCGTGTACTGCTCGAACGTGGTGCCGGGCATGCTCCAGACCGAGGCGTACGCGGCAGCTTTGCTATCGACCATTGCCGCCTTTCAAGGCACCCCTGACGACTCGCAGACGGCGGCAGCATCCCGAATCGAGCGCTCACGCGTGCTCCATGACGGCAACCACCGCTTCGCTCTGCTGTTGGAAGAAACGGTGCTTCGCTATCGCATTGGCGACGCTGCCGCCATGGCGGGACAGCTCGGCTACCTGTTGGCTGTCATGGCGCTTCCGAACGTGAGCCTCGGGGTAATCCCTTTCACGGCCCAGCGGCGTGTCTGGCCCTTGGAAGCCTTCTATCTCTTCGACGGCCGCCAAGCGAGCGTGGAGCTACTCACGGCCGCAGTGAACGTCACGGCGTCCAGCGAGGTCGCCGCGTACGCCAAGGCGTTCTCCGAGCTGTCCAAGCTCGCTGTCTACGGTGCACCCGCCCGGGCTCTGATCTCGGATGCGATCACGTCCATCGGGTAGTTCGCGTGCAAGGTCGTGCAAGACCGTGGCCCGCTCCGCTCCCCGCTTTCTAGGGTCATTCCATCGACCTCGGAAGCGATCGGGAGGGCGCGGCGTAATGACGACGGAACCGATTCGGTGGCACGAACCAACGGTGATGCTGCCTACGCGGAAGGAACGCCCCTCGCCCCGGCCGGTGGCTGGTTGCCCCGAGTGCGCGCGGCTGGGCCAGCTCCGGAAGGCCGCTGCGATGGAGCGGGACAGCAGCACAATCGCTGACTGCAACATCCTGCTGCGGATGCACGGGACCGGCCACTGATGGACATGCAGACCTGGAGAGACGGCCGGACACGAGCCACTGATGCCGCCGAGTCCATACAGGCCGCCTTGGCCACCCTCGGCATCCCCGATGCGGCATGGAGTGGCATACGGCCCACGGTCACCTACAACGGTCTCCCGTACGTGCACCTGGGGATGCTCCCCGCCGCCGTGGTGGAGCAGATCGCCGAGGCCATGAGGGCCACGGAGACTTCCGCCCGCTGAGGGCGGGAGACGGCCTCACCAGGCCGTCAAGCAGATCAGGAGGTGCGGGCATGACCGACCCCCGTGACAAGACCGAGGGCGGCGGAGAGAAGTTCCCGCCCCCGCCCGCCGCGTAGCCAGCCCCCAACCGTCGAGAGAGGGAATCTCACTGTGACGACCATGCTGGAATCCCCCGTCGCCTTACGGCACGGGCAGGACCTCGTCAGTCCCGAGCTGTTCGAGAAGGTGTCGGAGTTCTGCGCGGAGGAGTACGGACACGAGCTGTCCACCGCCCGCCGGATCGTGGACCAGGCCCTTGCTTTCCTCAAGGTCATGGGCGACACCCGCGCGTTCGACATGACCCCGTCCGACACCGTGGACCCCGGATGGCACTCGTTCGTGCTCCACACCCAGGCATACGCCACGTGGTGCGAGGAACAGTTCGGGTTCTTCCTCGGACACGAGCCCAAGGCCACCGTCCGCCCCCGCCCGCTGATCGGTTCCGTGGTGGACCGCGTCAGGGCCGCCGGGTTCCACGTCGATGACCGTCTGTGGGGCGCGGCGAAGGACTGCAACCCGCCCGCGTGCTGCGGCGACGGCGACGGCTGCTGATCCACTCTCACTGAACGGAAGCGGTCCGGGCGTGACTAAGGCGCCCGGACCGCCACAGCCAAGGGCTCCAAAGATGAGCAGCAATGACGAGGGCCTGACCGGACGAAGTCGGGTCACGGTGTTCGCGATGTTCGGCACGGTCTTCGGCTACGCCACACACCATCTCGACGAACGGCGGATCGGGGACGTGGCCGTGATCGGCCCCCTGCCCCCTGCTGTCGAGTGGCCACGGCTGTGGCAGATGGCCCGTTCCTGTGCCAGGCCCGCAGCCAAGGACACCGAACTCGCACAGTGGATTCTGATCCAGGCGACCCGGGCGTTCGTCTGCGGAAGCGACCGTATCGCGCAGTTCCATGACCAGGGCTGGAAGCTGGGGGCCGGTGGGAAGCGCGTCAGCTTCGAAACCACCTACGCCAACCGAGACCACCTGTGGACCGGCAACCTGGCCGTGAACGGCCTCAGCCCTGACCAGGTAGCCGAGCGCCCTTCGCTCTACCGAGCGTAGCTCGCTAGCCCTGGTGTCCTGCTTCCCGAACGGCTCCCGTCCCGAACTGCCCTGCCCACTGGCATAGTCGAAGCAACGAAAGAAGCCCCGGCCGATTGGCCGAGGAAGTGGCCCGTCCGCCGTTCATCTCGATTCGAGCCCGTACCTTGTCCGCAAGACCGAGCGGCTGCCGCTTCACCTTGGGAGCGTCAGCCCCCTTCGTGATCCGTATCGCGTCCTGGACGGAGCGGCGTACCAGGGTGAAGGCGGCCGACAGGATCTCTTCCGTGATGGTCTCGGAGCACTCGGAGGCCGCGAGACACGCCGCTACCCGAAGGGTCTGTTCCGCCGTGCGCTCGATAAACACCGACTGCCCTTCGGGGGGGGCGTCTCCCCCAGGATGCGGGCGTAGCGCCTTACGATCCGCCACAGGGGCCGGGCGTCCTCGGAAAGGGTGATCACACCGGGTCGCGCGGTGGCCCATCCGTAAGCGTCGGACAGTTCCCGTACATCCACCTTGGGCAGACTCACGCGGTCGTCGTCCAGCATCGGGACGATGGCGGCCTGACTCACCACTGCCTCCGGGACGCCCCGCTGTGGACCGTCTACGCCGCGACCGGGGTCCGGCGCAGTGAGGCCCTGGAGGTGAAGTGGTCACTCGTCCACTGGGATGAGGGATCGATCGAACTGGGCTGGGTGGTAGTTGAGGAAGGCAACACCTACCGGTTTCGGAAGCTCACCAAGGACGGTGACGCCAACACTCGGATCTATGTGGATCAGTCCGTGATGAACGTCCTCAAGTGGCAGAAGCAGCGCCAGGACGAGGAGCGGAAACGACTTGGGACCGCGTGGGTTGATCATGACCTGGTGTTCGCCCGGGACGGCCTCAAGCTCTACCGAGGGGAGGCAGGTGGGCCCCAGGACCCCGAGAAAGTCTCGGCACGCTGGCGCACCCTCCGGACGCGTCTGCACCTGCCCGAGGATTTCCGCATCCATGACTGGAGGCACAGCAAGGTCACGAACGATTTGGAGGCTGGGGAGAACCCCGTAGAGGTCTCAGCAAACGTCCGGCACCGCTCGCCGGGCTACACGATGGCCCGGTACGGGCACTCACGTAAGGACGGAGTGCGGAAGCTCGCCGCCTCCGGAGCAGGCCGACTCGGCCTGTCATCCCTGGTCTGACCTGGGGATTTGCTGGGCTGTTGGTCACGTGGTTGGTCACGCCACAGCCTGGAAAAGCAGAAAGCCCCACGTGAAGTGGGGTCTCAGCTGGTGTCCGAGGGGGGACTTGAACCCCCACGCCCGATAAAGGGCACTAGCACCTCAAGCTAGCGCGTCTGCCATTCCGCCACCCGGACAAGGTGTCTGTCTCGCGGGGTGTTCCCCGCGGCGACATGGATAACAATACCAAGGTTTCGGAGTGCCTTTCACCTGGGTATCTGCGGAGTCATAAGGTCCCTTTATGGGCAATCAGGGACACTCCTGGGTGCTTGGTGCGCGGCGGCTGACGGCCGCGCTCGACGATCTGTCGGGGCTCGCGCCCGCCGTGGGCGCGGCACCGTACGCTCCTGCGGCAGGCCGTGGAGCGTACGGTGCCCGGCGCCGCCGATCGGGAGTTTTTCCTCGTTCCCGACCGGCGAGGGATCACGGCATCAGGTGGTAGTCCGGGAAATTGCCCGGCAGGCGTTCGTCCCTTGGGCCCTGTGTCACCGCCCTCACCAGCAGGTCTCCGCCCACGAACGCGCCCCGCCACGACGCCCCGAAGCCGCCGAACAGCTCCTCGCGGTCCCCGCGCGAGCGTGGCGTCCCGTGGCCCACCTTGAAGGCGCGGATCTGCGGGGCCAGGCGGTCGTACGTCGCCGGGTCGTCGCAGGAGAGGGTGGCCACCAGGGCGCCGTTGCTGGCGTTCATGGCGGCCAGCAGCTCGGCCTCGGTGTCCACCAGGACGATCGTGTCGACCGGGCCGAACGGTTCGGCATGGTGCAGCGGCGAGGCCGGCGGCGGGTTGAGGAGGGTCACGGGCGGTACGTACGCACCGGTGTCCTGGCCCGGGAGGAAGGCCGCGGGGTCCAGGGCGCCGCGGTGCAGCGGGACGGCGCCCCGGTCGATCGCCTCCGCCACCTGGTCGCCGAGCTCCTTGGCCTTGGTCGCGTTGATCAGCGGGCCGAAGTCCAGCTCCGGCAGTTCGTCCGCGGGTGACGCCACCGCCAGCGGATGCCCCATACGTATCGACCGGACCGCCGGCAGGTACACCGCCAGGAAGTCCGCGAACGCCGACCGCTGGACCACGAAGCGCGGATATGCCGTGCAGCGCTGCTTCGCGTAGTCGAAGGTCTTGCGGATGCGCGGCGCGAAGGAGTCCCAGTCGGTGAAGTTCCAGACGCCCCAGGTGTTCAGGCCCTCCTGTTCCAGGATGTGGCGCTTGCCCAGGTCCGCCACCGCCGTGGCCACCCTCGCCCCGGTGTCGCGGCCGCCGACGAACGAGACGCAGCCGATCTCCGGGGCGCGCACCAGCGACTCCGACAGTTCGCCTCCGCTGCCGCTGACCAGCGTCACCGGTACGCCCTCGCGGGCGGCGAGCGCCGAGGCCAGGGTCAGGCAGGCCACGCCGCCGTCCGTCGGCGTCTTGGCGATGACGGCGTTGCCGGCCAGCGCCTGGACGAGCATGGCGTGGACGAGCACGCTCATCGGGTAGTTCCAGCTGGCGATGTTGCTGACCGGGCCCGGCAGCGGGGCGCGCCCCGCCACCATGCGGTCGATGCCGTCCACGTACCACCGCACGCCGTCGATCGCCCGGTCCACGTCCGCCCGGGCCAGGCGCCACGGCTTGCCGATCTCCCAGACGAGGAGGAGGGCGAGGAGTTCGCGGTGTTCGGTGAGGGCGTCGAGGGTGGCGCCCACCCGGGCCTTGCGGTCGGCGAGCGGCACCTGCCGCCAGGCGCGGTGCTGGTCCAGGGAGGCTCGTACGGCCTGGTGTGCGGTGGCCGCGTCGAGGCGGGGCGGGCCGGCTATGGGGGTGCCGTCGACGGGGGTGGTGGCGGGGAGGGGTCGGCCGTCGAGCCGCCAGGCGTCGTTCCAGAGGTTGAGGACGCGGTCGTCCCGGAACGCCTCGGGGGCGACGGCCTGGCAGCGCTGCCAGGCCGTCGCCCACTCGGTGCCGGGTTTCAGAACGGGGGCGCCGCCGGATACGGGCGTGCCGCTGCTGGGTGCCATCGCTGTTCTCCGCTCTCGGTCATACGGTCGGCGGGGAGGTCGCGCTGAGTGCTACCGAACAGTAGCCACGGGGCGGGGCGCCGGTGGGGTCCCCGGCTCGGATGAGGCCCACGTCACGTGAGACCGTTCTGGGGCACGGGCAACCACCATCACCACCGGGACTGATCGAACATGGGACGGGTCACCGCACGCCGCCGCGTCATCCGCATCCGGGACGGCGCCGTCGGCGCCCGCCCCGACACGCTGGTGGCCGAGGAGCCGATGGAGATCCGGCTGAACGGCAAGCCGCTCGCCATCACCATGCGCACCCCCGGCGACGACTTCGCGCTCGCGGCCGGGTTCCTGGTCAGCGAGGGTGTGCTCGGCACCGCCGAGGAGCTGGAGCGCATCGTCTACTGCGCGGGCGCGACGGAGGACGGCGGCAACACCTACAACGTCGTCGACGTACGGCTCGCCCCCGGCGTCCCGCTGCCCGACATCGCCCTCGAACGCAACGTCTACACCACGTCCTCCTGCGGCCTGTGCGGCAAGGCGAGCCTGGACGCCGTACGGACCACCGCCCGCCATCCGCTCGCGGACGGCCCGGAACCGATGCGGCTCACGCCCGCGCTCCTGTCCACCCTCCCCGACCGGCTGCGCGAGGCGCAGCGGGTCTTCGACCGTACGGGCGGCCTGCACGGTGCCGCACTGTTCACCGCGCGGGGTGAACTGCTGGACGTACGCGAGGACGTAGGCCGGCACAACGCGGTCGACAAGATCGTCGGGCGCGCCCTCCAGCAGGGGCTGCTGCCACTGTCCGGCACGGTGCTGCTGGTGTCGGGGCGCGCGTCGTTCGAGCTGGCGCAGAAGGCGGTCATGGCCGGGATCCCGGTGCTGGCGGCGGTGTCGGCACCGTCCTCGCTGGCCGTCGACCTGGCCGTCGAGACGGGGCTGACGCTGGTGGGGTTCCTGCGCGGCGCGTCGATGAACGTGTACGCGGGCGAGGAGCGGGTGGTCGTGCCGGCCGAGTAGGGCCGCGCCGAACTCACGGAGGGCCGACGGGTCAGTCCTCCGCCACCCGTGCGAGCAGCGCGAGGAACTGCTCGCGTTCGGCCGGCGAGAGCGCCGTCAGCAGCTCCTCGTTGGCCTCCTCCCCCAGTTCCGCCAGGCGCGCCAGGCGCGTCCGCCCCAGAGGCGTGAGGGAGATGGCGTTCTTGCGGCGGTCGGTGGGGTCGGGGGCGCGCGTGACGAGTCCGGCGGCCTGGAGGTCGTTGAGGATGCCGACCATGTCCTTGGGGTCGAAGCCGGTGGTGCGGCCCAGCGCGGCCTGGGCGACCGGGCCGCGGTCGGCGACGGCGGACAGCACCGCGTGGTGCGGCATCCGCATGCCCTCCTGGGCGAGCGCCTCGCCGACGAGCCGGCGGCCGCGCGCGGAGGCGCGGTTGAGCAGCCAGCTGGGGAGGGCGCGGATGCGGGTGAGCGCGGGCTCGTTCTCTGCCATGGGCCGAGCCTACCGACATAACCATTGGACCTCCCAACGAAGTGCGATAACGTTGGGTCCACCAACGACATCTGGGAGGTGCGCGTGCGTCGCGTCCGGTATTACGAGAACGGCGGCCCCGAGGTCCTGCGTGTCGAGGAGGCCGACGTCCCTGAGCCGGGCCCGGGCGAGCTGCTCGTGCGCACCGAGGCGACGGGCGTGACGCTGCCGGTCGTCCGCAAGGTGCGCGGGGGCGGGCTGCCGCTCCCGGCGGGCCTGGGCGGCGAGATCGCGGGCGAGGTCGTGGCTGTGGGGCCCGAAGCGGACGGAGCCCTGACCCATCGCTTCGCGGTCGGCGACCGCGTCACGGGCCTGTGCTTCGGCGACGGCTACGCCGAGTACTCCCTCCTACACTCTTCGATGACCTCCCCCGTCCCGGACGGCGCGAGCGCCACGGACGCCGTCGCGCTCGTCCGCTGCGGGCTGGTCGCCCTTGGCGCGTACGAGGCCGCCCGCCCGGCCGCGGGCGAGGCGGTGCTGGTCACGGCCGCGGCGAGCGGCGCCGGCCACCTCGCCGTGCAGCTCGCCAGGGCGCGCGGCGCCGGGCGGGTCGTCGGCGCGGTCGGCTCGGCGGCCAAGGCCGACTTCGTACGGTCGCTCGGCGCGGACGAGGTCGTGACGTACGAGGAGCTCGCGGCGCTCGGGACGTCGGCGCCGGTGGACATCGTCCTCGACGCGGTCGGCGGCGAGCTCCTCTCCCCCGCCCTGGCCGCCCTCGCGCCGGGCGGCCGGCTGGTGGCGTACAGCTCGGGTGGCGGCACGATCGAGGCGTACGACCTGCTGGTCGGCGCGAAGTCGGCCATCGGGTTCCAGATGGCGCTGATCGCCCGGCACAAGCCCGCGCTGATGGAGCGGTGGCGGCGGGAGCTGTGGGAGCTGTTCGCCGACGGGCGGCTGCGGACGCGCGTGCACGCGGAGCTGCCGCTGGAGGACGCCGCGAAGGCGCACGAGATCATCGAGTCGCGCGTCAATCTGGGCAAGGTGGTGCTGCGGCCCATGTGAGGCGCGCGCGGCCGCGCGGGGCCCGTGTGAGCTCTTTGGCGCGACTCGCCTTGTGGGGCGGCCCTCCTCACCGTACGTTCGGCCTGACCGGGCGTGGATGTGTGATGTCCGGTCTTCACGTGTCACGACATGTCAGAACATGCCTCGACGTGAAAGGCCGGGCCATGGCGCCGCACCTCCGCACAGGTCCCCGACACACCGTCAGACGTACGTACGCGCTCGCGCTCGCCTGCGTCGCCGCGCCGGCAGCCGCCGCGCTGTTCGCCCCGGCGGGCGGGGCCGCTGCCACGGCCTCGCCTTCGGCGGGATTCGAGGAGCGCGTGCTGTTCAAGGCCGGCCAGGACGGTCCGCCCGGGGAGTACGCGTGCTTCCGCATCCCCGCGGTCGTCACCGGTGAACGGGGAACCGTCCTCGCCTTCGCCGAGGGCAGGAAGGGGAACTGCGGCGACGCCACCGACATCGACGTCGTCCTCAAACGCTCCACCGACGGCGGCCGGACGTGGGAGCCGCTGCGGGTCGTCGACGAGGGCGGCGGCGACACCCACGGCAACCCGGCGCCCGTCGTCGACCGCGCCACCGGCCGGATCGTGCTCCTCACCACGTACAACAAGGGGCGTGCCGACGCCGGCAACTGCGACGTGCCGTGCGACCGCACCCCGCACGTCCAGTACAGCGACGACGAGGGCGCCGGCTGGTCCCGCCCGCGCGACATCACCCGCTCGCTGCGGCCGCGCGAGTGGAACTCCTGGTACGCCACCGGGCCCGGCCACGGCATCCAGCTCGCGCACGGCACCGACCGCGGGCGCCTGGTCGTCGGAGTCAACGCCGAGACCAACGTCGGCGGCCACGGCACGGCCAATCACGCGGCCCTCGCCCTCAGCGACGACGGCGGCCTGCACTGGCGGCTGGGCGCCGTGGACACGCACCGCATCGCGCCCGACGGCACGTACACCCAGATGCCGTCCGAACTCACCCTCGCCGAGCGGACCGACGGCGCCGTCTACGTCAACGGGCGCGAGCAGAACGGCATGGACCTCGGCCACCGCGACGACGCGGTCAGCCGTGACGGCGGCGAGAGCTTCACCGCGCCGTTCCGGGCCCTGCCCGACCTGTACTCCCCCATGGTCCAGGGGTCCGTCGTGCCGCTGCGCCCCGGCCGCTGGCTGCTGTCCGCGCCCGCCGACCCCGACCGGCGGCGCACGATGACGATCCGTTCCTCCTACGACCAGGGGCGCACCTGGGAGAGCGTCGACCACGGCAGGCGCGTCACCGCCGACTGGTCGGGCTACTCCGACATGGCGGTCGTCGGTCCCGGCACGGTGGGCCTGCTCTACGAGGCCGGCCGGGCCGATGCCCGGGACGAGATCCGGTTCGCGCGCTTCACGGAGTCGTGGCTCGGGCCGCGCGGTGGTGCGGACCCGACGACCCCCGACCAGGCGGGGGGCGTGCGCGGCGCGCCCGGGGCGTACGTGCTCGGTGGCGCGCGGAGTGTCGGTGGCCGGGCCGGGGGCGCGCTGGCCTTCGACGGTGTCGACGACGCGGTGAGGTTGCCGTATCGGGCCGGTCTGCCGCTCGGGGAGCGCGACTTCACGGCGGCGGTGTGGTTCCGCGGGGGTGCTGCGCGCGGGGAGCAGCCTCTGTTGTGGATGGGCGGGGTGGGGGGTGCGCCGCGGGTGGTGTTGCGGGTTGAGCCGGTGCCGTCCCGGCGGGTGGTCTCTGCCGCCCGGCAGGTCGTCGGGCAGGTCACGGCTATCGCGGGGGCCGGACCCGCCCGGACCGCCGTGGCGCGGGCGGCTGCCCCGTTCGACGACGGGCGGTGGCATTTTGCCGCGTTGCGGCGTGGGGGTGGGCGGGTCGTCCTCAGCGTGGACGGGGCCTCCGCCGCCGTGGCCGATGTGCCGGGGCCGGTGAGCCGGAACTCCACGTTCGGGGTGCATCTCGGCCAGCGGCCGGATGCGCGGGCGCATCTGGCCGGGGCGCTGGATGATGTGCGGGTGTACGGGCGGGCGTTGTCGGATGCGGAGCTGGAACGGTTGCGGCGTTCTGCGGGGGCGGTGGACGGGCGGGGGCTGGTGTTGTGGTTGCCGTTGGATCGGGTGCGGCTTCCGCTACGCGGGGTTTGAGGTATTGCGGCGTTTCCGCTGCGCGGGGCTGAGTGCTGAGTTCCGTTGTCCGCAGCGGCTTCAGGCGTCCTCAATCGCCGGACAGGCTTGATTTGGCTGGGCGCGGTGGGCGAACGGTGCTGATTTGGCTGAGCCCCGCTGCCCGCCGCGGCCTCACGTGTCCTCAATCACCGGACGGGCTCGATGTGGCTGGGCACAGTGGGCTGCCTTCGGCGGGGGTGGTCGAGCTCCTCCCGGGGGCCCCGTGCCCGTACCGCTTTGCCAGTACCGCGCATACCATCAGCTGCATCTGGTGGAAGAGCATCAGCGGCAGGACCGCCAGGCTCGCCTGGGGGCCGAAGAGGACGCCCGCCATCGGCAGGCCGGCCGCCAGGCCCTTCTTCGAGCCGCAGAAGACGATCGCGATCCGGTCCTCCCGGCTGAAGCCCAGGCGGCGCGCGCCGTACGTGGTGAGGGTGAGCATCGCCGCCAGGATCACCGCCTCGACGCCCATGAGCGCCAGCAGGCGTACGGGCGTGACCTGGTGCCAGATGCCTCGGACGACGCCCTGGCCGAACGCCGCGTAGACGACCAGGAGGATCGAGCCCCGGTCGACATAGCCGAGCACCCTCTTGTGGCGGGTGAGGAAGCCGGCGACCCAGCGGCTGAGGAGTTGACCGGCCGCGAACGGCACCAGGAGCTGGGTGAGGACCGATACCAGGGAGTGGGCGGAGAAGCCGCCCGCGTGACCGCCCAGCAGCAGGGCCGCCAGCAGGGGCGTGAGGACGAGGCCGACGATGCTGGAGAAGGAGCCCGCGCAGACCGCCGCCGCCACGTTGCCGCGCGCGATGGACGTGAAGGCGATCGAGGACTGGATGGTCGACGGCACCAGGCACAGGAACAGCAGGCCGGTGTGGAGCTGTGGCGTCAGGACGTACGGGACGAGGCCGCCGGCGGCCAGACCCAGCACGGGGAAGACGACGAACGTGCAGGCCAGCACCGCCAGGTGCAGCCGCCAGTGGCGGAGCCCCGCCATCGCCTCGTGGGTGGAGAGGCGGGCGCCGTAGAGGAAGAACAACAGGGCGACCGCACTGGTCGAGGCCCCGCCGGCGACGGGCGCGGCCGCGCCGCGGGCCGGCAGCAGGGTCGCCAGGAGGACGGTGCCGAGCAGCGCCGCTATGTAGGGGTCCACACGGATACGGGAGAGGAACGCGGGGCGTGGCATGGATTCAGGGTGGCTCCGGCGGCGGATATGCGGAACCCCGTTCACCGCGCTGACTGTCATCACATGTGGCGATAAGCTGGCAGGCGTGTTCGATCCCGTGCAACTGCGCACCTTTCTGGCCGTCGCCCAGACCCTGAGCTTCACGCAGGCCGCCCACCGGCTCGGCCTGCGGCAGTCGACCGTGAGCCAGCAGGTGCGCAGGCTGGAGGAGGCCGCCGGTCGGCAGCTGTTCACCCGGGACACGCACAGCGTGGAGCTGACGGAGGACGGCGAGGCGATGCTGGGCTTCGCCCGCACGATCCTGGAGGCGAACGAGCGGGCCGCGAACTGGTTCGCGGGGACGCCGCTGCGCGGCCGGCTGCGGTTCGGGGCGTCGGAGGACTTCGTACTGACGCGGCTGCCGGAGATCCTGGAGGGGTTCCGGCACCACCATCCGGAGGTCGATCTGGAGCTCACCGTCGACCTCTCCGAGACGCTGCACCAGCAGCTCGCGGCGGGCAGGTTCGATCTCGTGCTGGCCAAGCGCCGCCCGGACCAGCCGCACGGCCGGCTCGTATGGCGGGACCGGCTGGTGTGGATCGGCGGCGAGCGGCTGCGGCTGGATCCGCACCGGCCGCTGCCGCTGGTCGTCTTCCCGGCGCCCGCGCTGACCCGGGCGCGCGCCCTGGAGGTGCTGGAGCGGCACGGCCGCGCCTGGCGCGTGGCGTGTACGAGCGGCAGCCTCAACGGCCTGGTGGCGGCGGCCCGGGCCGGGCTGGGCGTGATGGCGCACACGCGGGGCATGATCCCGCCCGGCCTGGTCCGGATCCCGGCGCGGGCCGGGCTGCCGGAGCTGGGCCCGGTCGAGGTGGCGCTGCTGTACGGGGCCGCGCCGGACAGCGCGGCGCGGGGGCCGGCCGAGGCGCTCGCGGAGGCGATCCTGGCGGCCGGCGACCGGCTGCACCACCAGGAGCCGCCGGGCCGGTGATGGAGGGATTCGGTGCAGATCCCCTCCCCCTTGCGGCATCAAGCGGCACAGAAAGGGTTCGGGGTGGATCCGGATCGGGTACGGTCACCGCGCTGTGCGGAGCCCGCAAGGCGTGGTCAGGAGCTGGTAGTTGCGCGAGTTCACCGTCCCCTCGCTGGTGACGGCGCCCCCCGTCGGAGGACTGGCGGACGTCGTGTACGACCATGCGGCGCGGGACCCGGAGAGAGCCGCGCTGGGCCGCAAGGGCCCCGACGGCCCGTGGCGGGACGTGAGCGCGGCCGTCTTCCGTGACGAGGTGCTGGCGCTGGCGAAGGGCCTGCTCGCGGAGGGTGTCCGGTTCGGCGACCGGGTCGCCGTGATGTCCCGTACGCGCTATGAGTGGACGCTCTTCGACTTCGCGCTGTGGTCGATCGGCGCGCAGTCGGTGCCGCTGTATCCCACCGCCTCCGCCGAGCAGGTCTTCTGGATCCTGCGCGACGCCGACGTCTCGGCCTGCGTCGTGGAGCACGAGGGCCACGCCATGACCATCGGCTCCGTCATCGGCCGGCTGCCGCGGCTGACCCGGCTCTGGCAGCTGGACGCGGGCGCCGTCGAGACGCTGAGCGCCGCCGGTGGGCGGATCGAGGACGAGCTGGTGCACCGGCACCGGATGGCGCTGACCGCCGCCTCGCCGGCCACCATCGTCTACACCTCCGGCACGACGGGCCGCCCCAAGGGCTGTGTGCTCACGCACGCCAATTTCATGGCCGAGGCCGACAATGTCGTCGCGCGCTACGAGCAGGTCTTCCGCTCCCGCCCCGGCGAGGAGGCCGCCACGCTGCTGTTCCTGCCGCTCGCGCACGTCTTCGGGCGGATGGTGCAGGTCGCGGCGGTGCGCGGCGGGGTGAAGCTCGGCCACCAACCGCAGCTGGCGGCCGCCGCGCTGCTGCCGGACCTGCGGGAGTTCCGGCCGACGTTCGTGCTCGCGGTGCCGTACGTCTTCGAGAAGATCTTCGCGACGGCCCGGCGGGCGGCGGAGAGCGCGGGCAAGGAGGGGCCGTTCGACAAGGCCGTCGATGTCGCGGTGCGGTACGCGGAGGCGCTGGAGCAGCGGGCCTTCGGCACCGGGCCGGGCCCGGGCGCCGCGCTGCGCGTACAGCACCAGCTCTACGACCGGCTGGTCTACGGCAAGGTGCGCGAGGCCCTGGGCGGCCGGATGCGGCACGCGATGTCGGGCGGCTCGGCGATGGACCGGCGACTGGGGCTGTTCTTCGCGGGGGCGGGGGTCACCGTCTTCGAGGGGTACGGGCTGACGGAGACCACCGGCGCGGCGACGGCCAATCCGCCGGAGCGGACCCGCTTCGGGACGGTCGGGCAGCCCGTGCCGGGCACGAGCGTGGTCCTCGCCGACGACGGCGAGGTGTGGCTGCGCGGCGGCCAGGTCTTCGCCGGCTATCTCGACGATCCGCAGGGCACGGACGCCGTGCTGCGGGACGGCTGGCTCGCCACGGGGGATCTGGGCGCGCTGGACGCCGACGGCTATCTGACGATCACCGGGCGGAAGAAGGAGATCCTGGTGACGTCCGGCGGCAAGAGCGTCTCCCCGCTGCCGCTGGAGGAACGGGTACGGGCGCATCCGCTGGTCTCCCACTGCGTGGTCGTGGGCAACGACCGCCCGTACGTCGCCGCGCTGGTCACCCTCGATCCGGAGGCCGTCACGCACTGGCTGCGGATGCGGGGCAGGCCGGTGCCGGACTGGCCGGTGGTGGTGTGCGACCCGGATCTGGAGGCGGAGGTCCGGCGGGCCGTGGTGGCGGCGAACACGATGGTCTCCCGCGCCGAGTCGATCCGGGCGTTCCGGATACTGAGCGGACAGTTCGGCGAGGAGCACGGGCTGCTGACGCCGTCGCTGAAGCTGCGGCGCCGGGCGATCGAGAAGGCGTACGCGCGCGAGGTCGAGGCGCTCTACCGGGTGGCACCGGAGGAGAAGTAGGTGTAACAGGAATGGAGTGGGGGCAGGGGTTTGTTGATCCCTTGTACAACCCCCGGTGCGCCCCATCAGTGCCCGGGTGCACCGCGTCTCCAACCGTAAGGACCGACAGCTCGTGAGCACGACCCCTGTCATCACCCTCAACAACGGCGTCGAGATGCCGCAGCTCGGCTTCGGCGTCTGGCAGGTCCCGGACGACGAGGCGACGGCCGCGGTGACGGCCGCGCTGGAAGCCGGCTACCGCAGCATCGACACGGCGGCGGTGTACGCGAACGAGGAGGGCACGGGCAAGGCCCTGGCCGCCTCCGGCATCGCCCGCGACGAGCTCTTCGTCACCACCAAGCTGTGGAACAGCGCCAAGGAGACCTGGACGCGCGACAGCGTCCTGCGGGAGTTCGACGCCTCGCTGGCCAAGCTGGGCCTCGACCACGTCGACCTCTACCTCATCCACTGGCCGCGCGCCGTCCGCGACGACTACCTGACGATCGTGCGGACCTTCGCCGAGATCGCCGAGAGCGGCCGCGCCCGGGCGGTCGGCGTGTCCAACTTCCAGGTGCCGCATCTGGAGCGGCTGCTCGCCGAGACGCCCGTCGTCCCGGCGGTCAACCAGATCGAGCTGCACCCGAACCTCGCCCAGGCCGAGCTCCGCGCCTTCCACGCCCGGCACGGCATCGCCACCGAGGCGTGGTCGCCGCTCGGCCAGGGCAAGGGCCTGCTGTCCGACCCGACGATCACCAAGATCGCCGCCAAGCACGGCCGGACCGCGGCCCAGGTCGTCCTGCGCTGGCACGTGCAGACCGGCAATGTGGCCATCCCCAAGTCCGTGACGCCCTCGCGGATCCGGGAGAACTTCGACGTCTTCGGCTTCGAGCTGGACGCCGAGGACCTCACGGCGATCGCCGGCCTCGACAACGGCACCCGGCTGGGCCCGGACCCGGACGAGTTCGACCTGTACTGATCCGGCCTCCGCGGATTCGGCCTGCCCGCGTGCGGCCTGAACGGATACGGCCCGTACCGACCCGCGGGCGGTCCCCCGCGGCGTGCTCCTTAGGATCGCGATCATGTATTTCGCGCCCTGGACACCGCCGACCGAGACCGAGCGGAGACTGTACGAAGCGACGGCGCGCGGCGACTGGGACGGCCAGATCGCCGCGCTCGCCGCGGCCGATCTGTACGTCGGCGTGTCCAGGGCCGAGGCCGACGGGTTCGTCCCGGCGGCGCCGATCGTCCCCTACCGCGACCCCGGCACCGGGAAGTCCTGCCTGCCCGTGCTGACCCGCGGCGGGCTGCCGCCCTGGCAGCCCGAATGGGTCTTCCAGCGCACCTCACTGGCGGAGCTGGCCCAGGAGTGGCCGAACGACAAGTGGTGGCTCGCGGTGAACCCCGGGCAGCCGGGCACGGCGGCCGTGGCGGCCACGCCCCTGGACCGGGAGGCGTGGCTGGAGGTCTGCGCCGAGACGCCCTACCGGGCTCCCGGCCGGCTGGAGAGCACCCTCGCCGGCCCCTTCCACGGCCCGCTCGCCCTCGGGCTCGCGTGCGGCGCGCCCTGGGCCGTCTCCGGTGCCGTGCCCTGGAACGAGCTCGGCACCGTCCACCACGACTACGACGGGGACCGCGCCGCCCTGCGTGACGTCTGGGGCGTCGTCGACCCCGCCGGCTGGCAACAGCTGACGGGGCGTCTGCTGAGCGGGGCCGGCGCCGGTCGCGAGGCGGAGTTCGCGCTGCGCGCCCGCGAGGGCATGGCCGAACACGAGGGCCGCGTACCGACGGCCGGCGAATGGCGGCAGTCCCTCACCCACGTGATGCTGCACCGGGCCGCCCCCGAGGAGGAGATCCGCGCGCTGGAGACCACCGTCGACCGGATCGCCCGCTTCGAGGAGCGGCTGCGCCATGACGCGGTGCTGCCGCCCGATGGCCGGGCCGTCTCGGCCGCCGCGTACGACCACGGGTGCGCGGTGGGCGTCGCCCGTCTGGGCCTGTCCGCCCGGTACTGCTCCCCGGCGGAAGCGGAGCGCGTCGTGGGCGAGGCCGGCGCGCGGAGCCTTCGGACGTATCCCTCGTGGCGGGCGTTCGCCGCCGGGTTCCTGCTGGGTCAGGCCCTGCGGTTCGGCGAGGACGGTCCCTGGTACGACCCGGCGCTGCTCGCCCACCGGGCGCTGACCACGGAACCCGGCAGCCCCTGGCTCAACATCACCTGGTCGTGACGGCCGCGCGCGCCCTGCCGCACGGCCGGGCGCGCGCACAATCGGTGGATGGACGTAGCGATCGCCCTGTTCACCTCGGACCTGCGGCTGCGCGACAACCCCGTGCTCGCCGGCGCGCTGCGCGCGGCCCGGCGCGTCGTGCCACTGTTCGTCGTCGACTCCGGTGTCACGGCCACCGGTTTCGCCGTACCCAACCGGGCGGCCTTCCTGGCCGACTGCCTCGCCGACCTCGACGCGGCGCTGCGCGAGCGCGGCGGCCGGCTGGTGATCCGGCGCGGCGACGTGGTCGGGGAGACCTGCCGGGTGGCCGCCGAGACCGGTGCCGGGGAGGTCCACCTCGCGGGCGGGGTCAGCGGCTACGCGCTGCGCCGCGAAGAGCGGCTGCGGGCGGCGCTGGCGGCCGACGGGCGCGGGCTGCGGGTGCACGACGCGGTGGTCACGGCGGTGGCGCCGGGCGCGGTGCTGCCGTCGGGGTCGTCGGGGAGGGTGCGGGATTCGGATGCGTCGGGAACGTCGGCCACCTCACGCAAAGACCATTTCGCCGTGTTCACGCCGTACTTCCGGCGCTGGTCGGCGGAGGCGCCGCGGCCCGTGATCGCCGCGCCGCGCGCGGTGCACGTGCCCGAGGTGCGCTCGGAGCCGCTGCCCCCGGCGGACGCGATCGCTCCCGGCCGGCCCTCCCCGGCGCTGCCCAGGGGCGGTGAGCGCGAGGGGCGCCGCCGGTTCGAGGCGTGGCGCAGGGGCGCGCTGAGCCGGTACGCCGAGCTCCATGACGACCTGCCCGCGGACGCGACCTCCCGGCTCTCCCCCTACCTCCACTTCGGCTGCCTGTCGCCGGTCGAGCTGGTCACGCGGGCGCGGCGGGCGGGTGGCGAGGGCGCCGAGGCGTTCGTACGGCAGTTGGCGTGGCGCGACTTCCACCACCAGTTGCTGGCCGCCCGGCCGGCCGTGGCCCGGCGCGACTACCGCACCCGGCACGACCGCTGGCGCGCCGACGCCGAGGAGCTCGCCGCGTGGCGCGAGGGGCGTACGGGATATCCGGTGGTCGACGCGGCGATGCGGCAGCTCGCGCACGAGGGCTGGATGCACAACCGGGCCCGGCTGCTGGCGGCGAGCTTCCTCACCAAGACGCTGTACCTCGACTGGCGGGCCGGCGCACGGCACTTCCTTGATCTGCTCGTGGACGGGGACGTGGCCAACAACCAGCTGAACTGGCAGTGGGTGGCGGGCACGGGCAGCGACACCCGCCCCAACCGGGTCCTCAATCCGCTCGCCCAGGCCAGGCGGTTCGACCCGGCCGGGGCGTACGTGCTGCGCTGGGTGCCGGAGCTGGCGGGTCTGACGGGCGCGGCGGTGCACGAGCCGTGGCGGCTGCCCGCCGGGGAGCGGGCGCGCTACGCCTACCCCGAGCCGATCGTCGATCTCGCGGACGCGCTGGCGCGCTTCAAGCGGGCGCGGGGCGTGGACTGAGGGGGCCGCGTTCCTCCGTTCGTACGCGCACGGGGCGGCCGGCGCGGTTCGTACGCCTCAGCGCCCTGCCCGAGCCGGCGGACCCGCGCCCTACGCCCCGCCTCGCGCCCCGTCCTTCCCGCGCGCGACCCCGCGAAGGGTTTCCCGCCCGAGGAGTGGACAGAAGACCGGGCAGGGAAGCAGCCCAGCGGACCGGGCAGCGGAGCGACGATGGCGAAGGAGATCAGGTCATGACGACGGATCCGACCGTTTCCGAGCTCAACGAGCCGCGCACCGGCGGTGCCCGGACGACCGGCGGGACGACGGTCCAGGGCAGCGTCCCGGGCCCGGGCACCCCGGCGGCCACCCGAGGCAGGACCTCGATCGCCGACGGCGTCGTGGAGAAGATCGCCGGGCTGGCCGCCCGTGAGGTGCCGGGCGTGCACGCGCTCGGCGGTGGTTTCGCCCGCACGCTGGGCGCGGTGCGCGAGCGGGTGCCCGGCGGGCGGCCGAGCATCACGCGAGGGGTGAAGGTCGAGGTCGGGGAGCGGCAGACGGCCGTGGACCTCGACCTCGTCGTCTCGTACGGGATGCCGATCAGGGAAGTCGCGGGCGAGGTCCGGGAGAACGTGATCTCGGCCGTGGAGCGGATGACGGGCCTGGAGGTCGTGGAGGTCAACGTCTCGGTGGTGGATGTCCACCTTCCGGATGACGAGGAGGGCGTGGAGTCGGAGACGCGGGTCCAGTAGGCCCGACGGGCCGGACCCCCGGCCCCTCCCCCACCTCTCTCAGCGGGCCCCGTGCCCCGGCGCGATCGCCTCGACGCGCCGGGCCAGCTCCACGTCCAGGCCGGTGACCTTGCCGCCGGCGCTGTGGGTGTTCACGGTCAGGCCCACCGTGTTGTAACCCAGTGTCAGATCGGAGTGGTGGCCCAACTCCTCCTGGATCTGGGCGATGTGGATGACCATCGCCGCCGCCGCGAAGTGCCCGTCGAAGGAGTAGGTACGGCGGATGCGATCGCCGTCCGTGGTCCAGCCGGGCAGCTCCTGGAGGCGCTCTTCGACGTCCTTCTGGGAGAGCGGTTCGACCGCCATGAGGTATCCCCTTCGTCGCGGGTGCCGGTGACTCAAGGGTCCCACGGGACGTGGGCGCTTTCGCGCCAATGTGCGTGACGGCGCACGGCGGGTCGAAGGCGCCCTTCCGGGAGTGGGGTGGCGCTTCTATGCTCCTGCGCCGGACGTGACGTGTTACCGGCGGTAGGGGGTAGTGGGCATGGGCGGTTCGGGCAGCACGCGCAGAGGCTTCATCGGTGGGGCGGCGGTCGTCGCGGGAACGGCCGCGCTGGGCGGCCGGGCGGCCGCCGCGCCCGGGGCGGCCCGGGGCTCGGGAACGGCGGCCAAGAGAACCGTCGCCGTCCTCGGCGGCGGCGTGGCCGGGCTGACGGCCGCGCACGAACTGGCCGAGCGCGGCTTCCAGGTGACGGTGTACGAGAAGAAGGCGCCCGGCGGCAAGGCGCGCAGCATGGACGTGCCGGGCAGCGCCAAGGGCGGCCGCAAGCCGCTGCCCGGTGAGCACGGCTTCCGTTTCTTCCCCGGCTTCTACCGCAACCTCCCCGACACCATGCGGCGCATCCCCTTCCCCGGTAACGCCAACGGCTGCCACGACAACCTGGTCGCGTCGACCGAGGTGATGCTCGCCCGCATCGGCCACGAGGACATCCGGCTGCCGTTCCGCTCGATCGGCAATCCGCCGCCCGTCCTCACCCCGGACGCCCTCCGCCGCGCGCTGACCGGCTTCCTCGACGCCTTCGGCAACATCCCGCCGCACGAGCTCGCGTACCTCGCGGGCCGGCTGCTCGTGTGGTTCACCAGCTGCGAGCGGCGGCGGACCGAGGCCTGGGAGCGCGTGCCGTGGTGGGACTTCATCCGGGCCGCGCAGATGTCCCCGAACTACCAGCGGCTGCTGGCCATCGGCATCACCCGCAACATCGTGGCCACGAAGGCCGAGGTGGCCAGCACGAAGACGGTCTCGACCTGCGTCGAGGCGTTCTTGTTCAACGCGCTGGGCCGGGGTGCCGACGGCGAGCCGGACCGGGTGCTCAACGCGCCCACCAACGAGGCGTGGATCGACCCCTGGGTGAGGCACCTGCGGTCGCTGGGCGTGACCTTCCACGTCGGCTGGTCCGTACGCGACCTGCGGATCGACGGCGGCCGGATCACCGAGGCCGTGGTCCAGGACCCGTCCGGCGCCCGCCGGTCGGTGACCGCCGACCACTTCGTCTCGGCGATGCCGGTCGAGCACGCCCGTACGACCTGGAACGCGGCCGTGCGGGCAGCGGACCCGCAGCTCGCGCGCTGCGACCGGCTGCGGACCGACTGGATGACGGGCATCCAGTTCTATCTGACCGAGCCGACACCCATCATCCACGGGCACGTCAACCACATCGACTCGCCGTGGTCGATCACCTCCGTGGGACAGGCGCAGTACTGGTCCGGGCGGGACTTCCGCGCCGACTACGGCGACGGCGTGGCCGCGGACTGCCTCTCGGTGGACGTCTCCGAGTGGGACAAGCCCGGCATCCTCTACGGCAAGACCGCCAAGCAGTGCACGCGCGAGGAAGTGGCGCGCGAGGTGTGGGCGCAGATGAAGGCGGGGTTGAACGACACCGGACGCACGGTGCTGAGCGATGCCAAGCTCCACTCGTGGTTCCTCGACCCCGCCGTGGAGATCGGCGGGCCGCGGCCGGTCAACGACGAGCAGTTGCTCATCCACCCCACGGGCACCTGGTTCAACCGTCCGTCCGCGCGGACCGCGATCCCCAATCTCTTCCTGTGCGGCGACTACGTGGCCACCGACATCGACCTGGCCACCATGGAGGGCGCCAACGCCGCCGCCCGCGCGGCCGTCAACGCCCTGCTGGAGGCTGCCGGTTCGAAGGCCGAGCGGTGCGCGATCACCCCGCTCTACCGGGCGCCCGAGCTGGAGCCGCTCAAGGCGCAGGACGCGGTGCGCTACCGGCTCGGCCTGCCCAACGCGCTCGACCTGGGGTAGCCGGCCGCCGCCCGGGGGCCACGGGTTACGGTCGGGGCATGACGACTGCCGCTGTGACCACCGGGGTGGGCGCGCTGTTGCGCGAGTGGCGGGAGCGGCGGCGGATCAGCCAGTTGGAGCTGGCGCTCCGCGCCGACTCCTCCGCCCGGCACATCAGCTTCATCGAGACGGGCCGCTCCCGGCCGAGCCAGGAGATGGTGCTGCGCCTCGCCGACCACCTCGACGTGCCCGTACGCGAGCGGAACGCCCTGCTGATCGCCGCCGGTTACGCCCCGCGCTTCCCCGAGCGGCCGCTGGACGACCCGGCGCTGGCGGGGCTGCGCGAGGGCCTGGAGCGGCTCCTGAGGGCGTACGAGCCGTATCCGGCGCTCGTCGTCGACAGCACGTACGAGGTGGTGGCCGCCAACCGCGGCATCGCGCTGCTCCTGGAGGGCGTCGCGGAACCGCTGCTCGCGCCCCCGCTGAACGCGATGCGCCTGACCATGCACCCCCGTGGCCTGGCCCCGCGCATCCGCAACTACCGCGAGTGGCGCGGCCACCTGCTGCACCAGATGGAACGTCAGCTGGCCGTGTTGCGGTCCGCGCCCCTGCGTGCCCTGTACGAGGAGGTCAGCGCCTATCCGCTGCCCGTCGGTGGCGGGGAGCGGGTGACGGCCGACGGCGACCGGGTGCCGTACGCGCTGCCGATGGTCATCGAACACGGCGGCCGCACCCTGTCGTTCATCTCGACCATCGCGACGTTCAACACCCCGATGGACGTCACCGTCTCCGAGCTGGCGGTGGAGACCTTCCTCCCCGGCGACCCGGAGACCGCCGAACACCTTCGGGAGCTGGACGCGCTCAGGCCGTAGGCACCCGGTCGAGGAACCCGAGGACGGACCGGATCCGGCCGTCCTCCGCCAGCGTGATCACATCGAACCCGGCCACCGGCGCGGACCCGTCGGCCACCGACACCAGCTCCCAGCCGAAGCGCGCGGTCCCATGGTGCCCGTCCACGCCCCCGATCGGCCGGAACTCGAACCCGGGGAACTGCTCGTGCGCCCCCGCTATGACGGCGGCGAGCTGCTCGTGGCCCCGCACGTCGGCGAGGGGGTCGGTGTAGGATCCGTCCTCGGTCCAGGCGGCGGCGACGGCCTTGGCGAGGGCCTCCGGCCCGGCGGCGTTCCACGCCTCGAAGTAGCGGGCGACGGCGGTCTCGTACTGCGACATGGGGTGCTCCCGGGGTCGTCTTCGGATGAGTCGGTCACGGGCCCCGGGCCGGAGTGCGCCGGCCCGGCGCCCGCTTGGGCTCAACCTTGCCGGGTGGGGCGGGTGGGGGCGATTACCCGGCAGGTAATGAGAGGGCGCCGGGCGCCCATTGTTCAGGTGGTGTGCGAGCGGAACGCGCCGAGGACGACGCGGACCCTGTTGCGCAGTCCTTTGTGCGGCCAGCCGAAATGCAGGCTTTCGTACGAGGACCGCAGTACGGCGTCGGCCAGATAGTCCGCCGAACCCGGCCTCAGGGCCAGGCGCCCCAGAAAGCGCTGGCGGCGGGCGCGGCCGGGGCCGTGCTTCTCCTCCACCAGCCGCAGCGTCCTGTCCAGCAGGTCGGCGGCTTCCGCTTCCCGGCCGCCCCGCCATGTCTCCAGCACCGCCAGATTGAGCCATGCGATGAACCCGCAGTCACCGTCGCCGATGTCGAGGGCCAGCCGCAGGCTCCTCTCGAAGAGCCGGCCGGCTTCGTCCCGGGCGGACTCGTCGTCCCTGCCGTTGCGCAGGGTGAGAACCGCCAGGTCCCGTACGGCATGGACCTCCTCCTGCTTGTCCGCCGCTCCCCCCAGCAGAGCCACCGCTTGCTTGTAGAGCGCGGCCGCCTCCTCTGCCCGCCCCCTGGTGCGCATGGCGACATCGCCCAGCAGGTGCAGGACCGACGCCTGCCCCTCGGTGTCGCCATGAACGCGATAGATTTCGAGGGCCCGCCCGAAATGCAACTCCGCGTCCTCCAGCCGTTCCGTCCGCAGCGCCAGGTGCCCCATGCAACGCAATGTCGTCGCCTGGCTGTCGGAGTCGTCGCAGGACTCGCTGAGGTCGAGTCCTTGGCCGTACAGGGTGTCGGCCTCGGCATGTCTGTGCGCCCGTGTGGCGTGGTGCCCCAGGGCATGCAGGATGGACGCTCGCAGCTGTGGCTCGCCATGGATGTCGGCCAGTTCCCGCGCCTGGCGGAGAAGGTGCTCCTCCAGGCCGTAGTCCTTCCTGGCCCGGGCGAATTCGGCGAGCAGGAGGCCATTGTGCGCTTCATTCCTGGCCTGGCCGCATCTCTGGTTGAGCTCGACGGCCCGGTGCAGGGCCGCTTCGCCCTCGCTCTCGCGCTTCGTCTCCAGCATGAGGCCGGCGAGGTTGTGCAGGACCATGGCCTCACCGCCAATGGACGTGATCTCGCGGTACAGCTCCAGCGCCTTGCGGTAATACGCTTCCGCTTCTTCGATGCGGTTTGCTTTACGGAGCAGGCTGCCGAGCCTGTTGCGGGTGTTCGCCTCTCCGTCGCGTTGGCCCGCGTCCTCGAAAGCCCCTGCGGCGTCGATGAAGAGGGCTTCGGCCTCTCCTTGCCGTCCCGGCACCTCGGCGAGCACGATGGCCAGCGCGTACGCCGCCTTGGCCGCCCCACTCCGGTCCGCGAGTTCCCGGGAGCCGGCCAGCGCCTCCCGGTAGAGACCTTCCGTCCGGTCCAACGCCCCACCGTGGGCGTTGTTCAGCTCCGCCAGGTGCCTCAGCGTGCTTGTCTCGCACCTGCGGTCGCCGAACTCCCGGAAGATTTCCCGAGCCTCCTGGAACATTTCGGTGGCGTTCTCAGGGTCCACCGATCTTTTGATTCTCGACTGGTCGCGCAGGAGGTGGCCGACTGTCTGGTGTCTGCCGAGTGACCGGTTGATCTCCAGAGACTGTGCGTAAAGATCCACCGCTTCCAGGGGGCGCTCGTCGGCCTCCGCGGTCTTGCCCAACGAGCGGAGTGCGTGGGCTTCGCCCCTCCTGTCGCCCGCGGTACGGAAGCCGTCGCGTGCCTGTCGCAGCAGTGCGCCGGCATCGGCGCAGCGCCCCTGGTCCAGGGCGATACGCCCGCCGGCCAGAGCCGCGGACGCCGCGATCTCCGGAAAGTGCCGGAAGGTATGGGGCGCCTGCTCCGGGGCGGTGAGGATTTCGGTCAGCCGGAGAGCCGCTTCCGCGTCGCGATTGCGCTCCGTTTCCCGCCGCAGCCGCCGCCAACCCTCCACACACGCCTCGTCGCCGATGGCGAAGCGGTGGTATGCCTCGTCCAGAAAGCTGTCGTGCTCGGCGAAGTGGCGTGCCGCCCGCTCATGCAGCCTGCGGCGGTAGGACGGCTCCTCACGGCCGAGGTAGGTGAGGATCGCCAGCCGTACGAGATCGTGCATGCGTCGCTCGGCCCGTCCGCCGGGGTCCCGGACGAGACGTATGAAGGAATAGCCGCACAGCGTTTCGTACCACCCGAGTGACAGCTCCGTGCCGTCGAGGAGTGTCTCCACCGCCTCCTTGGAGACACTGCGCAATGCGGCCGCCGCCATCACCACACGCTGCTGTTCCCGGGGCAGGCGCCGCATGAACTGGTTGGGAAGCCATTCGTCTGCCGGGCATCCGGCGGCGACCTCGGCCAGCCACTCCGGCGTGACGCGCTCGTGGGGGCCCCGGTCGTCCGCGGCCAGTTCGGCCACGAGGGCGGTCCAGACCGGTACGCCCTGGCACACCGCGTGCACGGGGCGGCTGAGCGCCTGGGCGTCGAGACCGCATGACCGCAGGTATTCGGCCGTGTGTTCCACCGCCCATTCGGTGAGCTCGACCCGCTCCGCGACCAGCGCGTCGGGCAGTTCGACCGGCTCCCGTCCGGCCAGCACCACCTTCAGCCCGGGGGCCTCCGCGAGCAGCCGGGGCAGCAACTGGCCCGTGAACCAGTGCGCGACGCTGCCCTGGTGGCCCTCGTGCTCCGCTCCCGCCACGGCGGCATGGGCGAGCAGCTGCAACCGCTCGCTCGTATCCAGCAACAAGACGCAGTGGCGACGCCGAAGCCGCCGGGCCAACCGACAGATCGCGTCGGTGAGCGCGTCCCGGCCCACCGAACCCCCGATGGGCCTGGCATCGACATGGATGGACGTCCGGGAGAGGGAGCTGCCCTCGGTCGCGCTCATGTGCGCGTTGACGGACGTCGAGGCCGGCGCGACCGTACGCAGCCGTGACCGGAAGCGGTCATGCCGACGACGCGCCAGAAAGGCCGGTCCGGACCATCCGGCGATGACCCGGGCCATGCTGTCCACCAGGACCGCCGCCAGATCACGGCCCGGGTCGGCACCGCCCGGGTCGACGGCGAGCAGCGGGTCCAGGTCGATGAGCCCGCAGCGCTCCGGGGCGGCCGGGCTCTGCTGGAGATGGCGCAACAGCGATGACTTGCCCTGCCCGGATACGCCCCAATACACCAGGATCCGCGCCGAGGGGGCCCGCACCGCGAGCAACC
The DNA here is from genome assembly GCF_055560115.1 of Streptomyces sp. NPDC023527. NCBI lineage: Bacteria > Bacillati > Actinomycetota > Actinomycetes > Kitasatosporales > Streptomycetaceae > Streptomyces > Streptomyces sp. NPDC023527. The sequence goes on from NZ_JBVHJJ010000005.1 coordinate 216,367, forward strand.
GGTCGAATGCCGCGAGCGGCTCCTCGCGATCGGTGAATCGCCCCACATGGTCCTGCATGTCGCGCCCCCACCAGGTCGTTCAACCAACGGCACTCGACGAGGAGTTGGCGCCGCAGCGGGCCAGTGGAGCACCATGGCGATGGTAGGCCCGGAAGTGCCGGGTCCCCCACCTCACGGGGAGAATCATGACCAGAATCAGCCCTGGTGCGGGCGCGGCGCTGTCGGTGCTGCTCAGCACCGCCTGCGGTTACGTGACCAATCTCGTCACCGATCAGTGGAGTTGGTCCCTGGGCGCGGGATTGGTGGTGCTGGTCGCCGCGGCGACCGCCCTGGCGTGGTGGGACCGCTCCCGGGCCGGTGACCCACCGGTCCAGCGAACGACGGTGCGGCAGACGGCCACGGGCGGCTCCGACATCAGCGGCGGCGGCATCACGGCCCGAGGCGGCACCCAGGTCACCGAGACCGCGCGGGACAGCGGCACCATCAAGGACTCCACGATCGAGGCGGCCGGCGCGTCGGAGGTGGAACGCGAGGCATCGGACAGTCGGATCGAGAACAACCGCATCGCCACCGACTGACCGAGGGCGCCCGGTCTTCACCCCGCCGGTAAGCGGGCGGTCGGGGCCTCGCGGGTGTACAGGGAGTCGAAGAGGGTGCGCCGGCGTGACGGGGCGGGTCGGGGGCGGGGGCGGGTGGGGGTGGCGAGGGCGCGGAGGACGGTCCGGGCGCGGGGGTCGGTGCGGAGGTCGGTCAGGGTGGCCAGGGCCCGGTCCGCGTGGGCGGTGGCTTCCGCGGTGCGGCCCTGGGCCCGCAGGTTGGCGGACATGTGGGCGAGGGTCCGGCCCTCCCTCAGCCGTTGGTGTCCTTCGCGGAAGAGGGTGAGGGCCTCGCTGTACGCGCTCATGGCCTCGTCCGGCCTGTCCGCGCGCTCCAGGGCCGGCGCGAGCGCGCAGAGGCTGTCGGCGAGCCGCAGGGGGGCGCCGAGTTCGCGGCAGAGGGCGACGGCCTGCCGGGCGGCGTCGACCGCTTCGCCCGGCGCGTTCAGGCTGAGGCGGGCCCGGGAGAGGGTGGCGAGGACGGCGGCCTCGCCGTAGCGGTCGCCGTCCGCCCGGAAGAGTTCCATGGCCGTCCGGAGGAGGCGCTCGGCCTCCTCGTACTCCTGGCAGTGGATGGCGATCTCCGCGCGCAGCGTGAGGGCGCGCCCCCGGACGAAGTCGTCACCGTGCTCACCGGTGACGACGGCGGCCAGCGCCGCCGCCTCGGCCTCCTCCCAGCGCTCGGCGGCCAGGTGCGCCCTGCCGAGGAGATACCGCGCGCGGCCGCTGAGGGGTGCGCCGGTGGCGGCGAGGAGAGCGACCATCCTCTCGTGCGCGGCCGCGCCGGGGCCCGGTTCGAGGACTTCCTCCGTGGCCCACAGGATGGCCAGCGGTCCCCCGCGGGCGCCGCGCGCGATGGCCTGTTCGACCGTGGCGAGCAGGTTTCCCGCCTCGGCGCGCAGCCATCGACGGGCGGTCTCGCGGCCGGCGAAGGTCAGTCCGGCGTCTCCGGCCGGGCGGAAGGGCGCCAGGGCCCGGTCGCCCGGATGCTCGGCGTCGTGGGCGGCGACGGCCGAGGCCGCGTAGAAGCGGTGCAGCCGGGTGACGGCGGCTTCCCGCGCCGCCGGTGTCTCGTCGTGAGCGGCGCGCTCGCGGGCGTAGAGGCGCAGCAGGTCGTGGCAGAAGTGGTAGCGGCCGGGGGCCCAGGACTCCAGGAGGCCGGTGTCGACCAGGGATTCCAGCGCCTCCTCCACGCCGCCCGGCCCGGCCGGGTCCTCCGCGTCCGGCGCGAGGAGCGCGGTGGCGGCCGGCAGCGAGATGTCCGGGCCGTCCGGCAGTGCCAGCAGCCGGAAGGCGCGGGCCTCGCCCGGCGTCAGGTCGCGGTACGCCCGGTCGAAGGTGCCGCGCACCGCCAGGTCGCCGACCTGGAGGTGTTCCAGGCGCGCTGTCTCGTCGGCCAGTTCTCCGGCCAGTGCGGCGATGCTCCACGACCGTCGGGTCGCGAGCCGGGAGGCGGCGATACGGATCGCCAGCGGCAGGTTGCCGCACGCCTCCACCACGCGCGTGGCCGCGTCGAGTTCGGCCGCCGCCCGCTCCCGGCCGACGATCCGGCCGAAGAGCCGGAGGGCCTCCTCCGGACTCATCCCGGCGAGATCGATCAGATGCGACTCCACGAGCTCCGGCATCCGGACCCGGCTGGTGACGAGCGCGGCGCAACCGGGCGTGCCGGGCAGCAGCGGCCGTACCTGGCCGGCTTCGTGGGCGTCGTCCAGGACGACGAGCACGCGCTCGCCGTCGAGCATGGAGCGGAAGAGGGCGGAGCGGGCGGAGAGCCCTTCGGGGACGCGGGCGGGCGGGACCCCCAGGGCGAGCAGGAATTCCTCCAGCGCCCCGGCGGGGTCCAGGGGCGCGTCCCTGGAGCCCTGGAGGTCGACGTACAGCTGACCGTCGGGGAATTGGTGGCGGACGGCGTGGGCGGTGTGCACGGCGAGCGCGGTCTTGCCCACCCCGCCGATGCCGCAGATCGCCGTGACGCTCATCCACGTGCCCTCGGCGGTGGTCAGCCGTTCGCCGATCTCGCGCACCAGGCTCTCCCGGCCGACGAAGTCCACATCCGCCGGAAGTTGCGCGGGCCGTACGAGCTCGGGCCCGGGCGGCGCCGGTTCCTCGGTCGGGGCCGGGGCCGTCGGCTCCATGTCGGCGCGCAGGATGCGCTGTTGCAGCTCGGCCAGCTCGGGGCGCGGGTCGACGCCCAGTTCGTCGGCCAGCAGGCGGCGCGTGTCGGCGTAGACGGCGAGCGCCTCCGCCTGTCGTCCGCCGCGGTAGAGGGCGAGCATCAGCAGCTCGCGGAGCCGTTCGCGCAGGGGGTGGGCGGCGGTGAGCGCCGTGAGTTCGGAGACGGCCTCGGCGTGCCGGCCGAGCCCCATGCGCAGTTCGATCCGGGTCTCGGTCAGCTGGAGGCGCCACTCCTCCAGCCGGCCGCGCTGCGACACGGCGAAGGGGCCGGGCAGGCCGGCGAACGGCTCGCCGTCCCACAGGGCCAGCGCCCGGTCGAGCATGTCCAGGGCCTCCTCCTCGTCCCCGTCGGCGCGGGCGCGCTGGGCCTCGGCGGCGTACCGCTGCGCGACGTCGAGGTCGAACCAGCCGTCGCCGATGCGCAGGGCGTAGCCGCCCGACTCGCTGGCCAGGATGTCCGCGTCGGGGCCGAACGCCTTGCGCAGGCGGGAGGCGTACGTGCGCAGGGCCGCGAGCGCGGCGTGCGGGGGTTCGTCGCCCCAGAGCTCCTCGACCAGCTCGGGTGCGGTGGCGGTGCGGCCGGCCTTCAGCAGCAAGGAGGCGAGCAGGCCGCGCTGCTGGGGGGAGCCGGTGTGCAGGGGCTCGTCACCGCGCCAGGCCCGTACGGGCCCGAGGACGGTGAAGCGGAGGCGGTCCGCCGGCGGGCGGGGCAGCGGGTCGGCCGGGGTGCGGACGGCCGGCTGCGGTGCCGTGATGACCGGCGGCGCCGGGCGGAGGTCCTCCGCGCCGTCGTGGTACAGCCGCAGGAACGCCTCGCGCAGCCGGGGGTCCAGGCGCTCGGACACGCTCAGGGCCTCGGCCGTGCGGCCCGTGCGGTACAGAGCCCTCGCCAGCTGGACGGCGAACTGCTCGTGCGCGGGGTGCTCCCGGACGAGGTGGCGCAGTTCGGGGATGACCTGGGCGTGCCGGCCGAGGTGGAGCTCCGCCTCGATCCGCAGCCGGACGGCCTCGCGCTGTTGTCCCTCGACGGTCCGCGCCGTCGCCCTCATCCGGGCGCTGTGGTGCGGCACTCCGCCGAAGGCCGGCCCCCGGAACAGCCGGAGAGCCCGTGCCGCCAGGTCCTGCGCCCGGTCGTACGCGGAGGCGGTGAACTCGCCGCGGGCCGTGCCGAGGAGCATGAGGAACAGCGCGTAGTCCGTCTCCTCCACGTGCAGGGCGTAGCCGGCCGGGTGGCGGGCCAGGACATCCTTGCCCGTTCCCGGTCCGCCCGCCTGGTCGATGCGTTTGCGCAGCAGGTGGACGTAGTTCTGGAGCTGCGCGGAGGCGTTGGCGGGCGCGTCGTCGCCCCACATGTCCTCGACGAGCGCCTCGGGTGGCACGACGCGGCCCGCCTGGAGCAGCAGGGAGGCGAGCAGGCTTCGCTGCCGGGTGGCCGAGGGGGTGACGTCGACGCCGCCGACCAGGAGTTCCAGTGGGCCGAGGACCCGCGCCTCAATTCTCATGCGCGCCTCCGCCGCCGGAGGCGATCTCCTCGCGGTGCCTCAGCAGCGCGGCGGGGCGGAGGCCGTAGTCGCGCTGCCAGCGGTCGAGTTCGCCGATCACCAGGTCGAGGGCGCGGGTGCGGGCTCCGGAGCGGCAGAGCGCGGTCGCCAGCAGGGTCACGACGGTCTCGTCGCCGGGATGTTCGGCGTGCAGGTCCAGGAGGTCGGCGGTGACGCGGGCCGTGGCACCGGCCGTCAGCAGGGCGGTGGCCCTCCGTTTGCGTGCGTCGAGGCGCAGGTCCGCCAGGCCGCGCCGGGCGGTGGTGAAGAAGTCCGTGGCCGGAAGGTCCATGAGCGGTTCGCCGCGCCACAGGGCGAGCGCGGCGTCGAAGGAGTCGACCGCGCCCTCCGTGTCACCGTGCGCCTCGGCGGACTCCCCCTGCCGGAGGAGAGAATGGAAGCGCGTGATGTCGACGGTGTCCTCGTCGGCCCGCAGGACGTAGCTGACGCGGTCGGAGGGCTGTCCCGGATGGGTGATCAGGTGCGGTGCGGTGCCGGATCCGGCGAACAGGCGCCGGAGGTGGTGCACATGGACCTGGATCGCGGCGGTGGCGGACGCGGGCGGCGCGCCCTTCCAGATCCGCTCGCGCAGGACGGCCACGGTCACGGCCTGGCCCCGGGCGAGCAGCAGGGCCGCGAGGACCGCCCGCCTTTGCGGTGGGCCCAGCGGGACGGGTCGCCCCGCGCGGTCGGCGGTCACCGGGCCCAGCAGGCCGAATCGAAGAGCCGACATCTTCGCCCCCCTTGCCCCAACGCCGCCTTCAGCGGCCCCTGTTCACCGTAGCAGGCCGTTCAGCCGCCGTTAAGTGAGAGCAGAGCATGAACAGAGCGAGAGGCGATCAGGCGTTTCTCAGCTGTTTATCGAAACGTGGCACCATCACTCGAAAGAGCCTTCCGTGACGTGCCAGTCCGCGATGGCTTCGGACAGGGATCTCCCGGGGGTGGTAGCCCGGGCGGTCCCTGTCGTGCCTCCTGTGCGCCGTGCTCTGCGCCCCTTCTACGTCGCGTCAACTCTGGCCTATCGACGCGCATTTGGGCTACCGTCGATTCTCTCGTCGCACTGTCGCGAGTGGATCCGGGCTCTCCTACCAAGGGCCGATGGCGGACCGCGTGCACCCCGCGTCGAGATGTCGGACTGGCACTGTCGTGAGGAGAGCGCTGAGATGCATCCGAATCCATCCGTATGGCTGCCGGCCGGGGTCGTGGTGACCCTGGCCTTCTTCCTGCTCGTCGGCTATCTGGCCAGGGTCCTGAGGGCGACCCGGCGTCTGCCCGTGGTGATCGCGGCCATCGGCGGGCTGATCGCGGCTCTCCCGGGCGTGCTGTACGCCCTGTACTACGTGGTGGACGCGAGCACGGCGTAGGGCTCGCACGGAGGGCGCCGGCCATCCCGCCGGACGGATGGCCGGCGCCCGGCGGGGAAAGCCCCCTTTCTTGACTGATCGTTCTTGATAGGTCTACCGTTCGAGACGTGGCCAGGACCAAGGAATTCGACCCGGACGCCGCCCTGCAGTCGGCCCTCGAGCTGTTCTGGGAGCGCGGCTACGAAGCGACGTCGATGGCGGATCTCGTGGAGCGCCTGGGCGTCGCCCGGGCGAGCCTGTACGCGACGTTCGGGAGCAAGCACGACCTCTACCTCAAGGCCCTGGAGCGCTACGGCGAGCAGAGCAACCCGGGCCTCGTCGACGAGTTGTCGCAGCCGGGCCCGGCACTGCCCGCGGTACGGGCCCTGGTCCGCCGCTTCGCGGACGAGGCGGCCCGCGACGACCTGCGGCGCGGCTGCTTCGTCACCAACACGGCCGTCGAGCTGGCGCCGCACGACCCGGCCGCCGCCCGGCGCGTGGAGGAGAGCTGGCACGGCCTGGAGACGGCTCTCACCTCGGCACTGATGCGCGCCCGGGCCCAGGGCGAACTGCCCGCCGAGCGCGATCCGGTCGGCCTCGCGCGCATGCTGATGGTGCTCATGCAGGGCATGCGGGTGGTGGGCAAGGCCGCACCCGGCCGGGCTCGACTGCGGGACGCGGCGGCGCAGGCACTGACCCTGTTGGACTGAGCCGGCGACCACCCGCCCGGACGAGGGTCCCCGCATGCCCGAATTCAAGAACGATCATTCCAGATAACTCGCCGACTCGGTGGACATCACCGGGGACGACATCACCGAGGAGTCACCCCATGACCGCACGCTTCACCGGCAGGACCGCCCTCGTCACCGGCGGCGGCACCGGGATCGGCCGGGCCATCGCCCTCGCCTTCGCCCGGGAGGGCGCCCGCGTCGCGGTCGCCGGCCGCAGGGCCGAGCCCCTCAAGGAGACCGTCGCCCTCATCGAGGCGGAGGGCGGGGAGGCCGTCGCGATCACCGCGGACGTGTCACGGTCGGAGGACGTACGCACCCTCGTGGAGCAGACGGTCGAGCGCTTCGGCGGGCTCGACGTGGCCGTCAACAACGTCGGGGTGTTCGTACCGCCCGCCAAGGTCGCCGACATCCCCGAGGACGACTGGGACCGGAGCATGGACACCAACCTCAAGGGGGTCTGGCTGTCCATGAAGTACGAGATCGGCCACATGCGGGGACACGGCGGCGGCGCGATCGTGAACGTCGCCTCCAACCTCGGCACCCACCTGCGCCTGCCGGGCCTCGCCGCGTACGCGGCCGGCAAGGCGGCGGTCACCGCCCTGACCCGCGGCGCCGCGCTGGACCACATCGGCGACGGCGTCCGGATCAACGCCGTGAGCCCCGGCCCCGTCGACACCTCGATGTCCACCCGCCCCGGCGAGTCCGCGCTCGACAAGGCCGAGCGGATGAGTCGCGAGGTGCCCGTCGGCCGCGCGGGCACCACGGCCGAGATCGCCGCCGCGGTGCTCCATCTCGCCTCGGACGAGGCCGGCTACACCGTGGGCGCCGACCTCGTCCTCGACTGCGGGGTCACGGCCTGACGGCCTCGGCGACCTCCGCGGTCTCCGTGGTCCCTACGGCCTTCGCGTCCTGTGCCGGCACGGCGGTTCCGGCGGCTCCCGCCGCCTCCGCCGGCCGGCGGGCCGCCAGCCACACGTAGACGAGGATGCCGACGAAGAGGAAGAGCACGCCCTGGTAGACCGCCGCGTAGCCCGCGCCGGCGACCAGCCAGAAGGAGAACGCGAACGCGCCGAGCGCGAGCAGGAGGTCGCGCGTGAAGCGTGCCGTACGGACCTTCTCGCGCTGCCCCGTCAGCAGGAAGTACATCTGTGCGGCCGCGGCCAGCAGATAGGGGACGGTCGCGGAGAACGTCGTGATCAGGACCAGGATCTCGAAGACACCGGCCACACCCGAGGTGTAGTTGACGATCGTCAGCAGCGAGGCGAGGACCGTGGCGGCGAGCACGCCCGCGGTCGGCACTCCGCGCCGCTTCTTGGCGAACACCGCGGGGAACAGCCCGTCCTTCGCAGCCGCGTAGGGCGCCTGGGCGCTCATCAGCGTCCAGCCGTTGAGCGCGCCCACGATGGAGACCACGGCGCAGACGGCGATCAGCGTGCCGCCCCACTTGCCGCCGAACATCACGTCGACGGCGTCGGAGAACGGCGCCGTCGACGTGACCAGCTTGTCGTGCGCGACCGTGCCGAAGACGGCGACGGTGCCCAGGAGGTAGACGACCGCCGCGCCGATCGTGCCGAGGACGCTGGCGCGGCCGACGTTGCGCTCGGGGTCACGGACCTCGCCCGCGCTCATCGCGGCGGACTCGACGCCGACGTAGCTGTAGAGCAGGATCGCGGCCGACGCGGTGAGGCCGCCGGTCCAGTTGCCGTCACCGGTGGTGAAGGAGCCGAGGTTGTCGGCGTCGAAGAAGAAGAGCCCCACGACCGCCACGAAGAGCAGCGGCACGAACTTCATCACGGTGGAGATCATCTGCACGGCGCCCACCCAGCGCGTGCCGGCGAGGTTCGCCAGCGCCGGGAGCCAGATCATGGCCAGCGCCATGCCCAGGTCGGCGACCATGGAGCCGCCGCCGGTCAGCACGTGCAGGTAGCCGACACCGGCGACGGCGAGGGCGGCGTTGCTGACCCAGGTCATGGTCCAGAACGACCACGCCGACAGGAAGCCCGCGAAGTCGCCGAAGGCCGCGCGCGCGTAGACGTACGGGCCGCCGGTGTGCGGATGGCGCTCGGCTAGCCGGCCGAAGACGAGAGCCAGCGCGATGGCGCCGACGGTCAGGACGCCGAACGCCAGCAGGCTGACCGTGCCGTACGGCGCGACCGAGGCGGGCAGCAGGAAGATGCCACCGCCGATGATGTTGCCCATCACCAGTGCGGTGGCTGTCGGAAGGCCGAAGCGGCGGGCGTTCGTGCCGTCGGTGTCGTGCATGAGGTGGTGCGCCTCTCGTCCTGCGGGCAGGTCGCGGGGTCGTGCGACAGCGCATGGTGCAACGGAATGCGTCGCTCCGCAAAATCACTCGCTTTTGTCCCGCAGGGTGGGACCGCCGACCGCAAAAGGTGCTGGCATTTCGCCCACCGGCAGTGATTCGTCCGGAGCCCGCACAACCGGAAGCCGGCTTACCGGTATGTGCGATTCCCCGGCGACCTCCCCGGCCTCCTCGCCGGCCTCGCCACCGGCCTCCTCCCCTACCTGTACGCGCTCCCCGGCGCCCTCCCTCCCGGCCTCCCGCAGCCACCGCCGCAGCACCCGGTGCACCTGCTCCGCGCCCACCAGCTCCCCGCCCTCCCCCACCGGCGCGCTCAGCTCCCCGGGCCACAGCAGGAACGCCCACCCCTGTTCCCCGCCCAGCCCGCCGTGCGAGCCGATCTGCTCCTCGAAGGCGTGCACCGCGCCCGTCTCCGGGTCGTACGCGGAATTGACCATGATGTCGGCGGTGTGCGGGAACCCCGCCGTCCGCCGTACGGCCTCCACCGCGCCCGGGCCGAGGCCGCGCAGCGGGCTGTCCTCGGCGCCCTCGCCGGTGTCCAGGCGGTGCTCGCGGCCGCCCGCTCCCAGCACCACCGGCCCGTGCTCCTCGGAACGCACGAGCAGGAACCCGATCCCCGGGTGGTCGGCGAGGGTGCGCAGCAGCGCCGGGTGACGGCTCTCGATCCGCTCGCGGCTCACGCGGCCGGGCAGGTCCGGGAAGGAGACCAGACCGAGATTGCCGGAGGCGAGGACGACCGGCGGGCGCTCCGGCCCGGCGGCGCGGCAGCCGCGCCGGACCAGTTCCTCCAGCGTCAGCCCGTGGCAGGCGGCGAAGGTCTCCCCCGGGCTCTGGCCGTGGTCGGAGAGGAGCACGACGCGGTAGGGGCGGGGCGCGTGCTCGGTGACCCTGGCGATCAGCGCGATGGCACGGTCGAGGCCGCGCAGCACCTGGTGGGTGTCGCGGCCGCGCGGCCCGGAGTGATGGGCGACCTCGTCGTAGCCGACGAGGTCGGCGTAGACGGCGGTGCGCCCGGCGAGGATGTCGCCGAGGACGGCGGCGACGACCACGTCGCGTTCGACGACGGTGGCGAAGGCCCGTACGAAGGGGTAGAGGCCGCCGCGTCCCAGGCGCGGGCTCTCGCGGCGGACCCGGGCCCGGGTCGCCTGGCCGATCTCGCGGAGGACCTCGGCGACGTAGGAGACGGCGGTGCGGGTGGCGTTGGCGGGGTCGGAGAAGTAGGCGAAATAGCCCGAGCGGGAGCGGTTGTGCCGGCCGCGGCGGGCGGCGACGGACAGGACGAGGGCGAGCTGGTCGGCGCCGCCGCTGAAGAGGTTGCCGCGGCTGGCGCCGTCGCCGGCCAGCAGTCCCTCGTCGCCGGTGCGGGCGGTGGCGCGGCGCTGGAGCTCGGCGGCCCCGGCCGGCCGGCCGCTGACGAGCACCTCGCCGGTCTCCTTCTCGTACCAGCGGAAGGCGGGCACGTCCTCGTTGGAGCCGTGCAGGATCGCGAGCTGGCTGGCGCCGGTCTGGCTGGACCAGTCGGTGCGCCACGGGGTGAGGCGGTGGCTGCCGGCCGCCCACGCGGCGACGGTGGGCATCAGCGGCGGGTCGTGGCGCAGGGCGTCGCGCAGCACGTCGTGGCCGACGCCGTCGAGCTGGAGGAAGACGGTGCCGGGCGTCTCCCGCCGGACGTCGGGCTCGCCGCGCCGGCGCCGCTCGCGGCCGGCGAGCCGGGCCAGCCGGCGCCGGTACGCGCCGTCGTCGCGCATCGCGAGGAACGTCCCGGCGGCGGACGACGCGGCCGACATGGCCGCGGCCACCACGACCGCCGTCTCGGGTTCGGCGGCGCCGCTGCCCACCGGGATGAGGCTCAGGGCGATCAGCAGCAGCGACCCGTTGAGGAAGAACACCAGCAGCCCGAGGACGAACGCGGGCACGAGCAGCAGGGCCCGTACGAGCGCGGGCCAGACCACGGCACCGAGCAGCCCGAAGACCCCCGCGCCGAGCGCCGCGGTGATCGCGACGCGGGTGGCGCTCTCCCCGTCGGCGGACTGCAGCCGGAAGTCGGGCAGCAGGGCGGCGAGCACGAGCATCGTGACGGTGCCGGCCGCCCAGGGCACGACGACCTCCCGCCACCGGTCCCTGGCCAGCCTGCCGGCACGGCGAACCGCGCTGATCACACGACCCATGCCTGAAGAGTAGGACAGAGTGCCCCGGTGGCCGGGCGGCGTCCACGGTTCGGTGGAACGTCACAACACCGGCCCCTGGGCATGGCATCCGTCCCGTGGCCGCTGGGCAGGATGCCGGCATGACCTCCCTGCGCACCCCTCGACTGACGCTGCGCCGCTGGCGCGAGGACGACCTCGGGCCGATGGCCGACATCAACGCCGACCCGGAGGTGATGCGCTGGATCGCGGACGGCGCGGTGCTCGGCCGCGAGGAGACGGCGGCGGCGATCGCGGGGTGGGAGCGGGAGTGGGAGGAACGCGGCGTGGGGCTGTTCGCGGTGGAGGTGCGGGAGACCGGGCGGCTGGCCGGGTTCGCCGGGCTGTCCGTACCCGACCATCTGCCGGAGATCCTCCCGGCGGTGGAGATCGGCTGGCGGCTCGGACGGCCGTACTGGGGGAACGGCCTGGCCACCGAGGCCGCGCGGGCGGTGCTGCACTTCGCGCTGCGCGACCGCGGTCTGGGCCGGGTGGTGAGCGTGCACCGGGTGGGCGACGACGGCTCGGAGAAGATCATGCGGAAGCTGGGGATGGTGCGGGAGCGGGAGACGACGGACCCTGTCCACCGGCTGCCGGTGTGCGTCCACGTCCTGGAGGCGCGCCCGTAGGGTGGGGGTGACGGACGAGTCCAGGAGGTGCCCGGTGCCGGTGGAGATCACCTGGTGGGGCCATGCCACCGCGACGGTGGAGGACTCCGGTGTGCGGGTGCTGACGGATCCGCTGTTCGTGCGGCGGCTGGCGCATCTGCGGCGCCGCCGGGGCCCGGTGCCGCCGCCGGCGGCCGCCCGCGCCGATGTCGTGCTGGTCTCACATCTGCACGCCGACCACCTGCACCTTCCCTCCCTGGCCCGGCTCGCGCCGGGGACCCGTCTGGTGGTGCCGCGGGGCGCGCCCGCCGCGGTGCCGGGGCTGCGCAGGCTGGCCGCCGCGCGGGGGCTGCGGATCAGTGAGGCGGCGCCCGGGGACGTGGTGGAGGCCGGGCCGGTGCGGATCCGGGCGGTGCGCGCCGAGCACGACGGGCGGCGGTTGCCGTACGGGCCGCGCCGGGTGCCGGCGCTCGGCTATGTGGTGGACGGCGAGGCGACGACGTACTTCGCCGGGGACACGGGCTGGTTCGAGGAGATGGCCGAGGAGGTCGGGCCGGTGGACGTGGCACTGCTACCGGTGGGCGGCTGGGGCCCGTTCCTGGGCCACGGTCACCTGGACGCGGCCCGCGCGGCCCGTGCCCTGGCCCGGCTGGGCGCGCCCGCCGCGGTGCCGGTGCACTACGGCACGTACTGGCCGATCGGCATGGACGGGGTGCGGCCGCACGAATTCCACGCGCCGGGCGAGGAGTTCGCCCGGCTCGCGGCGCGGCTCGCCCCGGGGGCGGCGGTGCACCGGCTCGGCCACGGCGAGTCGGTACGGCCGGTGGCGTCGGCGTGATCGGACCACTGGCCGAGGCGGTGACCGGCGCGGTCCCCCCGGAGTCGACCCAACAGGCCGCCGGCTACCCGTCCTTGTTCCTGCTCGTGGCGCTGGGCGCGCTGGTGCCCGTGGTCCCGACGGGCGCCGTGGTGAGCTCGGCGGCGGTGGTGGCCTACCACCAGAGCTCGCCGTTCTCCCTGCTGTGGGTGTTCCTGGTGGCGGCGTTCGCGGCCTTCCTGGGCGACTTGGCCCTGTACGGCCTCGGCCGGCGCGGCGTCACCTCCCGCAACGGCTCCCGCTGGCTCCGCCGCCTCCGCGAACGCGCCGCCCCCGAACGCCTGGCCCGCGCCCGCGCCCGCCTGGACGAGCACGGCGTGACGGTACTGGTCCTCTCCCGCCTCCTCCCGGCGGGCCGCGTCCCGGTCATGCTGGCCTGCCTCCTCTCCCACCTGCCCCCGTCCCGCTTCGCCCGCGGCGACCTCCCCGCCTGCCTGGCGTGGGCGGCCACGTACCAGGTCATCGGCGTACTCGGCGGCTCGCTCTTCGCCCGGCCGTGGCAGGGCGTGGTGGCGGCGGTGGCCTTGACGGTGGCGGTGGGCGCGGCACCTTCGGTGTGGCGGCGGATCACCCACCGGCCGGACACGGGACCGCCGGTCGGGTGAGGCCGTCGGCGGCGCCTCCGTACGACCTCGCCACCATGCGCGGAGGCCGCCGCATCACCCCGCCGGCAGCACCCGGGAGCCGCCGATCGGGAGGTCCCAGAGGTCTTCGCGGGGACGGCCGGTGGTGTGCCAGGCGGTGCGGACGCGGTGGAGGGGTTCCAGTGGGGGTTCCGCGGAGAGGACGAAGGTGGACCAGTGCATGGGGGCCATGGCTCTGGCGCCCAGGTCCTCGCAGGCGCGGACGGCTTCCTCCGGGTCCGTGTGGACGGGGCTGAGCATCCAGCGGGGGTCGTACGCGCCGATGGGGAGGAGGGCCAGGTCGATGCCGGTGTAGCGGCTGCCGATGCGGTCGAACCAGTGGCCGTAGCCGGTGTCGCCCGCGAAGTAGACGCGCTGTCCGCCGGGGGCGGTCATGACCCAGCCGCCCCACAGGGAACGGCAGGTGTCGGTCAGGGTCCGCTTGCTCCAGTGATGGGCGGGGACGAAGTCGAAGCGGACCGGGCCCGCCGGGCCGGGGAGTTCGACCGCTTCCCACCAGTCGAGCTCGGTGACGTGGGTGAAGCGGCGGCGGCGCGCCCAGCGGGCGAGGCCGGCGGGCAGCAGGAGCGGGGTGTCGGGGGGCAGGCGCTTGAGGGTGGGGACGTCGAGGTGGTCGTAGTGGTTGTGGCTGATGACGACCGCGTCGATGGCCGGGAGGTCCTCCCAGCGGACCCCGACGGGCGTCAGCCGGGCCGGTGTGCCGAGGATCCGGCGGGACCAGACGGGGTCGGTGAGGACGGTGAGGCCGCCGATGCTCAGCACCCAGCTGGCGTGGCCGGCCCAGGTGACCGCGGTCGTGGTGGGGTCGACGACGGGCAGGGGGCCGAGTTCGACCGGCAGGTCGGGGACGTCGCGCAGCGCCTCGGGGCTCGGGCGCAGCCGGCCCTCGCGCGCGAGCCGGGCCAGGGCGCGGACGCCGGGCAGGGGGGCGGTGAGGCGGTCGGCGAAGGTCCTCGGCCAGACGCGTCGCTCGCCGAGGGGGCGGGGCTCGGCGAGGGAGCGCTCGGTCTGTTCGGTCATCGAGGGGGCTCCATTCGGTGGGGAACCGGGGTGGTGCGCCGCGCGGCCCGGGGTCGGCACGGGTCGGTACGTCGGCATCGACGGTAGGTCAGCCGGCGGCGAGCCGGCCGAAGGCCGAGCCGAAACCGGTCAGCGCCTCGCCGACCTCCGGCAGTGCCAGTGGGTCCGGGGCGTCGAGGGCACGTTGCCGCTGCTCGTCGGTGGTGCCGAGGAGCTGTGGCGTGGACAGGCGGACCCGCAGGTCGTCGGGGGCGTCGCCGAAGCGGTGGCCGCCGGGTACGGGGCGGCCGAGCGCCGCGCTGAGGTGGGCCTCCAGTTCGATGGAGTCGGTGATGGCCAGGCCGGCGAGCGCGGTGCGCAGCTCGCCGAGGTCGGCGTAGAGATAGGGCCCGGTCTCGGCGGGGCGGCTGAGCACGCCGAGGGCGTCGAGGCGTTCCCTGACGGTGGTGGCGAGGGTGGCGTAGAGCCTTACGGCGGCCGCGGTGCGGGCGCGTACGGGCTCGGGTTCGGCGAGCGCGTACGCCGCCGCGGCGGCGATGGGCGGCGGGAGTTCGGCCCGTACGGCGGCGAGCGCGGTGGTGACCCGGGCCCGCAGGACCGGGCCGCGTCCGCCGGCGGGGAAGCGGGCCGCGGCGACGGGCCAGGCGGTGGGGGTCAGGCCGCCGGCGAGGTCGGTGAGGACGACGACGTCGTCGGGCCACATCTCGGCGGGGCCGAAGAACACCGTGCCGTGCGGGTCGTGGCGGGTGTCGCGCCAGGTCTCGTCGCTGATGACGATGAGCCGTTCGGCGACGGCGGCCTCGCACACCTCGTGCAGGAGCTCGGGCGGCGCGACGGTGCCGGTGGGGTCGTCGGCGACCGACAGCAGCAGGACGCGGGGGCGGCCGCCCTCGTCGCGGATGCGGCGTACGGTCTCCAGCAGCGCGAACGGGTCGGGGATGCCGCCGCATTCGGCCGGTACGGGCACGTGGAAGGCGGGGCGGCCGGCGAGGCGGGCGATCGGCGGGTACCAGGCGGCGCAGGGCCGGGTCAGCAGGACGTCCCCGCCGGCCGCGGCGAGCAGGGCGAACAGCAGGGGCTGGGCGCCGGGAGCGGCGATGACCTCGTCGGGCCGGGTCGGCAGCCCGCGGCGGGCCCAGTAGCCGCAGGCGGCGGCGCGCAGCTCGGGGCCTCCGCCGACCGGTTCGGGCACACTGGACGCGGCGGCGCCGGCCACCTTGGCGGCGAGCTCCGGGAGCACGGGCAGTCCCCGCTCCGGGGCGGTGACGGCCGGAAGCGCCGGAAGGCTCGACCGCATCCGTACCTCCGCCCGCGTCCGCCCGCGTCAGTTCCGGTTCCACCTTGGCAGATCATGGGTGGTGCGGCGGTCCGACACGGGCCGGGAGGGTGACCGGCGGCGGGCGGCGGCGGACGGGCGGTCAGGGGCGGGCGTGGTCCTCCCCCGCCCGGCCCAGGTCCACGAAGGTCTGTTCGAGGTCCTGGCCGCGGGTGGAGACCACGGTGTCCGCGAGGTCGGAGAGTTTGCGGTTGGTGTGCTGGGAATGGCGGCGCAGCAGCGCGAGTGCTTCGTCGGCGTCGCAGTCCAGGACGCACATGACGATGCCGCGGGCCTGGTCGACGACGGGGCGGCGGCGCAGGGCGGTGTCGAGTTGGTCGACCTCGGCGAGGGCGGCGCGGTAGCGGCGGTCGCGGTCGAAGCCGGTGGCGGCGAGGTCGCCGAGCTCCTCGGTGGCGCCGCGGCAGGTCTTCTCCAGGCAGCCGGGGCGGAAGCCGTAGACGGTCAGGGTCAGGTCCAGGGCGTCGCGGCGGAAGACGAGGGTGGTGCTGGAGCGCAGTCCGGCGTCCAGGGCACGGGCGCGGTAGAGCGGCCAGCGGTGGTCGTGCAGGAGGTCGTCGGAGCCGGTGGGACGTCCGGTGTCCAGCGCGTCGGGCACGGGGCCCTCGCCGGTCGCCAGCTGGGCGGCGACGAGCGCGGAGAGGTCGGGGTGGGTGCCGGCGGTGCAGGGCTCGGGTTCGTCGTCGGTGACGGCGGTCGTGGTGGCTCCGCAGCTGTCGGGGGAGCAGCGCACGGCGCGTTCGGCGAGGCGGGCGAGGCCGCGGCCGAGCGACGGCACGGGGTCGTCCGCGGCGGACGGCGGGAAGGCCATGCCGCCGGTGCGCGGGGAGCAGGGGGCGACAAGACCCACGGTGAGGTCCGGGCCCAGGCCCGGCCGGGCGGGGGACGGATCGTCCGGCGCGGAATCCGGTCCTGCCCTCCCCAGCGATTCCGCTATCTCTTCCGGTGTGCGTTCGGACATGGGCTCGTTCTCCTTTCGTTCGGGTTCCGGTCTCGCCGAGCCCTCTTGGGTCGGCTACCCTGCGTGCCCGAGTGGAAACAACTGCCCGGGGCGGGGGCCCGGTTGTCGGTGGCGGAGGTTACGGTGTGCGCATGGCCGAGGCCGAGGATCTGGGTGCGGAGCTCGCGGACTTCCGAAGACGCGTCGAGGAGTTGCGCACGGCGCGGGCGCTGCCGCCGCACGAGCGGTTGTCCGCGCTGGACACCGCGCTGTTCGAGTTGCAGCACGCGGCGGAGTTCCTGTGGCCGCGCTACGAGGCGCTGGTGGCGCGCGGCGGCCGGGGCCCGGACTCCCCGGAACAGCGGCTGCTGCGGGCGCTGTTCCAGCGGATGCCGCTGGCCGTGGTGCTGCTCGACGGCGAGTCGGTCGTACGGCGGCTGAACTTCGCGGCGTCGCAGCTGTTCGGGACCCGGTCGGGGTTCGCGACGGGCCGGTCGCTGACCGGGTCGCTGCGCCATGACGGGCGGGCGGCGTTCCGCAGCCATGTCGCCGCGGTCGCGCGCGGTGAGGGGGGCCGCAGCCTGGTCGTCCACCTCCCGGGTACGGAGCGGGGCGCGGCGCTGCGGGCGACGCTGGCGGCGCTGCGGCCGCCGGGCGAGCCGCGGACGGCGGTGCTGGCGGTGTTCCAGCCGACGGGCGGCGCGGCCGCGCCGCGGGCGGACGGGCCGGGTGCGCGTTCCCGGCGGGGCGCGCGCACCGTGGACCCCGTGGAGGTCACCCGCCACGCCGAGTTGATGGATCTGGTGGACGCGATGGCGACCGCCCTGCTCCGGGCGTCCGGGTGCGAGCCGGCGGAGGTGCTCCGGCGGGCGGCGGCCGTCCCGCACGGACGGTTCGCGGACTGGGTGGTGGCCGACCTCAACGACTCCGGCACGCTGCGCCGGGTGGCGGTGCTGGGGCCCGGCGGCGGGCGCTCGGCGGGGGCGGGGGAGGCCGGCGCCTTGGCCGAGGCGGTCGCCCGTCAGGATCCGGCGGAGTGCCCGCTGGTGGTGGAGGCGACGGCCGCCGGGGCGACGGCGTTCCATGTGCGGCCGGACGATGCGGAGCTGTTCGGCCTCGATGATCTCGGGGCTCCGGTGCTGGTGCGGGCGGCGGTCACGTCACTGCTGTGCGTACCGCTGCGCACCTCGCGGCAGGACCCGGTGCGGGGTGCGCTCACGCTCTTCCGTACGGGTGCGCGGCGGGCGTTCGAGATGGCGGAGGCCGGGGCGGTCGACCGGATGTCCCGGCATGTGGCGCTGGCGCTGGGGCCGCTGCCATGACGGCCCGTAGGGCCCTCCCCGGGCCGCCTCTCATGCCGCTCGGCCGCAGACCTGCTGGCAGAGGCGGTCGCAGGTGCGGCTGATCAGGCGCGAGACGTGCATCTGGGAGATGCCGAGCCGGTCGGCGATGTGGCTCTGGGTCATGTCGCAGAAGAACCGCAGGTAGAGGATCTCTCGTTCGCGCTCGGGCAGGGCGCGCAGCTTGGGCTTCAGGGACTCGCGGTCCACGACGAGGTCGTAGCCCGCCTCGGCGGTGCCCAGCGTGTCGCGGAGCGCGTAGCCGTCGTCGGCGCCGGGCAGTTCCAGGTCCAGGGAGAGCGTGTTGAAGCTGCCGAGGGCCTCCAGGCCGGCCCGTACCTCGTCCTCGGTCAGGCCGGTGTGGGCGACGAGCTCGTCCACGCGCGGGCCCCGGCCGTCCGTGGAGTGGGTCAGTTCTTGGCCGGCGGCGCGTACCCGGTTGCGGAGCTCCTGGACGCGGCGCGGTACGTGCACGTCCCACATGTGGTCGCGGAAGTGGCGCTTGATCTCACCGACGACGGTGGGCACCGCGAAGCTCTCGAAGGCGGTGCCGCGGGTGGGGTCGTAGCGGTGGACAGCCTTGACGAGGCCGAGCAGGGCCACCTGGTTGAGGTCCTCCACGGTCTCGCCCCGGTTGCGGAACTGGCGGGCGAGCCGCTCGGCCATCGGCATCCAGGCGCGTACGACCTTTTGGCGCAGGGCGTCCTTGGCGGGGCCGTCCGGCAGGGTGGCGAGGCGGGCGAAGTCGGCCCGGGTGTCGGGGGCGTCGTGGTGGGTGTGCCGGCGGCGCGCCGCCCGGGGGGCCGTCCTCCGGGCCGGGACGGCGCCGACGGAGGCGGGGACGGTCGTGGTGGTGGACGTGCCGGCGCTCGTGACGGTCGTCGTGGGGTTCATGTGCCGGTCTCCCTCAGCGGTGGACGGTGACCGCGGGGGCATGACGCGTCCGGACAAGGCGCGCCCGGAGCAATGGATCTGCTCCCGCGGGCGTGCCTCCGGTCCGAAGCACATGGGGCGCGTGCCCGGGGTCCCGGGCGGTAAACCAGGCTCTGCGCCGAACGGGGCGGGGGGTTTCGATGCGTGGTGATCGGTTACCCGTCACGCCGCGCACTGTGCCGCGGCGAGGAGGAAGCACCGCTGATGACCGAGTACGGCTATTTCCTGTCCTGCGAGGAGCACTCCCCTTCTGCCCTCGTCGAACAGGCCCGAATGGCGGAACAGGCGGGCTTCACCTCTCTGTGGATCTCCGACCACTTCCATCCGTGGACGGGCGAGCAGGGGCAGAGCCCGTTCGTCTGGTCGGTGATCGGGGCGCTCTCGGAGGCCACCTCACTGCCGGTGCAGACGGCGGTGACGTGTCCGACGATCCGGATGAACCCGGTGGTCACGGCGCACGCCGCGGCGACCAGCGCGGTGCTCCTGGACGGCCGGTTCCGGCTCGGGGTGGGCAGCGGCGAGGCGCTGAACGAGCACATCCTGGGTGGCGCGTGGCCGCAGGCGTCGGTGCGGCTGGAGATGCTGGAGGAGGCCGTTCAGGTGATGCGGCTGCTCTTCGAGGGTGGTCAGGTCAGCCATCACGGCAAGCACTACACGGTGGAGAACGCCCGCCTGTACACGGTGCCGGACGAGCCCGTGCCGATCGACGTGTCGGCGTTCGGGGAGGCGGCGACCGAGGTCGCGGGGCGGATCGGTGACGGGCTGCTGACGATGGAGCCCGACGCGGACGCGGTGGAGCGGTTCCGGCGCAGCGGCGGCGGCCAGAAGCCCGTGGTGGGCGGGGTGAAGGTGTGCTGGGGCCCGGACCGGGAGGCCGCGGAGGAGACCGCGCACCGGCTGTGGGCGGTGGAGCACCTGCCCGGTGAGCTGCCGCAGGTGCTGCCCACACCCGCCCATTTCGAGCAGGCCGTCGAGCTGGTGCCGCGCGAGCGGGTGGCGGCGAAGGTCACCTGCGGGGACGACGTGGAGGAGCACGTCGCGACCCTGAGGGCGTACGCGGACGCGGGCTTCGACCGGGTGCACGTGTCCCAGATCGGGCCGGAGCAGCGCGGCTTCTTCGACTTCTACCGCACCAAGGTGCTGCCGCGACTGACCGCCTGAGCCCTCCCACCGGACCACGCAGGAACGTACGCGAGACGGGTGAGAACACACATATGAGTCAGAAGGTGTCCGACTTCATTCTGGAGAGGCTCCGCGCGTGGGACGTCGAGCAGGTCTTCGGCTACCCCGGTGACGGGATCAACGGACTGCTGGCCGCGTGGGAGCGGGCGGGCAACCAGCCCCGGTTCATCCAGTCGCGGCACGAGGAGATGTCCGCGTTCGAGGCGGTGGGCTACGCCAAGTTCAGCGGCCGGCTCGGGGTGTGCGCGGCCACTTCGGGGCCGGGCGCGATCCACCTGCTCAACGGCCTGTACGACGCGAAGCTCGACCATGTGCCGGTGGTGGCCATCGTCGGCCAGACCCACCGCTCGGCGATGGGCGGCGCGTACCAGCAGGAGGTCGACCTGCACACGCTGTTCAAGGACGTCGCCTCCGACTATCTGGAGACGGTCAACGTCCCCGAGCAGCTGCCCAACGTCCTCGACCGCGCCATCCGCACCGCGTACGCGCGCCGCGCCCCCACCGCCGTGATCATCCCCGGCGACGTACAGGACCTGGACTACGCCCCGCCCGGGCACGCCTTCAAGATGGTGCCCTCCAGCCTGGACCGCAGCGGCTGGCAGGCGGTGCCCTCGGACGAGTCGCTGCACCGGGCGGCGGAGGTGCTCAACGCCGGTGAGAGGGTGGCGATCCTGGTGGGGCAGGGCGCGGCCGGGGCGCGGGCCGAGACCGAGGAGGTCGCGGACGTGCTGGCCGCCGGGGTGGCGAAGGCGCTGCTGGGCAAGGACGCGCTGAGCGATGAGCTGCCGTACGTCACGGGCTCGATCGGGCTGCTGGGCACCCGCCCCTCGTACGAGCTGATGCGCGACTGCGACACGCTGCTGACGATCGGTTCGAACTTCCCCTATTCGCAGTTCCTGCCGGAGTTCGGGCAGGCGCGGGCGGTGCAGATCGACATCGATCCGCGCATGGTGGGGCTGCGTTACCCGTACGAGGTGAACCTGATCGGCGACGCGCGCGCCACGCTCCGGCGGCTGCTGCCGCTGCTGCGCCGCAAGGACGAGCGGGGCTGGCAGGACGGGGTGTGCGCGGCCGTCGAGCGCTGGGACGAGGTGATGGCGCGGCGGGCCGCGGTGAGCGCCGATCCGATCAACCCCGAGCATGTGGCGCGGGCGCTGTCGCCGCTGCTGCCGGACAACACGATCCTGACGTCGGACTCCGGTTCGGTCGCCAACTGGTACGCGCGGCACATCACGATGCGCGGCACGATGCGCGGCTCGCTGTCGGGGACGCTCGCCACGATGGGCTGCGGCGTGCCGTACGCGATCGGGGCGAAGTTCGCGCACCCCAACCGGCCGGTGGTGGCGCTGGTCGGGGACGGCGCGATGCAGATGAACGGCATGGCCGAGCTGATCACGGCCGCGAAGTACCGCTCGCAGTGGGACGATCCGCGGCTGGTCTTCGGGGTGTGGAACAACCACGATCTGAACCAGGTGACGTGGGAGATGCGGGCGATGAGCGGCTCGCCGCAGTTCCTGCCCTCGCAGGAGCTGCCGGACGTGTCCTACGCGGCGTTCGCGCGGCAGATCGGGCTGACCGGCATCCGGGTGGAGAAGCCGGAGCACGTCGAGGGCGCCTGGCGGCAGGCGCTCGCCGCGGAGGGGCCGGCGGTCGTGGAGTTCGTGACCGACCCCGCGGTGCCGCCGATCCCGCCGCACGCCGACTGGGAGCAGGTCGAGGCCGCGGTGTCCTCGATCCTCAAGGGCGACGCGGACCGCGGGGCCGTGCTGCGGCAGGGCATAAAGGCGAAGGTGCAGGACTTCCTGCCCGGTGGGCCGAAGCGACAGCAGGGCTCCTCGGACCGGGAGGACCAGGAGGACCAGGGATGACCACACGCCCGGGCGCACCGTGCGCCCACCGGGCCCTCCGGGCCCCTTTCTTCCCTCTGACCGCTGTCGCGAGGAGTCACCGCATGAGCAAGGCAAGCGATGTCCAGGACGCCACCAGCCGGTATCTGATGTACGGGCTGCTGCCGTCCTGGTTCGTGCCGGGGGTCGCCGACTGGGTGATGCACCGGCGCACCCGCATCGAGGAGACGTCCGGCACCAAGGAGTCCCTCATCCACTCGCTGATGATGGCCGAGGTCGGGCTGCCGATCGCTCTCACGCTCCTCTGCGAGGTCAACCCGCTGCTGCTCACCGTGCAGCTCGGTGCGGCGGGCGCCCACGAGGCGACGGCGCTGTGGGACGTCCGTACGGCCGTGCACAGCGACCGGGAGGTCAAGCCCATCGAGCAGCACATCCACAGCTTCCTGGAGTCCCTGCCCTTCGCGGGCATGGCCTCGCTGATGTGCCTGCACCACGAGCAGGTCCGCTCACTGCTGCGCGGCGGCCGGGGCGACCCCGACGCCTGGCGTCTGGTCCTCCGGCGCAAGCCGCTGCCGCGCGCGTATCTGGCGGGGATCGCGCTCGCCGTGGGCGGGTTCGTGGCCCTGCCGTACGGGGAGGAGCTGCTGCGCTGCCTGCGCGGCGGCCGTCAGCGGCGCCGGAAGCACAGCCATGACCAGCCGGAATACCGTGAAAGGACCGCATCATGAAGGTGGCATTTCTCGTGGCGCCCGAGGGCGTCGAGCAGGTGGAACTGACCGAGCCCTGGCAGGCGGTGAAGGACGCGGGCGGCACCCCCACCCTGGTGTCGACCGACTCCGGCAAGATCCAGGCGTTCCACCACCTCGACAAGGGCGACACCTTCCCCGTCGACAAGGTCGTGGGCGACACAGGGGTGTCGGAGTACGACGCGCTGGTGTTGCCCGGAGGTGTCGCCAACCCCGACGCCCTGCGCATGGACGAGCGGGCGGTGGCCTTCGTCAAGGGCTTCTTCGACGCGGGCAAGCCGGTCGCGGCGATCTGTCACGCGCCGTGGACGCTGGTCGAGGCGGATGTGGTGCGCGGCCGCACCCTCACCTCGTGGCCGAGCCTGCGCACGGACATCCGCAACGCGGGCGGCACTTGGGTGGACGAGCAGGTGAAGGTCTGCACAGGTGGCCCGGCGACGCTGATCACGAGCCGCAAGCCGGACGATCTGAAGGCGTTCTGCGACGCGTTCGTGGCGGAGTTCCGGTAGGGGGCGTGGCGCTGTCCTCCGGGGGCCGCCGTCGGGGCGGACGATCACCCTGCCCCGACTCAAGCACGTCCGTCCGCCTACGACCAGCTCACCGGAGGTCTCACGCCATGAGCCGAGCCCACCGCCGCGTCCAGGTCCGCCGGATCTACGAACCGCCCGAAGCCGACGACGGCCGGCGCGTCCTCGTCGACCGGCTGTGGCCCCGCGGCGTGTCCAAGGCCGACGCGCACATCGACGAGTGGCTCAAAACCCTGACCCCCTCGACCGAGCTGCGCCACTGGTTCCACGGTCCGGACGGCGTGTACGAGGAGTTCTGCCGGCGGTACGAGGCCGAGCTCACCGCCCCCGAGGCCGCCCAGGCCCTCGCGCACCTGCGCGACCTCTCCCAACAGGGTCCGCTCACGCTGCTCACCGCCGCCAAGGACCCCGATCACAGCCACACTTCGGTGCTGCTGCGTCACCTGTGAGGGACTTCAGGCGCGCCGGCCCAGTTCGGCCAGCAACTTCGTCTGGGTGTCCGCGTCGGCGGGGACCCGCACCGCCTTCGCGAACAGACCCGTTCCCGACAGGGAGCCCGCGTACGGCTCGACCTCCTCGCGCGTGAACTCCACGAGCGCCCGGGGCAGGCGCTCGTCCGCGCCGATCGCGCGCGAGAGGTCCCACGCGTGGACGACCGCGTCGGCCGTCATCTGGGAGCAGTAGGCGTCGGCGCGGGTGGCGCCCATGGACAGGGACACCTCGCGCTTGAGGGCATCGGGCGCGGCGAACGCGGCGCGGGCCGCGGCCTCGGCGTCGTCCCACACCGCGACCGGATCGTCGCCGAGCAGGTCGCCCTCCAGGGAGTCACCCAGGTCCTCCATCTCCGCGCCCTCCAGCAGCGGCGGCACCCACATCTGCTCGACGGCGAGGTGGTTGACGAGGTCGCGTACGGACCATTCGGTGCAGGGCGTGGGGGCGTCCCACTGGTCCGGGCGGACGGCGTGCACCCGGTCGGTGAACAGGGCGAGGGCCTCGCGGTGCCGGGTGAGCAGGGTTTCAGAGCTCATGGCGCCCATTGTCGGCGCGCAGCCGTGCGGCGGCGACCGCCGCCGCGACGGCAGCGGCGGCTCCGGCGGCGAGCGGGGCGCGGTGCCGGGTGAGCCGGAGCTGGGGCCGCGGCCGGTGGCCTCGCCGTCGAAGGCCCCAGGGGCGCCGGAGTCGGGGGCGGCCGGGCCGTCGGCGGGCTCCCAGAGGCTGGCCGGGGCGTCGCCGGGGGCGGGCTCGGGGCGCCGGGCGGGAGGTGTAGCCCATTCGGGCGAGGCAGCGGCAGGCGAACAGGCCGGGCCGGATCCGGCAAACCGGCCGCAGGCCACCGGCATAGGCGTGCGGACGCCGGGTACTGCGGGCAGGACCCGACGAAGGAAGGCGGTCAGACATGGCACAGCTCGTGAGGGACGTGATGACTCCGGCGATCGTGTCCGTGCATCCGGACGCCTCGCTCGTCGAGGCCGCGCAGCTGATGCGCTCCCAGGGCGTCGGCGACGTCCTCGTCGCCGAGGGAGGGCGGCTGCTCGGGGTGCTCACCGACCGGGACATCGCCCTGCGCGCCGTCGCGGACGGCGTGGACCCGCTGACCGTCAGCTGCCAGTCGGTGTGCACGTCCGAACCGGTGACCGTGGGCCCCGACGACAAGGTGTCCACGGCCGCCGGGCTGATGCGGAAGTACGCGGTCCGGCGGCTGCCGGTCGTGGCGGACGGCCGGCCGATGGGCATGATCAGCGCCGTGGACCTGGCCTGAGCGCACCCGCGTCGTGCGGGCCGGAGAGGGTACACGTGGCCCATGCGTAAGGTATTGGGCTCCTTGGACCAGGCGTTGTTCCTGACCGTCGCGGCACGGCACTGGCCGGGCGGCGACCGTGTGCTGCCGCGGCTGTCGCGCAGCGCGGACCACGGGCTGCTGTGGTTCGGCATGGCGGCGGGCGCCGCGGTGGTGGGCGGCCGGCCGGCCCGGCGCGCCGCGCTGCGCGGGGCGGCGTCGCTGGCCGTGGCGTCCCTGACGGTGAACACGATCGGCAAGCGGTCGGTGCGGCGCGTCCGCCCTCTGTTGGAGCACGTGCCGCTCGTCAGACAGTTGTCCCGGCAGCCGATCACGACGTCGTTCCCCTCCGGCCACTCGGCCTCGGCCGTCGCCTTCGCGACGGGCGTCGCCCTGGAGAACCGGGCCTGGGGCCTGGCCCTCGCGCCGCTCGCCCTGTCGGTGTGCTTCTCGCGCGTCTATACGGGAGTGCACTATCCGGGCGATGTCCTCGCGGGCGCGGCGCTGGGCGCGGGCGCGGCCTTCGCCGTACGCGGCCTGGTCCCCACGCGCGCGCAGATGGCGCCGCCCGCGCGGCCCAAGGCGGACGCGCCGGCGCTCCCGAGCGGCAAGGGCCTGGTCGTGGTGGCGAACGCCGGTTCCGGGCAGCGCACGGCGCTGCGGTCGGATCCGGCGCAGGAGGTGCGCGCGGCGCTGCCGCGCGCCGAGGTCGTGGCCTGTGTGCTGGGGGACGACGGCGGTGGTGAGCCGCTGGAGAAGGCGCTGGAGACGGCTGCCACCAGGGCGCGCGAACTGCGCGGCGCGCTGGGCGTGTTCGGCGGGGACGGGACGGTGAACGCGGCGGCGACCATGGCCCACCGGTACGGGCTGCCGCTGGCGGTCCTGCCGGGCGGCACGTTCAACCACTTCGCGTACGACCTGGGCATCGAGTCCGTCGCCGACGCCGCCCGCGCGGTGGAGAGCGGGGAGGCCGTGGCGGTGGACATGGTGCGGTTCGGTGACGGTGAGGGGCGCTGGTTCCTCAACACCTTCAGCATCGGCGCGTATCCGGAGCTGGTGCGGGTGCGCGAGCGGTGGGCGCCGCGGATCGGGGCCTGGCCGGCCGGGGTGCTGGCGGCGGTGCACGTGCTGCGTACCGCGCGGCCGGAGCGGATCCGGGTCAACGGCAGACCGCGGAAGCTGTGGATGCTCTTCGCGGGCAACTGCACGTACCGCGGCCTTGGCCTGGCCCCGGTGCGGCGGCACGACCTCGCGGACGGCGTGCTGGACGTCCGTATGGTCTCCGGCGGCCGGCTCGCCCGTACGCGGCTGCTCGTGGCGGCCCTGACGGGCGGCCTCAAGCACTCCCCCGTCCTGCGGACCTCGCGGGTGCGGCAGCTGCGGGTCGGTGGCATCGGGCCCGGCACGCACCTGGCGTACGACGGTGAGATCGCATCGGCGCCGACGGAGTTGACCTTGCGGAAGGAGAACGAGGCGCTGGTGGTCTACCGCCTGCCGGGCGACTGACCTCGCGCGGCAACCCTTGGGACGACACGTTCGACGCCTCACCCTTTCGAGCCAATCACTGTCCTCGGCCGGGCCGGACGTCACCGCCAACTAGCCTGGTTCCCATGAACATTCTGGGGACTTCGCTACGGGTGTGCGTCGACGATCTGCCGGCGGCGATCGATGTCTACGAGCGTCTGACCGGCGCCGAAGCGCTGCGGTTCCGGC
This sequence comes from Streptomyces sp. NPDC023527, assembly GCF_055560115.1. Taxonomy (NCBI): domain Bacteria; kingdom Bacillati; phylum Actinomycetota; class Actinomycetes; order Kitasatosporales; family Streptomycetaceae; genus Streptomyces; species Streptomyces sp. NPDC023527. Next base: position 242,746 of record NZ_JBVHJJ010000005.1, read on the forward strand.
GCGGCGGCGTCGAGGTCGCGGCGGTCGGCTGCTTCTTTCTGATGAGCGGACCGGAGAGGGAGCTGTCGATCCTGCGGAAGATCACGGCGACCATCGCCGTCACGGATGTCGACGAAGCCCTGGACGACCTCCGCTCCGTGGGCGCCCAGATCATCGCGGGCCCCCTGCCCACCCCGATCGGTCGCAATCTGGTGGCCCGCCATCCGGACGGCTCGGTCTTCGAATACGTGGACCGCAAGGAGGGGTAGGCGCGCCCGCGCCGGACGGGCTCGCATGAGCCCGTCCGGCCGGGTCACGCGGGCAGGGTCAGTACCGAACCCGCGTGCAGCGTGATGTGTACGGGCTTGCCGGCCGGGTCCCCGGTGCCGGGGTGGGGGGCGTAGCGCGGGTGGGCGCCTCCGCTGATCTGGAGGCGGATGCGGTGACCGGCGGCGAAGCGGTGGGCGGTGGAGCCCATCGGCACGGTGACCTCCGAGGGGCTCCGCCCGGTGGTCGGCGGCCGGGTCAGCCCGTCGCAGAGGTTGGTGGAACGGCCTCGCGCGTCCACGTCGCACAGGCGGGCGAAGACGTCGGCGTGGCCGGTGTCCGTGGAGATCCGCAGGCGCGCGGAGACCGGGCCGAGGACGTCGAGCGGCTCGGTCAGCGGCGGGCCGGTGAACGTCAGGACGTCCTCCCGCGCTTCCAGGGCGCCGTTGTCCCGGGGGCCGGCGCCGCGGGAGAGCAGGGGCCCGCCCACGGAAGGGGTGGGGTCGGCCGGGTCGTGGCGGACGGTCGCCAGCGGCGCTGAGTCCTCGGGGGCCCGCTGGGCGAGGGCCCCGTTCGCGGCGGGGAACCAGGCGGTCGCGGCAGGGGTGGGCGGCCATGCGTCGAGGTCCCGCCAAGTGTCCTCGCCGCCGACGTGCACGCGTACGGGGGTGGGGCGCAGGCCGGAGGAGTCGTCGCACAGGTGCGCGCGCAGCCAGGCGAGGCTCTCGGCGAACACCTCGGGCCAGCCCTGCTGGAACGCCGAGGTGTGCGTCCAGGGACCGACGAGCAGGGCGGTCTCGCAACCCGCCCGGCGCAGCCGGCCGTACTGCTCGAAGGTCTGGTCGGCCAGCGCGTCGTACCACCCGGTGACCAGGGCGGTGGGCACGCTCAGCCGCTCCGCCGCGTGCCCCGCGGAGGTGCCGTGCCAGTACGGGTCGTCGGCGTCCTTCTGCGTCAACGCGTCGTTCAGCCAGGCCGCTTCGTCGCCCAGGCCGGAGGCGTACGGGCCGTGGAGGCCCCGCGCGTCGGTGATCTCGCGCAGTCGGCGCCGGATGCGCAGCATCGCCTTCAGGAAGGGCATCGTCCCCTGGTGCTGGTAGGTCATGCCGACGCCGGAGACGAGGGCGTTCTCCAGGTGGGGCGCGCCTCCCCCGTGGAAGAAGGCGTGGGGATCGTGCAGGCCGACCTGGACCACCATGGCCTTCAGCTCCGGCGGCGGGTCCAGGGCGAGCGCCCACTGCGTGTAACCGAGGTAGCTGGGGCCGATCGTGCCCAGGGTTCCGTTGAACCAGGGCCGCTCCCGCAGCCAGGACACCGTGGCCCGGCCGTCGGCGGCCTCGTCGCGCCACAGTTCGCGCCGCCCGCCGGATCCGCCGGTGCCGCGGGAGCTCTGCAGGACCACATGGAAGCCCTGTTCGGCGAAGAGCATGCCGTACATCGGCGACCACGGCAGGCCCCTGCCGTAGGGCGAGCGCACGAGGAGGGTGGGGAAGTCGCCCTCCGCACAGGGGAAGTAGTGGTCCGTGATCAAAGGGCTGCCGTCCGCGGCCGGTACCACGAGCCCCGGCTCCCAGCCGGCTTCGTGCGCTTTGGCCGGGAGGCCGCGCCAGGTCGCCCGCATCATCCGTGAGGACAGCGGCGGTTTCCGGGCGGGTGCGGTCCGGGTGCGCTTCAGCGCGATGTCGTGGGTGTGCGGTGTCATCGTTCCCCCTCGCTATTCTCGTACTGCGTACGAGAATAGCTGATGCTTGGATGGTGTCCGCACGTCGCAGCAGCCACGTCGCAGCAGCGAGGAAGGGAATCAGGAGATCGTGACCAGCGATGCCGGATCCGGCGCCGGGGGCGTCGATCCCCACCTGCTCTGGCTGGGCCCCGCGCAGCCGCGCAGAGGGCGCAAGCCCGCCTTCAGCCGCGAGGCGATCACGGCCGCGGCCGTCGCCCTGGCGGACGCCGAGGGGCTGGAAGCGGTCACCATGCGGGCGGTCGCCGCCCGTGTCGGGGCCGGCGTCATGTCGCTCTACAGCTACGCCCCCGACAAGGAGACCCTGCTGGAGCTGATGGTCGACCACGTCAGTGGCGAACTCCCGGCGTCGGAGCCCCTCACCGGCGACTGGCGCACCGACCTGAAGGCCATCGGCCACCTCCAGCGCGCCCTCATGCTCCGGCACCCCTGGCTGCCCGCCGCCCTGTCCGCCCGCCGGTCCCTCGGCCCGCACACCCTGGCCTTCCTGGAACGCGCCCTCGCCGCCCTGCGGCCCACCCGGCTGGACGGTGCCGCGAAGCTGGAGGTCTTCAGCCTGCTCACCGGCTTCGTCGCCAACCACGTCGCCTACGAGATCGCGCAGGCGGCGGTCGCGGACGCGCCGGAGCGGGCCGCGGCCGAGGCCCGCTACCTCACCGCCGTCGCCGCCGACGGCCACCACCCGGAGCTGGCGGAAGTCCTCTCCGCGCCCGGACGTCCCCTGGATCCCGACGCCACGTTCACCCGGTTCCTGGACCGCCTGGTCGACGGGCTGGACACCGACTGATCCCGTCGGCGTCACCGGTCACGGCCGCTCCCTACCCCGCCCCCATCCGGAAGTCATAGCGCCGGGGCAGCGGATGCTCCCTCAGGGCCCGCGCCCGGACGTCCTCCGTCACAGGGCCCCCGTCCGCCACAAGCCGCTCCGCGATGGCGAACCACGTGTCGGACAGCGTCTCGTCGCCCTCCCGCAGGTCGGCCACCTCGAAGCCCCGGTCGAAGATCGCGCGCGCCTCGGCGACCTCGCCGCGCGCGAGCAGGACGCGGGCCCGCAGCAGCCGGAACCGTCCGCGCTCCTGTATGCCCGGCCGCAGACCGTCCAGCACGGCGGCAGCGTCGTCCGCCCGCCCCACCGCGAGCAACGCCTCCACCGCCTCGCGCCCCAGCGCGGCCATCGCCGCCGTCCACGACGAGCCCTCGCGCCGCTCCTCCCGCGCGAGCCGGAACGCCTCGGCGTAGCGCTCCGCGGCCCGCTCCGAGTGCCCGTCCTCCTGGTCGGCGACGGCCAGACAGCGCAGCGAGGGCCAGTCGTCCCCGCCCGTGGCGTCGACCATCCGCTCCCAGCTGCGCACGGCCTGTGAGCGGTCGCCCGCGTGCCACTGGGCGACACCGAGGTGATAGCCGGTGTGGACATCGCCGGTCAGCTCCAGCAGCTCACGCCAGCGCGGCGACACCGGCGTCGGCCCGGGCGGCAGCACTTCGCGGGGCCATGGCAGCGACCCGGTGCGCAGCAATTCCAGCCACGGCCGCTGCTCCTCCCCCAGCGTCGCCGGGTCGAAGGGCGTGCCGGGCAGCTCATGGCCGCGGAGTTCGACCTCCAGCGCGCCCCAGCCCGAGCCCGTCGCCAGGCTCTCCTCGGGGTCGACGTCGGCGTACGGGCGCCACGCCGCGTACGCCTCCTCGACGGCCGCGCGCGGCAGCGCGGCCTCCAGCCGGCTCTCGACCTCGCCGCGCGCCGCCGCCCAGTCCTCGCCGTGCACGGCGGCCGGGTCCGCGGCCATCGGCCCGTACGCCTCCAGCCAGGCGAACTCCCCGCCCGCCTCCAACGGCACGTGCTCCAATTGCGTACGGGCCAGTCCCGCCTGGATCTCGGCGTACCCCTCGTGGCCGGGCTCGGTCAGCCACTGCTGCCAGCGCTGTCCGCCGCGCCCGGAGCCCCAGACGAAGAGTTTGCGGCCGCGCAGGAGATCGGTCGAGGTCTGCACCAGGCCGCGGCCCTCCTCGTCCAGCGAGGTGATCCAGCGGCGCGCACCGTCCGGCACGTCGTAGAAGAAGTCGGCGGCGTGTTCGCTGCGCCGGGGGTACGTGCGGTCGGCGTCCTCCCACCGCGGCACGGGCACGCGGCGCAGGCTGCGCTCGTAACCGAACCGCCACGCCTCCTCCGCCGGGGCCAGGACGCGGCTGCGACCGTCCTCGGGGACGGCGATGTTGGACCACCAGTAGACGGGCGCGGGCCGGCCGTGGGGGTTGCGGACGCGAACGCCCACGTAGAGGAAGTCGGAGCCGTCGGGCAACCAGAGGTCGACCTGGAACGGCAGGTCGCGCAGCCGCTCCCACTCCCACAGCCGCAGCATCTCGCCACCGCCGGGCGCCGCCACGCGCGCGGCGTGCAGCGGGGCGACGGACAGCGGGCCGTGGCCGGTGGCGCCGATGTTCCACTCGATGCCGCCGGAGAACCAGGCGCCGTTCAGCGCGAACGCGGCCGGTTGCAGGACGGGGTTGCGGTGCAGGAGCTGCCGCCCGGCCGGCTTGTGTTCGAGCGAGTGGACCCGGCCGCCGAGGCCGGGCAGCACCGTGGCGCGCAGCCGGTCGTTCTCGATGACGATCGCGTCGATGTCGGTGAGGGAGCGCTTGCGGGTGTAGTCGTCGCGCCGGCACACGGGCAGCACGCTGCGCAGCGGTGCGTAGCCGACCTGCCGGGCCATGTCGGCGGGGAGCGTGGCGCGCTGCCCGGCGTCGAGGTCGTGCGGCTTCACGGGTGGCAGCAGCGCGGGCAAGGGGTTCTCGGGCCCCAGAGGGGCGGCGGGAAGGGACAGCACGGCTCGCCTGATGGTCGTAGGCACGGCACCTCGTTCTCTCTGACCCCGGAGGAGGTCTCTCAACGAACCCTGCTGACGCCCTTACTGAGGTTCTTCCCGGAGCCGGCGCATGTCGGCGGTGAGTGCCCATCGCTCGTGGTCGCGCCACGCGCCGTCAAGGAAAAGGAACCCCGGCGAGAACCCTTCCAAACGGAATCCGTGCCGCTTCACCAACGCCGACGACCTCACATTGCCCGGCTGGATGTTCGCCTCCAGCCGGTGCAGCCCCAACGACCCGAAGGCGTGGTCGATGACGAGCCCCATTCCCTCGCTCAACAGACCGCGGCCCGCCGAGGGCGAGAAGGCGCCGTAACCGAGCGCACCGCACTGGAACGCGGCGCGCACAATGTTGTTGATGTTGATGAACCCCGCGAGCCCGCCGCTCTCCCGCAGGCAGACGAGCAGGCCCACCCGCTGCTCGCCGTCGAGCCGGTCGGCGTATCTCGCGAACGCCTCCTCGGTCACCGGCATCGACAGCCAGGGGTGGTGCAGCTCGGCGCTGACCCGCGCCAGGCGCGTGAACTCCGCGCCGTCCGCGCGTGTGACGGGCCGGATGGCGACGCGCGGCCCACTGGCGAGGTATCGGCCGTCGTCGGCCCCTTGATGATCGAGCACCGCTTCATCGTACGGTCCGGCACTGACAACACCCTTGAGCGCGTGGGCCCCCTCGCCCACCTGCCCCCTCAGCTCCGTCAGCTCCATCGGGGGACGTCCGTCCCCCAGAGCCCCGGCAGCCGCGCCCAGTCGACCGGCCCACCGTCGAAGACGACCGGCGACCTCGCGTACCGCATCCGCCCCAACGGCCCCTCCGCCTCCGTCAGCCACTCCCCCGGCTCGTACGCACCGCTCGGCTCCTCCACGTCCGGAGTCACCCGCCCGGTGAGCCACAAGGCAGTCTGCGCGAGGGCCAGTCGCGCGAGGTGCGTGCCGCCGCCCGTGCTCTGCTCGGTGAGGGCCCGCAGCACGGCCGCCGCGAGCAGATAGCCCGTGCCGTGGTCCAGCGCCTGCGCGGGCAGCGCGCCCGGCCGGCCGTCGGCCCCCGCCTCGGCCATGCCGATCCCGCACGCCGCCTGCACCAGGCTGTCGAACCCGCGCCGGGCGCCCCACGGCCCGTACGCTCCCCACGCGCTCACCTGCCCCACCACCAGCCCCGGCCGCCGCTCGGCCAGCGCCTCCGGTGCCAGGCCGTGCCGGTCCAGGGCGCCCGGCCGGTAACCGGTCACCACCACATCGGCGGTGGCGAGGAGCTCCTCGAAGCTCGCGCGGTCGGCGCGCCGCGCCAGGTCGAGCCTCGTCGAACGCTTCCCGAGCCCCGTGTCGTTGTGGATGTCCTGGCTCTCCGGCAACCCCGGTGCGTCGACCCGCAACACGTCCGCCCCGAGCAGCGCGAGCGTGCGGGTGGCCACCGGCCCGGCGAGGACCCGGGTCAGGTCGAGCACCCGCAGGCCACCCCCTACCGGGAGCCTGCGTACGGGCCCGTCGGCGATCCGCTCCAGCGTGAGCAGGGGCCGCCGCGCCACGGCCGCGCCCTGCGGGTGGGCGGCCCACGCGTCGGCGGTACGCACGGCGACGGCGAGCCCACCGGCGGCGTACACGTCATCCTCCACCTGCTCGGCGGAGCGGCCGGCCAACTCGTCGGCGACCCGCGCCGCGAGGGCCTCGTCGTCGCGCGTCTCGGACAGCCCGAGCGCCGCGAGGAGCCGGGCCCGGTGGTGCGGGTAATTGGCGTGCGTACGAACCCACCCGTCCCGCGCCCGCCAGAACCGCGACAACGGCGCGAACGTCGAGGCGGCCCGGCCGTCGACCCGCAGTACCCGTTCACTGACGAACGCGGTGGCCACGGCCCCGTCGTCCACCCGCACGGCAGGAAGCGCCCCACCGCCGCGTCTCGCTGTCGCCAACTCGGCCGCGGCGAGCGCGCAGACGGCGACGGCACCCCGCGCGAGCTCCCGGACGGGAAGCGTCGACGGCAGCGTCCCGGCGGGGCCGCCGTACTCGACGGCGGCGGTCAGCGCGGGGTCCCCACCGAGCGCGGCCCAGGCGTCGTCCGTCGCGTGAGTCGCTCGCTTGATCACCCAACCAGTGTGGCACTCGGTGCCATTGGCCCGCTAGGGCCGGAGGGCGCCGTGTTGGAGTGGGCGAACCGGTTACGTGAGGTTGCCCTATCGCGCGCGGAAACGCTCAGCGCCCGCGTCGCCGCGGCCAACGCGGAGAGCCGACAGGGGCGGGGGGCACCAGTGACCGCACCGGCGGAGCCTCCGCGTCAGCGATGCGCGGAATGCCAGAAGATCAAGGCCGCCCACTACAAGGCCATGAGGGAGGGCGACCTCGACAAGGCCCGCGCTTGGACGGCGGCCATGGGCCGCCACCCATGGGCGGCGCACTCGTAAGGGAGGAGGACGGGCGCAGGGACCGCCCCTACGCCGGCCAAGCGCCCATCGCCGTGTCCGCCACCGCCCGCAGGTCCTCCTCCGTCGCGCCGTCGCGGGCCTGCTGGGACATGCCCTGCATGACCGCGTGCGTGCAGCGGGCCAGTGCCGTCGCGGAGGTGTCCGGCGGCAGCTCCCCGGCGTCGATGTCCGCCAGGATGCGGCGTTCGAACGCCGCGATCGTCGCGGCGCGGCGGGTCCGCAGCGACGCCTCCACCTCCGCGGAGGCCGTCGTGCAGTTGGTGGCGGCCATGAGCATCAGGCATCCCGTGGGGCGGCCCGGGGCCGTGTACTCGTGGGCCGCCTCGCGCAGCACGCGCGCGGCGGCGCGGCGGGCGGTCGGCTCCTCCTTCAGGGCGCGGCGCACGAAGTCGCCGTACGTGCGCGCGTACGCCTCGACGACCTCGGCGAAGAGCGTCTCCTTGTTGCCGAACGCGGCGTAGAGGCTGGGCGGGGCGATGCCCATGGCGCGCGTCAGGTCGGCGACCGACGTCGCCTCGTAGCCGTGGGTCCAGAAGGCGAGGGTCGCGGTCTCCAGGGCCGCCTCGCGGTCGAAGGAGCGGGGCCGGCCACGCTGTCTCGCTGTCATGACTGAATTCTATATCGGCCGCTAATCATTGTGTTAGGGTCCGGCACGTATAGCGATCGCTACAGAAGGGGACAGTGCCATGGGTGCACTTTCGGGAAAGACCGCCCTGGTCACCGGCGGAAGCCGGGGCATCGGACGCGCCATCGCCGAGCGGCTGGCCGCCGAGGGGGCCCGCGTGGGCGTGCACTACGGCAGCAACGACGAGGCGGCCAAGGAGGTCGTCACGGCCATCGAGGCGGCCGGCGGCCAGGCGTTCGCGATCCGCACCCAGCTGGGCGTGCCCGGTGACGCGGCCGCGCTGTGGGAGGAGTTCGACCGCCACGCCGACGGACTCGACATCCTCGTCAACAACGCCGGCGTCGGCCTGATGGGCCCGATCGAGGCCGTGCAGGAGGCGGACTACGACCGGGTGTTCGCGGTCAACGTCAAGTCGCTGTTCTTCGTCACCCAGCAGGCGCTCGGCCGACTGCGCGACGGCGGGCGGATCATCAACGTCTCCAGCGCCACCACCCGGATCGCCATGCCCAACATCGTGGCGTACTCGGCCGCCAAGGGCGCGGTCAACACCCTGACCCTGACCCTCGCCGAGGGCCTCGCACCGCGCGGCATCACGGTGAACGCGATCGCGCCCGGCATCGTCGAGACCGACTTCAACCCGTGGCTCGCCATACCGGAGATGAAGGCCACGGCCTCCAGCTGGTCGGCGCTGGGCCGCACCGGTACGCCCGCGGACGTGGCGGGTCTCGCGGCCTACCTCGCCTCGGACGACGCCCGTTGGACGACCGGCCAGGTCATCGACGTCAGCGGTGGCTCCGCGCTCGGCAACGGTCCGGCCGCCGCCAAGCGGTGACCTGAAACGACCGACCCGGAAGGGCCCCTCGCCGTACGGCGAGGGGCCCTTCCGGCGTTCCCACGCCCGAACATGACAAAGTCCGATCAAGGCCCGCGGCGGTCCGCGATCCCCCGCCGCGCGGGCAAACGCGCAGGGTAGGACGGGTGCCCGTGGCCTCTCGGCCACCACGACGAACCCTATGGCCGACATCACTTCGGTTGAACCCGGAATTCCGGGGGTTAATCCCCCCAGACGCCGATCGGTCCGGCGCACAACTGCCTTGCGCTCAGCGCTGTTCGACGTCTCCACCACGACAGACACGCATGACGGACACGGGGGAAAAACCTTGCAGCACATGGATCGTCGTACCCTCATGAGAAGAAGCGCCGCCGTCGCCGGAGGCGCCGCGCTCACCGGAATCGCGGGCCAGGCGCACGCGGCCGACGAGCCCGCGCCCGGCGAGAGCAGCCCGCTGGAGCGGGCCGGAGGCGCCACGATCGCGCCGTCCGACGCCCGCTATCCGCTGCTGACCTCGGGCTTCAACCAGCGCTTCGTCGCCCGTCCCGACTACATCAAGATGATCAAGTCCTCGGGTGACGCCGTACGCGCCCTGAGCGACGCCATCAAGGCCGGCAAGCGGGTCTCCGTACGCAGCGGCGGCCACTGTTTCTCGGACTTCGTCTGCCACCCCGACGCCAAGGTCATCCTGGACTTCTCCGAGATGACGGCGATCGGCTACGACCCTCAGCTGCGCGCCTTCTCGGTGGAGCCGGGCGCCCGGCTGCTGAACGTCTACGAGGCCCTGTACAAGGGCTGGGGCGTCACCATCCCCGGTGGCACCTGCTACAGCGTCGGCATCGGCGGCCACATCGCGGGCGGCGGCTACGGCCTCCTCTCGCGCAAGCACGGCCTGGTCGTCGACCACCTGTACGCGGTGGAGGTGGTCGTCGCCAGTGCCTCCGGCGAGGTCCGCGTCGTACGCGCCACCCGCGAGGCGAACGACCCCAACCGCGACCTGTGGTGGGCCCACGCCGGTGGCGGCGGCGGCAACTTCGGTCTGGTGACCCGCTACTGGTTCCGCTCGCCGGGGGCCAGCGGCACCACGCCCGGCAACCAGCTCGTACAGCCGCCGTCGAACGTCCTGGTCAGCGCCGTCGGCATCCCGTGGAGCCAGCTCGACCAGCAGGGCTTCACCCGACTGCTGAAGAACTACGGCGCGTGGTTCGAGGCCAACAGCGCCCCGGACTCCAAATACCGCCACCTGAGCAGCATCCTGAACATCTCGTCCCAGGCGAACGGCGTCATCGGCATGTTCACGCAGGTGGACGCCACCGTGTCGGGGGCGAGCCAGATGATGGACGAGTACCTGGCCGCGGTCACCGCGGGCGTCGGTGCCACGGTCAAGTCCCTGGACAAGCCCAACGGCGAGCTGCCGGCGATGCCCCAGCTGGCCGCGGCGCGGCCGATGCCGTGGCTCCAGGCGACCCGCCTGGTCGCCACGAGCAACTCCACCCTCAACGACCCCACGGTGCGCGGCGCCCACAAGTCCGCCTACCTGCGCAAGAACTTCACGGACACCCAGGTCGCCGCGCTCTACTCGGCGCTGACCGATCCCAACTACAAGAACTCCCGCTCCATGGTGATCCTCTTCTCCTACGGCGGGCAGGTCAACGCCGTCGCCCCGGACGCCACCGCCTACGCACAGCGCAGCTCGGCCTTCAAGATGCTGTTCCAGACGTTCTGGAACGATCCGGCGCAGGACGACTCCCACCTGGGCTGGATCCGGGGGATGTACGGGAAGTTCTTCTCGGAGACCGGCGGCGCGCCGGCCCTCAACGGCCAGTCCGACGGCTGCTACATCAACTATCCGGACGGCGACATGGCCGACCCGAAGATCAACACCTCGGGTGTGCCGTGGCACGCGCTCTACTACAAGGACAACTACGCGCGGCTCCAGCAGGTGAAGAAGCGCTGGGACCCGGCCGACGTCTTCCGGCACACGCTGTCGGTCAAGCCCGCGTAAGGCCGGCCGGGCGGCCGTCGTGGGGCTACGCCGTCCAGGTGGTGGCGACCGCCACGGCGGCCGCGTACCCCGGGCCCACGGGCACGTCCGCCAGTGTCCATCCGGGGGGCGCGGCCGGGGCGGGCCCGGCGCCGACGTACGTCACCGACGGGTCCTCGGACAGCCCCGTCCCGGTCCCCTTGAGGTAGGCCTCCTTGCGGGTCCAGCAGCGCGCGAAGGCCGCCGGCCGGTCCCGTTCCGCGCGGGCGGCGATCTCGGCGGTCTCGGTGGGGTGCAGCATCCGCGCCACCTCGTCGATGACGCCGACGCCCTGTTCCTGCTCCACGTCCGCGCCGATGGGCGCGTCGGCGAAGGCGAACAGCGCGAGGTCCCCGGCGTGCGAGAGGTTGAAGTGGAAGGGCGCGCCGGCGACCGCGGGGCGGCCGTGCGGCCCGCCGCAGCCGGGGCAGGGCTCCCGCGTCAGCGTGATCGCGTCACCGGGGCCGCCGAGGTACGCGCCCAGGAGCCGCCGGAGCCCGAGATGGGCCGCGACATAGCGCTCCCGGTGCAGGTCGCGTACGAACGCGGCGGCCCGTTCGCGCTCGCGGGCGTCCAGGATCCGCTCGTACACCTCGGGCGGCGGGACCGGCCGGTCCCCGATCCGCAGCAGCCACGCCTGGGGCGGGCCCGGGGCCCACACCCCGGGCAGCGGGTCGCGGTCGAGGACGCGCGGCTCCACACCCACCTGCATCAGTTCTTCTCCCCCAGGTGGCCGGTCACCGCCTCGACGACCTCCGCGAGCGGCTCCGGCCAGGTCATCCGCGCGTGCGGGCAGTCGATGTCACGATTGATCAGGTTACCGGTGAGGTAGGGCCGCCAGGCGTCGCGGGTCAGCCACTTCTCGGGGCGCGGGGCGACGGCGGTGAAGAAGAGGACGTCGCCGTCGTAGACGCGGTGCCGGTGGCCGCGGGTGAGCGTGGTGGTGTTGACGGCGATGTCGACGACGGCGCCCAGCGCGCGTGCGGGCAGGGCCGCGAACGCGCTGCCCTCCTCGCGGAGCCGGGCGGTGACACCGTCGCGGGTGAGGGACACGCCCTCGTCCCGCTCGCAGCCGGCGGTCTCCAGCAGCGCCGCCAGGGCGTCCGCCTCGACGGTCGCGGCGCGCCGCCGCCACTGGTCGGACGGATAGGCGTCCATCATCGCCAGCAGCTCCACCTTCTCCCCCGCCTCCTGGAGGAGCACGGCGACGGTGTGGGCGAGGACGCCGCCCGCCGACCAGCCCAGCAGGCGGTACGGGCCGTGCGGCTGGATGTCGCGGATGTGGCGTACGTAGTCGCCGGCCATCTCCTCCAGGGTGGCGGGGAGTTGGGCGCCGGGGAGCAGGCCGCGTGCCTGGAGCCCGTAGACCGGCCGGTCGGGGCCGAGGTGGGTGAGGAGCCCGGTGTAGCACCAGCTCAGGCCCGCCGCCGGGTGGAGGGCGAACAGCGGGGTGCCGGTGCCGGTCGGGCGCAGGGGCAGGACGACGCCGAGCGCCGACTCGTCCCCCTCGCGGTCGCCGCGCAGCCGCTCGGCGAGCGCCGCCGGGGTGGCGGCCTGGAAGAGGGTGCCCATGGCGAGGTCCGCGCCGAGCGTCTCGCGTACGCGGGCGACGAGGCGGACGGCGAGCAGGGAGTCGCCGCCGAGGTCGAAGAAACTGTCGTCGACGCCGACGTGGGGCAGGCCGAGGATCTCCGCGAACAGGCCGGTGAGAGCCTCCTCGCGGGGGCGCCGCGGCGCCCGTCCCAGGCCGCCGGTCCCGGCCGCCGCGGGCGCGGGCAGGGCCGCGGGGTCCAGCTTGCCGTTGGGGCCGACCGGGAAGGCGTCGAGGACGACGACCGCGCTCGGCACCATGGCGGCGGGCAGCCGGGCGGCGACCCGGGCGCGCAGCGCGACGGGGTCGGGCCGGATGGCCGCGGTGGCAAGGTGGGGCGGACCGGCCTCGTGAGCGGGGGCGATCGGACCTGCCCCGGCGGTGGCATGGAGCAGCCCCGCCTCCCCCGCCGCATCGAGCGGACCGGCCTCGGCGGCGGCATCCGCCGAGGCCGGAGTCACGTAGGCGACCAGGCGCGGGTCGCCGGGGCGGTCCTCGCGGACCAGGGCGCGGGCGGCGGCGACGTGCTCGTCGGAGGCCAGTACGGCCTCGATCTCGGTGAGTTCGACGCGCTGGCCGCGCAGCTTCACCTGGCGGTCGGTGCGGCCCAGGTATTCCACGACGCCGTCCTGCCGCCAGCGGGCGAGGTCGCCCGTGCGGTACATGCGCTCGCCGGGCCGTCCGTAGGGGTCGTCCACGAACCGCTCGGCGGTCAGGTCGGGCCGTCCGAGGTAGCCGGTGGCGAGCTGGGCGCCGGCGAGGTGGAGTTCGCCGGGGATGCCGGGCGGGCAGGGGCGGCCGGCGGTGTCGAGGATGTAGAGGCGGGTGTTCCAGACGGGCCGCCCGATGGGTACGGGGCCGTTCTCGCCCGGCACGCACGTGTGGTGGGTGACGTCGACGGCGGCCTCGGTGGGCCCGTACAGATTGTGCAGCGGCACCCCCGGGAACACGTGGTGGAACGTCTCCGCCGTGGCGCGCGGCAGCGCCTCTCCGCTGCTGAACACCCGGCGCAGCCCGGTGCAGCCCGCCGCGCCGGGCTCGGCGAGGAAGAGCTGGAGCATGGACGGCACGAAGTGCGCGGTGGTGACGCCCTGTTCGCGGATGGTACGGGCGAGGTGGGCGGGGTCCCGGTGGCTGCCGGGGTCGGCGACGACGAGGGTGGCGCCCTCGCGCAGCGGCCAGAAGAACTCCCAGACCGATACGTCGAATCCGATGGGCGTCTTCTGCAGGACCCGGTCCCCGGGGGTGAGCCGGTAGCGGTCCTGCATCCAGCGCAGCCGGTTGTCGATCGCGGAGTGCGGGACGACGACGCCCTTCGGGGTGCCGGTGGAGCCGGAGGTGTGCAGGACGTAGGCGGGGTGCTGCGGGGTGAGGGCGCGGCCGGGGTCGGTCGCCGGGTGCGCGGCGAGGGCGGCGCGCAGCCGCGGGTCGTCCAGGGTGAGGGCGGGGGGCGCGCCGGCGGGCAGCGCGTCGCGGCCGGCGCGGTCGGTGACCACGCAGACGGGCCGGGCGCCGTCGAGGACGGCGGTGAGGCGCGCGGCCGGGTGGTCGAGGTCGAGCGGCAGGTAGGCGCCGCCCGCCTTGAGCACGGCCAGCAGGGCCACGACGAGTTCCGTGGAGCGCGGCAGGGCGACGGCGGCGAGCGCGCCGGGCCGTACGCCCAGGGTGATCAGGTGGCGGGCGAGGCGGTTGGCGCGGGCGTTGAGCTCGGCGTAGGTGAGGCTCTCGGTGCCGTGGACGACCGCGGTCGCGCCGGGGGTGCGGGCGGCGCGGGCCTCGATCGGGCCGATGAGGGTGGTGGGCGGCACGTCGACGGCGGTGTCGTTGAAGTCGACGAGGACCTGCTGGCACTCGGCGTCGGTGGCCAGGGCGAGACCGGCCAGCGGGAGGTGCGGGTCGCTGTCGGCGATACGGGTCAGCAGGTCGAGGAAGCGGCCCTGGTGGGCGGCGAGTTCGCGGCGGCGGTAGAGGGCGGGGTTGCCGTCGTAGTCGATGCGCAGGCCCGAGCCGTCGGCGCGGTCGTAGATGTTGACGGTGAGGTCGTCGACCGGCCCGGAGGCGAGGTTGTGCGCGTCGGAGCGGGCGCCTGCGAAGGTCAGGCCGTAGTCGAAGGGCATGACGTTCACGAGCGGGCCGACCAGGGCCCGGCCCTCGCCGAGCAGGCCGAGGTCGCGGCGGATGTCCTCGTAGCGGTAGCGCTGGTGGCGGCGGGCGGCGCGGATGCCGAGGACGACCTGGCGGGTCAGCTCGGCGAAGGTGGTGTCGGCGGTGACGGTCAGGCGCAGCGGCAGCACGTTCATGACCATGCCGGGGACGCGCAGGGCGACGGAGCCCATGCGGCCCATCATCGGCAGGCCCAGCACGACGTCCTCTCTGCGGGTGGCGCGCGCCAGGTAGAACGCCTGGGCGGCGAAGAGCACATCCGTCCAGGTGGCCCGCACGGACGTGGCCAGGCGGCGCAGCCGGTCGGTCGCGGCGGGGGCCAGGTGGGCGGTGCTGCGTACGGAGGTGCGCGAGGGCATGGCGGTGCGGCCGGAGAGGGTGGGGGCGGCGGGGCGGTCGGCGAAGTGGCCGAGCCAGTGGGCGCGGTCGCGGGCGTGGGCGGCGGAGGCGCGGTGGGCGGCGTCCTCCTCGACGAGGGCCGCGAGCCGGCCGAAGGGGCTGGGGCCGGGGTCGGCGCCGGTGGCGAGGGCGGAGTAGACCTCGGCGACGCGGCGGGCGACGAGGGAGTGGCCGTAGCCGTCCAGGACGGCGTGGTGGACGCGCTGGTACCACAGCCAGCGGCGGTCGGCGACGCGGAAGAGGGCGTGGGCGAAGAGCGGGCCGGTCGCGAGGTCGAAGGGCTCGGCGAGGTCGGCGCGCATCCAGGCCACGGCGGTGCCGTCGGGATCGCCCTGGTCGCGGACGTCGGCGGCGTGCAGCGGGAAGCCGTGGCCGGGCGGTTCGACGGCGATGGGCAGCTGGCGGGGGCCGTCGCCGGTGTCGACGATCCGTACGCGCAGGGCGTCCGCCTCGCCGACGGTGCGGTGCAGGGCGTCGGCGAAGAGGACGGGGTCCACCTCGCCGTGGATCTCGATGTACTCGGCGGTGTTGAGGGCCGGGCTGCCCAGGTCCAGGGCCTGGGCGAACCACATGCCCGACTGGGCCGAGGTCAGGGGCAGCCCCTCCGGCGCGGGCGAGGGCCGCGCGCCGGAGGGGGAGACCCGGTGGAGCGTGCGGGCGTTCACGTCCCGGCCCCCAGCAGCGGCGCCCACTGCTCGATGGCCGGCTGCTCGGCGAGCTCCACGAAGGTGACCTCCGTGCCGTGGTCGCGGCGCCAGCGTTCGACGAGGGTCATGATGCGCACCGAGTCGAGCCCGTAGTCGACCAGGTTCTCGTCGTCGGGGATGTCCGCGGGGTCCTCACCGAGGACGTCGGCGACATCGTTCCGGATCTGTTCGAGGGTGAGAGCCATTGGTTGTCATGCCCCTTCGAAGAGCCGGTCGGTGGTGGTCACCACGGCGCATTTGGCGGCGGCCCAGCGCAGGGCCATGGCGTGGTCCTCGGCGGAGAAGTCGGCGACGGCGTCGGCGACGAGGAACGGCCGGATGTCCCGCATCCAGGCGTCGGCGGCGCTCATCAGCACGCCGATGTGCGCGTACACCCCGACGATGATCAGCTGGTCGCGGCCGAGGTCGGCCATCCGCTCGGCGAGGTCGGTGCGGACGAAGGCGCTGTACTTCCACTTCGTCAGGACCGTGTCGCGGACGGTGGGGGCGACCGCGGTGGCGATGGCCTCGGCGCGCTCGTCGTCGGGCAGGCCGGGGCCCCAGAAGTCCTGCTGGAGGCCGCGCTCGGCGGCGCTCTGGCCGCCGGGCTGCGCGGAGTAGACGACGGGGACGCCGAGCCGTTCACAGTCCTTCTTCACGGTGGCGACGTTGGCGAGGAGCTCGGTGACGGGCGAGGCGCCCGGCTCGAACGCGTCGAGGAAGTAGTTCTGCAGGTCGTGCACGAGCAGCACGGCGCGGGCCGGGTCGACGGTCCAGTCGACCTTGTTCGCGGGCAGGGAGTCCGCGGTCGGCATCGGGTACGGGGGGATGGCAGGGAGCGCCATGGTGGTCGGCTGGGCCTTTCTCAGTGCTGTGCGGCGGGGGCGAGCCGGGCGGCGATCGCCGCGCGGAGGTCCTTCTTCGACACCTTGCCGATGCCCGTCTGCGGGAACTCCGTCACGAACTCCACCCGGTCGGGGACCTTGTAGGCGGCCAGGCCGCGTTCGCGGACGAACTTCTTGATGGCCAGTGACTTCACCGGTGCGGCGCCCTCGCGCAGGACGACGTAGGCGCAGGTGCGCTCGCCCAGATAGTCGTCGGGCATCGAGACGACGGCGGCGTCGTGGACGGCCGGATGGGCGAGGATGTGGTTCTCGATCTCCTCGGCGGCGACCTTCTCACCACCCCGGTTGATCTGGTCCTTGGCCCGCCCCTCGACCACCAGATGACCGCTCTCGGTCAGTCGGACGATGTCGCCGGTGCGGTAGAAGCCGTCCTCGGTGAAGGCCGTGGCGTTGTGCTCGGGCGCCCGCCAGTAGCCGCGGATGGTGTACGGGCCGCGGGTCAGGAGGTGGCCGGTCGCGCCGAGGGGCAGGTCGTTGTCCGCGTCGTCGACGACGCGGATCTCGTCGTCGGGCGAGATGGGGCGGCCCTGGGTGGTGACGACGGTCTCGTACGGGTCGTCGAGCCGGGTGTAGTTCACCAGGCCCTCCGCCATGCCGAAGACCTGCTGGAGGGTGCAGCCGAGCGCGGGCGTCACCCGCCGGGCGGCCTCCTCGCTGAACTTCGCGCCGCCCACGAGCAGGACGTCGAGGCTGGAGAGGTCGTAGGAGGTGGTCGCCGCGGCCTCCGTCCACACCAGCGCGAGCGGCGGTACGAGCCCGGTGATGGTGACGCCCTCCCGCTCGATCAGGGGGAAGGCGACGTCGGGGCTCGGCTGCGGGGCGAGGACGACGCGGGCGCCGGCGTAGAGCGCGCCGAGGGTGCCCGGGGAGCTCAGCGGGAAGTTGTGGGCGGCGGGCAGCGCGCAGAGGTAGACGCTGTTCTCGTCCACCGCGCAGAGCTCGTTGGAGCCCCACAGCGAGTAGATGTAGTCGTCGTGGGTGCGCGGGATGAGCTTGGGCACGCCGGTGGAGCCGCCGGAGAGCTGGAGGAAGGCCAGGTCGTCGGGGGCCGGGCCGTCCTCGACGGGGGCCGTGTCGCGGGGGACGTCGCGCAGCGCGGTGTGCTCGCCCGGGTCGCCGACGACGAAGACGTGGCGCAGGGTGTCGACCTGAGCGCTCACCTTCGTGGCCAGTTCGCGGTGGTCGAAGCCGCCCGCGGCGTCGGGGATGACGTAGGCGACGGCCTCGGTGAAGGCGCAGAAGTGGCGGATCTCGCTCTCGCGGTGGGCGGGCAGCGCGAAGACGGGCAGGGCGCCGATGCGGAAGAGCGCGAAGACGACCTCGAAGAACTCGGCGATGTTCGGCAGCTGGAGGACGACCCGGTCGCCCTTGGCGATGCCGCGCTCCAGGAAGCCGGCGGCGAGCCGGTCGGCGCGCTCGTCGAGCTCTCCGTACGTCCAGGCGCGGCCCCTCCCCCCGCGTGGCTCAACGGCCGGGTCGACGATCGCGACGCGGTCCGGGTGGGCCCCGGCGCGCTCGCGGAGCATCCGGCCGAAGGTCTCGCCGCGCCAGTAGCCGGCGGCGCGGTAGCGCTCGGCGTACTCGGCCGGGTAGCCGGGGGCGTCCTGGGTGAGGGTCCGGGGGCTCATCGGCCGGCCTCCCGCTGGTCCGCGCCGACGGCGTCGAGGAACGTACGGAACTTGGCGCCGGTCTCGGCGGTCTCGGACTCCGGCGATGACTGCGCGACGACGCCCGCGCCGGCGAACAGCCGCAAGGTGCGCTCCTCGGCCTCCGCGCAGCGGATGGTGACGACCCATTCGCCGTCGCCGCTCGCGTCGCCCCAGCCGACCATGCCGGTGTAGGCGCCGCGGTCGAAGGGCTCCAGCTCGTTGATGACGTCGCGGGCGACGTCGGTGGGGGTGCCGCAGACGGCCGGGGTGGGCTGGAGGGCCGCGGCCAGCTCCAGGGCGGAGACGGCCGGGTCGGCCAGGTCGCCGGTGATGGTCGTGGACAGGTGCCACATGGCGGCGGTGCGCACCAGCGTGGGACGGGTGGGCACGTCCAGGGTGCGGGCGAAGGGGGTGAGGGCGTCGCGGACGGCGTCGACGACGACGGCGTGCTCGTGGAGGTCCTTCTCGGACTGGAGCAGGGCCGCGGCCCGGCGGACGTCCTCGGCGAGGTCGGCGCTGCGGGGCGTGGAGCCGGCGAGGGGGTTGGATATCAGCCGGCCGCCGCGGCGGGCGACGAGGAGTTCGGGACTGGCGCCGAGGAGGGTGCGGCCGGGGCCGGACGGGACGGCGAAGGTGTAGCCGGGGGGGTCGCGGCGGGCGAGCCGCTGCAGCAGTGCGGGCAGGTCCAGTTCGCGGTCGGAGCGCAGCTCCAGGGTGCGGGCGAGGACGACCTTGCTGAAGTCGCCGCGCTTCATGCGGCGTACGGCCTCGGCGACGGCGGCGCCGTAGACGGCGGGCTCGGGGACGGGGCGGATGTCCCAGCGGGCGGCCGCGGGCGCGGCGGCGGGCAGGGCGATCAGCGGGTCCTCGGCGAGCGGCGGGGCCCAGCGGGTGGTGTCGGGGACCGCGAGCGAGACGGGCGCGGCGGGGTCGAAGGGCACGGCGCCGATGACGACGGGCGCCTCGTTGCCGGCGAGCAGCTCGGCGTCGAACGTCTCGGTGACGCGCTGGGTCAGGGGCGCGTCGCCGTGCGGCACCTCGGCCCGGACGCCGTGGGCGAGCAGGGTGCGGGTCGGGGAGGCGAAGAACCGGGAGGCACCGGGCTCGTAGGCGCCGAGCAGCGAGGTCGCGGCGCCGACGGTGTGGTGGCCGGGTCTCCCGGTTGCCGTGTGCCTGTCGGCGACGTGGTGAGCCGTGGTCACCTGTTGCTCCGTTCCTCCGGTGGGTCGCACCGGGTGGTGTGGGTGGTGAGGCGGGGCGGGCTGCCTCGTGGGTGGCCGGAACCCCGCTGGATCGAGCCCGTCCGGCGATTGACACCGCGCGCGGCGCGGCAGGGGGCCCGGGGGCTCGCCCCCGGTTACGGGAAGGGGCGGGATCGGGGAGAAACGCTCCGTCAGACCCGAAGCGTCGCGCCGCCGTCCACGTAGAGGTCGTGCATCGTGATGTGCCGCGCCCGGTCCGAGACCAGGAACGTCACCGCGTCGGCGATGTCCGCCGGCTCGGCGATCCGCCCGAGGGGGATGCCGACCCGGTAGCTCGCGGGGTCGCCCTCGATGACGCGCTCGGGGGCCTGTTCGTCGGTCCACAGGCCGCGCTGCATGGCGGTGTCCGTGGAGCCGGGCGAGACGACGTTGCAGCGCACTCCGCTGCGGGCGAGCTCCAGGCCCAGGCACTTGGTGAACATCGTGGCGGCGGCCTTGGAGGCGGCGTACGCGGCCATGCTGGTGCGCGGCACGCCCGCGGCGTTGGAGCCGACGGTGACGATGCAGCCGGCGCGGCGCTCGCTCATCCGGCGGGCGACGGCCCGTGAGGTGTTGAAGACGCCGGTGGAGTTGACGGCGAAGGTGCGCTCCCAGACCTCGTCGGTGATGTCCACGACGGGGGCGGTGCGCAGCACTCCCGCGACGTTGACGAGGATGCCGATGGGCCCGGCGGTGCGCTCGACCTCGTCGACGACGGCCTCGACGGCGGTGCTGTCGGCGACGTCGGCGGTGTGGGCGGTGACCGTGTCCCGGCCGTACTCGGCTTCGAGGCCCTTGATGCCGTCCGGGGTCCAGTCGAGGGCCGCGACGCGTGCGCCCCGGGCTACAAGGGCACGGGTCACGGCCTCGCCTATGCCCTGGCCGGCGCCGGTGACCAGCGCGACGCGGCCGGAGAGTTCTGACTGCTGCACGGCGGTTCCCCCGATTCCATTCGAGCTTAGGTAAGGCTTACCTTACATGACCGTTTCGACCGAAGTGAACGGGGTCGTACGGGCCGGGGCATGCTTCCGCGCACCCCTGCGCCGGGCGCGCGGGCACAGAACAAGGCTTAGGTTAGGCTAACCTCACGCTCTTGCCTATAGGTGAGCGCCCCCCGCGTGCGCCCTGCTCATTTGACGAGCTCCAGCAGGGGCACGCCGGGCGCGGTGACCCCGAAGGTCTGGGCGTAGAGCGAGAGTTCCGCGTGGAGCACCCGCACCATGGTCTCGGCCCGGCGGAAGCCGTGCCCCTCGCCCTCGAACGTCAGATACGCGTGCGGCACCCCGCGCCCGGCGATCGCCTCCAGGAACCGCTCGCTCTGCTCCGGCGGGCAGATGGGATCCACCAGCCCTTGCAGCAGGAGGAACGCGGCGGAGACACGGTCGGCGCGATACAGCGGCGAACGGTCGCGGTAGCGGTCGGGCACCTCGTCGAGCGGCCCCACGAGGCCCTCCAGATACCGCGATTCCAGGTCGTGCGTGCCGCCCTTGGCGAAGGTCGGCAGGTCCAGCACCGGATAGAGGATGGTGCCGCAGGCGTACAGGTCGGTGGAGACGAGCGAGGACGCCGCCGTCCAGCCGCCGGCGCTGCCACCGCGGATCGCCAGCCGGTCGCGGTCGGCGGTGCCCTCCTCGGCGAGCGCCTCGGCGACGGCCGCGCAGTCCTCGACGTCGACCGTGCCCCAGCGCTCCCGCAGCCGCTCGCGGTAGGCGCGGCCGTAGCCCGTCGAGCCGCCGTAGTTGACCTCGGCGACACCGATGCCGCGCGAGGTGAAGTATGCGATCTCCAGGTCGAGTACGAGCGGCACGCGTGTCGTGGGGCCGCCGTGCGCCCAGACGACATACGGCGGCAGCTCGTCGGAGGGGCCGGTGAAGTCGGGGCTGTGCGGCGGATAGATGTGGGCGTGGATCTCGCGTCCGTCCGGTCCGGTGAAGACGCGGATCTGCGGCTCGGGGTAATACGCCGGGTCGACGCGGTCGGTGTGCGGGGCGCCGATGACGCGGGCCCGGCCGGTGCAGACGTCCAGTTCGACCACTTCGTGCGCGGTGCGGGGGCTCGCGGCGACGCCGATGGCGCGGGTGCCGCTGACCGACAGCGTGGCCGACCACTCGGTCCACGGCCCGGCCGCGTCGACGACCTCACCGGTCTCGGGGTCGAGTATGCCGAGGACCGCGGCGCCCCGGCCGTGGACGACGGCGATCAGGCCGTTGGACAGCGGCGCGAACCAGCGCAGGCCCGGCACCCACAGGGGGCCCGCGAACTCCTCCTCGCGGCGGCACAGATTGACGGCGTGTCCGGTGACCGGGTCCACGCGGTGCAGGTTCCACCAGCCCGTGCGGTCGGTCGCCGCGATCAGGGAGCCGTCCGGGGCCCACTCCACCTGGGCGACGGACTCCTCCGGGCCGCCCATGACCGTCCGCACGCCGGCGAACCGGCCGTCGTCCGCGACTTGGGCGACCTTCAGCTCGGTGCCGTCCCAGGGCATGCGCGGGTGGTCCCAGGCGATCCAGGCCACCTGCCGTCCGTCCGGGGAGAGCCTGGGCCCGGTGAGGAAGCGGTGCCGGTCGTCGGACAGCTCCCGGAGCGCGCCCCGGTCGGCGGCCGCCGAGCCGTCCAGCGGCACGGCCACGATCGTCCGGCGCACATCCGTCGGGCCGTCGCCCGTGAACTCCTCCAGCACGCACCACACTTCCCCGCGCTCCGGGCGCGGGAGCGGCTCCGCCCAGCGCAGCCCGCCGCCGACCGGCGAGAGCGGCGTCAGCGGCCGGGGCGCGCCGGGCACGTCGGGCTCGTAGGCGTACAGCCGCTGGTCGGTGAAGTGGGTGAAGACCACCAGCGGCCCGCCGGTCCCACGGGCCGTCGCCGCCCAGGGGCGGCCGCCGTACTCGACGACGCGGTTGCGGACGTTCCACGGCGCGGCCAGCACGGACACCTCGGTGCCGTCGGGCCGGCGTCGCACCAGCGTGAAGCGGCCGGCCTCCACCGGGCGCGGCGCCACCCACCACACCTCGTCGCCGACCGTGGCCACGAAGTCCGGCCGGCCGCGGTGCGACGCGGCGAGCTCGGCGTGGATCGGGGACTGCCACGCTCCGTAAGGTGCCGTGGACACCATCGTTGCTACGCCTCCTCAGGACGGTCCATCAGGAAATGGTCGAGCACCCGGACGCCGAAGTGCAGCGCCTCGACGGGCACCCGCTCGTCGACGCCGTGGAAGAGCGCCTGGTAGTCGAGGCCGACGGGCAGCTTCAGCGGGGCGAAGCCGTAGCCGGTGATGCCCAGGCGGGAGAACTGCTTGGCGTCCGTGCCGCCGGACATGCAGTACGGGACCACGCGCCCCTCCGGGTCGAAGCGCTCGACCGCCGCCCGCATCCGCCCGAACACCGGCGCGTCGACGGGCGCGGCCAGGGAGGGGTGCCGGTGGTGGAACTCCCACTCCACGGCGGGGCCGGTGAGCTCGTCCATCGTCGCGGCGAACTCCTCCTCGCCGCCCGGGACCACCCGCCCGTCCACATGGGCGACGGCGGTGCCCGGAATGACATTGATCTTGTAGCCGGCCTTGAGCATGGTCGGGTTGGCGCTGTTGCGGACCGTCGAGGCGACCAGCGCGCGGGCGGGGCCGAGCTTGTGCAGCAGCTCGTCGACGTCGAAGCCGGGCGCGTCGAGGTCGGCGTCGACGCCCTGGGCGGCGGCGATGCCGGTCAGCGCGGCCCGCACCGTGGGCGTCAGCCGCACCGGCCAGCGGTACGCGCCGATCCGGTCGACGGCCGCCGCCAGATGGCTGACCGCGTTGTCGCCGTTGACCTTCGAGCCGTGGCCGGCGGTGCCGCGCGCGGTGAGCCGGAGCCAGGCCGTGCCGCGCTCCCCCGCCGCGACCGGGTAGAGCGGCAGACCGCCGGCGCCGTGGAAGGTATAGGCGCCGGACTCGCCGATGCCCACCGCGCAGCCCTCGAACAGCGCGGCGTGCTCGGTGGCGAGGAACCCCGAGCCGACGTCACCGGTGTCCTCCTCGTCGGCGGTGAAGGCCAGCACGATGTCCCGCGGCGGCCGCACCCCGGCGCGCGCCCACGCGCGGACGACCGACAGGATCATCGCGTCCGTGTTCTTCATGTCGACGGCGCCGCGGCCCCAGATGACCCCGTCGCGGATCTCGCCCGAGAAGGGGTCGACGGTCCACTCGGCGGGATCGGCGGGCACCACGTCGAGGTGGCCGTGGACGAGCAGGGCGTCCGCGCCGGGGTCGGTGCCGGCGATCCGGGCGACGACGTTCGTCCGGCCCGGGACCTTCTCCAGCAGCGTCGCCTCGATGCCGGCCTCGGCCAGCGCCCCGGCGACGTACTCGGCGGCGGGGCGCTCCCGGCAGTCCCCGTCACCGCGGTTGGTGGTGTCGATGCGGATCAACTCCGAGGTGAACCGCGCCACCTCGTCCAGCGCCCGCCCGTCGATCCGCTCCGCCTCGGACAGCACACCGGCGTCAGCCATGTCGTACCTCAGCCATATTGCTCCTCCACCGCGGCCGACACGACGGTGGTGACCGCCTTGAAGGCGCGGATGCCCTCGTACATGGTCGGCGTGGTGTAGGAGACCCGGCGCTCACCGCACTGCTCGACACCCGGCACACAGGTGGCCTGCCCGGCCAGATGCTCGGCGTCGAACTCCAGCTCCACCGTGAACGGGCCGCCCCGCACCGGCTCGTACCGCACCGCCAGCGCGGCCGCCCGCCGCGCCGCGGCCCGGATGTCGGCGGCCGTACGGGCCGGGGTGCGGCACACCGCCGCATACCGCGAGACGTAGTCCTTGACGGCGACCGAAGGCGCCCCGGGGGCATACCCCTTGGCGTCCTCGCAGGTCCGGTCGTCGCCGGTCACCAGCACCACGGGCACACCGTATTCCGCGACGACCAGAGAGTTGAGCAACCCCTCACTGGCCCGCGCGCCGTCCACCCAGACCCCGGTGATGGAATTCGCCAGATAGGTGTGCGCGAGCACCCCCTCGGCCCCCGCCGCCGCGTGGTAACCGACGAAGGCGACACCGTCGACGTCACCGTGCTGCACGCCCTCGACCATGCTCAGGCTCTTGTGCTTCCCGGTGAGCATCCGCGCCCGCTCGTCGAGCTTCTCCAGCAGCAGATTGCGCATCGACCAATGCGCCTCATTGATGAGCACCTCATCGACACCGCCGTCGAAGAACCCGGCGACCGCGGCGTTCACATCGGAGGTGAACAGATGCCGGCAGCGCTCCCACTGCGGGGTGCCGGGCAGCACATCGGCGGGCCAGGTGACACCGGTGACGCCTTCCATGTCCGCGGAGATCAGGATCTTCATGCCTCGTCACGCTACGCGCCGACGCGGCCACGATCCAGGCCTGTGGATAACTCGCGCGGCGCGTGCGGAGCACGCTTGTAAGATCTTTGTTCGATTACCGAACGATGGAGGGGGAGCGTTCATGAGGACGAAACTGAGAGAGACCGCGGGCGAGTTGGCCGGGGTGCTGTGGCGGGAGCACATCGTCTACCGGGACCGGGCCGGACATGTGGTCATCCGGGGGGAGCACGTGCGGCGCTGGATCAGCCTCGCGCCCGCGGGCGGCCACGACGAGGTCCTCATCCGGGCCGGTCGCATCCTCGACGGCGGTACGACCGCACCGGCACGCTCGGAGGCGATCGTGCCGCTCTCCGCCGGGACCGCCGCGCTCGCCACGGCCTGCCGCCGGCTGCTCGCCGAGACCGCCGCCGATCCCGCGCCGCGTGGACCGGGCCGGGCGCGGCCCGCGCGGAACCGCCCCGATCGCGGAGGGCGTCACACGGGCTTCGCCTCATGGGTGGTGATCGCGTGCATGGCCGGTCTGGTCGGTGCCTGCGTCTACAGCGTCTGGGCGAGCCGCAGGTAGGCGGGGCGGTGGGATGAACGGGTGAGGGTTCGAAACCACATCGCCACGGCGGAGTTGCCCAGATCGCTCCCGCTCAGCGGAGGCCCTCGGCGGAAACCCATCGGCTGAAAGGCACGCACGTGCTCAAGAAGGTATTCGCGACAGTCGCCCTCTCGGCCACCGCGGCCGGGGTCGCCACCGCCCCCGCTCTGGCGGCCGGCAACGAGAGCGACGTCGCGAACGGCAACGGAGCGAAGACCGGCTACGGGAACACCGTGACCGGCGGGAAGGCCAGCCCGCAGATCAGCGCGGTCCAGGGCAGCCTGAACAAGCTCTGCGTGGGTGTCGGGAAGCTCGGCGTCCAGTCGCTCGCCCTCCTGATCAACGTCGGAGTCCAGGACGTGCCGATCCTCACCTCGCAGCAACAGCAGCAGTGCACCGACAATTCGACGATCAACGACGGGGACGATCCGCTCGGCCACATCCTCAGCGAGATCGCCGTCGCCACGGGCAACGGCAGCGGAAACAAGAACCGCTAGCGGGCGTTCCCCCGGCCCTCTCCTACCGCGGCGCGCGTAGGAGAGGGCCCGGCCTCACCGGCACCAGGTAAACCCCCGGAGGGCCTCCCCCGGCTCAGGCGCGCCCCGCCACGAACCAGCGCGCGGGCAGGTCGACCCGGCTGCCGTCCTCCCGGTACTGCGTCATCGCCAGCGCGGTCTCCCCCTCGGCGAAGAGCTCCAGGCCCGCGCCCCGCAGCAGTTCGGGGACCTCCTCGTCCGTCGCCTCGGCCGGGGTCAGGCCGTGCGCGAACACCCGCCGCAGCTTCTCCGGTGGCCCGCCCGGGCGTTCCACGAGGTCCCGGAACACGTCCTTGGCGGCCGGTGTCAGCTCCACCACGAAGGCCCGGCCCGCCGCGCCGACCAGCTCCGCCACCGCGGCCGCCACCGGCGCCCGGTCCTGGGGGCGGCTCTGGTGGATCACCGCCCGCATATAGACGTTGCCGTCACCGATCCGCTCGTGCAGCGCCCGTACCCGCTCCGCGTCCGCCAGGTCGAGCTGCTCGTACGTCGCCACCCCGGCCTTGTCGGCGCGGCGCGCGAGCGCCACCGCCGCGTGCGAGAGGTCGACGCCGACGGCGTACGGGAAGCGGGTGGCGAGATGGCGTGTCTGGGTGCCGTTGCCGCAACCGAGGTCGACGACGGGCAGTCGGGGGTCGGCGTACGGTTCGAGCAGGGCCAGGTGGGGCGCCGCCGTCAGCTCGGGGTCCGAGTCCCAGATCGCTTCGCCGGGCGCGTCGGAGGTGTTCCCCCAGAACCCTTCCCAAGCCTCGGTGTACCGCTGCGCATCGGTCATGGCCACTCCCGGGTCGACGGCGTGACGGATCGTCATGATCTTGACCACCCGCCACGCCCCCGAGCAAGGGCCTGACACCTACTTTCACGCGATGTTCGACCTGGGGCGCCCGGCGCGGATCAGCGACTGCTCGAACCACACCGTCTTGCCCTGCCGGTCGTGGCTCGCTCCCCACTCCCGCGCCAGCGCGCCCACCACTCTCAGCCCCCGCCCGAACTCCTCGGACGGCCCGGCGCCCATCAGCGTCGGAAGCCTGTGGTCCTCGTCGGTGACCTCGCACAACAGCGTCTCCGTACGCACCAGTCGAAGCCCCACGGAGCGGGACTCGGTGTGCCGTACGGCATTGGTGACGATCTCGCTGACGAGGGCCTCGGCGGTCTCCACCGCCGCCGGCAGCCCCCACTCCAGCAGCCGGTCGCGGACGAGCGCGCGGGCCCGGCGCGCCGCGGCGGGCTCCCGCTCCAGCCGCCACTGGGCAACGTGCTCCGAAGGGATGCCGTTGAGCCGGGCCATCAGCAGCGCGACGTCGTCCTTGCGGCCGTCGCCGGTGTTGAGGGCGCGGATGATGGTGTCGCAGGCGTCGTCCATGGAGGCGGCCGGGTGGGCGGCGGACTCGCAGAGCGCGGCCAGGCCCGTGCCGATGTCCTGGCCCCGGACCTCCACCAGCCCGTCCGTGCACAGCACCAGCCGGTCGCCGGGCGACACTCGCACCGTCGCCGTCTCGAACGCCACCCCGCCCACCCCTATCGGCGCGCCCGTGGGCAGCGTCAGCAGCTCGCTGCGGCCGTCCTCCGCGCGGACGAGCACGGGCGGGATGTGCCCGGCGTTGGCGATGCTCAGCCGCGAGCGGACCGGGTCGTAGACGGCGTACAGGCAGGTGGCCAGATAGTGCTCGCCGAGGCGCTGCGCGAGGTCGTCGAGGTTGCGCAGGAGCTGCTCGGGCGGCAGGTCGAGGGCGGCCATGGTCTGCACGGCGGTGCGCAGCTGACCCATCATGGCGGCCGCGTTGAGGCCGTGGCCCATGACGTCGCCGACGACGAGGGCGGTGCGCGAACCGGGCAGCTTGATGGTGTCGAACCAGTCGCCGCCGACCCGGCCGAGGCGGGTGCCGGGCAGATAGCGGGTGGCGGTGTCGCAGCCGGGCATGCGTGGCGTGAACTGCGGCAGCATGCTGTCCTGGAGGGTCTCGGCGACGTTCTCCTGGTAGGTGTACATGCGGGCGTTGTCCAGGACGAGCCCGGCGCGCGCGGCCATTTCGGCGCCCGTGGTGCGGTCCATGTCGTTGAAGGGCTCGCGGCCGTCGCGGCGCATGAGGACCATGAATCCGAGGACCACGTCGCGTGCCTTGAGGGGCACGACCAGCATGGAGCGGCCGTTGATCAGCGGACGCAGGTCGCGCTTCTCGAACTGGCCGGAGATGCGGTTGCCCAGCTCCTCGCCGATGCGCGGGATGAGCACGGGCTCACCCGTGACCATGCACTGGAAGAACGGGGTGTGCTCGGGGAAGGCGATGGCCTCGCCGATGGGGACGGTGTCGTCCCAGCGGCCGGGCTCGTCGTTGTGCTCGACCCAGACGCGGTGCCAGACGGTGGTGACGTCGGGCGGGCCGTCGGGGAAGCCCTCGCCGGCTAGGACGGCGGCGCGCAGGTGCGTGCCGGCGAAGTCGGTGAAGCGCGGCACGGCGGCGCTGGTGACCTCGCGGATGGTGCGTTCCAGGTCCAGCGAGGTGCCGATGCGGCCGCTGACCTCGTTGAGGAACTCCAGGCGCTCGCGCACGGCGGCGTATTCGAGATCGGGCTCCAGGTCACCGTCGGGGTGCGGCTCGCCGGCGGGCCGCACCGGCCGTCCGGCCCCGGCGGCCCCTGCCAGGCGGGCCCGGCGCTCGACGTACTTCGGCAGACCCCAGTCGGGGGTGACGGGGATCCGCTCGCTCCGGCTGATCTCCAGGACGGGATAGCCCAGTTCGAGGACCTGGGAGACGATGCGGCCGCTCCTGGCGGGACCCATGCTGGGCAGGATGTCCGGCAGCCGTTCGGCGAGCTCCGCGCCGTCGGGGAGGTCGGTGTGCGGGACGAAGCCCGGGGCCAGGCCGGGGGCCGCCGGGTCGGGGGTGCCGGGCGGCCCGCCGGCGTCGGAGGCCAGCACGAGCAGCCGCTCCGGGCCGGAGCCGACCAGCGGATACGCCCACCACAGCACATCGACGGGGCCGCGCCCGGAGTCGGTGTGGCGGGCCCGCCCGCAGCTGGGGTAGTCGGGCGCGGCGGACAGCGCGCCGCTCACCGGCATCAGATCGGTGGCGGCGCTGCCGACGGCCTCCTCGCGGGTGTGCCCGAAGAGCCTGGCGGCGCCGGCGCTCCAGTGCGTCACCAGCCCGGCGAAGTCGACCACGGCCACGGCGAGCGGGATCCGGCCTGGGACTGCTCGTCGCTGCGCGGGTACGGGCTCCGGCCTGCCACGGTCCATGGGTGGTTGCTCCTTCGTACGCGTACGCAAGATCTGCGCCACCACTACCACCGTAGGGCCCGGGGCGGCCCGGGCGTGTGGCATTGGCGAAGATGCCGTGCGCCGGGGGGCGTGAGCACCCCGGCGCACGTCGCGTACCGGTCCCCGGAAGCCGGCCGGCGGCTAGTCGGAATGGCCGAGTTGGAGATCCCGCTCGGTACGGCCGCCGCCCGCGACCTGCAACACCGTTGCCACGGGCGGGTATCCGGCGGCGATGACGGTGTACTCGCCGGCCGAGAGGTCCACGAAGCGGAAGACGCCGTCGGAGCCGGTGGTCGCGGAGTCGACGACGTTGCCCGCGGCGTCCAGGAGCGTGACGCGGGCGTCCTCCACGACCCGGCCGGCCCCCGCCCGTACGATGCCGCGCAGCACCGCGCCGCCCGCGAGCTCGATGTCCTGGCGGGTCTCGCGGCAGGACTGGACGGTCACCGGCAGGGCGGCGGGCCGGAAGGCGGGGGCGCTGGAGGCGAGGGTGTACTCGCCGGCGACCAACTCCGAGATGACGTAGTTGCCTTCGCGGCCGGTGCGGGTGGAGGCGACGACCTCGCCGTGCACATTGGTCAGGGTCACCAGGGCGTCGCGCACGGGGTTGCCGTCCGGTGTGAGGACGGTGCCGGCGAGGCGGCCGGCGCCGCCGAGGATGACGTCGAGCTCGACGGGCCGTTCGCCGATGGTGACGGTGACCGCCTGCGGCTGGTGGCCTCCGGCGGCGGCGATGAGGACGTACGAGCCGGTGCCGGGGGTACTGAAGGCGTACCGCCCGTCCTCACCGCTCGCGCCGCGACCGATCTGCTGTCCGCGGACGTCGATGAGGGTCAGCGCGGCGCGCGGGACGGTGGTGCCGTCCGGGTGCTGGACGGTGCCGGTGACCGGGATTCCCGCGACGAAGGGGGTGGTTGCCGTGACCGAGGTCTCGTCCGGCGGTGCCGGACGCGCGGACGGGATGACTGGGGCTTCGGATCCGTTGTGGGACACCAGGGGTTTCTCTTTCAGCAGGAAGGCGAACAGAAAGCCGAGGATGAGCACCGGTACGAGGTAGAGGAAGAGCCGCGGCATGGCGTCGGCGTAGGCCCGTACGTAGCTGTCGCGCAGGGCGGCGGGCAGCGCGTGGACCAGTCGCGGGGTGAGGGAGTCGGGCGCGGGCAGCCCGGCGCGGTGGGGCAGTTCGTCGGCGAGCCGGCCGGTGAGCCGGTGGACGAAGAGGGTGCCGAAGACGGCCGCGCCGACCGAACCGCCGATCTGCCGGAAGTAGTTGTTGGCGCTGGTGGCGGTGCCGAGGTCGGAGGGGTGGACGGAGTTCTGCACCGCGAGGACGAGGACCGGCAGGGCCAGCCCGATGCCGATGCCGAGGATGCCCATCCAGACGCTGTAGTCGGCGCGTTCGGTGTCGGTGTCGAGGTGCGAGAGCAGATACATGCCCACCGCGGCGACGGCGCCGCCGAGGACGGGGAAGACCTTGTAGCGGCCGGTGCGGCTGATGAGCTGGCCGGTGACGAGCGAGGCGAGGACGACGCCGACCGTCATCGGCAGCATCAGCAGCCCGGATTCGGTGGCGTCGGCGCCGTAGACCATCTGGAGGAAGGTCGGCAGATAGCCGGCCGCGCCGAAGAGGGCGACGCCGACCGCGGCGCCCACGACCGCGCAGACGGTGAAGACCGGGTCGCGGAGGAGCCGCGGTGGGATAATCGGTTCTGCGACGACGTTCTCGACCGCGATGAAGAGCAGCGCGGTGCCGACCGCGGCGGCGGCGAGGCCGAGGATGACGCGGGACCCCCACTCGTATTCCGTGCCGCCCCAGGTGGTGAGCAGCACCAGGCACGTCGAGAAGCCCATGAGCAGCAGCGCGCCGACCGTGTCGAAGCGCGCCCGGCGTGCGGGCCGGGGCAGCCTGAGCCCGAAGGCGACGACGGCGAAGGCGAGCAGGCCGACCGGGATGTTGAGGTAGAAGCACCAGCGCCAGGAGGCGTGGTCGGCGCAGAAGCCGCCGAGCAGCGGGCCGGCGACGGAGGCGAGGCCGAAGGCGGCGCCGATGACGCCCATGAAGCGGCCGCGCTCCCGGGGCGGGACGATGTCGGCGATGATCGCCTGGACGCCGATCATCAGTCCGCCGCCGCCGATGCCCTGGACCACGCGGAAGGCGATGAGCTGGTCCATGGTGTTGGCCCGGCCGGCGAGGGCGGAGCCGATGACGAAGACGATGACCGAGAAGAGGAAGAGGCCCTTGCGGCCGATGAGGTCGCCCAGCTTGCCGTGGACCGGCAGGACGGCGGTGGAGCTCAGCAGATAGGCCGTGACGGCCCAGGACATCCGGTCCAGGCCGTGCAGTTCGCCGACGATCTTCGGCAGCGCGGTGGCGACGACGGTCTGGTCCAGTGCGGCGAGGAGCAGCGCGAGGAGCAGCCCCGCGAAGACCAGCCGCACCCGCGCCGGGCCGCTCCGGGGTTCCGGAGGGGCCGGGGCCGGCTCGGGCGCGGGTGGGAGCGGGGTGCCGAGCGGCGACCCGACGTTCCGGGCCACGGGCAGTCCGTCGCTCTGCACCAAGGTGGCCCCGAGTGTGGTCCCGCCCACGTAACGCTCCCCTCATCGCGCCTGCATCGCCGCCCTTTTCTCGCATTTCGCGACGACAGCTAGCAAGCGCGACGAATGACCGGAGAGTGCCCTCTGTGCGGCTTTTCGCCGGTCGGAGGCATACGGCACACCAGGGCGCCGCCGGGGAAACCACTCGAAACGGTGAAGCCTCAGCTCTGGGCCCCGCCGCCCTTCTCAACTTCCGCCGCCAGCTTGGCGAGGACCGCGTCGTAGATGCGGCCGAGACCCTTGGGCGCGAAGGTCCGCTCGAAGAATCCGCCGATGCCGCCGGCGCCGTTCCAGACGGTGGAGACGAGGACATTGGCCTTGCCCTCGCCGGCCGGGGTGACGGTCCAGGTGGTGACCATGGAGGAGTTGAGGTCCTTCTCGACCAGCTGCCCGGTGGTCGGCTCGGTGACCTCCAGCAGACAGTCGCGGACGCGCTTGCTGGTGGCCTGGAGCTTCCAGTGCACCTGGGTGCCCTCGCCGTCGCCGCCCTCGCGCACCTCGTACTCGCTGAAGTGCTCGGGCAGCAGCTTGGCCCGGGTGCCGGTGTAGTCCGCCAGCGCGTCGAACACCTCCTCCGGGTCCGCCGCGATGATCCGCTCCGTGGCGGCCTCGACCTGGCCCATGGCTTGTCCTCCCGGACGTCGTGCTGTGGCGTACCTGCCTTCTCGCCCCAGCCAACCACCATCGCCACACCCGCCCAAATCCGGGGCGGGTCGCCGTTTGCGAACTCATGTTCTCATCCCGAAGGAGACCGTACGAGCGGACGAGGCGATGCCATAAATCCCGGTCCGCCCGGGCGGGCGGGCACTAACGTCGCCCCATGATGCGCGTGCGCGAGATGACCGAGGCCGACGTCGACAAGGTGTCCGAGATCCGGGTGCGCGGTTGGCAGCGGACGTACGCCGGACTGATGCCGCAGGACGTCCTCGACGCCATGGACGTGGAGCGGGACGCTGAGCAGCGGCGGCGAAGCCTGGCCGCCGCCGACGGCCAAGTGGTGAACCTGGTCGCCGAGGAGGCCGGGGCGGTGCTGGGGTGGGCCTGCTACGGGCCGTCCCGCACCGCCGGGCCGGCCGGGACGGGCGAGCTGTACGCCCTCTACGTGTGGCCCGACCTCATCGGCACCGGTGTCGGCCGCGCCCTGTGCGCCGCTGTGATCAACGGCGCGGCCGGGCGCGGCTTCCGGCGTCTGTCGCTGTGGGTGGTGAAGGGCAACGCGCGCGCCCGCCGCTTCTACGAGTGCGCCGGTTTCGTGCCCGACGGCACCGAAACCGTGGAGGACGGCGTGCC
Source organism: Streptomyces sp. NPDC023527 (assembly GCF_055560115.1). Classification (NCBI taxonomy): domain Bacteria; kingdom Bacillati; phylum Actinomycetota; class Actinomycetes; order Kitasatosporales; family Streptomycetaceae; genus Streptomyces; species Streptomyces sp. NPDC023527. Next base: position 275,703 of record NZ_JBVHJJ010000005.1, read on the forward strand.
CGAGGTGCGCTACGTCCGCGGGTCGGTGGGCGGGCGCTGATCGAGCATGGCCAGCGCCTCGTGCGCCGCGTCGCGTAAGCGGTCATGGCGGCGGGCCGCCACCAGGACGTCCTCCGCGCGGCGGTCGCCGAGGGTGCCCAGGCCCTCGACGCAGGCGCGGGCGACGGGCCAGCAGTGGTCGCGGGCGGCGAGGAGGCGTTCCAGGGTGGAGATCAGGGCCGGGACGGACTCGGGGGCGCGGAGTTCGGTGAGGAGGCGGATGGGGTGGAGGGCGTAGGCGGTGCGCAGCGGGTTCGTGGCGAGGGCGGCGGCCGCGCGGGCGGTGCGGGGGTCGCCGAGGCGGGCCAGGACGCGGGCGGCGGTGGCGCAGCGCACGGGTTCGCGGTAGTTGAGGAGGAGGACGAGGGTTTCGAAGGCCCGGCGGTCACCCTCGGCGCCGAGCGCGAAGGCGGCGATCTCCCGCGCCCAGAGCGGCTGTTCGTCGGCCACGAGGATCTCGGCGAGCTCGTCGCGGCGCCGGGCGCGGCGTTCGCCGCGGGGGCCGGGGTCGCCCGCGCGGACGAGCGCGAGCAGTTCCTCGAAGGTCGCGAACTCGGCGGGGCCGACCAGTTCCGCCCGTACCCGCTTCAACAACGCGCGAAATTCTTCTTCCATTGCCCGCTCTCCTCCCCGAGTGGCCTGGACCACATCGTAAGTCGCGCGCTCGGACCCTGGCGCTCTTGGTTACCCGTGAGTTAATCTCCCGGCAAGAGCGGCACACCCGCTCGGGCGGCCTGGTGACGCAGCCGCCATCGCTCCACTCGCTCAGACATTGACGTCGGTTCGTCGGTTCGGCACGTCATGACGGCAGGGCCCCGGGACAGGGCCCGCCGGTCTCTCAACTCCCTTTCCGTGGGCGCTCCTTACCCGTACCCGGAAATCCCACGGTCGCCGCGGTCCGCCAGGGCCCGCTCACTCAACCGACGTATCCCCCGCACAAGGGGAACACCTTCTGGAGTCTCGCGATGGACCGTCCGTCCACCCCTGAGCCGTCCCCTTCTCCCCTTTCCTCCCTTTCTGCGCTGCGTACCGTCGCCGTCGTCGGCCTCGGCACCATGGGCACCGGTATCGCCGACGTGCTCACCCAGGCCGGCCGCGAGGTCATCGGCATCGACGTCTCGGAGGCCGCCGGCGCGCACGCCGTCCGCGCGCTGGAGATCTCCACCGCCCGCGCCGTGCGGCGCGAACGGATCACCGAGACCGAGCGGCAGGCCGTCCTGGCCCGCTTCCGCACCTCCGTCGATCTGAGCGACGCGGCCCCCGCCGACCTGGTGATCGAGGTGGTCCCGGAGGACTACGCCCTCAAGCACGAGGTCTTCACCGCCCTGGACGCCGTCGTGCGCCCTGGGACGATCCTGGCGACCGGCACCAACGCCCTGTCCGTCACCCGTCTCGCCGCCGACTCGGCCCGCCCCGAGCGCGTCCTGGGCCTGCACTTCTTCAACCCGGCGCCGGCGATGAAGCTGGTGGAGGTCGTCTCCTCGGTGCTCACCGCGCCCGCCGCCGTCGCCGCCGTCACCGAGCTCGCCCGCGAGCTCGGCAAGGAGCCGGTCGCGGTCGGCGACCGGCCCGGGTTCGTCGCCGACGGACTGCTGTTCGGCTACCTCAACCAGGCCGCCGCGATGTACGAGTCGCACTACGCGACCCGCGAGGACATCGACGCGGCGATGCGGCTGGGCTGCGGGCTGCCGATGGGCCCGCTCGCGCTGCTCGACCTGATCGGCATCGACACCGCCCGTACGGTCCTGGAGGCGATGTACGCGGCCTCGCACGACCGGCTGCACGCCCCCGCCCCGATCCTCGGCCAGCTCGCCGAGGCCGGGCTGACCGGCCGCAAGGCGGGTCGCGGTTTCTACACCTACGACGCGCCGGACTCCGCCGTCGTCGTGCCGGACGACCGGACCCCCGCCCCGGCCGCGGCCGGCCCGGCGATGCGCGAGGTGCGGTCCGTCGGCGTCGCCGGGTCCGGCACGATGGCCAGCGGCATCGCGGAGGTCTTCGCCAAGGCCGGCCACCAGGTCGTGCTGGCGGCCCGCTCCCAGGAGAAGGCCGACGCCGCGAAGGCCCGGATCGCCAAGTCCCTGGCCAGGTCGGTGGAGAAGGGCCGGCTCACGGCCGTCGAGCGCGAGGAGGCACTCGCCGCGATCACCCCGGCAGGCTCGCTCGACGCCTTCGCGGACGTCGATCTGGCCGTCGAGGCGGTGGCCGAGGACCTGGTGGTCAAGCAGCAGCTCTTCGCCGCGCTCGACAAGATCTGCAAGCCGGGCGCGGTGCTGGCCACCACCACGTCCTCGCTGCCCGTCATCGCCTGCGCCCGCGCCACCTCCCGGCCGCAGGACGTCATCGGGATGCACTTCTTCAACCCCGCCCCGGCGATGAAGCTCGTCGAGGTGGTGCGCACGGTCCTCACCGCCGACGACGTCCACGCCACGGTCCGCGCCGTGTGCGCCCGGATCCGCAAGCACGCCGTGGCCTGCGGCGACCGGGCCGGTTTCATCGTCAACGCGCTGCTCTTCCCGTACCTCAACAACGCGGTCAAGATGGTGCAGGAGCACTACGCGACGCTCGACGACATCGACGCCGCGATGAAGCTCGGCGGCGGTTATCCGATGGGCCCCTTCGAGCTCCTCGACGTCGTCGGCCTCGATGTCTCGCTGGCCATCGAGAAGGTCCTGCACCGCGAGTTCCGCGACCCCGGGCTCGCGCCGGCGCCGCTGCTGGAGCACCTGGTGGCGGCGGGCTGCCTGGGCCGCAAGACGGGCCGCGGCTTCCGCGAGTATGCGAAGGCCTGACGGAACCCCGGGCTGGGGCGGTCTGCTCGAACCGGCCGGCAGTCCGCCCCGGCACGCCCACACGGACGCGTGTTACGTTCCCCACATGCCCCAGCCCGCCAAGGCCGCCCGCACCACGCGCGCGGCCGCCGAAGAACCCCGGGAGCCGCACGCCGGCACCGAGAGCGCAGGCAGCCGCCGCGCCGCCGCCCAACGACTCACCATGCGCCGCAAACTCGCCGCGGCCGCGATGGAGTTGTTCGCGACGAAGGGCTACGAGGCGACGACCGTCGACGAGATCGCGGCCGCGGCCGGCGTCGCCCGCCGGACCTTCTTCCGCCACTTCCGCTCCAAGGAAGAGGCCATCTTCCCCGACCACGACGACACGCTCGTCCGGGCGGCGGGCGTCCTCGACGCCGCCCCCGCGCACGAGAACCCGCTCGACACGGTCTGCCGCGGGATCAAGGAGGTCATGCGGATGTACGCGGCCTCCCCGGCCGTCTCCGTGGAGCGCTACCGCCTGACCCGCGAGGTGCCCGCGCTCCGCGAGCGCGAGATCGCCTCGGTCGCCCGCTACGAGCGGCTGTTCACCCGCTACCTCCTGGGCCACTTCGACGAGAGCGCCCACCACGTCGGCGACGACGACCCCCTGCTCGCCGAGGTGGCCGCCTCCGCGGTCGTCACCGCGCACAACCACGTGCTGCGGCGCTGGCTGCGCGGCGGCGGCGTGGGCGATGTCGAGGCACAGCTCGACCACGCCTTCTCGATCGTGCGGGAGACCTTCGGCACGGGCATCGGCGCCGGGCGCCCCGCGCCGGACGGCGAGGCCGCCCCGGCCGCCACGGCACGGGCCCAGGGCGAGGTGCTGGTCACGGTGGCCCGTACGGACGCGCCCCTGGACGAGGTCATGCGGGCCATCGAGAAGGCCCTCAAGAAGAGCTGAGTCCGGAAAGCGCCCGGGAAGAACACCTATATATACCGACATTCCACACAACGGCCGTCCCGCCAGGGGCGGCCGTTGTTGCTCATGCGTGCCATCCGGATGACATCTGAGAGAAATTGTTGGCACCCAGTGTCTTGTCGCGTGGCACGCGGTGCCATACCTTGTGGGTGTCCGGGCGGCCGGCGCGCAGACACAACCGTCGTGCGCCGGCTGTCCCCACAAGTACCCCAAGTACGCCGTGCGCCCGGACGCCTGCGTCACAGGCCCCTTCAGCGCTACCCGCGCCACGCCAGACCCCTGAGCACCACCCGCCGAACCGACGGCACCGCCTCTGCACCACCCCCGACGTTCCCTCAAGCCGTTCCCCGACGCGCTTCGCCGGAGGCAATACCGTGAACCACATACTCGACGCGATCCAGGCGTCAGACAGCACGACCGAGGACTTCGCCGCCCTCGCCGTCCCCGAGTCCTACCGCGCGGTGACCGTGCACAAGGACGAGGCCGAGATGTTCGCCGGCCTCGAGACCCGGGAGAAGGACCCGCGCAAGTCGCTCCATGTCGAAGAGGTGCCGGTCCCCGAACTGGGGCCCGGCGAGGCGCTCGTGGCCGTGATGGCCAGCTCGGTGAACTACAACTCCGTCTGGACCTCGATCTTCGAGCCCGTCTCGACCTTCGCCTTCCTGGAGCGCTACGGGCGCACCTCGCCGCTCGGCAAGCGGCACGACCTGCCGTACCACGTCATCGGCTCGGACCTGGCGGGCGTGGTGCTGCGCACCGGCCCCGGCGTCAACGCCTGGCGGCCCGGCGACGAGGTCGTCGCGCACTGCCTGTCGGTGGAGCTGGAGAGCGCCGAAGGCCACAACGACACCATGCTCGACCCCGAGCAGCGCATCTGGGGCTTCGAGACCAACTTCGGCGGCCTGGCGGAGATCGCGCTGGTGAAGTCCAACCAGCTGATGCCCAAGCCCAAGCACCTCACCTGGGAGGAGGCCGCGGCGCCGGGGCTGGTCAACTCCACCGCGTACCGCCAGCTGGTCTCCCGCAACGGCGCCGGCATGAAGCAGGGCGACAACGTCCTGATCTGGGGCGCGAGCGGCGGACTCGGTTCGTACGCCACCCAGTTCGCCCTCGCCGGCGGCGCCACCCCCATCTGTGTGGTCTCCAGCGACCAGAAGGCGGAGATCTGCCGGCGGATGGGCGCCGAGGCGATCATCGACCGCAACGCCGAGGGCTACAAGTTCTGGAAGGACGAGCACAACCAGGACCCCAAGGAGTGGAAGCGCCTGGGCAAGCGCATCCGCGAGTTCACCGGCGGCGAGGACGTCGACATCGTCTTCGAGCACCCGGGCCGGGAGACCTTCGGCGCCTCCGTGTACGTCACCCGCAAGGGCGGCACCATCGTCACCTGCGCCTCCACCTCGGGCTACAAGCACGAGTACGACAACCGCTACCTGTGGATGTCGCTGAAGAAGATCGTCGGCTCGCACTTCGCCAACTACCGCGAGGCGTGGGAGGCCAACCGCCTGATCGCCAAGGGCAAGATCCATCCCACCCTGTCGAAGACGTACACGCTGGAGGAGACCGGCCAGGCCGCCTACGACGTCCACCGCAATCTCCACCAGGGCAAGGTCGGCGTCCTCGCGCTCGCCCCCGAGGAGGGCCTGGGCGTCACCGACCACGAGCTCCGCGCCCGTCACATCGACGCGATCAACCGCTTCCGGAACGTCTGAGAGAGACGTGCACACATGACTGAGCGTCAGAAGGATCGTCCGTGGCTGATGCGGACCTATGCCGGACACTCCACGGCCGAGGCGTCCAACGAGCTCTACCGCCGCAACCTCGCCAAGGGCCAGACCGGTCTCTCGGTCGCGTTCGACCTGCCGACGCAGACCGGCTACGACTCCGACCACATCCTCGCCCGCGGCGAGGTGGGTCGGGTCGGAGTCCCGGTCGCCCATCTCGGTGACATGCGGCGCCTGTTCCAGGACATCCCGCTGGAGCAGATGAACACCTCGATGACCATCAACGCCACCGCGATGTGGCTGCTGGCGATGTACCAGGTGGTCGCGGAGGAACAGGGCGCCGACATCACCAGGCTGTCGGGGACGACCCAGAACGACATCGTCAAGGAGTACCTCTCCCGGGGCACGCACGTCTTCCCGCCCGGGCCGTCCCTCCGGCTGACGACGGACATGATCACCTACACGGTGAACAACATCCCCAAGTGGAACCCGATCAACATCTGCAGCTACCACCTCCAGGAAGCGGGCGCCACACCGGTCCAGGAGATCTCCTACGCGATGTCCACCGCGATCGCCGTGCTCGACGCGGTGTTCGCGTCGGGCCAGATCGCGGAGGAGCGCAAGGGCGAGGTCGTCGCCCGCATCTCGTTCTTCGTGAACGCGGGCGTCCGCTTCGTGGAGGAGATGTGCAAGATGCGCGCCTTCGGCCGCATCTGGGACCAGGTCACCCGGGAGCGCTACGGCATCGAGAACCCCAAGCAGCGCCGGTTCCGCTACGGCGTCCAGGTCAACTCCCTGGGGCTGACCGAGGCCCAGCCGGAGAACAACGTCCAGCGCATCGTCCTGGAGATGCTGGCCGTCACGCTCTCCAAGGACGCCCGCGCCCGCGCCGTACAGCTCCCGGCCTGGAACGAGGCGCTGGGCCTGCCCCGCCCGTGGGACCAGCAGTGGTCCCTGCGCATCCAGCAGGTCCTCGCCCATGAGAGCGACCTGCTGGAGTACGAGGACATCTTCGCCGGCTCGCACGTCATCGAGGCGAAGGTGACCGACCTGGTCGCCGAGTGCCTCGCCGAGATGGAGCGCATCGAGCGGATGGGCGGCGCGATGGCCGCCGTGGAGTCCGGCTATCTGAAGTCCCAGCTGGTCTCCTCGCACGCCGAGCGGCGGGCCCGGATCGAGGCCGGCGAGGAGAAGATCGTCGGCGTCAACTGCTACGAGTCCACCGAGCCCAACCCGCTCACCGCCGACCTCGACACCGCGATCATGACGGTCGACCCGGCGAACGAGGCCCGCGTCGTGGCGTCGCTGCACCGCTGGCGCGACGACCGCGACGAGGGCCGCGCCCAGGAGTCGCTGTCGGCGCTGAAGAAGACGGCGGCGGGCACCGACAACCTGATGGCGGCCACGCTGGAGTGCGTACGCGCCGGTGTGACGACGGGCGAGTGGGCCTGGGCCCTGCGGGACGTCTTCGGCGAGTTCCGCGCCCCTACGGGCGTGAGCAGCGCCCCCGTGGCCGTCACGGCGGAGGCGGGCACCCCGCTCGCGGCCGTCCGTGCCAAGGTCACCCGGACCGCCGACGAACTGGGCAGCGGCAAGCTGCGCCTGCTGGTCGGCAAGCCCGGCCTGGACGGGCACTCCAACGGCGCCGAACAGATCGCCGTACGCGCCCGCGACGCCGGCTTCGAGGTGGTCTACCAGGGCATCCGGCTCACCCCGGAGCAGATCGTCTCGGCGGCCGTCGCCGAGGACGTGCACTGCGTGGGCCTGTCGATCCTCTCCGGCTCGCACGCCGAGCTGGTGCCGGACGTGCTGACACGGCTGCGGAGCACCGGGGCGGACGACGTGCCGGTGATCGTCGGTGGCATCATCCCGTCCGCGGACGCCGTCGCCCTGCGGGCGGCGGGTGTCGCGGCCGTATTCACACCCAAGGACTTCGGTATCACGGAGATCATCGGCCGTATCGTCGACGAGATCCGGAAAGCGAACCACCTCGACCCTCTGGAGGTCCCCGCATGACCACGCCCAACCGTCTGCGGCCGCGCCGCTCCTGCCTCGCCGTCCCCGGCAGCAACCCGCGGTTCCTGGAGAAGGCGCAGGGCCTGGCGGCCGACCAGGTCTTCCTCGACCTGGAGGACGCCTGCGCGCCGCTCGCCAAGGAGGGCGCCCGGCACACCATCGTCGACGCGCTCAACAACGGCGACTGGACGGGCAAGACCAGGGTCGTACGGGTCAACGACTGGACGACGCACTGGACCTACCGCGACGTCGTCACGGTCGTGGAGGGCGCCGGCCCGAACCTCGACTGCATCATGCTGCCGAAGGTGCAGGACGCCCAGCAGATCGTCGCGCTGGACCTGCTGCTGACGCAGATCGAGAAGACCATGGGCTTCGAGGTCGGGCGCATCGGCATCGAGGCGCAGATCGAGAACGCCAAGGGCCTGATCAACGTCGACGACATCGCCGCCGCGTCGCCGCGCGTCGAGACGATCATCTTCGGCCCGGCCGACTTCATGGCCTCCATCAACATGAAGTCCCTCGTCGTCGGCCACCAGCCTCCCGGCTATGGCGCGGACGCCTATCACTACATCCTGATGCGCATTCTGATGGCGGCTCGCGCCAACGATCTCCAGGCGATCGACGGCCCTTACCTTCAGATTCGTAATGCCGAGGGCTACCGCGAGGTGGCCGGCCGCGCCGCCGCGCTGGGCTTCGACGGCAAGTGGGTGCTGCACCCGGACCAGGTGGAGCTGGCGAACGAGATCTTCTCGCCGTCGCAGGAGGACTACGACCACGCCGAGCTGATCCTGGACGCGTACGAGTACTGCACCTCCGAGGCGGGCGGCAAGAAGGGCTCGGCCATGCTCGGCGACGAGATGATCGACGAGGCCAGCCGGAAGATGGCGCTGGTCGTCTCCGGCAAGGGGCGCGCGGCGGGCATGACCCGTACGTCCAAGTTCGAAGTTCCGGAGGCGTGAGCACCATGCAGTTCGGCCGTACCTATGAAGAGTTCACCGTCGGCGATGTCTACAAGCACTGGCCCGGCAAGACGGTCACCGAATACGACGACCACCTCTTCTGTCTGCTCACGATGAATCACCATCCGCTGCACATGGACAGCAACTATGCGGAGAAGACGACCGATTTCGGCAAGAACGTCGTGGTCGGCAATTACATCTACTCCCTGCTGCTGGGCATGTCGGTGCCGGACGTCTCGGGCAAGGCGATCGCGAATCTGGAGGTCGAGTCGCTGAAGCACATCGCGCCGACCTTCCACGGCGACACCCTCTACGGCGAGACCACGGTGCTGGACAAGACGCCCTCGAAGTCCAAGAGCGACCGCGGGATCGTGTATGTCGAGACCAAGGGCTACAAGCAGGACGGCACCGTCGTCTGTGTCTTCCGGCGCAAGGTGATGGTGCCCACCGCCACGTACATCGAGGAGCGCGGCGGAGAGCAGCCCGGCCGCCCCGAGCCGATCACCCGGGAGAAGTGAGATGCGACGCCTCGCGCAGACCGACGGCCTGACGGACATCCAGCGGGAAATCCTCGCCACGGTCCGTGAATTCGTCGACAAAGAGATCATTCCGGTCGCGACCGAGCTGGAGCACCGCGACGAGTACCCGACCCGGATAGTCGAGGGCCTCAAGGAACTCGGCCTGTTCGGGCTGATGATCCCGGAGGAGTACGGCGGGCTCGGTGAGTCGCTTCTCACATACGCGCTGTGCGTCGAGGAGATCGCGCGCGGCTGGATGAGTGTGTCGGGAATCATCAACACGCACTTCATCGTCGCCTACATGCTCAAGCAGCACGGTACGCAGGAGCAGCGGGAGTACTTCCTGCCGAGGATGGCGACGGGCGAGGTGCGGGGCGCCTTCTCGATGTCCGAGCCGGGGCTGGGCTCGGATGTGTCGGCTATCACATCGAAGGGCGTGCTGGACGGCGACTCCGGTGACTATGTGCTCAACGGCCAGAAGATGTGGCTGACGAACGGCGGCTCGTCCACGCTCGTGGCCGTGCTCTGCCGGACCGACGAGGGGCATCCGGCGGGCACCGCGCCGCACAAGTCGATGACCACCTTCCTCATCGAGAAGGAACCGGGATTCGGGCAGGTCAAGCCAGGTCTGACCATTCCCGGAAAGATCGACAAAATGGGCTACAAGGGGGTCGACACCACTGAATTGATCATGGATGGGCTGCGGGTGCCGGCGAACCGGGTGCTGGGCGGCACCACCGGTCGCGGTTTTTACCAAATGATGGACGGCGTGGAGGTCGGCCGGGTCAATGTCGCAGCGCGTGGTTGCGGCGTCGCTCAGCGCGCCTTCGAACTGGGCGTTTCCTACGCCCAGCAGCGCCACACCTTCGGAAAACCCATCGCGCAGCATCAGGCCATTCAATTCAAACTGGCCGAAATGGGGACAAAGGTCGAAGCGGCGCATGCGATGATGGTGAACGCGGCACGCAAGAAGGACTCGGGGCAGCGCAATGACCTCGAGGCCGGAATGGCCAAGTACCTGGCGTCCGAGTACTGCAAGGAAGTGGTCGAGGACGCCTTCCGTATCCATGGCGGCTACGGCTTCTCCAAGGAGTATGAGATCGAGCGCCTCTACCGCGAGGCCCCGATGCTGCTCATCGGGGAGGGTACGGCCGAGATCCAGAAAATGATCATTGGGCGTCGGCTACTCGAGGAGTACCGACTCCAGGGTTAATTGTCCCGATTAGGGGTTGTTTGACCGAGAAGAAGATCACACCCAGTCATCGGACTTCGGCCATCGACTGGCCCTGGCGCTTGGCCAGTTGCCGCCCGCAACCGATAGCATCCCCGGAAAGCCGCCGTCCCCCAATCGTTACGCGGCACCCTCCGCTACGAAGGTCACCCATGCCCCACAGCTCTTCCTCTGCACCACGCGACAGCCTTGCTGGCGTACGCCTCGCGCGCGGAGCATCGCCGTGGCTCCTCCCGACCGTCGCCACGGCGGCGGTCAGCCTCGCCCGCGCCCGGCGCTCCGGTCGCTGGGCGGCGCTGGCCGTGCCCACCACCGCGCTCGCGGCGGGCATGCTGTGGTTTTTCCGCGACCCCGATCGCGAGATCACCCAGGGCCGGGTCATCTCCCCGGCCGACGGCGTGGTGCAGAGCATCATGCCGTGGAAGGACGGGCGCACCCGCGTCGCGATCTTCATGAGCCCGCTGAACGTCCACGTCAACCGCGCGCCGCTGGCCGGCACGGTGACGTCGGTGGAGCACATCCCCGGTGGATTCGTTCCGGCGTTCAACAAGGAGAGCGAGAACAACGAGCGCGTCCACTGGCACTTCGACACCGAGCTCGGTGACATCGAGATGGTGCAGATCGCCGGCGCCGTCGCCCGTCGGATCGTCCCGTACGTGCCGCAGGGCACGAAGGTGGAGCAGGGCGAGCGGATCGGTCTGATCCGGTTCGGTTCGCGCGTCGACGTCTACCTCCCGGCCGGGATCGAGGTCGCGGTCGAGGTCGGCCAGCCCACCACGGCGGGGGTGACACGCCTTGACCGTGATTGATCAGGACACACAGGCTTCCTGGGTGCCCGAGGCCGAGGCGGCGGAGGACGAGGTCGACATGCCGCTGTCCACGCGGCTGTCGATAGCGGACACGCTCACTCTCGGTAACGCGATCTGTGGCTTCATGGCGGTGTACTTCACCACCACCGGCGTTCTCATCCCGCACCTGACGGGCAACGAGGACGGCGGCATGGCCCGCCACAGCGCGGCGACCGCGGTGATACTGATGCTGCTGGCGTCGGTCTTCGACCTCTTCGACGGGCTCGTGGCGCGCAAGCTGCGCAGCTCGGCGATGGGCGCGGAGCTGGACAATCTGTCGGACCTGATCAGCTTCGGCCTGGCCCCCGCGTATTTCGTGGTGGTCTGGGGCATGGTCGCCGACGACGCGCACCAGCGCGTCTCGGCGGTCGCGGCGGTCGTGGTCCTGCTGGCGGTGGTCCTGCGTCTGGCGCGCTTCTCGTGCGTCCAGCTGCGGGACGGCATCTTCCAGGGGATGCCGAGCCCCTTCGGGGCGCTGACGGTCGTCTCCATCGTGCTGCTGGAGCTGCCGTTCGTCCCGACGCTGCTGGCGATCGTGGGGGTGGCGTGGCTGATGGTGAGCCGCGTCGAGTACCCCAAGCCGCGGGGGCGCCTCGCGGTGGCGATGCTGAGCTGGATCGTGCTGAGCATGGGCCTGCTGGCGGCCTGGGCCTTCGACGCCCCCGGCGGCGAGCTCCTCCTCCAGACCGGCTGCGCCCTCCAGGTCGTCCTGGGCGCGGTGATCCCGCTCTTCGCGACGGCGCGCAGGGTGAACACCATCCGCGACAACCGCCGCGAGGCACGGGCGGCGCAGTTGCCTTAGCGCAACGACGCCGCTGAACCGACCACGACGTGGGGCCCGGGCATCTGCCCGGGGCCCCACGTCGTCGGCGTTTCCGGGCCTCTGGAGGCGCCCTGAGCGGGGTGGGCGGGGCCCCTGGGCGGCCGGCCGGGTCCTGGGCGGGGCGCTGGATCGGCGGGATGCCGGGGCGGCAGGCCGACGGGATGACGGGACGGCAGGACGGGGGCGGCGAGGGGCACGCCCCTCGGGGCCGCGCCTTCCTCCCGCCGCGACGGTGAGACGCCGGACGGCGCGGACCGGCGGTGCGGAACCAGCGCACCCGGCACCGGTGCACCACGCCCGCAGCATCACCAGGCGCACCTACGAGCACGCGGCCGGCTGGCCCGACCGCAGAGGTCGGCGTCACTCCCCCGGCGGGGCGCCGGGAGACCAGAGGCGCCGGACGCCAGGACAGCGGCAGCGGCACAGCAGCGGTGCCGTACGAACGTGCGGCCCGTAGGGTTGCCCCGCCTACCGCAGGTAATCCCTCGCGACGCGTTCCGCTAGACGTTCCAGCAGAGGACCCGCTTCGGACACGCAGCGTGACAGGTCCGGTTCCAGGTCCGTCATGGCGTACGCGCGGTCGATGGCCGCCGTGCGCAGGTCGGCTCGTGACAGCGTCACGCGGCCGCAGACCGCGATGGTCGGGACGGCGTGCGCGCGCGCCGCTGCCGCCACCCCGGCGGGAGCCTTTCCGTGGAGGGTCTGGGCGTCCAGGGAGCCCTCGCCCGTGATGACCAGGTCCGCCCGGGTCAGCGCGGCGTCGAAGCCCAGGACCTCCAGCATCACCTCGATGCCCGGGCGGAAGACCGCGCCCAGGCCGACCAGGGCCCCGAAGCCGATGCCGCCCGCCGCGCCCGCGCCCGGCGCGAGCACGTGCTCGGCGGCGTGCGGGCCGAGCACGCGCTCCAGGACGTGCGCGTAGTGGGTGAGGGCGGCGTCCAGCGCGGCGACGTCGGCCGGCGAGGCGCCCTTCTGCGGCCCGTACACCGCTGCGGCGCCCTTGGGGCCCGTCAGCGGATTGTCGACATCACTGGCGAGGACGAAGCGGGTGCGGGAGAGTCGCCCGTCCAGACCGGAGAGGTCCGCGCTCGCGAGCTCCGCCAGCGGGCCTCCGCCGGGCCGTAGCGGCCGTCCCCGCGCGTCCAGGAAGCGCGCGCCCAGCGCGCCCAGCATGCCCGCCCCGCCGTCCGTCGTGGCGCTGCCTCCGACGCCGAGGACGACCGTGCGGGCGCCGGCGTCGAGCGCGGCCCGCACCAGTTCCCCGGTGCCGTACGTCGTGGCGGTCAGCGGCGCACGCCGGTCCGCGCGGCGCAGCCCCGACGCCTCGGCCATCTCCACCACGGCCGTGCCGTCGCCGCGCAGCGCGTACGCGGCGGTGACCGGCTCGCCCAGCGGCCCGGTCACCCGCGCCTCGCGGCGCTCGAACCCCGCCGCCACCGCGGCGTCGACCGTGCCGTCGCCGCCGTCGGCGACGGGCAGGGCGGTGACCTCCACGCCAGGCGCGGCCCGCCGCAGCCCGGCCGTGATGTGCTCGGCGACCTCCGCGGCCGTCAGCGAGCCCTTGAACTTGTCCGCGGCCACCAGCACCCGAGGCACCCCGGCCGTCGTCCTCGCAGCGTCTGCCATCTCGCCATCCCCTTGCTTCCGGGCCGTGCTCTCGCACAGGCAGTCGCGCCGCAGCGACCCTACCCGGACGTATGCGCGGTTACCCATCCCGGAAAACGGCGTGCCAGCCCACGCAATCGGATCGATCCCGGCCATAGTGGGGCGACATGAGCACCGACGCGTACGAGTCGGCCGGGCCGCCCGGTCCGCCCAGCCCCACCACCGCGTCCCAGGACGGGCCGCCGGACCTGACCCTCGTCGCGATCGGTGGCGCCGCGGTCCTCGCGGTGGTGGCGTGGGCCGCCCTGGCCAAGCACTCCTTCGACCAGGTGTCCTCGACCGCCCTGAACTGGGTGCTGTCCAACTTCGCCTGGCTGTTCGTCATCGCGGCCGACGTCTTCCTCGCCCTGTGCGTGGTCATCGCCGTCAGCCGCTTCGGCCGCATCCGGCTGGGCAGGGACGACGACCGGCCGGAGTTCGGCAACCTCGCGTGGATCGCGATGATGTTCAGCGCGGGCATGGGCATCGGCCTGATGTTCTACGGCGTCGGCGAGCCGCTCCAGCACTTCGTCTCGCCACCGCCCGGCAGCGGAGTCACGGCCGGCTCCCCCGGCGCGGCGCGTACGGCGCTGGAGTACTCCTTCTTCCACTGGACCCTGCACCCGTGGGCGATCTACGGCATGTCCGGCCTCGCCCTCGCGTACGCCGGCTTCCGCAAGGGCCGCGGCAACCGGCTCAGCTCGGCGTTCGTCCCGCTGCTGGGCGAGGCGCGGGCGGCCGGCTGGCCGGGCCGGTTCATCGACCTGCTCGCGGTCTTCGCGACCGTCTTCGGCACGGCCACCAGCCTCGGCCTGGGCGCGCTCCAGGTGTCGAAGGGCCTGAACATCACCACCGGTGTCAAGGACTCCACCACCCTGGAGCTGATCATCATCGGCTCGCTGTCGGCGGCGTTCGTCCTGTCGGCGTTCTCCGGCCTGCACAAGGGCGTGAAGTGGCTGAGCACCCTCAACATCGTGCTGGCCGCGTGCCTGATGCTCTTCGTCTTCGTCCTCGGCCCGACGGTCTTCGTCCTCAACACCATCCCGGCGGCCGCCGGGGGTTATCTGCACGACCTGGTGCCGCTGGCGACGCGCACCGGCGCGTTCACGGACCCGCAGTGGCTGGGCGCCTGGACGATCTTCTACTGGGCGTGGTGGCTGTCGTGGGCCCCCTTCGTCGGTACGTTCATCGCCCGCATCTCGCACGGCCGCACGATCCGGGAGTTCCTCATCGGGGTGCTGCTGGTGCCGAGCGGTGCGACGGTGGTCTGGTTCTGCGTCATGGGCGGGAGCGCGCTGCGCCTGGACATGTCGGGCGCGGCCGACATGGCGGGGACGGTGAAGGACGGCGCCGAGGCGTCGCTGTTCGCGCTGCTGGACACGCTGCCGCTGGAGACGCTGTCGTCGTGGATCGCGATGGCCCTGGTGATGACGTACTTCATCACCAGCGCCGACTCCGCGTCCCTGGTGATGGGCTCGCTCTCCAGCCGCGGCGCGCTGCACCCGCGCACCTGGCTGGTGGTGACGTGGGGCGTGCTGATGGCGGCGGTCGCGGCGGTGCTGCTGGTGGCCGGTGGTCTGAAGTCCCTCCAATCGGCGACGATCCTGGTCGCCCTGCCGTTCGTGCTGGTGATGCTGGCACTGTGCTGGGCGCTGCTGAAGGAGCTGCGCGAGGACCCGGGCGCGGGCCCGGCCCGCCACCACGCGATGCACGGCCTGCGGGACGCGCTGCGCACGATGGTCGGCGAGGCGATGACCGAGCAGGGTCCGGTCCGCCATCCCCGCCTGCGACGGGTCGCGGAGAGCGCCCGCGACCGCGGCGAGGAGGACGACGGCCCGCGGGATTAGACGGTCTTGACCGTGCCGCCGTCGATGACGTGGTCCGCGCCGGTGATGTTGCCCGCCACGTCGGAGAGGAGGAAGACGATCAGGGCGGCCACCTCGTCGGCCTCCGTGATCCTCCCGCTGGCCATGCCGAACAGCTCGGGCACCCGGCCGAGGAACTCCTCGTGTCCGACGCCCGCGGCGGCGGCCACCTTGCTGCCATAGCCGTCCGGGGCCTCCCATATCGCGGTGCGGACCACGCCCGGCGAGACGGTGTTGACGCGCACCCCCCGAGGCCCGAACTCCTCGGAGAGGGACTTGCCGAGGGCGGTGAGCGCGGCCTTCGCCACGCTGTAGGCGACGGGGCCGGCGGCGGGCAGCCGGGAGTTGATGGAGGAGACGTTCACGATGGACCCGCGCCGCTCGACGATGCCGGGCAGGGCGGCCCGGCTGGTCCGTACGGCGCTGAAGAAGTTGAGGTCGAGGTTGGCCAGCCACTGGTCGTCGTCGGCGTCGAGGAATCCGCCGAGCTCCACGGCGTCACCGCCGCCGACGTTGTTGACCAGCAGATCGATGCCGCCCAGCTCGGCCGTGGCCCGCTCGACGAGGGCGGCCGCGCCGTGCGGGCCGGCGAGGTCCACGGCGACGGTGGCGGCGCCGGTCTCCGTCAGCTCCGGCGTGATCGTGCGGGCCGCGCCGACGACGCGTACGCCCTCGGCGACGAGCCGCCTGACCGTGGCGAGGCCGATGCCGCGACTGGCGCCGGTGACGAGGGCGGTCTTGCCGGTGAGGTGGAGATCCATGTCGGTCTCTTTTCTTTACCTGTAGGTACACAATATGGGTACGGGCGAACCCCGGCCCGGCGGGCCGGGACTCAGACCGGACTCAGAGCGTGTCGAGCACCGCGTCCACGACGCGGCGCAGCCGGGCGGGATCGGTGTCGGCCTTGGCGATGACCCTCATGCCCACGAGCGTGGCCAACAGCAGGCTGGCGGTCGTACGGGCGTCCCGGTCCGCCTCGAACTCACCCGCCCGCCGGCCCTCTTCGAGCACCGCCTGGAAGGCGGCTTCGGTGCGCGTGAACATAAAGCGCACGAGGTCGGTGGACGCGGCGTCCACGCCACCCAGCTCGGTGGCCGTGTTCACGGCCAGACACCCCCGCCGCGCGGGATCGCCGAAGTCCGTCTCTATCAGCAGCTCCAGCGCGGCACGCAGCCTGGGCCGCACGGGTCCGGGCTGGTCGAGCAGCTCGACGAGGGCGGCCGACTGCGTGTCGCGATAACGCTCCAGCGCACGCTCGAACAGGGCGTGCTTGCTGCCGAAGGCGTGGTAGAGGCTGCCCTTGCCGATGCCGAGCTCATCCACGAGGTCCTGCGGCGTCGTGGAGGCGTAGCCCTTGCGCCAGAAGACGCCCATGGCCTTCTCGACGGCCGTTTCCGGGTCGAACTGCTTCGGTCTGCCCATGAGAAGACCATAGAGGGTTCTTGACCCACAGGTCAATTACCCTTTCGGGTCGACCCCTTCACCCCTTCACCCCCGCCACAGGGTAGATGTCAAGAAAAAGTTGACAGATGATCGACGTCAAGGGAATCTTGACATCATGATCACTACGTCACGGCCCTCGGCCGTTTCCCGGCCCGCCTTCACCGGCATCGTCGTCGCCACTCTGACGCCCGCCGCGGCCCTGATCAGTCTGGGCATCTCGATCGCCGACGACCTGGGGACCCCGGCATTCGTCGCCCTGATCGCCGCCGAGCTCCTGATCGTTCTCGGCATGGCGACGCTCTTCGGGTGGTCGCACGCCCGGAGCACCGCCGTCACCTCCGAGGCCGCCGACACCGAGGCCGACCGGCGGCGCGACCTGGAGACGCTGGACGCGCTGGAGCCGCTGCGCGCCGAGGGCCCGGCGGGTGGGCGGCGATGAGCGGCGAAGAGCTGCTCGGCCCCGAGGAGACCCACCGCATCCGGGAGGGGATCGCGGCCGCCGTCCTCGGCGCGCCGGACGGGCTGGCCGCGTCGCTGGAGCACGACCCGGAGGGCTATCTCCGCCTGGTCGCCGCGTCGCGCGCCGGCGCCGAGGAGACCAGCCGGCTCCTGCGCGAAGCGGTACAGGGCGCACGGGCCGCGGGACACAGCTGGGACACCGTGGGCGGCGTCCTCGGCGTGAGCCGGCAGGCCGCCCAGCAGCGGTTCGCCGCCAAGGGGCCCGACCCGGACACCTCCGGCGCCGCGGAGCGCCGGGTGCTGACGCCGCTGACCGCGTTCGACGAGATGCAGGCGCTGACGGAAGCGGGGCTGGACGGCTGGCACGCGGTCGACTACGGCCCGTTCTTCCATGTGGTGGAGAAGTCCGACCACCCGTGGGAGCACCGCCGGGTGCCGTTCGCGGTGGGCAGCCGGCACCGCCGGATGGAGAGCGAGGGGTGGACCCAGGTCGGCTCCGGATCCTTCCCCTGGCGCTATTACAAGCGGCCCCTGAAGCAGGGGCGGAGCCCTTCGGAGCAGGGGTGAACAGAGTTCCCCCGGCTCAGAACAGTTCCTCCTGCTCCGGCGCCGTCCCGCCCCGTTCGAAGGCGAGCAGCCGCCGCTTGCGGTCCAGCCCGCCGCCGTAGCCGGTGAGGCTGCCCGTGGCGCCGATGACACGGTGGCAGGGGACGATGATGCCGATGGGGTTCTTGCCGTTGGCCAGGCCCACAGCGCGCGAGGCGTTGGGGGCGCCCAGGCGCTCGGCCAGCTCGCCGTAGGAGAGCGTCAGACCGTACGGGATCTCCTGGAGCCCGGCCCACACGCGGCGCTGGAAGGGTGTGCCCTCCAGGTGCAGCGGGAGGTCGAAGCGGGTGGACTCGCCGGTGAAGTAGGCCGTCAGCTGGCGCAGCACCTCGGGGAAGGGCGTGTCGTCACGGGGGCCGAAAGTCTCCTGGGCGGGCCGGTGACGCTGGCCGGTCATGTAGAGGCCGCTGAGGACGCCGTCGGTGGCGACGAGCGTGAGGGGGCCGTACGGGCTGTCGGTGACGGTGTGGACGCGGGGCATGGGCGTGGTCCGTTCGGATCGAGGCCGCTTCGGGCCGGTTCAGGTCGTCGGCATGTGGTTGACGGCGTGGTCGTCGGCGGACCAGAGGTACTGGACGGCGTACGAGCGCCACGGCCGCCAGGCGGCGGCGTGCCGGGTGAGGGCGGCGGGGGTCGCCGGCAGGCCGGAGGCGGCCGCGGCGCGCCGGACGCCGAGGTCCGTCGGGACGAAGGCGTCGGGGTCGCCGAGGGCGCGCATGGCGATGATCTCGCGGGTCCACGGACCGATGCCGGGGAGGGCGGCGAGCCTGTCGCGGGCGCGGGCCCAGTCGCTGCCGACGCCGAGGCCGAGCTCGCCGTCGGCGAGCGCCCGGACCAGGCGGACGACGGTGGCGCGGCGGCCGGCGGGCATGGCGAGGGCCGCGGGGTCGAGGGCGGAGAGCGCCTCGGCCGTGGGGAACAGGTGGGTCAGCGTGGAGCCCAGGGGGTCGTCGACGGGCTCTCCGTGGGCGGTGACGAGCCGGGCGGCCAGCGTACGGGCCGCGGCGGTCGACACCTGCTGGCCGAGCACGGCCCGTACCGCGAACTCCTCCGGGTCCACGGTGCGCGGTATCCGCCGCCCCGGCGCCTTGGCCACCAGCGGTGCGAGCCGCTCGTCCGCGCCGAGGAGCGCGTCGACGGCCTCCGGGTCGGCGTCGAGGTCGAGGAGACCGCGGCAGCGGCTGATGGCACCGGCGAGGTCGCGCTGGTCGGAGAGGGTCAGCCGGCATTCGATGTGGTCGGGGCGCGGGGCCAGGGCGACGGTGCCGTGCCCGTACGGCAGGCGCAGGGTGCGGCGGTACGCGCCGTCGTGCCACTCCTCCACGCCGGGGACGGCCGTGGCGGCGAGGTGGCCGAAGAGGTTGTCGGGGCACAGGGGCGCCCGGAAGGGCAGGCGGAGGGTGAGCGTGCCGGGGGTGGCGGGCCGGTGGCCGCGTGCGGCGCGGGCGCGGAGCTCGGTGGGGGTGAGGGCGAAGACCTCTCGGACGGTCTCGTTGAAGGCGCGGATGGAGGAGAAGCCGGCGGCGAAGGCGGCGTCGGCCATGGGCAGTTCGCTGGTCTCGATGAGGAGCCGGGCGGTCTGGGCGCGCTGGGCGCGGGCCAGGGCGAGCGGGCCGGCGCCGAGCTCGGCGAGGAGCTGCCGTTCGATCTGGCGGGTGCTGTAGCCGAGGCGGGCGGCGAGGCCGGGGACGCCCTCGCGGTCGACGGTGCCGTCGCCGATGAGCCGCATGGCACGGGCGACGAGGTCGGCGCGCTCGTTCCACCGCGGGGAGCCGGGGCTGGCGTCGGGCCGGCAGCGCTTGCAGGCCCGGAAGCCGGCCTGCTGCGCGGCGGCGGCGCTCGGGTAGAAGGTCATGTTCCGGTCCTTCGGCGGGACGACCGGGCAGCTCGGACGGCAGTAGATGCGCGTGGTGAGCACGGCGGTGAAGAACCAGCCGTCGAACCGGGCGTCCTTGGACCGTACGGCCCTGACGCAGCGCTCGAAGTCGGTGTGCATGCTCCAAGCATCGGGCGTGAGGGGCGGTTCTGGCTCGCGGAAATCCGACATGGACCTTCGGTGGCCACGAGCGTCACCGATCCACCTCGTCAACGGTGGTTGACCAACGGGGGCTTGTCATCGTAGGTTGACAGCATGGCCGGAACGGAAGCGAACGACGCGGTCGGTACGACTCAGGCCGCCATGAACAAGGATCCCCACGTGGGACTGCGTGCCGTCGCCGCGCTGCGGCGGCTGGTGGAGCGCCTGGAGGCGCTCCAGGTCGACAACGCCCGGCGCCAGGGCTGGTCATGGGAAGAGATCGGGGTCGCGCTCGGCGTCAGCAGGCAGGCCGCGCACAAGAAGCACTCCAGGAGGTAGAGATGTTCGAACGGTTCACCCTGAGCGCGCGCATGGCGGTGGTCCGCGCACAGCAGGAGGCCCGCGACCTGGGCCACCCGTGGATCGGCAGCGAACACGTGCTGCTGGCCATCGTGGCCGAGACGGACGCGCCGCTGCCCGCCCTGGCCAGGCTCGGCCTCACACCCGACCTCTGCCGGGCGGCGGTCCGCTCCACAGTGGGCGGGGGTTCCGGGGTGGACGAGGACGACCGGGACCCGCTGCTCGCCTTCGGCATCGACCTGGACGCCGTTCGCGAGCGGGCCGAGAGCGCGTTCGGTCCGGGCGCCCTGGACCGGCCGGCGCCCCCGAAGCTCGACACCGAGCCCTCCCCCGAGCCCAAGCGGCGCCTGCTGCCCTTCGGCCGCCGCAAGCCCCGCCCGCAGCCCGTGGTCGCCCACCCGGGCCACCTCCCCTGGGCCCCGCGCGGCAAGAAGGGGCTGGAGAACTCGCTCAAGGTGACGCTGGAGCAGCGCGACAACCGCATCTCCCTCGCGCACATCGCACTGGGCATGCTCACCCCGGAGGACAAGGTGGTCGTGCAGGTCTTGCGGCGGCTGGACCTGGAGCTGGAGACGGTCCGCGCGGCGATCCTGGCCGACCTGGGTCAGGCCGCGTAGCAGGGAGCGCCGACCGGCCCGGGGCTCGACCGGACTCGTAACGGCAGGCCGGGCCCCTGCGGCCGGTTTTCGGGCTCCGGGCGCCGGGCAGTGGTGAACTCGGAACCAGTGCCCCACAGCCGCACCGTGGGAATCCGTCCAACGCTTCGGCGAACAGAGGGGGTTCGGGGATGTCATCCGCGACCGGCTCGGCGAGCGATCCGTACCCCACCCGCTATGTGACCGAGTCCGTTCCCCTGGACCGCCGTCACGCCGTGGTGTGGGGCGGCGACGGTGCCGGTCCGCTCGGCGGCGACGCCCTCGCCGCCTTCGATCAGGACGGATTCGTGTCCTTCGACGCGCTGCTGACGCCCCGGGAGGTGGCGGCCTGCCGGGACGAGATCCTGCGGATCGACGCGGACGGCGCGCTGCGCGGGACCGAACGGGTCGTGCCGGAGCCGGACTCGGCCGCGATCCGGTCGGTGTTCGAGGTGCACGCGCTGTCCGAGGTCTTCGCCGGGATCGTGTGCTCCGAACGGCTCGCCGGCCCGGCCCGGCAGATCCTCGGCTCGGACGTGTACGTCCACCAGAGCCGGGTGAACTACAAGGCGGCGTTCGAAGGTTCCCGGTTCGGCTGGCACTCCGACTTCGAGACCTGGCACGCGGAGGACGGGATGCCCGCACCCCGCGCGCTGAGTTTCTCCGTGGCCCTCACCGAGAACCTGCCGTTCAACGGCCCGCTGATGATCATCCCCGGGTCGCACCGGACCTTCGTTCCGTCGGTCGGCGAGACGCCCGCCGACTACCACAAGCTGTCGCTGCTGGGGAAGAACCTCCCTGCCGGGTCCGCCGATCGGGCCGGGGTGACCGCTCTTGCCGAGCGCCATGGGATCAGACAGTTCACCGGCGCCCCCGGGTCGGCCGTCATGTTCGACTGCAACTGTCTGCACGCCTCCAGCGGGAACATCTCGCCGTTCCCGCGCGTCAATCTCTTCGTGGTCTACAACAGCGTCGAGAACCCCCTCGGCGCCCCCTACGCGGCGCCGAAACCCCGCCCCGGGTATCTCGCCAACCGCGACGTCACCCCGGTTCCCCGGTCGGGGCGGCGGTCCCTCTGAGAAGCCGGGCCACCTCTCGCGTGGTGTATCCGCGCTCGAAGTGGCGGGGCTCGGACAGCATGAGGGAGCCCAGCGCGAGGAGCGTGCGCGCGTAACTCCCCACCGTGCCGTGCCACTCCGTGGCGTCGAGCATCCAGGGCGCGGTCCCGGCGGACACATCGCCCGTTCCTTCCCGGATCAGCGACTTGGACAGCTTGGCCCCGGAGTCGGAGAGCACCACGGGGGTGAAGACGCGCGCCGGCGGCGTGGCCCCGGGACAACACAGGAAGGCCTCGTCCACAAGGCGGCACCCGGCCGCCCAGTCCGCGCCTTTGACGACGACCGGGAGTGCCTCGGCGTCCCGCGCGGCGACGCGTTCCTTGATCAGGTTGCGGTGCAGCGTCGTGAGACCGATGAAGGCGTCCGAGTCCGGGGCGACACGGACGGCGTACTTCCCGTGGTCCGGGCAGACCGCCGCGAAGCGCGCCTCCCCCGGGCCGGCCGACAGGGGCCGGGTGTCCTCGCCGTGCTTCTGTGCCCAACCGCAGCGCGGGCAGGGGAAACTCACCGGCACCGTGCCGGTGGACGGCGCGAGCACCCAGCGCAGGGTGTCCATCAGGCCGAGCGAGTCCAGGAGCTCCTGCCTGAAGTCGGGTCTCGACTGCTGGCCCGTGTAGGTCTCGACGTCGTACGGAACACCCGTGGCAGCGGACAGCGCGTCGAACAGGCCGCCGTAGTAGTGCCGTACCAGCTCTCCGACCCGGACCGCTCCCAGCGCATGCCGGAAGGAGCGCTCGTAGAGCGTGCCGGTCTCCGGGCACACGCGGCTCTCGTAAGGGGCGTGGTCCAGGGCGCCGAACCTTACGCGCACCTGGACACCGAAACGTTCCCGCGCCGCCGCGGCAAGCAGGAACACGGCGGTCTGCATGACATTGGTGCCCAGATGGGGAGCGCCGTTGATCTGCACTCCGGCGTGCATGACGATCCGGTCGAGGCCGCTCGCCAGCAAGCGCGGCCGGATGACGTCGACGCTGTGCAGCACCGCGTGGGCGGTGACGCCGACCGGTGAGAGGGGCTGAGGCCGAAGCGGGTTCACGACGTTCATGACGGGGCTCCCTCACCAGTGGCGGCGCACGGTCGCGGCAGGCAGGTCCAGCACCCGCAGGCGCCCCCGCCAGCCGTCCGGGGCAGGCTCGTCCAGGGCCTCCAGCCGTGGGGTGCGCGAGCGGGCGGCGGTCCGCAGGAGGTCCAGCAGCCCGTCCCCGGTCAGTCGGCCGGGCGGCCCGGGCGCGTCGGGCCCCGCCCACCGGCAGGCCAGGCCGACGATGAAGTAGGCGGGCGGCTCCTGGCCCCTCCGCCACAGGACGGCCTCGCCGTCGCGTTCCAGGGTCAGCACCCGCTCCATGTGGTCCAGGGTGAACTCGCCCAGCGGCAAGGGGGCCAAGGTGACCGTGTCGACGCGGTAGCCGGCCGTCTCCAGCAGCCGTACCGCTCTGCTCGGGGCCGAGTAGCTGCCGATCGTCAGCCCCACGTCGCACCGCAGGGCCCGCGCGTGCCTGATGATCGCCGGAGCCCACATCAGCCCGTCGGCGCCCCCGCTGATGGAGCGGCGGCGTGCGGCCGCCCGCGGAGTGAGGGGGACGTAGGGCGGGTTGCTGGTGACGGCCAGCGGCCGGGTCAGCGGGACGGGGGTGGTGGCCAGGAGCGCTTCGGTGGACAGGAAGGAGAAGTCGCCCTGGGCCACGGTGACCTGGTGGTCGCCGTCACGGGACGCATAGTGCTCGGTGGCCCAGGCCACCGATTCCGCGCTCGCGTCGACGCCGTGCACCCGCGCCGCGCCGGCCCGGGTCATGGCGGCCGCCGCGGCGCCGCTCCCCGATCCCAGGTCCAGCAGGGAACAGCCCTCGGTGATGAGGTCACAGGCCACCCATACGCCGACCTCGGTGTCGGCCGGTTCGAAGAAGATCCCGGGTGAGGCGGGCGGTATCAGATCGTCCTCGGCCAGGTGCTCATAGCCGTGGACGCGTGCGACGTTCGGCATGGGGCTCGCTCCAAAGTCATGCGCGGCACGGGGCCGGGCCTGCGGTGTGGGTGGTGCCGGTCGACGGGGAGCGCGAGGTCAGGGGTGGGGGCTCGTCACCCATTCGAGGATCGCCATCGCGCCGGCGAGCTTCATCCCCGCCTGGGTCCAGGCCAGGGAGCGGGGACCGTCGAGGACGCCGCCCGCGACCTCGTCACCCCGGTGGGCGGGCAGGTCGTGCATGAACGATGCCTTCGGCCAGCGGTCCATGAGTGCCTCGTCGACGTGGAAGGGCCGGAACACCTCCCGCCAGGAGGGGTCCGGTTTGGCGGTGCCCGTGGTCTGCCAGCGGGTGGTGTAGACGACGTCCACACGCTTCGGGGCGGGGCCGAGGTCGTGGATCTGCCGGATCCGCCCGCCGGTCCGCTCCGCCCGCCGCGTCGCCTGGGCCAGCTCGTCCGGCGGCAACCCGTAACCGGCGGGGGTGGCGAGGGTGAGCCGGGCGCCGGGCACCGCCGCGAGCCCGTGGGCGAGCGCGACCGCCGTGTTGTTGCCCTCTCCGACGTAGAGCACCCGTATACCGGTCAGGTCGCCGAAGGCGAGGGCGAGCGTCGCGAGATCGGTCAGTCCCTGGCTGGGGTGTTCCCGCGCCGCCATGGCGTTGACGACCGGCATCCGGCCCTGGCGGGAGAGCTCCCGCAGTTCGTCGAGGGGACCGGCGGTGCGGGCGACCAGGGCGTCGAGCATCGAGCCCAGCACCCGGCCGGTGTCCCCGACCGATTCTCCGGTGTTCAGCTGAAGGTCGTCCGGGCCGTAGGCGACCGGGGTGGCGCCCAGCCGGATGGCTCCGACGGTGAAGGCGGTACGGGTCCGGGTGGACGTCTTGGTGAACAGGATGCCGACGGCTCGGCCGTCCAGTGGGCGGTCGTGGGCATGGCGGTCGCGGAACAGCTCGACCGATCGGGTGGCCAGGCTCGTGATCAGTTGGGGTGTCAGGTCGGCCAGCGAGAACAGGCCGCGCGCGGGCCCGGGACGCGGCCGTTCGTGGGTGTCACCCATGGAACCTCCCTCGGTCGTGACGGACGGGATCCAGCCATGCGGGCTCGCGGGGGCACGCGTCAGAAGAGGGTCAAGCTCTGCCCATGTCCCTGCTTCACGGCCACCCGGTGGATCTCCCCGAGCAGCCCGACGTCCAGCACCGACATGCCGAAGGGGTTGCTGATCACATGGCCGGTCGTCGGGCGGACGGCGGGCCGCTCGCCGGTGAGGACCTGGCCGAGGGTGCCGTCCAGGACCCGTCCCCCCTCCGGCACGCCGGCGCGCGTTCCCTCCGCGGCGACCCGGCCGTCGTTCAGCATCCGCCCCAGGATCCGGCGCGGGTTGTCCGCCACCAGGGCCACGTCGTCCACGAACAGGCCCTGGGCCGTGAGGAAGGCGTCCGGCAGCAGGTCGTCCAGGGACACATGGGCGACGAACGTCCCCGGGGCGAGCCAGTCCGCGGGCAGGTAGCCGCGGTCGGTCGTCGTCGTGGTCACGACCACGGGGGCGGCGCCCACCGCGGCCCGCGCGCTGTCGTGCACGTGGGGCCGGAGCCGGGGGCAGTGCTCCCGTGTCCACCGCGCCAGGGCCTCGGCGCGGGGCGCCACCATGTCGTACAGGTGGACGGTGCCGACCTCCGGGAACGACCGTGTGAGCAGGTCCAGGTGGGCGCGGGCCAAGGTGCCGCAGCCGATCAGGGTCATCGCGTCCCAGCGCGGCGGTCCGAGGTGGCTCAGACTGACCATCGTGTACGCGGCGGTGCGCACCGCGCTCACCCGGCCGACCTCGGCCAGCATCAAAGGACGCGCGGTCTCCGGATCGAAGACCATGCCCACGCCGCCGGCCCGCTCCCGGCCGTGCGCCGGATTGCTCGTCGCCGCGTTGATGAGCTTCACGCCGAGGACCGGTGGGCCGTCGTCCTCGCGCACGGCGCCGAGCATGGCCAGTGAACGGCAGTACGCCCCCTCGCCGTTGGTCCACGGCAGGTAGCCCTCGGGTGGCAGCTCGGTGCGCCCCCGGGCCCGAAGCCGCAGCACCCGGGCCACGACCGCGCACGGGTCCACGTGAGTCATACAGGCCAGTACGGCGCTCCGGTCCAGAAAGAGCAGGTCTTCCGTCATCCATCACCTCTCGGCGGAGTACGGTCCGAGCCCGTCGAGCCCGGTTTTCCTCACAGCAACTCGGCCGCCTCGAAGGCGTCCCGGCCACCGGGCGCCTCCAGGACACCCGACTCCTCGAAGAGCCGTACGGCGTGCCGGGCGGCGGTCCTGATCCCGGCGTTCACCCGGTCGTCGGGGTAGGCATCGCGCACGACCTCCGCCACGGCCGCCGGCGCCAGCCCGGCGGCGGCCAGCGAGGCCCGGACCGGCCGGAGGTCGGGCAGCAGGCTGGAGCGCACCAGACCGGGCAGACAGCGTGCCACCCGCCCGCGCCGCTCGGGGGGCTGTTGGGCCCACAGCTCGCGGAAGAAACGGGCGAAGAAGGCGTGGTGCCAGCCCTCGTCCCGCGCGTGGTCGCCGACGATGTCCCGGACGACCGTCAGCACCCGGGGGTCCTTCGGCACGTCGTTGAGGATCGCCGTGATCAGCGTTTCGAACACCACGACCTGGAGCAGCTGGGCCAGCGCCGGCTCGCCCGGCAGGGCCTGCTCCCCCACATGGTCCAGCCGGTTCAGGAAGGGCTCGAAGTCGTAGGCGGCGGGGGCGATTCCGGAGGCCCGGGCGATCTGATCGATGACGTCCAGGCTGTAGAGGGAGTGGTACCCCTCGTCGCAGTAGATGCGGTAGGCATCCAGCCGGACCGGGGTGCCGACCTCTGTTCCGCTGCGTCCGCCGGCTATGCGTTCCGTGGCGCGGTTGACCACCCGGGTCTCGAACTGCGCGGTGAACCCGAGGTATTGGTAGAGGTGCCGGGCGTGGAGTTCCGCGCGGCGCCGCTCGGACAGTGCCCGGACCCGTGGGTGGTCCCCATAGGGGATCAGCGCGGGCGGGAAGAAGAGTTGTCCCGCTTCCAGTTCGTCGCCCAGCCTACGGCGCGGTCCGGCGCGTACCCCGGCCCGTTCGTACCATCCGCGCGACGGTCGGTCATCCGATGTCATCGGGCCCTCCCCTCCCCACCGTCCGCCACGGCCGGCTCGCCGTCCGGTGCTCCACGGCGGTGACCTCGACCATGCGCGCGATGTCCGTCCGCCGCAGCCCCTGGCGTTCGCGCCACTCCGCCGCGTAGACGGTGTCGAGGTAGCGGTCGGCGCCGTCCGGGCACAGGCAGGCCACTTCCCGCCGGGCGGGCACCGTACGCAGCAGCCGCAGTGCCGCCGCGAGCGCCGCTCCCGAACTCCCGCCCACGCCGAGGCCGGTGGTCTCGGACAGCCACAGGCAGGCGCTGACCGCCTCCCGCGGGGTGATGAGCACGGTGGGCCGGTGGCCGTCGGGCAGGAACGCCGAAGGCCGGCTCGCCCCGATGCCGGACAGCACCCGCAGGCCGGAGGGGCCGCCGAGGGCCGCCGAGCCGACCACGTCCACGCCGACCAGCTCCCAGGCCGGCCGGGTCGCGGCCGCGTAGTCGCGGAAGCCCGCCAGGGTGCCTCCGGTGGAGACCGCCACCAGGACGCTCATCGGCCGTCCCCCGGTCTGGGTCCACAGCTCGGGTGCGGTGCCCCGTGCGTGGGCCCGGGGGCTGGCCGGGTTGGCGTACTGATCGGGCCAGACCAGCCGGGGTTCGGCGCGCAGCCGCTCCCCGATGTAGGCGATCCGGCTGAGCAGGTACCCGCCGGAGCCGTCCGGCCGGTCCACGGTGACCACCCGGCCCCCGAGGGCGCGTACGGCCGCCACGACCGACGCGCTGCTCCGGGGATCCACGACCGCGGTGAACGGGACCCCGTGCGAGGCGGCGACCGCCGCCAGCGCGAGTCCGAGGTTGCCCGACGTGGACTCGATGATGCCGATCTCCGGGTCCACCCGGCCCGCGACGTCCTCCCACAGGGCGAGCGCGGTACGGCCCTTCACGGAACCGTGCGGGCTGTGGGACTCCATTTTCAGCCACAGGGTTCTGGGGAGTCCGTCGACGGAGACCCTCACCTCGACCACCGGGGTGAGGGGCGCCCGGGCTCCGCCGTCTCCCGGCGGCGGAGCCGCCGAACCCACCGCGAGGTCCACCAGGACGCCTCCTTCGTACCGCCGTGATCGACAGCGCTTCGGGCCCGGGGGCGCGAGCGGTTACGCGCCGGGCTCCGACCGCTGCCGCACATACGCGGCGACGTCGGCGTGCGTGGCGTACCAGACGTCCGGGTGGCCCGCGATGTCAAGGGCCGCCAGGATCCTGGGAACCCCTACCCGGGCGCCGTACTCACCCTGGGAGAGCTTGCCCGGCTGGCTCTGTCCGCCGCGCAGCGGGATCGACTCGTGATCGGAGTCGAAGGACAGGGCGACGACCGCCCGGGCCTCCTGGGGCCACTCGGCCGGTTTGAGACCGCGGCCCGCCCGTACGCGTTCGACGTGGCGCCGCCACTCGGGCTCCTCCCACTCCCAGGGGTGTCGCATCGGCCTCGGAACACGTCCGTCGGACACACACATCGCCACCCTTCGCCCCTCAGAGGGCGATAGTGGCAGAGCCTCCGGCAGTGGCTGTCAGAGCGAACAAGCCATATTTGCGGCCCGGTCTCTCGTCGGGCGGGTGCGTGTCCCCGGGCTCAGTCCGCCGGGTCGCCGGAGCCGGGCGTGCGTTCCGGGACGCCCTGGTGGTCGCGTTCGTCGATGAGGGGCACGATCCGGCTGATGCGGGGGTGGAGGTGCAACTGGTCGGCGGTGGTCCATTCCACGGCGACGGGATGGACCAGGCCACTGGCGACGCGTTCGAGGTAGGCGGGATGGCTGACTCCCAGTCGCTCGTGCAGGCGGCGTGCGCAGGCGGCGGTCGCGCGGAGTTCCTCACGCGTGTAGAGAGTCACAGGGCGTCTGGGCAGCCTCTGCGGCTCGTCAGACCGCGACGTTCGCCAAGGTATTCGCTAAGAAGCGAGTCGCATTATCCGGACGCTCGATCGGCGCGGGGGAAGGTCGATCCCCCATGCGCCGGTACTCACCCAATTCCATGATCGAGACTCTGATGGCCAAGATCGGAATTGGCTGTGATCTATGGAACGCGAGCGGTCCACTCCTGAGAGCTGAACTTGGTCTCTGCCAGTTCTTGCGCACGACCCAGCTCCTGCTCGGTCACCTCGCCGACCGAGCAGCCGTAGCGGTTCCGGAAGGAGGCGATCATGCGATCAATGACCTCGGCGCGGGGAAGACCGGTCTGCCGGCGGAGTGGATCGACTCGCTTCTTGGCACTCTTCGTGCCCTTGTCGGACAGCTTTTCGCGGCCGATGCGGAGAACTTCGAGCATCTTGTCGGCGTCGATGTCGTAGGCCATCGTCACGTGGTGCAGGACGGCACCGTTCTCGCCGACCATTCGTTTCTGCGCGGCCCCGGCGATCTTTCCGGCTTCGGTGGCGATGTCGTTGAGCGGCTGGTACCAGGCTTTGATGCCCATGTCCCCGAGGGCGGCCAGGACCCAGTCGTCGAGGTAGGCGTAGCTGTCGGCGAAGGACAGTCCTTGGACGAGGGAGTCCGGTACATAGAGCGAGTAAGTGATCGTACTTTGGGGCTCTACAAACATAGCCCCGCCTCCACTGATGCGCCGGACGACCGTCATGCCATGACGGTCGGCGGACTCCATGTCCACTTCGTTGCGCAGCGACTGGAAGCTGCCGATGATCACGGCCGGCGATTCCCACTCCCACACGCGCAGCGTCGGCGGCCGCCGCCCGGCGGCGACTTCGGTGGTCAGGACCTCGTCGAGGGCCATGTGCAGGGCGGGGGCCTGGGGCCCGGTGTGGATGAGCTGCCAGTCGTAGTCGTGCCAGTCGGTGGCGTTCGCGAGGGCCCGGCGCACGGCGATACCCACGGCCTCGGAGGTGAGGCCGAACATGACCGTGCCCTCGGGGAGCGCCGCATCGATGCGGGCGGCGAGCTCCGGGGCCGGCAGGTCGGCGTTGGCCCCCTCGAGCGCCCGGTTGATGTCGAACAGCGCCTCGTCGGGTTCGAGGAAGAAGTCCCCCGCCACCCGCACGTCGCGGAGTGCTCCGTCCACCACGTCCAGGTCCACGACGACCAGCTTGCCGCCCGGCACCTTGTACTCCCCGTGCACTGCGCACCCTCCCGAAACTTGCCCCTGGGCCGATCCCAGTGGCGGATACAGTCACGGTACGTGGTGGGGCTGCTTGCTGATTGCGAGGCGGATCGTTGCTCTGCCTCATCGCCTCATGCTTACCTCGGCTGATCCATGTGCCCCTTCGGGACTGATGTTCCATGTCAGTGCTCCTAAAGGGGCACAAGAGCAAGGGCAGCTCAGAGTCCTACTGGCCAGGCACAAGCTGGCCCCGGTACTCAGCGGAGTACCGGGGCCTCGCCGTATGCCGGCCTGCTCGGGCAGAGCGTGTCAGGGGCGGAGTTCGGCCATTTGGGACGGGTCCTTGAACAGCGTTTCAAGTTCGGGGAGCCGCTTCGCGCGTCGTGCCATGAGGTACACGCGGTTACGGGTGCGCTGGACTTCGTGCAGCAGGGTGAAGCCCTGGGTCTCGTAGTAGCGGACCAGGCCGGTGAACACGCAGCCGCGCCGGACCCAGTCCTTGCCCTCGCGGGCAGCACGGTCCACGGCCCACAGCGCGATCAGGATTCCGGGCTTCTGCTCGCGGTACGCGGGGTCCGTCACCGTGGTGAACAGGTAGTGGGCAGGCTCGGCGAGTTCTTCCGGCGTCCAGCCCCACGGCGGGGTCTCTTCCTGCACGGTGGTGCAGCCGACGGCGGGAAGCGCGATCTTCGAGCACCCACATAGCACCGTGGCTGTTCTCGGCCTGGGCGGCGAGGTTGTCCGCGCTGTCGCGCCACGTCGGCATGCCGCGCTCTTCGAGCCACGTCGAGCGGGACCGGATCATGGCCGCGACGGCGGGAATGTCGGCCGAGGTGGCCGGGCGCATGGCGAACATCTGTGTCTCCGCATCTTCGAGGGCCCGTTGCAGCCTGCCACGGCCGGGGCCCGGGTGCGGGGGTACCGCTGCGATCGCTGGACGGAACCCCCTGGGGTTACAGGAATGCCTGGGTGGCCAGGTGGAGGTCTATGACCTGGAGGAGCTGGGCGTCGCCGTCGTCGCGGTACGTGCCTTCACTCAGCCGTCGTACTGCCCGGCGGAGTCCGTCGGGGTTGACGAGCCCGTCATCGAAGAGCGCCGATCCTTCGTGGAGCATCTTGGCGAAGAGCGGCCGGCCGTGGGTGGTCGGGGCGTGCTGGACCACTTCGGCGAAGGAACTCGCGTTCAACGGGCTGGGTGACGTCCTCGCTCAGGCCCAGCGCGGCGAGGCGGCGGCGCTGGAGCTGCTTGAGTTCCCGCCAGTCCATCGGCAGCAGCCACTCGCCGAGCTGGATCATGCCGGGGTCGGCGAAGGGGTGGACGGGCCGGATTCCTTCGCGGAGGAGGACGGGGGCGTCGTCTCCAGGGAGAGGAGGCTCATGGAGTTGACGACGGCCGGCGGGGCGATCCCGTCGTCCGTGAACTCCAGAGCGGCAGCCGCGCGCTCGCCGATCCACGGGAGAAGCCTGACGTCCT
Source organism: Streptomyces sp. NPDC023527 (assembly GCF_055560115.1). NCBI lineage: Bacteria > Bacillati > Actinomycetota > Actinomycetes > Kitasatosporales > Streptomycetaceae > Streptomyces > Streptomyces sp. NPDC023527. Next base: position 307,378 of record NZ_JBVHJJ010000005.1, read on the forward strand.
TCAGCTCCCCCATGGCTTTGTGCGGGTACTCGGCCTGCGAGAGCGCCACCATCTCGTCCCCGCAGAGCCCCGTGACGACGGTGTGTGCACCGCGTGCGGCCAGGGCCTTCGTCATGCGGGTGAAGGGGTGGTGAAGCGGCTCCTCGTAGGGACTGATCGGGGCGCCGCCCACTCGGGCGCAGTCGGGGTGAAGCGGGGTATGCGCCATGGCGTCGATCAGGTCGTCCCGGTCGCCGAAGGGCACGGCGGCGCGCATCTCCTTCCGCCGGCGGATCTGCTGCTCGTGGCCGGGGTCGCCGATCAGGAGTGCGGAGGTGTTGAGCTGTCCGGGGAAGCGTTCGGCCGCGCGGGTGGCCAGGGTGCCGGAGTCGAAGCCGCCCGTCAGGTGGAACGCGGTCTTGGCGGGGTCGAGCGGGCGGAGGTCCATGGCGTCGTCTTCTCATGTCACGGCCCGACCGGGACGATCACCGTGCCCGCCGAGGCCGTAAAGCTACTCGGCCTGAATCGCGTCTGCCGGGACCTCGAAGATGATCGTGAGTCCGTCGCGCTCGTTCCCCTGCTCTCCGACGCGCGTGAAGCCGAAGCCATCGATGGAGGCCAGGGAGGCGGTGTTGTCGGATCTAATCCTGGCGCGCACGGTCCTGACACCGGGTTCGGCGGCGGCCCTGACGAGCAGCGCCGTCAACATGGCGCGGGCATAGCCCTGGCGGCGGTACCCGGGCACGACGGTGTAGCCGACCTCGACCATGCCGGCCTCGTCCGGCGGCCCGTGGAACCCGGCGTCGCCGACGACCGCCCCGTCCGGCTCGGACACCGCGGCCCGCGTGATCCAGGGCGCGGCAGAGGGGTGCTTGGCGAGCTGGTCGGCGCGATAGCCGAAGATTGAGCGGGCCCGGTCGCAGACGAAGTGTTCGTCAAGGGCGATCCCGGTCTCGGCGCTGCCGTCGGCGAGGTCACCGGCGGCAAGCGCCCGCAGCGCCTTTTCGCTGAGCTCGACGAAGCGGACGCGTTTGGGGATGGGGGGAGGTTCGTTATTCATCGCGGAGATGCTCGCCCAGCTCCGGGTGGCTGTCCACCACTTTACGGCCTCGGCGGACATGATGATCCTTCCGGTCGGGCCGCGACATGAGGAGGGCCGTAAGGGCGCCGCGTCTCCGCAGAGACCCATCTCGCGATCGCCTCACTCGTCTCCGACCGATCCGCGCAGCGGGCCACCCACCGCCGGACGAGCACCGAACTCGTCCTCGTCCGCGACACCGCCCGCTGATCACCCACCAGCCGAACCGCCAGGTCAGCACGCCCGAAGCTCATTTTCCCTCAAGACCGTTACCGACGGGGCGGGGTGGCGGGTGGCGCCGGTGTACTCGCCCGTGGCTGGGCCGGAGCACGGGGTCAGCTGGCGTCGGCCTGCTCTGCACGGGCCCGGGTGGCGGCCAGGCGGTAGGAATCGGTGCCGGTCTCGATGATGTTCCCGCCGAACGTCAGCCGGTCCACGATGGCCGCGCAGAGGCTGGGATCGGTGAACGTCTTGGTCCACCCGCCGAAGGATTCGTTGGAGGCGATGGCCACGCTGTCCTTCTCCTCACGCTCCGTCAGAACCTGGAACAGCAGCTCAGCGCCCCTGCGGTCCAGCTCCATACAGCCGAGCTCATCGGCTCGTTCGCCATCCCGGAACGCTCCCTCGGCTGGCACGTCTCGGTGTGGGCCGCGGAGTACCAGGATCCGGGCACGGATGGCGGACCAAGTGGACGGCAGGCGCTGTTTGCGGTTGCTGGTCTGCCATGCCATAGCCGATTACCCCCGCCTGTGTGATGCGTCCGATTGGGCGGCAACGGCGGAGAAACTCGTATGGCCGGGCCCTAGCTGTCTTTGGTGCCTGCGCCGGCCGAGGGGCGGCCCTACTTCGTGTGCCTCGCGGCGATCGCGGCCCCCGTTGCGATGTGTCGGGGTGTGCGGCGGTCATGTTCCTGACCAACTACCATTTCCAGCCATTGCATATGTGCCAGGTGGGCTCAAAGTGAGCCGTTTGGGGTGGCGGATGGGCGGAGATTCACTGTCGCACATAAAGCGATTCGGTCACGCCAGGGGTGCCGCAACACAGGCGGAAGCCAATCGATGGATTATTGATGGCGAACCGGAGCGTCTTATTTCGATCTCCTCCATTCGGCTAAACGCTGCTTGGCTTTCATTCGCAGACGACACCGACCGAAAGGGGAAGATCATGCGCATAGCACGGAAGCTCCTGGCAGGTATTGCCGCTGCCTCCTTCGCCTGTGCCGGACTCCTTGGCGTATCGGCGGAGCCGGCCGTAGCGGCCGGAAGCCCGAAAGCGGTTAGTTCGCAGTCGACCTCGACCGAAATCAACCGCGATAAGTGGTCGGTGGTCACCACGTTTTTCTCCAGGAATGGCGACGACGTGCCACTGAGGGACGGTGACTCATCCTTCGGCTACAAGCACATCCAAGAGGGACATCCCGAGAATGATTACTCTCTCTTCGCTTGGATATCCGACACCCTGAGGGACGGTGATTACAAGGACGACAAGTTCGACAAGACCAAAGTCATTGTCAGGGCTCAGATGGTCACTGGGGGAACGTTCAGGGTGGTCTACTCTGAGCGTGAGGCGCCGTCCGACCACCGCCCGGTCGGCATCATCACAGCGTTTATTGAGTGACGCCATCGAGGGAGCATGGTGATTGAGTCGCACGACGAGGTAGAGCCTGACCAATGGATTGATCAATTCCGCCAGGCTGTCGAACCCAGACTGCGGAATGATCTCGAATCTGAAGAGGGCTGCGGTGCTCTACAGGGCCTAGCCTTGCGGCACGAAGGTGACGAAGTCTGGGTCTCCGCTTCGTTCTCCATGGCAACGCACTCGGGAGTCACTTTTGTGTGGGATCAGCGAGTGGTGCCTGACCTGAGTGCAGAATGGGATCCGGATTTCGCGGCCATGCTCTACGGCACTCATCTCGTCGAGTGGTTCCACACCAAGGCGAAGAGAACCGCTCCTGATGCGGAAGGCTTCATTCGAAGCTAAGGGCTGTCCCGTAACCGCTGCTCACGGTGAGACGATCTTGCGGTGGCTAGTGTGATCACGGCGTCGGAGTCGTCCTGGACAGGTCCGTTCACAGGGCTCGGCTCGCGCCAGTTCCGCAAGCTGGTGACCGTACTGCGGCGCAAGGAAGCTGGCACGGTCCGCCGGGGGCGGTCATGGGGCCTGCCCTTGGAGGACCGGCTGCTATTGGTCGCGGCTTACTGGCGCACGAACTTGACGATGCGCCAACTCGCCCCATTGTTCGGAGTATCCAAGTCGGCTGCAGACCGCATCATCAACCATCTCGGTCCCCTGCTCGCTCTCCAGCCTCGACAGCGTTTCGCGAAGGACGCCGTGCTCATCGTGGATGGCACCCTGGTGCCCACCCGCGACCACACGGTCGCCGAGCAGTCGAAGAACTACCGGTACTCCACCAACCACCAGGTTGTCATCGACGCCGACAGCCGCCTGGTCGTCGTCATCGGCCGCCCTCTGCCGGGCAAACGCAATGACTGCAAGGCGTGGGCAGAATCCGGCGCGAGGGCCGCCGTCGGACAGACGACAACGATCGCCGACGGCGGCTACCCCGGCACCGGACTCCTCATGCCCCAGCGGCGCCGCAAGGGCGAAGAACTGCCCGACGGGAAGCAGGCGCACAACAAGTCCCACAAGCAAGTCCGCGCCCGCGTCGAGCACGTCTTCGCCCGCATGAAGACCTGGAAGATCCTGCGTGACTGCCGCCTCAAAGGCGACGGCGTCCACCACGCCATCCTCGGCATCGCCCGGCTGCACAACCTTGCTCTCGCGGGACAACTCCCGCCGCATACGAGACCAAAGGGGTCTATGGGAGACGGCTCCCTACCTCGCCGAGTCGGAGGATCCTCAGGCGAGACAGAACTCGTTGCCCTCAATGTCCTGCATCACGATGCAGGACTCGTTCTCGCCATCGGCGCGCATCGTTCGCACATGTACCGCGCCAAGCGCGACCAGCCGTGCGCATTCGGCTTCAAGCGTGGCCAGCCGCTCCTCACCCACGAGCCCGAGACCGGCCCGCACGTCAAGATGCAGCCGGTTCTTGACGACCTTCCCTTCGGGAACGCGCTGGAAGAGCACGCGCGGGCCCACGCCCGAGGGATCACTGCACGCGAAGTAGATCACCTGATCCTCCGGCGGCAGTGAGCGATGGTAGTCCTCCCAAGTGGCGAACCCCGTCGGGACCGGAGGTACGACGTACCCCAGCACCTCGCACCAAAAGCCGGCGAGACGCGCAGGATCCGCGCAGTCGAAGGTCACTTGGAACTGCTTGATCATTGACATCGGCGCACGATAACAGGGGCCCTGCTCATCTCTCCGGGCGGGCGGGTCGCACGTTGCCGGGACTACGGCCCTTGCCATCCGCTGCTGTGTCGTGCGGTCGCAGGGGTGAACCGAGGGCGGTGCCTCCCAAGAGAGATGGGACCCAGGATCCAACCCCGGCCAACCACTCTCGTACCAAAGATCAGTTACGGGACAACCCTTGGGCCGCAGTGCTGTAGTGCCTTTGCGATGCGACGAACATGGCCCCGCCGCCGCTGATCCGGCGCACCACCGTCATCCCGTGCCGTTCCGCGCCCTCGGGGTCGACCTCGTTGCGCAGCGACTGGAAGCTGCCGATGACGACGGCCGGGGCGCCCCACTCCCACACGCGCAGCGTCGGGGGCCGCCGCCCGGCCGCCACCTCGGCCGTCAGCACCTCCTCCAGCGCCATGTGCGGGGCGGGCGGCTGGGGGCCGTCGTGGACGAGCTGCCAGTCGTAGTCCGTCCAGTCGGTGGCATGCGCCAGCGCCCGGCGGACCGCGATCCCCACCGCCTCCGAGGTGAAGCCGAACATCACGGTGCCCTCCGGCAGCGCCGCGTCGACGCGGGCCGCGAGCTGGGGGGCGAGAGTGTCGGCGGGGGCGCCCTCCAGGGCACGGTTGATGTCGAGGAGCGCCTCGTCGGGCTCCAGGAAGAAGTCCCCGGCCACCCGCACGTCGCGCAGCGCCCCGCCGTCGACCTCCAGATCCACGACGACGAGCTTGCCGCCCGGCACCTTGCACTCACCGTGCACGGCGCATCCTCCAGCTTGTTCTCTCCGGCCGGACCGCACGGCCGACAGCGTCATCCACCGTAGCTCCGTCCGCGGGAACCGCTTCCGGCGGTATTGCGCGGGGGTGCGGCCGTCTGGCTGGCTGGTGGCCATGTCTTCCTCGGGGTTCACGACCCGGCCCACCCTTCAGGGCACCTTCGGCATGGTCTCCTCCACCCACTGGCTGGCCTCGCAGTCCGCGATGGCCGTGCTGGAGGGCGGCGGCAACGCCTTCGACGCGGCCGTCGCCGCCGGCTTCGTCCTGCACGTGGTCGAGCCGCACCTCAACGGGCCGGCCGGCGAGGTGCCCGCCCTGCTCGCCCCGGCGGGCGGCCCGGTGCGGGTGCTCTGCGGGCAGGGCCCGGCGCCGGCCGGGGCGAGCGTCGCCCACTACAGCTCGCTCGGTCTGGACCTGGTCCCCGCCACCGGGCCGCTCGCGGCGGCCGTGCCGGGCGCCTTCGACGCCTGGATGCTGCTGCTGCGCGACCACGGCACCAAGCCGCTCTCCGACGTCCTCTCCTACGCCATCGGTTACGCCGAGCACGGCCACGCCCCCGTCGGGAACGTCCGCCGGGCCGTCGAGACCGTGCGGGAACTCTTCACGACCGAGTGGACGGCCTCCGCCGCGCTGTACCTGCCGGACGGCCGCCCGCCCACCCCCGGCACGCTCTTCCGGAACCCCGCACTCGCCGCCACCTGGCGCCGCCTGCTCACCGAGGCCGACGCAGCCGGCGGCAGCCGCGAGCGGCGCATCGACGCCGCCCGCCGCGTCTGGCGCGAGGGCTTCGTCGCCGACGCCCTCCTGCGCACCGCCGCCCGGCCCACCCTCGACACCTCGGGCGAACGGCACACCGCCACCCTCACCGGCGACGACCTCGCCCACTTCCGCGCCACGTACGAGGAACCCGTCACCCACGACTGGAACGGCTGGACCCTCTGCAAGGCCGGCCCCTGGTCGCAGGGTCCGGTCCTGCTCCAGCAGCTCGCCCTGCTCCCGGAGGTCCCCGACATCCCGGAATACGGAACGCCGGACTACGTCCACACCCTCGTCGAGGGCGGCAAGCTCGCCATGGCCGACCGTGAGGCGTGGTACGGGGACGCCGCCGACGACGTGCCGCTGCGCACCCTCCTCTCGGCGGGCTACAACGCCGCCCGCCGCACCTTGATCGGCGACACCGCCTCATACGCCCTGCGGCCCGGCAGCCCCGACGGCCGCACGCCGCTCCTGCCCCGTCCGCCCTGCCTCTCCCAGCAGAGGGCGGCCGGCGCCGGCATGGGCGCGGGCGAGCCGACGGTCGCGGCCGACGGTGCCACCCGCGGTGACACCTGCCACCTCGACATCGTCGACCGCTGGGGCAACATGATCTCCGCGACGCCCAGTGGCGGCTGGCTCCAGTCCAATCCTGTGGTGCCCGAGCTCGGCTTCCCCTTCGGCACCCGCCTGCAGATGGCCTGGCTCGAACCCGGCCTGCCCAATTCCCTCACCCCCGGCCGCCGGCCGCGCACCACGCTGACCCCGTCCCTGGCCCTGCGCGACGGGGAGCCGGTGCTGGCGTTCGGCTCGCCCGGCGGCGACCAGCAGGACCAGTGGCAGCTGCACTTCTTCCTCGCCGTCGCGCTGCGCCGGCCGGTACGCGGCGGCCTCGATCTGCAAGGGGCCGTCGACGCGCCCAACTGGCACCAGGAGTCCTTCCCCAGCTCCTTCCACCCGCGCGCCATGAACCCCGGCGCCGTCACCGTCGAGTCGCGCGTCGGGAAACGGACGATCGCGGAGCTGCGCCGCCGGGGCCATGACGTCACGGTCGGCGGCCCGTGGTCGGAGGGGCGGCTGTGCGCGGTCGCGCGGGACCCGCGCACGGGCGTACTGTCGGCGGCCGCCAACCCGCGCGGCATGCAGGGTTACGCGGTGGGGCGCTGAGCGGCGTTCACCTCCGGGACGCCGGCCGGACGTCATGAGGCCATCACCACACCCCCGCTTGTCAGTGCGGCGTGATTCGATGGACGTATGATCGATGACTTTCTCGCAGGTGACCTGAACGACGTCGAGGAGGCGGTCCGCAAGGCGGCCGCCGCCGAGATCGTGCCCCGCTTCCGGCAGCTCGCCGCGCACGAGATCGTCGAGAAGAACGGCCCGCACGACCTGGTGACCGTCGCCGACCGGCTCGCCGAGGAGCACCTGACCGCCTCCCTCACGTCCCTGCTGCCGGGCTCCGTGGTCGTGGGCGAGGAGGCGGTGCACGCCGACGCGGGCGTGCTCGACGCGCTGCGCGGCGAGGACCCGGTGTGGATCGTCGACCCGGTCGACGGCACCCGGCAGTTCGTCCACGGCGACCCCGGGTTCGCGACGCTCGTCTGCCTGGCCCACCACGGCGAGCTGCTCGCCTCCTGGACGTACGCGCCCGCCCTGGACCTGATGGCGATCGCGCGCCGCGGCGGCGGAGCGCTGCTCAACGGCGTGCCGCTGCGCTCCGGAGCGCCCGAGCCGGGCAAGGTCCTCGAAGTCGCCATATCGCACTACGACTTCACCGACGACGAGCAGAAGCGCGTCCTGGACGCCCTGCGCACCGACGGTGTCGCCCCGCGCCCCTGCGGCTCCGCCGGCCTCGAATACCTGAACGTGGCACGCGGGATCATCGACGCCACGGCCTTCTCGTGGGAGAACGCCTGGGACCACGCGGCGGGGCTGCTGCTGGTCGCCGAGGCGGGCGGCGCGAGCGGGACCGTCGCGGGCGAGCCCTTCCGGACCGGCGGCGGCAACGCCCTGCCCTTCGCCTCCGCGCGGGACGAGGTGACGCTCCGGCATATCCTGGGCCTGCTGGCGTCCGCCGGCTGACCCACAGGGACGAGGGGAGTGGCGCCGGTGCCAAGCATGCTCGACGCGGTCGTCGTAGGCGCCGGGCCCAACGGGCTGACCGCCGCCGTGGAACTGGCCCGCCGCGGCCTGTCCGTCGAGGTGTTCGAGGCCGCTGAGGCCATCGGCGGCGGGGCGCGCACCGAGGAGCTCACGCTCCCCGGCTTCCGCCACGACCCGTGTTCCGCCGTGCACCCCCTCGGCGCGGGCTCGCCCGCCTTCCGGGCGATGCCGCTGGCCCGGCACGGCCTCGAGTGGCTGCACCCCGAGCTGCCCATGGCGCACCCCTTCCCCGACGGCACCGCCGCGGTGCTCGCCCGTGCCGTGGGCGAGAGCGCCCACTCGCTCGGGCCGCACGACGCGGGCGTCTACCGGCGGCTCGTGGCGCCCTTCCACGGCCGGTGGGAGACGGTGGCCGCGGACTTCCTGCGCACCCAGTGGGACGGGCTGCCGCGCGATCCGGCGCTGTACGCGCGCTTCGGCCTGGTCGCCGCCCAGCCGGCGGCCCTGCTGACCCGCCGCTTCCGTGACGCGAAGGCGAAGGCGCTGTTCGCGGGGCTGTCCGCACACGGCATCGCGCCCCTCACCGGGCTCGGGACCGGCGGGATGGCCCTGATCTTCGCGCTCGCGGCGCACGCGGGCGGCTGGCCCGTGCCGCGCGGCGGCTCCCAGGCCGTCGCCGACGCCCTCGCCTCGTATCTGCGCGCCTGCGGCGGCACCGTGCACACCGGCTTCGAGGTCAAGCGCCTGGACGAGCTGCCGCCGGCCCGCGCGTATGTCTTCGACACCTCGCCGACCGCCCTGGCCCGGATCGCCGGGCTCGGCGACGCCTATCGCCGCTTCCGCTACGGCCCCAGCGTGTTCAAGATCGATTACGCGCTGAGCGGCCCGGTGCCCTGGACGTCGCCGGAGGCCCGCCGGGCCGGCACGGTCCACGTCGGCCCGACCTACGGGGAGATCGGCGCCGCCCTGCGCGCCGCCGTCGACGGCCGCGACCCGGACGTCCCCTTCCTCATCACCGCGCAGCCCAGCCTCTTCGACCCGACCCGGGCGCCCGAGGGCAAGCACACCTTCTGGGTGTACGGGCATGTGCCGAGCGGCTGGACGGGCGACGCCACCGAGGTGATCGAGCGCCAGATCGAACGCTTCGCGCCCGGCTTCCGCGATCTGGTGCTGGCCCGCGCCACCGCCGGCCCCCCGCAGCTCGCCGCGCGCAACGCCAACTACATCGGCGGTGACATCGCGACCGGCTCCGTCGCCGGCCTGCGGCTGCTGATCCGTCCCAAGCTCGCCCGCGTGCCCTACGCCACCGCCCACCCCGCCGTCTTCCTGTGCTCCTCGGCGACGCCGCCGGGGCCGGGGGTGCACGGGATGTGCGGCCACCACGCGGCCAAGGCGGTGTGGCGGCGCCTGCGGAGCGGCTCCGCCGGCTAGGCGCCACGGGCTCCGCCCCGCTCCCCCCTGCCTACCGCCCGGGGGTCAGGTCAGGGGCTGCCCGTACGCGTCGATGGCCTTCTTCGCGTCGACCGCGAACTGGCCGACTCCCATCGCGCGCAGCTCCTCCAGGCGCTCGCGGTGGGCCGCCACGGGCTCAAGCGCGGCCCTCGGCCAGGTCGCGGACGACGTCCATGGAGCACCACTGCTTAGGCTGACCGGACAGCCGGTGATTAGAATCGCCTCTCATGTCGAAGCCTGACGAACTGCTCGTTGACGTCGCCGCCCAGGTGGAGTCCGGGCACAGCAATCAGATGTCTCTGACCGTGGTCGCCGGCGGTGCTGTCATCACGGGTCGGCTGGCTCCCGAAGCCGTCTGGAGGCAGCGGGTGTCGGAGGTCCTGGCGGACTCGGCCCGCCTGAGCGATTTCTCCGCCGTCTTCACCGCCACGACGAGCAAGGAGGGGCCGCCCACACATCTGCATTTCCATGTGGCGCGGATTCTGCAGGGCTCGGTGGGCATCCCGGAGACGGGCGGGATGTACCGCGTGGCGATCGAGGACGTCAGTGCCTGGACCATGGGTGACTTCAGCTACTCCGATCACTGACCCTGCCGCCGCGCGCTGAGAATCCCGTCGTTACGCGGTGAGGGTCCGACCGGCGTCTCCCGGTCGGACCCTCACTGCTTTTTTGGTGGCGGCTCGCGCCTGCCCGTCGGTCAGACGGCCGCAGGGGCGCCGAGCATCGCGGAAGCCTGTTGGAACGGGCTGAGGGCGCGCGTGGGCGCGGCGGCCTGGGGCAGGCCGCGGCAGGTGAACCCCAGCTGGGTCATGGCCCGGAGGACTTCGCCGGCACTGAAATCGCGGCGGTCCTGGCGTGTGATGACCTGGCCGACCTGCTTGACGGGGTAGGTGCGGCGGCCGATGATCACGGATTCGCCGAAGACCTGCTCGGGCTTGACGCCCTTCATCGATTCAAGGACGCCGCTCTTGGTGAGGTCGAACGGGAAGCGGGCGATGACACAGCGCATGATGCCTCACAAGGAGAAGAACGAAGGGGGATGGTTCTGCCGCGGTGAGGCGGTTCAGCCGGCAAGGGGGAGGACGCCCGGAGCACTGCCCCGCTCGTCGACGACAGGCAGGGCATCGAGCCGGCGGCAGCACATCGCGTGCTCGGCTTCGATCATCGTGGTCATGGCCGAGGTGAACGGCCCGCGGGCGCCCAGGATGTCGCGCAGCTGGAGCCGGTCCGTATACGCGGGGCTGTCGCGGACTGCGGCGAGCTGAGCCTGGGTGACCAGTCCGGTGCACAGGTCGTCGTTGTCGCAGACGAGCAGGTGCCCGGTGCGGGCGCCGGCCATGACGGACAGGGCGACCTCGACGGTCATGTCGTCACAGACCTGCGGTCCGGCTGCGTCCATGGCGTCGGCCGCCGTACTGCGCACGGGGGTGGCATGCGCCGAGCGGGGCTGCATCTGAACCAGCGTCAAAACGTGCCTCCTGCGGAGATGGGTCCGTTTCCCTGATCACGAAGGTCTCAGGCCGCCGCGTCGAAGGAGGACTGCCGCACGGTCACGCGCCGGGTAGCCGAAGCGGGGCTGCGTCGGCCGCGTGAGGCCGCGCCGCGCTTACGACGCTCGGCCACCGGCGCGGTGATCGTCACGGGGATGCCGGAGGGAGCCTGGGCGCCGGTGATCCGGCTGAGCTCCTCTTCGCCGGAGCGGACCTGGGTGGTCCGGGGCACGATGCCGGCGGCCGTCATGAGGCGGGTCATGTCGCGGCGCTGGTTGGGGGTGACCAGGGTGACGACGCTGCCGGACTCGCCGGCCCGCGCGGTACGGCCACCGCGGTGGAGGTAGTCCTTGTGGTCGGTCGGCGGGTCGACGTTGACGACGAGGTCGAGGTTGTCGACGTGGATGCCGCGCGCCGCGACGTTCGTCGCGACGAGCACGGTGACGTGCCCGGTCTTGAACTGGGCCAGGGTCCGGGTGCGCTGCGGCTGCGACTTCCCCCCGTGCAGGGCGGCGGCCCGCACACCGCTGTTCAGCAGGTCCTGCGTCAGCCGGTCGACGGCGTGCTTGGTGTCCAGGAACATGATCACCCGGCCCTCGCGCGCCGCGATCTCCGTCGTCGTCCGGTGCTTGTCGGCGCCGTGGACGTGCAGCACGTGATGCTCCATCGTGGTGACCGCACCCGCGGACGGGTCGACGGAGTGGACGACCGGATCGGTGAGGTAGCGGCGGACCAGGCGATCGACGTTGCGGTCCAGGGTGGCGGAGAACAGCATCCGCTGGCCCTCGGGGCGGACCTGGTCCAGCAGCGCGGTGACCTGGGGCATGAAGCCCATGTCGGCCATCTGATCGGCCTCGTCCAGGACCGTGATCGCGACCTGGTTCAGCCGGCAGTCACCACGGTCGATGAGGTCCTTGAGGCGGCCCGGCGTCGCGACGACGACCTCGGCACCACCGCGCAGCACACCGGCCTGCCTGCCGATCGACATTCCGCCGACGACGGTGGCCAGGCGCAGCTTGACCGAGCGGGCGTACGGGGCGAGTGCGTCGGTCACCTGCTGCGCCAGCTCACGCGTCGGCACGAGGATCAGGGCGAGCGGCTGGCGGGGCTCGGCGCGCTGTCCGGCGGTGCGGGCCAGCAGGGCCAGGCCGAAGGCGAGGGTCTTGCCGGAGCCGGTGCGCCCGCGACCGAGGGCATCGCGGCCCGCGAGGGTGTTGGGCAGGGTCGCGCCCTGGATCGGGAACGGGACGCTCACGCCTTGCGCGGTGAGTGCGGCCAGCAGTTGCTCGGGCATGTCGAGGTCGGCGAACGCCTCGACGGCGGGCAGGGCGGGAGTGATCGTCTCCGGCAGAGCGAACTCGCCCTGGACCGTTACGGGCCGTCGGCCGTGGCCGCCCTGGCGGCTCGGACTCCCTGAACGGCTCGGGGCGGGCGAGCCGAAGCGGCTGCCCCGGCCTGAACCGGCGCCGGAGCCGAAAGCGGGGCCTCCGGTGCGGCTACGGGTGCGGGAGGAACGGTCGTTCGTACGTGTGGGGTTCATTCAGAACCTTCCTTGATACGGCACGTATCAAGGAATTCCCGCAGCGGAAGAGCAGCGCGGGGAATCACAAGAACGGGCCGAATGAATTTCGAAAGCATCTGGCCTGCGGTGAATCCGAGGTGCGGGGTGCAGGCGATGGAATGGGTGACGTCAGGTGGATGTGAAACCACGACGCCGACCGGGTGCGGCTCCGAAGAGGCGAGCAGCCTTGGAGAAGTGGCTGCGGGTGACGATTGCCCCACGGGTGGAACCACCGCGGGAAATGCTCGCAGCTGGGGCCCGCACCCCGAGGGATGCGGGCCCCAGCTGCGAAGTGCGCGTCAGCGTCAGACGGGGACGATGCTCTCGGCCGTCGGGCCCTTCTGGCCCTGCGCGATATCGAAGGTGACCTTCTGGCCTTCGACCAGCTCACGGAAGCCCTCGGCAGCGATGTTCGAGAAGTGGGCGAACACGTCAGCGCCTCCGCCGTCCTGCTCGATGAAGCCGAAACCCTTTGCCGCGTTGAACCACTTCACGGTGCCAGACGCCATGTCATATCTCCTTTGAGGCAGTACGCCGGGACCCGCAATGCACGGATACCGGGTCGCCGCGATGATGCCCCGCCCGGAAAATGACCGGCAATACAAAAACGCTTCCAGCGGCTGAAAACAGCCGGCGAAGGCGCTTGAAGTTTTTGGGAACCACAACTGCAACTGAGATCGACAGTAGCATGCGATGGTGGCCCGTGTACGGTAAATAATTCCACTCTGTTCATTGCGGTAAAAACACTCCCCGCATGGTGGGTTAAACCCTCACCTCGCGGTCGCAGATATTGGTCCACCCGGAGCACAGCGTTTCGGGGAGAGCGGCCGCCCTTCATGGCCATGTCCGCCAGCGCGAGCGGCGGGCGATGGGCGATGGGCAGTACGCCATCGCCCCTGGCCACACCCTGGGCGACCTGGGCGACAGTGGCGGCCGCGCGGGTGCCGAACATCATGGTGATGGGGCCTGAAGCCGCTTAGGCATGGAATGCGGGGATGATCGCGGAGCCGTAGGCGTCGATCGTGGCCTCCTTCGCGTCGTGCATGGCGTACACCGCGAACTGGTCCACGCCCAGCGCGCGTAGCTCCTCCAGCCGTTCGCGGTGTGCCGAGGCCGGGCCCAGGAGGCAGAAGCGGTCGACGATCTCGTCGGGGACGAAGTCCGTGGAGGGGTTTCCGGCCCGGCCGTGATGGCTGTAGTCATAGCCGTGGCGCCGCTCAATATACGCGGTGAGGGCCTCGGGCACCAGCCCGGAGTGCTCGCCGTAGCGCGCGACGAGGTCGGCGACGTGGTTGCCGACCATGCCGCCGAACCAGCGGCATTGCTCGCGCGCGTGCTCCAGGTCGTCGCCCACATAGGCGGGCGCGGCGACGCAGATGGTGACGGAGTCCGGATCGCGGCCGGCGTCGGAGGCGGCGGTGCGGACGGCCTTGATCATCCACTCGGTCAGGAACGGATCGGCGAGCTGGAGGATGAAGCCGTCGGCCTCCTGGCCGGCGAGGGCGAGCGCCTTGGGGCCGTACGCCCCCATCCAGACGGGCAGCCGGCCGTCCCGCACCCAGGGCAGCTTCAGGGTCGTACCGCCGACGTCCGCCTCGCGGCCCTCGGCCAGCTCGCGGATGATCCGCATCGCATCGCGCAGGGTGGCCAGGGTGTTGGGCTTGCGGCCGGCCACCCGCATCGCCGAGTCGCCGCGGCCGATGCCGCACACGGTGCGGTTGCCGTACATGTCGTTGAGGGTGGCGAAGGTGGATGCCGTGACCTCGGGGGTGCGGGTGGTGGGGTTGGTGACCATGGGACCGACGATGATCCGCTCGGTGTGGTCGAGGATGCGGCTGAGGATGACGAAGGGCTCCTGCCACAGCACGGCCGAGTCGAACGTCCAGCCATAGCGGAAGCCGGCGCCCTCGGCGCGGCGCATGAGGTCCACCACGTCGCCGGCCGGCGGGTCGGTCTGGAGGACGAGTCCGAAGTCCACGGTGGTGCTCCTTACACGAGGTACTGGCAGGTGGCGCGGGGGACGTAACGGCCGTGCCCGGCACGGCCGGTGAAGCGCCCGCGCTCGATGACGGTCTCGCCGCGGGAGAGGACGGTCTCGACCCGGCCGGTGACCCGCCTGCCCTCGTAGGCCGAATAGTCGACGTTCATGTGGTGGGTCGCGGCGGAGAGGGTCTGCTCGGCGTGCGGGTCGTAGATGACGATGTCGGCGTCGCCGCCGGGGGTGATGGTGCCCTTGTGCGGGGCGAGGCCGAACATCCGGGCGGGGGCGGCGCAGGCGATCTCGATCCAGCGGCGGCGGGTGATGTGCCCGTCGACGACGGCCTGATGGAGGAGGTCCATGCGGTTCTCGACGCCGGGCAGGCCGTTGGGGATCTTGGAGAAGTCGCCGCGGCCGAGCTCCTTCTGGCCGGAGAAGCAGAAGGGGCAGTGGTCGGTGGAGACGACCTGGAGGTCGTCGGTGCGCAGCCCGCGCCAGAGGGCCGCCTGGTGCTCGCGGGGGCGCAGCGGCGTGGAGCAGACGTATTTCGCGCCCTCGAAGCCGGGCTCGGCGAGGTTGTCGGTGGACAGGAAGAGGTACTGCGGGCAGGTCTCGCCGAAGACCGGGAGTCCCCTGTCGCGGGCCTGGAC
Organism: Streptomyces sp. NPDC023527; assembly: GCF_055560115.1. NCBI lineage: Bacteria > Bacillati > Actinomycetota > Actinomycetes > Kitasatosporales > Streptomycetaceae > Streptomyces > Streptomyces sp. NPDC023527. The sequence continues at coordinate 322,504 of NZ_JBVHJJ010000005.1, forward strand.
CAGCTCGGCGACGGCTTCCTCGGCGGAGACGTGCACCACGTACAGGGGGCTGCCGGCGACGCGGGCGAGGGCGATGGCGCGGTGGGTGGCCTCGGCCTCCAGCAGCGCCTTGCGGACCTCTCCGTGGTAGCGGGGGTCGGTGCGGCCGGCGGCGAGGGCCTGTTCGACGAGGACGTCGATGGCGATGCCGTTCTCGGCGTGCATCATGATCAGGCCGCCGTTGCCGGCGGCGCGCTGCATGGCCCGCAGGATCTGGCCGTCGTCGCTGTAGAAGACGCCGGGATAGGCCATGAACAGCTTGAAGGACGTCACGCCCTCCCCCACCAGCAGGTCCATCTCCTTCAGGGAACTCTCGTTCACATCGGAGAGGATCATGTGGAAGGCGTAGTCGATGGCGCAGGTGCCCTGGGCCTTGGCGTGCCAGGTGTCGAGCCCTTCGCGCAACGCCTTCCCGCGTGACTGGACCGCGAAGTCGACGACGGTCGTGGTGCCGCCCCAGGCGGCGGCCCGGGTGCCCGTCTCGAAGGTGTCGGAGGAGGCCGTGCCGCCGAAGGGCAGTTCGAAATGGGTATGGGCGTCGACCCCGCCGGGGATGACGTACTTCCCCGTGGCGTCGAGCGTACGGTCGGCGGTCCAGCCCCGGGCGCAGTCGCTGTCCGGGGCGGCGAGGGCGGCGACCTTGCCGTTCTCGACGAGGACGTCCGCGGGGATCTCCTCCGCGGCGGTGATGACGAGGCCGCCGCGGATGACCGTGGTGGTCATGGCCGCTCCTTTCCGGCGATGGTGTCCTGCGTCCGGCGCAGGGCTTCTTCCAGGGCGGCCGCGCCCTCCTCGGCTTCGGCCACGGTCAGGGAGAGGGGCGGGGCGATCCGCAGGACGTTGGCCTCGCGGCCGCCCTTGCCGATCAGCAGGCCCCGGTCCCGGGCGTGTTCGAGGGCGAGGGCGGCGGCGTGCGGCGAGGGCGACCCGTCGTGCTCGACCAGTTCGAGGCCGATCATCAGGCCGCGGCCGCGCACTTCGCGGACCACCGGGAGGGCGGCGGTGATGGCCCGGAGCCGCTCGATGAGGAGGCCGCCGACGCGGCGGGCGTTGCCCTGGAGGTCGTGTTCCAGCAGGTAGGTGAGGTTGGCGAGGCCGGCGGCCATGGTGACGGGGCTGCCGCCGAACGTCGAGATGGAGTTGGCGCCCAGGCAGTTCATGACCTCGGCGCGGGCGACGACGCCGCCGATGGACATGCCGTTGCCGATGCCCTTGGCGAAGGTGAGCAGGTCGGGCGGGCCGCTCGCGGCGTGTGCCTGCCAGCCCCAGAAGTGGTCGCCGGTGCGGCCCCAGCCGGTCTGCACCTCGTCGGAGATCCACAGGATGCCGCGGCTCGCGAGGACCTCGCGGAAGGCTGCGTACAGCCCGTCGGGCGGTGCGGTGAACCCGCCGACGCCCTGGACGGGTTCGGCGATGAGCGCGGCCACATTGCCGTGCGTCTGGCCGAGGATGTCCCGCAGGTCCTCGACGCACGCCTCGATGAAACGGTCGTCGCTCAGCGAGGCATAGGGGCCCCGGGAGCGGATCCCGCCGTGCACATACAGGGTCTGGAGCGGGGAGAGGCTGGTGGGCGACCAGGCGGCGTTGCCGGTGATGGCGATCGATGAGAAGGAACGGCCGTGGTAGCTGTTGCGCATCGCCAGGATCTGGTTGGAACGGCGGTAGGTGGTGGCGAGCAGGAGGGCCGCGTCATTGGCCTCGGTGCCGGAGGAGGTGAAGAAGACGCGGGCGTCGGGGATGCCGGAGAGGGCGGCCACGCGCTCGGCCAGCTCGACCATGTGCCGGTCGAGATAGAGGGTGGAGGTGTGCAGGATGCGCCCGGCCTGCTCGCCGACGGCCTTGGTGACCTCGGGGAGGGCGTGCGCGGTCATGGTGGTGAGGATGCCGCCGAAGAAGTCGAGGTAGCGCCTGCCGTCGGCGCCCCAGACATGGCGGCCCTCGCCGTGCGTGAGCTCCAGCGGTTCGCGGTAGTACAGGCCGAGCCACTCGGGCATCACGGCGCGGTGCCGGGCGTGGAGGTGGGCGGCGGGCGTGGTGGCGGGGGAAGCCCCGGAGGGTCCCCCGGCACCGGAAGGGGGCGAGCCGCCGGCACCGGCCGCGGGGCTCATGGCGTGACCAGTCCGTCGTACGCGTCGGGCCTGCGGTCGCGGTAGAACGCCCATTGCTGACGCACCTCGTCGATGAGGCCGAGGTCGAGATCGCGGACGATCAGCTCCTCCTTGGTGTCGCTGGCGGTGCCGCCGACGAACTGGCCGCGCGGGTCGACGAAATACGACGTGCCGTAGAAGTCGTTGTCGCCGTACTCCTCCTGGCCCACGCGGTTGATCGCGGCGATGAAGTACTCATTGGCGACGGCCGCGGCGGGCTGCTCCAGCTGCCACAGGTGGGCGGACAGGCCGCGCGAGGTGGCGGAGGGGTTGTAGACGATCTGGGCGCCGTTCAGGCCCAGTTGGCGCCAGCCCTCGGGGAAGTGGCGGTCGTAGCAGATATAGACGCCGACCTTGCCGACGGCCGTGTCGAACACGGGCCAGCCGAGGTTGCCGGGTTTGAAGTAGTACTTCTCCCAGAAGCCCTTGACCTGGGGGATGTGGTGCTTGCGGTACTTCCCCAGATAGCTGCCGTCGGAGTCGATGACGGCGGCGGTGTTGTAGTAGAAGCCGGAGTCCTCGATCTCGAAGACGGGCACGACGATCACCATGCCGGTCTCCCGGGCGAGGTCGCGCATCCGGCGGACCGTGGGCCCGTCGGGGACCGGCTCGGCCCAGCGATAGTGCTCGCTCTCCTGCACCTGACAGAAGTAGGGGGCGTTGAAGACTTCCTGGAACCCGATCACCTTCGCGCCCTGCGCGGCGGCCGCGCGGGCGTGCTCCTCATGCTTGGCGATCATCGACTCGGTGTCGCCGGTCCAGGTCGCCTGAACCAGTGCGGCGCGCACAACATTGGCCATGAGCTGCTCCTTTGCCGGGGCGTCAGCCAGGCTGACACGCGTAGATCCACGTGTGGTTGCGACCGTATGACCCGTCACGCTCTGTGGCAAGACCATCGCTCCCCCTGTGGATAACCAGTAAGAAAAACTTGCAAGTTTCCCTGCCTTTTTCTACGGTGTCACCATGCCCGACAAGGACCCGGGACCCGCGACGGGCCCCGCCGACAGACCCACGACGAGCCTCACCCCCGGCCCCGCCACCACCCAGGAACGCGTCGCCGCCGACCTGGCCGCCACCGTCTCCCACCTCATGCGGCGCCTGCGCACGGCCTCGCCGCAGGGCTCCCTCACCCCCTCCCAGCGCGCGCTCCTGAGCCGCCTGGACACCGATGGTCCGGCCACCACCGCCGCCCTGGCCCGCGCGGAGCTCGTCCGACCGCAGTCCATGCGGGTGATCGTCGGCGTGCTGGAGGACCTGGGGCTGGTCGCCCGCTCGCCCCACCCCACCGACGGCCGACAGGTGATCGTCTCCCTCACCGACCGGGGGCGGGAGGCCATCGCGTCCGTACGCCACTCCAAGCACACCTGGCTGGTCGACGCCATCGCCCACCGGCTCACCCCCGACGAACAGCGCACCCTCGCCGACGCCACCGAGCTGCTCAAACGCCTGGTGGCTGGGTGAAGAGCCCGCAGGGTACGTGAGCGCCCGCACCGCCACCGACCGCGCGCCCGCCACGACAACAGACCACCCCAAGGAGCCACGAGACCATGCCCGCCACCACCCTCGACCCGAACACCGCACTCGTCCTCATCGACCTCCAGAAGGGCATCCTCGCCCTGCCCACCGTCCACCCCACCGGCGAGATCCTGGAGCGCGGCGCCCGGCTGGCCGCCGCCTTCCGCGAGCGCGGGCTGCCGGTGGTGCTCGTACGCGTGGTGGGCGCCGCCCCCGGCCGCGCCGAGGCCCCCGCCCGTTCCGGGCGGCCGCCGGCCGACTTCGCGGACCTCGCACCCGAACTCGACCGCCAGGACACCGACATCGTCGTCACCAAGCACAGCTGGGGCGCCTTCTTCGGCACCGACCTCGACCTCCAGCTGCGCCGCCGCGGCGTCACCCAGATCGTGCTCGCGGGCATCGCGACGAGCATGGGTGTGGAATCCACCGCCCGCGCCGCCCATGAGCACGGCTATCACGTGACGGTCGTGACCGACGCCGTCACCGACATGGACGGCGACGTCCACCGCAACAGCGTCGAGAAGGTCTTCCCGCGCCTGGCGGAGACCGGCACGACGGAGGACGTGCTCGAGCTCCTCGGCTGACCGGCCCGCCGTACGGCTAACCCGTAAACGCCGCGTACGCCACCATCGCGCCCGCGACCAGCACGTACCCCAACAGCCCCAGCAGGGCGGCGCGGTGGTGGAACCGCTCCGCCCGGGCGGGGTCGCCGCCGTGCACCGTCCAGCGCCAGCACAGCACCGTGGCGACCACCGCCAGCAGGGCGTACACCAGCGTGAGCAGGTGCAGCCAGTCGACGAGTGTCAGCCCGTTCGTGCTGTTGATCAGGGTGTTCACCTGCTGGAGATTCAGCATCACGACGAACAGCCCGCCGCCCAGCAGGCCGAGCCGGCTCTGCAGCGTGTCCAGTCGCTCGGCCATGCCCAGTTCCTCGCTGTGCGAGGGAAGCAGGAAGGTGGCGGTGGCGATGAGCACCATCAGATAGAGCGGTCCCGTCAGCTTCCAGAAGATGGTGGGGTCGCTGCGCCGCAGGTCCATCTGGATGAGCAGCCGGCTGTGGGTGGTGCCCGCCCCCTTGGGGAGCGTGGGATCACCGAAGTTCGTCGGATAGTGCCGGGCGACCTCGGTCAGCCGGAAGCCGGACAGGCGCCAGCCGGGTGGCGCGATCGCCCTGTTCGCGGCGGAGTTCTCGTTGTCGGGGGTGAACCGGAACGCGTCGACAGTGCGCGGTGAGTTGACCATGATCTCGATCCGGTGCCGGTCGAAGGGAAAGGCCCGGACGTCCCAGTTCTGCCGGAACTCCCCTTGGACCACCGTCACATCCCGGAACCGGTCCTCCTCGCGCGTCAGCGTCGGCTCGCCCACGTCCGGGTCGTTGGAATTGCCGAAGGACGCCGTGGGCAGGGGGTCGAGGTCGCGCGTGGGGCACACGCTCCACAGCGTCAGCCGGGCGGCGAAGGTGTGCTCGGCGGGGTCGAGGTCGTACAGATCGCTGAGATACGTGCCGACCCGGCAGGTGGGGGCCGGCGCCGCGTTCGCGGCGGGGGCCGTCAGCAGCCACACCGCGAACACGCCGGACACCAGCGTCAGCAGAGCCGGGAGACCCCGGCCGATCCGTCCCCCACCCGTCCCGGCCATATGCCAGGAGCGTCACCCGGCGCGCGCCGGCCGAACCGGGATCAGGCGCCGATACACCCATGTGGGGGACGGAGCGTGAGAGCACGCGCTCAGCGCACGGGCGGCCGCCCGCTCGGGCGCACCACCATCGCCGAGCCGCCGCCGCGCCGCTTCTTCTCGGCGGCGGCGACCCACCGGCCGTCGGGCAGCCGCTGCACGCCGGTGGCCGCGCCGATCTCCGGCACCTGCTTGAAGACATGGCCGAGGGCTTCCAGCCGGCCCCGCGTGGGACTGTTCCACAGGCCCGGTTCCAGCTCGGTCGTCGCGGAGTTGCGCTGGCTGGCGCGCGGCGCGGCGATCGCGTCGACGAGCGGCATCCGGCGGTCGACGTGGTTCAGCAGGGACTGGAGCGTGGTGGTGATGATCGTGGCGCCGCCGGGCGAGCCGAGCGCGAAGGCGGGCCGCCCGTGTTCGAGGACGATCGTCGGCGACATCGAGGAGCGGGGGCGCTTGCCCGGCCCGGGCAGGTTGGGGTCGTGGACGCCGGGGCTCACCGGCACGAAGGAGAAGTCCGTGAGCTCGTTGTTGAGCAGGAAGCCGCGGCCGGGCACGGTGATGCCGCTGCCGCCGGTCTGCTCGATGGTGAGGGTGTAGGCGACGACGTTGCCCCACTTGTCGGCGACCGTCAGGTGGGTGGTGTTCTCCCCCTCGTACGGGGTGGGGGCGGCCTTGCCGTGCGTGCCGCAGCGCGCCGGGTGGCGCGGGTCACCGGGCGCGACCGGGCTGGTGAGGACGGACCTGTCCTTGATCAGGCAGGCGCGCGCGTCGGCGAACCGCTGCGAGGTGAGCGCCTTGGTGGGCACGTTCTCCCGCGTGGGGTCGCCCACCCAGCGGTTGCGGTCGGCGAACGCGACCCGGCTGGCCTCGATGTAGCGGTGCAGATAGGTCGTCTCGTCCGGCTTGGTGAGATCGCCCTTGTTCTCCAGGATGTTGAGCGCCTCGGCGACCGTCGTCCCCCCGGAGGACGACGGGGCCATGCCGTAGACGTCCAGGCCGCGGTAGGACGTACGGGTCGGGGCCTGCTTCCTGACCGTGTAAGCGCCCAGGTCCCGGGCCGTCAGGTCGCCGGGGCGTGCCACGCGGCGCGACGCCGGGTCGACGGGGGGCTTGCGGACGGTCCGTACGACGTCGCTGCCCAGCTCCCCGTGGTAGAGGACGTCGGTGCCGCGCCGGGCCAGCAGGGCGTAGGTGCGGGCCAGGTCGGGGTTCTTGAAGGTGCTGCCGACGGCCGGGGGCCGGCCGCCCGGCAGGAAGAGCTTCGCGGAGGCCGGGAAGTCCTTGAACCGCCGCTCGTTGTCGGCGGTCTGCTGCCGGAAGGTGGCGTCGACGGTGAAGCCGGAGCGCGCGAGGCGTTCGGCGGGCCGCAGGACCTGCGCCAGCGACCGGCTGCCCCAGGCGTTCAGGGCCGCGTCCCAGGTGGCGGGCGTGCCGGGGGTGCCGACGCTCAGGCCGCTGGTGACGGCGTCGTCGAAGGGGATCTGCCGCCCCTTCTCCAGGAAGAGGTCCTTGCTGGCGCTGCGGGGGGCCGTCTCGCGGCCGTCGATGGTGGAGACGCGGTGGCTCTTGGCGTCGTAGTGGACGAAGTAGCCGCCGCCGCCGACACCGGCGGAGTAGGGCTCGGTGACGCCGAGGGCGGCGGCGGTGGCGACGGCCGCGTCCACGGCGTTGCCGCCCTTGCGGAGCACCTCGATGCCGGCGGCCGAGGCGTCGGCGTCGACGCTGGCGACCGCGCCGCCGTAGCCGACGGCGACGGGTGACTTGGCGGGCGTACGGGCGGCCGTGCCCGCCGAGTCGTCCGGGCCGCTGGCGGCGGCCGGTGCCATGCCCAGTCCGGCGATCAGCGCGGCCGTCGCGCCGAGTGCGGGCAGATGTCGCGGGTGCCGTCGTGCGGTCGTTCTGGCGCGGGCCATCCTTACCTCCATGCGGGCGAGCGGGGCCCGGAGCCTACTCGGCGGCCGTGGTGGAGGACAGGGTGCCGCGCGACGGCACCGCGCGGGTCAGCTCACCGGCGGATCAGCGCACCCGGCCGAGGGCGCCGAGCACCGCGCCCGCCATGGCCGACTCGCCCTTGGCGTTGGGGTGGAAGGGCGCTGCCGGGCTCTCCGGCCGCACGCCCTCGACCCAGCGGTCCGCGGTGGGCGTGCAGACGTCGTGGCCGACGGTGGGGGTATAGGTGTCGGCGTAGCGGACGCCGGCCTTGCGGGCCTCGCCCTTGAGCATGGCGTTGAGGCGCTTCTCGGTGTCCCGGAGGTAGGGGACGTCGCCCGCGGCGATCGGCACGGACGGGAAGCAGCCGGTGCCGCTGTCCGGCATGATCGCGGGATAGCCGACGAGGACGACGCGGGCGTGCGGGGCGCGCCGGTGCACGTCCCGCAGCACCTTGGCGATCTTGGGCGCGGTGTCGGTGATGCGGGCGGTCAGCTCGTCGGTGCCACCGGCGTTGTACTTCTCGCGGCAGGGGTCGCCGGCCGGGTCCGAGGCGGACAGCTGGGCGCAGGTGCCGATGATGTCGCCGAAGCCGATGTCGTTGCCGCCGATGCCGACGGTGACAATCCGGGTGGCGGTGCCGAGGGAGTTGAGCTGGGGCGGGTTGTCGCCCTGCGCGCGCCACATGTCGTCGGTCTTCGCGCCGCTGCAGCTGACGTCCTTGAAGGAGGAGATGTGCAGCGCCTTGGCGGTGAGCGCGGGGTAGTTGACGCTGGAGCGGGCGCAGTCGCCGCCGCTCTGCTCGGGGACTCCGGGTGCGGAGGTGTAGGAGTCGCCGAGGGCGACGTAGCGCTGTCCGGCGGTGGTCGCCTCCGAGGCCCCGGCGGCCGTCGCGGGGGCGGCGCCGGCGGCCAGGGCCGCGGCCGCGCCGAGCACCGCCACAGCCTTCCCGTACTGCCCGCCGCGTCTGTGCACCTGTGCCACTACTGCCTCCGGTGTTTCGAGGATCACGATTCGAGGATCACGATTCGAGGATCAAGAGATGAAGATCGAGAGATGCAGAGATCAACAATCAATGCGAGGCACAGACTCGCTTCGCGGTGATCGCCTGTCAATCCGCTGACCTGCGACGCTGTGAAGATCACAGCCATATTTGGAGTCCTGGATACCAATTAACCGCGGCGAAGGTCTACAGTCGGACCGTGCGACTGACCAAGAGCACCGACATCGCGCTGCGCATGGCCATGCGCCTGGCGGTGACGGGCGAGCAGGACGCGCCGACCACCCGCGAGGTGGCCGGCGCCGTCGGCGTACCGTACACGCACGCCGCCAAGGTGGTCAGCAGGCTTCAGCACCTGGGGGTCGTGGAGGCCCGCCGGGGCCGGGGCGGCGGGCTCACGCTCACCGCCGCCGGGCGTACGGGCTCGGTCGGGCACCTGGTGCGCGAGCTGGAGGGCACCGGAGACGTCGTCGGCTGCGAGGACGAGCCGGCGTGTCCGCTGCGCGGCGCGTGCCGGCTGCGGGGCGCGCTGCGCGCGGCCCAGGAGGCGTTCTACGCCGCGCTCGATCCGATCACCATCGAGGACCTTACCGCCCGGCCGACCGGCCCCCTCCTGCTGACGCTGGGCAGCGGCCCGCCGACATGACAGACCCCCTTCCGTCCGCTTGTTTTCGCACACCCTTGAATACGACTCTGAGATGCAAATTTCAGCCCGAACGTCAGGAGCCGCCGATGCTGTCCCCGAAGTCGACCGAGATCGTCCGTGCCACCCTCCCCGCGGTCGGCGGCGCCATCGGCGAGATCACCCCGCTCTTCTACGACAAGCTCTTCGCCGACCACCCCGAGCTGCTGCGCGACCTCTTCAACCGCGGCAACCAGGCCAACGGCAGCCAGCGCCAGGCCCTCGCCGGCGCCATAGCGGCCTTCGCCACCGCGCTGGTCGAGCACCCGGACGTCCGCCCCGACGCGATGCTCACGCGCATCGCCCACAAGCACGCCTCGCTCGGCATCGCACCCGAGTCGTACCCCCTGGTCCAGCAGCACCTCTTCGCCGCCATCGCCGAGGTACTGGGCGACGCGGTCACCGCCGAGGTCGCCGCGGCCTGGGACGAGGTCTACTGGCTGATGGCCAACGCCCTCATCGCCATCGAGGCCCGGCTGTACGAGGAGGCCGGCACCGCGCCCGGCGACACGCTTTCCCCTTACCGCGTAGTGGGCCGGCTGCGGGAGACCGCGGACGTGGCCACCTTCCTCGTCCAGCCCGTCGACGGGCGCCCGCTGCCGGCCGCCCGCCCCGGCCAGTACGTCTCCGTCCAGGTGGAACTCCCCGACGGCGCACGGCAGATCCGCCAGTACAGCCTCTCCGGCCGCCCCGACGGCGCCCTCCAGTTCTCCGTCAAGCGGCTCGCCGGCGACCCGGCCGGCGAGGTCTCGAACCACCTCCACGACCACGTCTCGATCGGCGACACCCTGCTGGTCGGGGCGCCGTTCGGGGACGTCGCCCTCCAAGAGGGCGACTCGCCCGTCCTGCTCGCCTCCGCCGGCATCGGCTGCACCCCGATGATCGGGATGCTCGGGCACCTCGCGGCCACCGGCGCGCGGCGCCGCGTGATCGCCGTCCACGCCGACCGCGCCGAGTCCACCCACGCCTTCCGCACGGACCTCGCCCAGCTGGTGGCCAAGCTGCCGGACGCATCCGCACACGTCTGGTACGAGCACCCCGAGGACGACCACCCCGCCGACCGCACCGGCCTCGCCGACCTCACCCGCATCGACATCCCGGCCGGCACCACCGCCTATCTGTGCGGCCCGCTGCCCTTCATGCGCTCGGTGCGCGCCCAGCTCCTCACGGCGGGCGTGGCGGCCGCCGACATCCACTACGAGGTCTTCGGCCCCGACCTGTGGCTGGGGGCGGAGTCCTGACACCCTCCGGCACCCGCGTTCCTGACAAGAAGTCAATCGTTACCCACGCGTAACTCGTCAGGTCATTACCCCCGGTAAGCAACTGAGGTTACCGTCGGGTCACTTTGCACCGGCCGTGCCGCACCCCCCTTTCGTCACCCCCGCGGCACCGACGTCAGGAGTGACCGTGCGACACCCACTGACCGTGCGACACCCGTGGAAGGCCCGGAGGGCCCTGCGCGCCTCGGCCGTCGGCGCCGCCTCCGCCGCCCTGCTCGCCGGCACCGCCCTCGGGACCGCGCCCGTCGCGCAGGCGGCGGAGCGCGGGCCCGAGGCCGCGCGGGCGGCCGGCGCGGGTGTGAGATTCGTCGACATCCCCGGGTCCGGCGGCATCACCCTCAAGGCCAACGTCTTCGCCCCGGGGGACTCCGGCGGTTCCCGCCGCCACCCCCTGATCGTGCTGCCCACCAGCTGGGCCATGCCGCAGCTGGAGTACGTCGCCCAGGCCAAGAAGCTCGCCGACACCGGCTATGTCGTGGTCAGTTACACCGCGCGCGGCTTCTGGCTCTCCGGCGGGAAGATCGAGACGGCCGGGGCACCGGACATCGCCGACAGCTCCGAGGTCATCGACTGGGCGCTCGCCAACACCCCCGCCGACCCGCGGCGGATCGGCATGGCGGGCGTCTCGTACGGGGCCGGCATCAGCCTGCTGTCCGCCGGGTTCGACAAGCGGATCAAGGCGGTCGTCGCGATGAGCGGCTGGGCCGACCTCGCCGAGTCCATCTACGGCGGGCGCACCCAGCACCGCCAGGCGGCCGAACTGCTCGGCGGCCTGGGCAAGCTGACCGGTCGGCCGGGCGAGGAACTCCAGGGGATCCTCAAGGACTTCCTGGGCTCCGACCTGGCGAGGGAGAAGAACATGCTGGAGTGGGGCGCCAAGCGCTCCCCCGCCACCTACCTCGACGACATCAACGCCAACGGCGCGGCGATCATGCTGGGCAACGCCTGGGGCGACACGCTCTTCCCACCGGACCAGTACGCGAAGTTCTACGAACGGCTCAAGGGTCCCAAGCGCCTGGAGCTGCGGCCCGGCGACCACGCCACCGCCGAGGGCACCGGGCTGCTCGGCCTGCCCAACGACCTCTGGGCCAACACCCACCGCTGGTTCGACCACCACCTCAAGGGCGCCGCCAACGGCATCGACCGCGAGCAGCCCGTACAGCTGAAGTCGCGCACGGACAGCGGCTACGAGTCCTACCCCAGCTGGGCGGCCGTGGACCGGACGCGGCGCACCCTGCCCCTGGACGGCACGCGCACCATCCGCGCCGATGTCGACTCGGGCGCCAACGGCGGCACCGTGCTGCTCACCAACGCCCTGGACCAGTTCCTGAAGCTGCCGCCGATGGTCTCGGTGCCGCTGCTGCCGCGCGCCTTCGCCGCGGTGTGGCAGTCCGGGCCGTATCCGGCCGCGCAGCGGGTCCGCGGCAGCGCGACGCTGCACACCACGCTGACCAGCGACAAGGAAAGCGGCACGGCCATCGCGTACCTCTACGACGTGGGCCCGCTCGGCGTGGGCAAGCTGGTCAGCCACGCCCCGTACACCTTCCACGGCAAGGAGCCGGGCCGGGCGTTCGGTGTCGACCTGTCGCTGCTCTCCACCGCCTACGACGTCCCGGCCGGGCACCGGCTCGCGCTCGTGGTCGACACCGTGGACCCGCTCTACATCGAGCACAACCCGGCCGGCGCCCGGCTGACGCTCTCCTCGCCGGAGAGCGACCCGTCGACCCTGTCGGTGCCCGTGCGCGACTAGCCGGTGACGTCCGCCGCGCGGTACGTGCCCGGAGCCAGGTAGACCGAGAAGCGCGGGCAGGCGCCGCCCCGGTAGGACATGAAGTTCTGGGTCAGGGACTCGGACAGGGGGCGGTCGGCGAGGGCGTCGAGGACGGCGACGTACGACTCGGCCGCCGCCACGCCCTCCGCGCGCAGGAAGGCCGCCACCCGGTCCCGGGCCGCCGCGTCGTGGTCGTGGACCGGGATCAGCGGAATGTACGCGGCGGCGCTCGGCAGGTCGTGCCGGGTATCGAGGGTGAACGTGGTGACCGGAGGCTTGCGCTTCCAGGCGGGGGCGTCGTCGGGGCCGTTGATCTCCCGCAGGGCGCGCGCGAAGAGCCCCGGGACGTGGTCGCGGGCGACGGCCGCCTTGGCGTCGATGTCCTCGGCGGACACCCCGGAGTGCGCCAGATACACCTGCGCGCGGAAGTCGTCGCCGCCGACGAGGTCCAGGGCCACGGCGACGGGCTCGTGCGCCGGGCCGAAGGTGCCGCCGAGGTGGTCGGCGAGGGCGCGCCAGGGGCGTTCCAGGCCGAGGCGGACCATGGCCTCCTCGGTCCGGGCGGCGGCGAGTTCGCGGCCGGCGACCGCGGGGTTGAGGAAGATCTTGTACTGCGGGTGGCCGCCCGGGCTCCAGGCCACCGCGTGGGCCATGGTGAAGTACCCCTGCGGGTCGTCGTCCGTGAAGAGGTCCTCGATCTCCAGCAGGCGGTCGACCGAGACGCCGGGGCGGCCGGCCAGCCGGCGGCTGAGGGCCATGCCGTCCCGCATCCGCGACAGCGCGGTGCCGTCGCCCGGGGACTCGATGGAGAGCCGGACGCCGGCCTCGCCGTCCGCCCAGGCGATGGAGGGCTCGAAGGGCATCCCGTCGATGGACACCCAGCAGGCGCGCTCGGGCGGCGTGCCGACCGGGGACCGGCCCCAGGGCTCGGTCAGGTCGCGCAGCAGGGCGAGGATCGACTCACGGCTCTCGCCGGTGAGTCCGAGGCTCCGGTACGCCCGCCACACGCGGTCGCAGGCGACTTCGGCGTAGGTGTCGGCCGGGCGATAGCGCGTGGACTCGAAGCGCAGCGGTCGGCCGACCATTTCGGCGACGACGCCCGATTCCGGCGTGAAGGCGCCCGGGGCGCCGGCGTCGAGGTCTACGGCATCCATCGTGTCTCCCTGTGCGTGACGAACATGCGTGACGAACATGCGTGGCGACGTGCGGGGTGCGCGGGACGTGCGGGACGTGCGTACTCGTGACGTCCGAGGGCGCCTTCCGAAGCGAAACGGTGCGTACCGAAGGCAAAAACGAGCGCGATCCTGCCATCGGGGAGCAGGCCCTGTCAGCGCTTTGCCCGGCAATTGCCCGGGAGCCCCTTATCGGGCGTATGTTCCAGCCAATATGCGGCGCCGCGGGCGTAGAGGCGGCCGCTCAACCAGGCCCCGCCGCACGGTAGTTGAACAGGAAATCGCCGCACCCCGAGGCATACCGCGCACGGTTCGCACCTGGGTATTACCCGCGGTTGCAGCTCATCCGATCAGAGGATGAACGAGATCGGCCGGAATCCTCCATCGCGGTGGTCCGCATCACGACGTGCTGCGACATGATCGCTACACATCGTTCGCTGGTGCGCGCACCGGGCGAATGGGTGTGTGCCCTGTCCACATGCGGCCAACCGGAGCGTCGGCGCCGCCGTGCTCCGGGAAGCCCGCGCAGAGGAGTTGTTGACGCGTGTCCGCACAGCACCACTCCGCCCGACCCCCCTCCACCGCCGGCGCTCCCCCCTTCGCCACCGCTCCGCCCGAGGGCGGCACACCGCCCGCCACGCTCCCGGAGGCGTTCGCCCGACAGGCGGCGCTCACGCCCGACAGCACCGCGCTGATCAGCGGTGACACGACCCTGACCTATCGCGAACTCGACGCGCGCGCGGGGAATCTGGCGCGCAGGCTGACCGCGGAGGGGGTGCGTCCCGGCGCCACCGTGGCGGTGCTGATGGAGCGCTCCGCCGAGCTCGTCGTCTCCCTCCTCGCGATCGTGAAGTCCGGTGGCTGCTATGTGCCGCTGGACCCCCGGCAGCCGGCCTCGCGGCTGGAGTGGATCCTGGAGCAGACCGGTGCGCGGGTACTCCTGACGGCCGGCCCCCGGCCGGGCGCGGAGATCGGCGCGGGGCTGCGGACGCTGCCGGTGACCCTGGACGGGAGCGCCGCGCCGGACGCGTACGAGGACCTCAGCGGTTCCCTCTTCCCGGCGGAGCCCCGGCAGTTGGCGTATGTGATGTTCACGTCCGGCTCCACCGGCACGCCCAAGGGCGTCGCGGTCACCCACGAGAACGTGGTCGGCCTGGCCCGCGACCGGGCCTGGCACGGCGGCGCCCACGGGCGCGTCCTGCTGCACTCGCCGCACGCCTTCGACGCCTCGACCTACGAGCTGTGGGTGCCCCTGCTCTGCGGCGGGGCGGTCGTCGTCGCGCCCCCGGGGGAGCTCGACGCGCGCGGCATATCGGCCGCGGTCACGGACGCGGGGATCACCGGGCTGTGGGTGACGGCCGGGCTGTTCTCGGTGCTGGCGGAGGAGGACCCGCGCTGCTTCCTCGGCGTGCGCGAGGTGTGGACCGGCGGCGACGCGGTCTCCCCCGCCGCCGTACGACGGGTCCTGCGCGCCTGCCCGGACACGGCGGTCGTCAACGGCTACGGGCCGACGGAGACGACCACCTTCGCCACCTGCCACCGGGTGGCCGACGCCGGGGTGCTGGGCACGGTGGTGCCCATCGGCGCCGCCATGGCCGGGATGCGCACCGAGGTCCTCGACCCCGAGCTGCGGCCCGTGGAGCCGGGCGAGGTCGGCGAGCTCTACGTCGGCGGCTCGGGGGTCGCCCGCGGCTACTGGAACCGCCCGGCCCTGACGGCCGAGCGGTTCGTCGCCGACCCGCTGGGCGAACCGGGCGCGCGCCTGTTCCGCACCGGCGACCTGGTACGCCAGGGCCCCGACGGGCTGCTGGAGTTCGTCGGACGCAGCGACGACCAGGTGAAGATCCGCGGCTTCCGGGTGGAGCCGGGCGAGGTCGAGGCCGTCCTCGCCGGGCACCCCGGCGTCGCCCAGGCCGCCGTCGTGGTCCGCGAGGACCGGCCCGGCCAGAAGCGGCTCGTCGGCTACGTCGTGCCCGCCGAGGAGACCACCACCGAGCACGGCCCGGAGCGGGCGGACTCCGTCGGCGAGTGGCGGGAGATCTACGACTCCCTCTACAGCGACGTCGCGCGGACCCGCTTCGGCGAGGACTTCTCCGGCTGGAACAGCAGCTACGACGGCCGGCCCATCCCACCGGAGCAGATGCGCGAGTGGCGGGACGCCACCGTGGAGCGGATCCGCGAACTGCGCCCGCGCCGCGTCCTGGAGATCGGCGTCGGCACCGGCCTGCTGATGTCCAAGCTGGCACCGCACTGCGACGCCTACTGGGGCACCGACCTCTCCGGGCAGGTCATCGAGGCGCTGCGCACCCTGGTGGGCCAGGACCCCGCCCTGGCCGGCCGGGTCGAGCTGCGCGCCGGCGCCGCCGACGACGTCGAGTCCCTGCCGACCGGCTTCTTCGACACCGTCGTCATCAACTCGGTGACCCAGTACTTCCCCGACGCCCACTACCTCGCCGACGTCCTGACCAAGGCCGTCGACCTGCTCGTACCCGGTGGCGCGGTCTTCGTCGGCGACGTGCGCAACCTGCGGCTGCTGCGCGGCTTCCACACCGATGTCCAGCTGCGCCGCCCGGACCTGCCGGCCGACCCGGGCGCCGTGCGCGCGGCCGTCGAGCACGGCATGGTGCGGGAGAAGGAACTGCTGGTCGACCCGGCCTTCTTCACCGAGCTGGCGCACACCGTCCCGGGCGTCGGCGGCAGCGAGGTGCGGGTCAAGCGCGGCCGGTACGTCAACGAGCTCACGCGCTACCGCTACGACGCCGTGCTGCGCAAGGCGTCGGACCCGCCGGCCACGCCCTCCCTGCCCGTACGCGAGCTGAGGTGGGGTCGGGACATCACCGACCCCGAGTCGCTGGCCGCCCACCTCGACGCGGCGGGCGCCGCCGACCTACGGGTGACCGGCGTGCCCGACGGCCGGATGGCGCCCGTGGCCGAGGCGCTGCGGGCGCTGGAGGGCGACGGCGATCGGCGTACGGGCCGGATACGGATCCTGGACAGCCGGGACGACGCCGACTCCCTCGGCCTGGAGGAGTTCCACACGCTGGCCGACAGCCTGGGCCTGCGGGCCTCGGCCACCTGGTCGGCCGGCGTCGAGAACGCCCTCGACATCGTGGTGACCGCCCGCCGCCCCGGCGCCCCGGGAGGCGGCGCGCCTCAGCCGTCGGGGGTACCGCTCACCTCGCTCGTCAACGCGCCCGCCACGGCCCGGGACACCGGCGCGCTGGTCTCCTCGGTCCGCGCGTTCCTGCGGGAGCGGCTGCCCGAATACCTGGTGCCCGCCGCGACGGTGGTGCTGGACGCGCTGCCGCTGACGCCCAACGGGAAGGTGGACCGGCGCCGGCTGCCCGAGCCCGGCACCGGGTCGGCCGAGGACGGGCGGGCGCCGCGCGACCCGATGGAAGAGCTGCTGTGCGGGCTGTTCGCCGACATCCTGGGCGTCTCCCGGGTCACCATCGACGACAGCTTCTTCACCCTCGGCGGCCACTCCCTCTCCGCGACCCGCCTGTCCACCCGGCTGCGCTCGGTCCTCGGCCTGGAGCTGCCCGTGCGCAGCGTCTTCGAGACGCCCACCGTCGCCGGTCTGGCCGAGGCCGTGCGCCGGGCGTCGGCCGGTGACCGGCCCCCGCTGGTGCCCGCCGACCGGCCCGAGCGGGTGCCGCTGTCCTTCGCCCAGCGCCGCCTGTGGTTCCTCGAACACCTCCAGGGGCCGGGCGCCGCCTACAACGTCCCCCTGGTGCTGGACCTGCGCGGCGAGCTGGACCGGGCGGCCCTCGAAGCGGCGCTGGCCGATGTCCTTGAGCGGCACGAGAGCCTGCGGACGGTCTTTCCCGAGACGGCCGGGGTGCCCCGGCAGGCCGTCCTCGACGGCGCCGCCGCCCGGCCGCCGCTGGAGGTCACCGAGGTCGCGCCACAGGAGCTGGACGCGGCGGTGGCCGCCGCGGTCCGGCACCCCTTCGACCTCGCCCGGGAGATCCCGGTGCGGGCCCGGCTGTTCACGACCGGGCCCGGCGCGCACGTGCTGGCGCTGGTCGTCCACCACATCGCCTGCGACGGCTGGTCGCTGGCGCCGCTGTGGCGGGATCTCGCCACCGCCTACGCCGCCCGCCGCGCCGGCGGCCCGCCCGTGACGGAGCCGCTGCCGGTCCAGTACGCCGACTACACCCTCTGGCAGCACCGGCTGCTGGGCGACGAGGACGACCCGGGCAGCCTGGCCGCACGGCAGATCGCGTACTGGACGGGCGCCCTGACCGGGCTGCCCGAGTGCGCCGAACTGCCCGTCGACCGGCCCCGGCCGCAGGTCGCCTCGCACCGCGGCGACACCCTGCGCTTCAGCGTCGACGCCGATCTGCACCGCCGGATCGCGGACCTGGCCGCCCGGTCGGGCGCGAGCCCGTTCATGGTGGTGCACGCCGCGCTGGCCGCCCTGCTGACCAAGCTGGGCGCGGGCGCCGACATCGCCATCGGCACCCCGGTCGCGGGCCGCACCGACCACGCGCTGGACGGTCTGGTCGGCTTCTTCGTCAATACGCTGGTGCTGCGCACGGACACCTCCGGCAACCCCGCCTTCCGTGACCTGCTGGCGCGGGTGCGGGAGACCGACCTGGCCGCGTACGCCCACCAGGACGTGCCGTTCGAGCGGCTCGTCGACGCCCTCGCCCCCGCGCGCGGCCTCGCCCACCACCCGCTGTTCCAGGTGATGCTGGCGCTCCAGAACGCCCCGCAGGGCGCGCCGGAGCTGCCGGGCCTGAGCGCCCGGGACCGGGCGGTGTCCACCGGCGCGTGCCGGTTCGACCTCTCGCTGAGCCTGCGGGAACGGCAGGGTGCCGACCAGCGGCCGCACGGCATGGACGGCGTGGCCGAGTTCAGCACCGACCTCTTCGACCGGAGCACCGTCGAGCGGCTCGTACACCGCTTCCTGCGGCTGCTCGACGCGGTCACCGCCGACCCAGGGCGCCGGCTCGGCGGCCTCGACGTCGTCCTGCCCGACGAACGCGAGCGGCTGCTGGCGCACAGCGACAGCGGCCAGCGGGCGGAGTGCCGCACCCTGCCGGAGCTGTTCGAGGACCAGGTGCGGCGGACGCCCGACGCGACCGCCCTGATCCACGACGGCGGCGCCGGGCCCGCACGGAAGCTGAGCTACCGGGAGCTGAACATACGGGCCAACCGGCTCGCCCGGTATCTGCTGGCCTGCGGTGTGGGCCCGGAGCGGTTCGTGGGGATCGCGCTGCCGCGCACCGTCGAGTCGGTCGTCGCGACCCTCGCGGTGCTCAAGGCGGGCGGCGCGTATGTGCCGCTGGACGCCGACTATCCGGCGGCGCGCCTGCGGTTCATGGTCGACGACGCCCGCCCGGCCCTGCTCCTGACGGACTCCGCCACCTCCCTGCCGCTCCCCGGTGCCGCGCAGCCGCGCCGCGTCGTCCTGGACCGGGAGGAGACCCGGCGCGCGGTGGGCCTGTGCTGGGAGGCGGACGTCACCGACGCCGAGCGGGCCCGGCCGCTGACGTACGACCACCCCGCGTATGTCATCTACACCTCCGGCTCCACCGGCCGGCCCAAGGGTGTGGTGGTGACCCACTCCGGCGTCGCCGGCGTCGTCGAGGCGCAGCGGCGGCGGTTCGGGGTGACGGCGTCGAGCCGGATCCTGCAGTTCGCCTCGCACAGCTTCGACGGAGCGGTGTGGGAGCTGTGCGGCGGGCTGTTGACGGGGGCGACGCTGGTGATGGCGCCGCCGGAGGCGGCGGCCCCCGGGCCGGAGCTGGCGGCGCTGGTCGAGCGGCACCGCGTCAGCCACGCGACGCTGCCGCCGGCCGCGCTGACGGTGATGGAGCCGCGGCAGCTGCCCTCGCTCACCTCGATGATCGTCTCCGGTGAGGCGTCGTCCGGGGAGACGGTGCGCCGCTGGTCCGCCGGGCGGCGCTTCCTCAACGGCTACGGCCCGACCGAGACCACGGTGTGCGCCACGCTCAGCTCCCCGCTGTCGGGCGGCGCCACCCCGCCGATCGGCCGGCCCACCGTCAACGCCCGCGCCTACGTCCTCGACCGCGACCTGTGCCTGGTGCCGCCCGGTGTCCCCGGGGAGCTGCACGTCTCCGGCGCCGGGCTGGCCCGCGGCTATCTGCGCCGGCCGGGGCTGACCGCCGAGCGGTTCGTCGCCGACCCGTACGGCGCGCCGGGCTCGCGGATGTACCGCACCGGTGACCTGGTCCGCTGGAACGGCGACGGGGAGCTGGAGTTCATCGGCCGCGCCGACGGGCAGGTCAAGATCCGGGGCTTCCGGGTGGAGCCGGGCGAGGTCGAAGCCGCGCTCGGCACCCACCCGGGCGTCGCCCAGGCGGTCGTCGTGCCCCGTACGGACGCGCGCGGCTCCACCTACCTCGCCGCGTACGCCGTGCCCGCCGGCGGCGCGACCGCGCCCGAGGGTCCGGAGCTGCGCGCCCATGTGGCCGGTCTGCTGCCCGACCACATGGTCCCGGCCGCGGTGCTGGTGCTGGACGCCCTGCCGGTCGCGGCGTCCGGCAAGGTCGACCGGGCCGCGCTCCCGGAGCCCGACTTCGGCGCGCTGTCGGCGGGCCGGGCGCCGCGCAACCCGCGCGAGAGCATCCTGTGCGAGCTGTTCGCCGAGGTGCTGGGCGTCCCCCAGGTCACCATCGACGACAGCTTCTTCGCCCTGGGCGGGCACTCCCTGCTGGTGACCCGTGTGATCAGCGGGGTGCGCCGCCGGCTCGGGGTGGACCTGCCGGTGCGCACGCTCTTCGAACGGCAGTCGGTGACCGCCCTGCTGGAGTTCGTCGACGGTGCCACCTCTCCGGCGGGCCCGGAGCCGAGTGCCGTGGTGTACCGGCAGCCGACACCCGCCGAGCTGGCGGCGGAGGCCGTGCTGGACCCGCGGATCACCGTCGGGCCGCGCCGCGAACGGCCCGCCGCGCACGGCCGCGAGAACATCCTGCTCACCGGCGCGACCGGCTTCCTCGGCTCCTTCCTGCTGCGCGAGCTCCTCGACCGCACGAGCGCGGACATCCACTGCCTCGTACGCGCCGAGGACACCGCGCGGGCGGAGCTGCGGATCCGCCGGAGCCTGACGGAGTACGGGCTGTGGAACGAGTTCACCCGCGGCCGGATCGTCGCCGTCCCCGGTGACCTGGAGAAGCCCCTGCTGGGCCTGGCGCCCGAGCGGTTCGACGAGCTGGCGCGCCTGGCCGACGCCGTCTACCACAACGGCGCCCGCGTCAGCGCCGTCGATCCGTACGCCCGGCTGCGGGCGGCGAACGTGGCGGGGACCCAGGAGGTGCTGCGGCTCGCGGCCCGCTTCGAGGCGGTGCCGGTGCACTACATCTCCACGGCCGCCGTGTCCGTCGGCGTCGGGGAGACCGCGGAACACCTCACCACCGTGCCGGAGTCGCACCGGGTCCCCGCCGACGCGGTGATGCCGGGCGGCTACACGACCAGCAAGTGGGTGGCCGAGCAGCTCGTCCGGTCGGCGGGTGAGCGCGGCCTCCCGGTCACGGTGCACCGCTGCGGCCGGGTGAGCGGGCACACCGTCAGCGGGGCGGGCTCCAGCCGGGACGTGTTCTGGCAGCTCGTACGCGCCATGCTCGTCCTGGGGGCGGCGCCGCGCCCGGACGCCGGCGAGGACCTGGTGCCCGTGGTCGACCTGGTGCCCGTGGACCACGTCGCGGCCGCCGTCGTCCACCTCTCCCGGCGCGAGGCCGGCCTCGGACTCACCCACCACCTCACCTGCCCGACGCCCGTGCCCTTCGAGACCGTCCTCGGCCATCTGCGGGCGTACGGCTACCACCTGGGCACCATGGACCTCGACGACTGGACCCACGCCCTGCGGGAGCGGGCGGAGACGGACGCGGGCACGCTGGACGCGGCCGTGCTGCTGACCGACACCCTGCCCGCACTCGCCCGGCTGGGCCGGATCCACCTCGACCGGACCAACACCCTCACCGGACTGGCGGACTCGGGGCTGGTGTTCCCGCCGCTGGACGGCGAGCTGATCCGCGCCTACGCCGACCACTTCGTCGCCGCGGGCTTCTTCCCGCCCCCCGCCCCGCGCTGAGCGACGGTACGGCCGTGCCGGGGCGGCGGGCCCCGCACGGCCGGCGCACCTCACACCCACCCACATCCACGGAAGGCACGCATCGTGAGCAACCCCTGGGACGACACCGAGGGCACCTTCTTGGTGCTGGTCAACGACGAGGGACAGCACTCCTTATGGCCGTCCTTCACCGCTGTCCCCGCCGGCTGGACCGCCGTGCGCGGCCCGGCCGCCCGTGACGAGTGCCTCGCGTACATCGAGGAGAACTGGACCGACATGCGGCCCAAGAGCCTCGTCGAACACCACAACCGGCTCTCGGAGGCGCGATCCGCATGAACAGCCCGCTGAACGACCGGACGGCACCGCCCGACTACCCCTTCAGCGAGGCCGTGGCACTGGAGGTCGACCCGCTCTACGCGAAGCTGCGCGAGGAAGAGCCCGTCGTACGGGTCAGCTGCCCTTTCGGCGAAGACGCCTGGCTGGTCACCAAGCACGCGGACATGAAGACGATCCTCGGGGACCCCCGGTTCAGCCGGGCCCTGGCCGCCGAGCACGACGAGTCCCGGCTGACCCCGCTGCCCATCCACACCTCCATCCTGGGGATGGACTCCCCCGACCACACCCGGCTGCGCAGGCTGCTGTCGAAGGTCTTCACCATGCGCCGGGTCGAGCTGCTGCGCCCGCGCATCGAGCGGGAGGCCCACCGGCTCATCGACGCCCTGGTCGCCGCGGGCGCGCCCGGCGACCTCATGGAGGGCTTCGCCGTGCCCTTCGCGGGCACCGTCGTCTGCGACCTGCTCGGTGTCCCCTTCGAGGACCGGGAGCAGTTCCGCGGCTGGCTGGACGCGTTCTCCGCGACGACCGTGATGTCGGAGGAGGAGATCGAGGAGGACACCGAGCGGCTGTACGACTACATCGGCAAGCTGATGGTCAGCCGGCGGGCGGAGCCCCAGGACGACCTGATCAGCGCCATGGTCAAGGCCAGCGACGAGGAGGACAAGCTCTCCGAGAAGGAGCTGGTCGAGCTCGCGAGCGTGCTGCTGATCGCCGGGCACGAGACGGTCTCCTCACAGCTCATCGACTCCCTCCACGTGCTGTTCACGCACCCCGACCAGCTGGAGCGGCTGCGCGGCACGCCGGAGCTGATGCCGCGGGCGATCGAGGAGCTGATGCGTTACGTGCCGCTGATCTCCCACGTCACCTTCGCGCGCTACGCCACGGAGGACGTCGAGCTGAGCGGGACGCTGGTGCGCGCCGGTGAATCCGTACTGCCGGCGATTCCGTCGGCCAACCGCGACGCCTCGGTCTTCGAGAACGCGGACCGGTTCGACCTCACCCGTGAGCACAATCCGCATCTGGGATTCGGTTACGGCATCCACCGCTGCCTGGGCGCGCCCCTCGCGCGGCTGGAAATGCAGGTGGCGCTGGATTCGCTGTTCGACCGGCTTCCGGAGCTGCGGTGCGCGGTTCCGGTGGAATCGCTCGAATGGAAGGACGGAATGCAGGTGCGGAGCCTGCTGCACCTCCCGGTCACCTGGTGAGTGGCGTATGAAAAGAGCCTTCCCGCGGACGTATTGCGCGTCTGCGGGAAGGCCCGCCTTTCCGTGCGGCGCCGTCGGACGGGCCGCCGGCGCCCTCAGGCGAGTCGCCAGCCGGGGTCGGTGGGGCTGCTCTCCTCGGTGGCTGCCGGGTCGCGGTTGGCCACCGGGCCGAGCGCGGCGTCGATCCTCGTCATGACCTCCTCGTCCAGCCGGACGCCGACCGCCTTGGCGTTGTCGGTGATCTGCTCGGGGCGCGAGGCGCCGAGCACGGCGGTGGAGACGCCCGGGTGCTGGAGGACCCAGGCCAGCGAGAGCTGGGCGAGGGTCAGGCCGAGGTCGGCCGCGAGGGGCCGCAGCCGCTGGACCCGGCCGAGGACCTCGTCCGTCAGCCAGCCGGCCAGGATGGGCGAGCCGTCGTTGGAGTCCGTCGCCCGCGAGCCCTCGGGCCACTGCCCGCCCGGCGCGTACTTGCCGGTCAGCACGCCCTGGGCCAGCGGCGACCAGACGATCTGCCCGATGCCGAGCTCCTCGCAGGCGGGCATCACCTCGGCCTCGGGCACCCGCCACAGGGCGGAGTACTGCGGCTGGTTGGAGACCAGGGAGATTTTCAGCTCGCGGGCGAGGGCGTGGCCGCGCCGGATCTGCCCGGCGGTCCACTCGGACACGCCGATGTAGTGCGCCTTGCCCGCGTGGACCACGTCGGCCAGCGCCTCCATGGTCTCCTCCAGCGGGGTGGAGGGGTCGAAGCGGTGGGCCTGATAGACGTCCACGTGGTCGGTGCCCAGCCGTCGCAGGGACTGGTCGATCGATTCCCGTATGTGCTTGCGGGAGAGTCCGAGGTCGTTGCGGCCCGGGCCGGTGGGCGCGAAGACCTTGGTGAGGATCTCCAGCCCCTCGCGGCGTTCGCCCTTCAGCGCCCGGCCCAGGGATTCCTCCGCGCAGGTGTCGGCGTAGACGTCCGCGGTGTCGAAGGTGGTGATTCCGGCGTCGAGCGCGGCCCGCACACAGGCGAGTTCCGTCTCCTCACTCCTCGAAGAACTCCGGGTCAGCCAGTTTCCGTACGCGATTTGGCTGACTATCAATCCGCTGCGTCCCAGGTGACGGAAATTCATATCACCACGTTAGCAACGCACTTGGATCATGTCCGTCCGAACGCCGAATTCACTGGAGGGGCTGGTGCCCGGATCCCGGCAGCAGCGTTCCCGGCTCCGCGGCGGAGATGTCCACGGCCTCCGTCTTGGGGTTGCGCCCCTGCCGCTTCGCGACCCAGTTGGCGAGCCACGACAGGAGCATGCACATCCCGATGTAGATCGGCGAGATGATCATGACGACGGGGATGAACGGCAGTCCGTAGTCGAGGTTGCTGGCGATCAGCTTGCCCGCGTGCAGGAACTCCTCATAGGTGATGAGGAAGCCGAGCGAGGTGTCCTTCAGGGCCACGACGAGCTGGCTGATGATCGTCGGCAGCATCGCGCGCAGCGCCTGCGGCACCAGGACGTAGGTCATCACCTGTGTCTTGATCATGCCCAGCGAGTACGCCGCCTCCCGCTGGCCGCGGTCCACGGAGTGCACGCCCGTACGGAAGACCTCGGCGAGCACCGAGCCGTTGTAGAGGGTCAGGCCGGTGACCAGGGCGGGCAGGGGCTGGACCTTGAGGGCCACGAACACGAAGAAGATCATGACCAGGACCGGCATCGCGCGGAAGAACTCCACCAGGAGCGTGGCGATCCAGCGCACCGGCCGGTGCTCGGACAGCCGCCCGACGGCGAGCAGCGCGCCGAGCGCGAGGGAGAGCACGGCCGCGTACACGAAGGCCTTGAGGGTGTTGCCGAGGCCGCGCAGCAGCAGCTCCTGGATGCCCACGTACACGAAGGGCCGCCACTTCTGGGCGGTGAACTGGTGGGTGTCGAAGAGCAAATACAGCACCCAGGCGACGATGCCGAGGATCACGGCCGTCGAGATCAGGCCGTAGAGGAGGTGCCGGCGCCTGGCGAGCGGCCCGGGGATGTCGTACAGCGCGGTGTCGGTCATCGGGGCACTCCCCAGCGCTTCTCCAGCACGTTGAAGATCGCGCTGATGGTCAGGGTCACGATCAGATAGCCGACGGCGATCCAGACGAAGGACCAGATGATGCTGTAGCCCAGCTCGTTGAGGGTCTTGTACGTGCCGAGGAGCTCGGTGACGCTGAAGGACCCGGCGATCGCGGAGTTCTTGGCGAGCGCGATCAGCGTGGAGCCGACCGGCGGGATCACGGAGCGGAACGCCTGCGGCAGCACGATCGCGCCGAGGGTCTGCCCGAAGGTCATGCCGAGGCTGCGGGCCGCCTCGCCCTGGCCGGTCGGCACGGTGTTGATGCCCGAGCGCACCGCCTCGCAGATGAAGGCGGAGGTGTAGCAGCCCAGGGCGAGGACCGCGAAGAGCTGGAAGGGCAGCACGACGCCGAAACGCGGCAGGCCGAGCAGCACCGCGAAGAACAGCAGCGTCAGCGGGGTGTTGCGCAGCACCGCCACCCACACCGTGCCGAAGGCGCGCAGCGAGCCCACGGGGGCGACGCGGAAGGAGGCCATGAGGAAGCCGACGACGAGCGCGAGCAGGGAGGCGTAGACGGTGAGTTCGACGGTGCCGAGCAGCCCTTTGCCGTACAGGGAGAAGTTGTCGGTCAGTACGTTCATCGGGGACCTCAGCCGGCGGGGTAGCGGTCGACGGTGGGCGGGGCGGGGGCCGGCACCCCGGACAGGCCCAGGGTCGCGTCGTAGGCCTTCTTCCAGTCGCCGTTCTTCTCGTGCGCCTCGATGGCGTCGTCGAGGGCGAGGCGCAGGGCGTTGTCGGCGCGGGGCACGCCGATGCCGTAGGGCTCCTTGGAGAAGGGCTTTCCGGCGACCCTCAGCTCGTCGGGGGCCTTGGCGGCGAAGCCCATGAGGATGGTGTCGTCGGTGGTGACGGCGTCGACCTGGAGGCTGAGGAGGTTGTCGACGCAGATGGAGTACGTGTCGTAGGCGACGGCGACGGCCTTGGGGTACTCCCGCTGGATGCGTTGCAGCGGGGTGGAGCCGGCCGCGGAGCAGACCTTCTTGCCGGCCAGGTCCTGCGGGCCGTCGATGCCCTTCTCGTCGGTGCGGACGAGCAGGGACTGTCCGGCGATGTAGTACGGGCCGGCGAAGCCGACCTGCTTCTTGCGCAGGGCGTTGATGGTGTAGGTGCCGACGTAGTAGTCGATCTGCCCGTTCTGCAGGGCGGTCTCGCGGTTGGCCGAGGCGATGGTGCGGAAGGCGATGGTCTTCGGGGGGAAGCCGAGGGAGGCGGACATCATGCGGGCGATCTCGATGTCGAATCCGGAGTAGACGCCGCTCGCGGGGTCCTTCTCGCCCAGGTAGGGCTGGTCCTCCTTGGCGCCGACGACGAGGTGGCCGCGGCGCTTGGCGGCCCGCCAGGTGGGCGAGTCGGTCAGCTGGAGGCCGGTGTCCACCCGGTAGACGGGGAGCTGGTCGGGCTGGGGGCCCTTGACGGGCGGGCTGCCCTCCTTGCCGCAGGCGGCGGCGAGCAGGGCGAGGCCGCCGAGGGCCAGGGCGGCGACGCGACGGCGCGGACGCCGGGGGGCCTTCGGGCTCATGTGGACGCGTCTCATCGGCACGGTACCCCCGGGTCAGTGCTTGAGGATCTTGGAGAGGAAGTCCTTGGCCCGGTCGCTCTCGGGCGCGGTGAAGAACTCCTCGGGGGTGCGGTCCTCCACGATGCGGCCGTCCGCCATGAAGACGACGCGGTTGGCGGCCGAGCGGGCGAAGCCCATCTCGTGGGTGACGACGACCATGGTCATGCCGTCCCGGGCGAGTTGCTGCATGACCTCCAGCACCTCGTTGATCATCTCGGGGTCCAGCGCCGAGGTGGGCTCGTCGAAGAGGAGGGCCTTGGGGTCCATGGCGAGCGCGCGGGCGATGGCGACGCGCTGCTGCTGGCCGCCGGAGAGCTGGGCGGGGTACTTCGCGGCATGGGCGAGCAGACCCACTCGTTCGAGTAGTTCGCGCGAGCGCTTGTCGGCCTCCTCCTTGCCGCGCTTGCGGACCTTCAGCTGCGCCAGGGAGACGTTGGCCAGGACGGTCTTGTGCGCGAAGAGGTTGAAGGACTGGAAGACCATCCCGACCTCGGCGCGCAACCTGGCCAGCTCCCGGCCCTCCTCGGGGAGCGGGCGCCCGTCGAGGGTGATGGTGCCGGACTCCACGGGTTCGAGGCGGTTGATGGCCCGGCACAGCGTGGACTTCCCGGAGCCGGACGGGCCGATGACGACCACGACCTCCCCGCGGCCGACGGTGAGGTCGATGTCCTGGAGGACGTGCAGCTTCCCATAGTGCTTATTGACTCCGCGCAGTTCGATCAATGGATCGACGGCCATACCCAGCCCTACCCACTCTCGGCTCTCTCGCGGTCGACGCAAGCTGTTCGGCGCAAGCTATCGGCCCAATACGGGACTTCATCGGTGACACGCGCGCATATCGACATTCGTTCCGCATTCCCCTCCATTTGCCCTAGGTACACAGACCGGGCCTGGGTACCTAGCCTGTGGGGGTCGAACCGGGGGAACTCGGGGGAAGGGGAGCCGGGGTGGGCGACAGCAGGCCCGTCTACCAGCGCATCGCGGACGATCTGCGCCGCCGTATCGACGAGGGCGGGCTGGCCGTGGGGGACCGCATCCCCTCGCGGTCGGAGCTGAAGCGCGCCTACGCGGCCAGCGACCAGACCGTGGACCGCGCGGTGCGCGTCCTGAAGGCCGCGGGGTACGCGGAAGGACAGTTCGGACGGGGGGTGTTCGTCACCGACCGGGTGCCGCTGGGCAGTCTGCTGCGCTCCACCGGCGCGGTCGACACCCCCTTCGCCGCCCGGATGACGGCTCGGGACACCACACTGACCTGGGAGGCGACGTCGAGCGAGATCGGCGCCCCCGAGCGGGTCGCCGACCGGCTGCGGGTCGAGCCGGGCGAGCGAGTGCTGTGCACCCATTACGAGTATCTGGCCAACCGCCATCCGGTCCAGCTCGCCACCAGCTGGGAGCCGCTGGCCATCACCGAGGGCACGGACGTGGTCCTGCCCGAGCGGGGTCCCTACGCGCGGCGCGGGGTGCGCGGGCGGCTGGCGGCCATCGGCATCCGCGTCGTGCGCGCCCAGGAGCTGGTCGGGGCACGTCCGGCGACCACCCCGGAGGCCGAGGCGCTCGGCTGCGCGGCCGGACAGTGCGTCACCGTCATCGAGCGCACCCACTTCGACGGCGACGGCCGGGCGGTGGAGACCTCCGACATCGTCGTACGCGCCGACCGCTGGCGGTTGGAGTACGACATTCCGTTCATCAGCTGACCCACCGCCGCGCGTCAGTTCTCCGCGAGCTCCCCGTACAGCTGCGACAGCTCCGGCGCGCCGTCCGCCGCCCACGCCTGGCCCGCCTCGACCACATCGATCTCGCGCCCGTTGGCGAGCCGCACCACCGGCTGGCCGTTGGGCCAGATCCACCAGCCCGCGTCCGCGACCGTACGGACCACCACCGTGCCCAGATACAGGCCCGCGTCGTTGCCGAGCCAGGGCAGCAGCTCGGGGTCCTCGCGCCAGCGCGGCTGCAACTGGTCCAGCGCCTCCAGGGACGACGGCGAGTCGTCGAGCGTGACCCCGGCCGACTCCGCGTGGGCGCGCAGCAGTTCGCACTCCGACAACAGCTCGGCCAGGCCCTCCGGATCCCTGTCCACCCCGTCCGCGAGCGCCACGCCGTGCGCGGGGGCGTGCCGCTTGCGCCAACTGTCCAAGAAGGGAATGTTCATACCGGACAGGATCGCACTGCCACGGATGGCCCCACCACAGGCGCGCGGCACCCGACGTGGCCAGATGGCCTCCTTGACGTTCCCCAGAGGTCTCCTTAGCTTCATCCCGCCACATACAGAGCGGGGAAGGCTGAGAGCCATGAGACACGTGCTCCGAAAAGCGACACCCGGCGGGAGACGGCACAGACGGTGGACGGCGGCGGGGGCCCTCGCGGCGGGCACGGCCTGCGCCGTTGTCGCCACCAGCACACCGGCGTTCGCCGCGCCGGCACGACCGGAGAAGGAGCCGCTCCCCCTGGAGCGGCTCTTCGACAATCGGGCGGTCGGTGACGACGGCCGGCCCGGCGGGGCGGACTTCG
Source organism: Streptomyces sp. NPDC023527 (assembly GCF_055560115.1). NCBI lineage: Bacteria > Bacillati > Actinomycetota > Actinomycetes > Kitasatosporales > Streptomycetaceae > Streptomyces > Streptomyces sp. NPDC023527. The sequence goes on from NZ_JBVHJJ010000005.1 coordinate 351,452, forward strand.
ACGGGGCGGGCAACTCCCTCTCCGCCCAGGACCTCGCGGCCGCGGGCTGGACGCCCGGGCGCACCCTGACGATCGACCGCTCCCGGCTGACCTGGCCGCGCCCGGCGGCCGGGAAGCCGGACAACGTCCGCGCCGCCGGGCAGGCGGTGCGGCTGACCGGCAGCGGGGAGGCGCTCTCCTTCCTCGTCGCGGGCACCACCAAGGGCGCGCCGGGCGCGGACACCGCCGGCACCGGCACCATCCGCTACCGCGACGGCTCACGCGGCACCTACCGGCTGACCGCGCCCGACTGGCGGCGCGGCCCGCTGACGACCAAGGCCGTCGGCCTGCCCCACCTCAACACCCCCGGCGGCGCCAAGGCGGAGACGACCCGGCTCTACGCGGTGACGGTGCCCGTCGCGCGCGGCAAGGAGATCGCGTCCGTGGTGCTGCCGGCGGACCCGGGGCCGGCCGCCGACCTGCATGTGTTCTCGATGGCGTTGCGGGGTCCCACGTTCGGGTGGACCGGCAGCTGGGCGGCGTCACCCTCGGGCTACGCCGCGGTGGGGCCCTGGACCGACCGGACGCTGCGGCTGGTGGTGCACAGCAGCGCGGGCGGACCGGCGACCAGGATCCGGCTGGAGAACACCTTCGCGCCCCGGCCGGTCCGTATCGGCCACGCCACCGTGGCGCTCCAGGGGCAGGGCGCGGCGGCGGCCGGCCGGCCCAGGGCGCTGACCTTCGGCGGCCGGGCGGGCGCGGACATCCCCGCGGGGGCCCAGCAGTTCAGCGACCCGCTGGGGTTCCGGGTGCCCCCGGGCACGAATCTGCTGGTGAGCATCCACCTGCCGGGGACGGTCCGGGCGGTGCCGGTGCACAGCTACACCGCGCAGGTGTCCTATCTGACGGCCGACGGCAGCGGTGACCGTACGGGCGAGAGCGGCGCCGGCGCGTACACCGGGACGCTCGACCACTGGCCGCTGCTGACGGGCGTGGACGTCTCCGACGGGCCCGGGTCGGTGGTGACCCTCGGCGACTCGATCACCGACGGCGAGCGGTCGACGCCGGGGTCCAACGGGCGCTGGCCGGACCTGCTGGCCCGGCGGCTGCGCGGGCAGCAGTCGGTGCCCCGCTTCGGGGTCCTCAACCACGGGATCTCCGGCAACCGGGTGGTGACCGACCGCTATCCGGGCGACGGGACCAGCACCATCATGAGCGGGGTCAGCGCCGAACACCGGCTGGAGCGCGACGTCCTGGCGCAGACCTCGGTCCGTACGGTCATCGTCTTCGAGGGCGTCAACGACATCCGCTCGGGCACCTCGTCCGCGCAGGTCATCGCGGGGCTGCGGGCGATGGCGGCCCGCGCGCACGAGCGCGGGCTGCGGGTCGTCGCGGCGACCATCGCCCCCTGCGGCGGCTTCTACGACTGCACGCCGGCGGCGGAGGCCAACCGCACCGCCATCAACCGGCACATCCGGGCCAACGCCGGTGCCTACGACGGCGTGTTCGACTTCGACGCCGCCATCCGCGACCCGAAGCAGCCCGACCGGATGCTGCCGGCCTACGACGGCGGCGACCACCTGCACCCGAACGACGCGGGCATGCGGGCCTTCAGCGACTCGATCGACCTGCGGCAGCTGATCTGAGCCGGTCCGCTCCCGCCCGCCGAGGGCGCCCGGACCTCAGATGTCCAGGTCGACGACGACCGGGGCGTGGTCCGAGGCGCCCTTGCCCTTGCGCTCGTCGCGGTCCACATAGGCGTCCTTGCCCGCCTCGGCGAAGGGGGCGTTGCCGTAGACGAGGTCGATGCGCATGCCCCGGTTCTTGGGGAAGCACAGCTGGCGGTAGTCCCAGTAGGTGTAGGGGTGGTCGTACTTCAGCGGGCGGGGCACCACGTCGGACAGCCCGATGTCGCGCAGGGCCGCGAGGGCGGCCCGCTCGGCGGGGGTGACGTGCGTGGCGCCCTCGAAGACGGCCGGGTCGTAGACGTCCTCGTCGGTCGGCGCGATGTTGTAGTCACCGAGCACGGCGAACGGGCGGCCGCCCTCGGCGTCCGCGGCGACCGCGTCCCGCAGCGCCTCCAGCCAGCGGAGCTTGTAGGCGTAGTGGTCGTGGGCGACCTCACGGCCGTTGGGCACATAGACCGACCAGACGCGGACGCCGCCGCAGGTCGCCGATACCGCGCGGGGCTCCTGGCCGCCCTCGTAGTCGGGGCCGCCGGGCAGGCCCTTGACCACGTCCTCCAGGCCGACGCGGGAGATCACCGCCACGCCGTTCCACCGGCCGGTGGCGTTGACCGCGGCCTCGTAACCCAGCGCGCGCAGCTCCTCGAAGGGGAAGGCGTCCTCGGCGCACTTCGTCTCCTGTATGCACAGGACGTCCGTGCCGCTGCTCTCCAGCCAGGCCAGCAGCCGGGGCAGACGGGCGGTGATCGAGTTCACGTTCCAGGTGGCGATGCGCATGAGGCCCACCCTAACGGCCGGGTGTGACAGTGGCGGCGTGCCTCAGAGGTCGACGCTCTCCCCCGGCGCCAGCCGGGAGTGCTCCGTGCCGACGCCCGGCCCGTCCGGCCCCAGCATCCGGTCGTAGACCGGCCGGGCGAGGTCGGTGAGCAGCGCGTCGTGGATGTCGATGGCGCGCCGGGGCGCCACCTCCCGGAGGTAGTCGATGATCTCGGCGACCTTGTTCCAGGGGGCCATGACCGGCACCATCAGCGTGTCGACGGGCTGCCCGGGCAGGGTCAGCGCGTCGCCCGGGTGGAAGACCGAACCGTCCACGAGATAGCCCGCGTTGGTGATCCGCGGGATGTCCGGGTGGATCACGGCGTGCAGCTGGCCGTGCACCTGCACGTCGAAGCCCGCGGCGGTGAAGGCGTCCCCCTCGCCGACGGTGTGCACCCGGCCGGGGAAAGCCGCGGACACCTGCTCCGCGACGCTGCGCAGGGTCCACAGCTCGGCGGCGGGGTCGGCCTCCAGGGCGGCCCGCAGCCGGTCCGCGTCGAAGTGGTCGGGGTGCTCGTGGGTGACGAGGATCGCGTCCGCGCCGACGGCCGCGTCCCGCTCGCTGAAGGCGCCCGGGTCGATGACGAGCGTGCGGCCGTCCTTCTCCAGCCGGACGCAGGCGTGGCTCTTCTTGGTCAGCTTCATGCTTCCCATACTGCTACGGCCACGCCGCCGCGCCCGTGTCCTACGCCCGGTCGCCCGCCTCCTCGGCGATGACCCGCCGCGCCACGGCGAAGGCGGCGTTGGCGGCCGGTACGCCGCAGTAGACGGCCGTGTGCAGCAACGTTTCCTTGATGTCGTCAGGGGTGAGGCCGTTGCGCAGCGCGGCGCGGGTGTGCAGGGCCAGCTCGTCGAGGTGGCCGCGGGCGGTGAGCGCGGTCAGGGTGACGATCGACCGGGTGCGGCGGTCCAGGCCGGGGCGGGACCAGGTGCCGTCCCAGACGTAGCGGGTGAGGAAGTCCTGGAAGTCGCCGGTGAAGTCGTCCCTGGCGGCTTCCGCGCGGTCCACATGGGTGTCACCGAGGACTTCCCGCCGGATCCTCGCGCCGCGCTCGTAGGCGCCGTGGTCGTACTCGTACGGGCCCGGAGCCGGCTCGGGCGCGCTGTCCTGGGCGCTCTCGGGCCTCTCGGCGGCGGCGGGGACCGGCGCGGGGACCGGGACCGGAGCGGGCTCCGCGTCGACGACGGGCGGCGGGCCGAAGCCGGGGAAGGTGGCCGGGACGGGAGCGGGCGGCGGCGTGTGCGTGGCGGCCGGGCCCATGGCGTACGGGCCGAGGCCGGCCGGTGGCGTCGGGGCGACGGGGGGCACCGCGCCGGTCCGCTGGGGCGCCGGCGGGTGGGGGGTGAACGGCGCGCCGGGAACGGGCGTCGCCGTGGGGCCCGGCACGTTCGGCGCCGGGGCGGGCGCCGCCACCGGCCCGGGCGCGGGGTTCGGGGTCGGCGCGGGGAGGGGGTTCGGGCCCGGTGCCGGGGACGGCTGCGCGGTAGCCGTCGGCGGGACCTGCGGTGTGGTCAGCTGCCAGGCCGAGGTGAAGTGGCGCACCAGCAGGTCCGTGACGGCCGCGGGCTGCTCGACCGGCGCGAGGTGCGAGGCGCCGGGGACGACGGCGAGCCGCGCGTCGTGGACCCCGGCGACCAGGGTCCGGGCGTCGGCGGGCGGGGTGACCTGGTCGTCGGCGCCGACGAGCACCAGCGTGGGCACGCTGACCCGGCCGAGCTCGGCCCGTACGTCGAAGGCGGCGAGGGCGTCGCAGGCGGCGACGTAGCAGGCCGGGTCGGTGGTGTTCACCATCTGCACGGCCCAGTCGACGATGGCGGGCTGGGCGACCGCGAAGTTCTGGGTGAACCAGCGCTCGGGCGCGGACCGGGCGATCGGGTCGAGTCCGTTCGTACGGACGGTCTCGCCGGTCTGCCGCCAGCCGTCCGGGGTGCCGAAGCGGGCGGAGGCGGCGACGAGGGCGAGCGAGGCGAGCCGGTGCGGGTGGCGCAGGGCGAGGTCGGCGCCGACCGCGCCGCCGATGGAGCAGCCGGCGTAACCGAAGCGCTCGACGCCGAGGCCGTCGAGGGTGGCCAGGAGCCGGTCGGTGAGGTCGGCGACGGCCGGAGCGGGCTCGGCGGGGGCTCCGCCGTGGCCGGGCAGGTCGAAGCGGAGCACCCGCCAGTGGCGGGTCAGCTCCGGTATCTGCCGGTCCCACATGTGCCAGGTGGTGCCGAGGGCCGGGCCCAGGACCAGGACCGGGGCGTCTTCTGGCCCGTCAGAGCGGTATTGCAGCGTATCGATCTTGGTCTCGCTCACGGGTTCACACCTTCATCTGTCACGATCTGTCACACGCCCCCCGCGAGACCTCCCCACGCCTCCGCTGCTGGAAGCAGGTCCGCCACGTCCGGTTTCACGTACCACTTCTTGGTCGTCTTCACGTTCGTGTGCCCGGCCCACATGGCAAGCAGGTGATCCGGCACCCCGTTGTTCGCCAGGTAGGTCAAGCACGACGCCCGAGCATCGTACAGACGGACCCCGCGAAGGCCGTTTTCGTCCATGATCTTGTAGGCCCGCACCCGGAGCTGCCGACCGTTCAGCGCGGCGCCGAGTTCATCCACGAGCACGTACTCGCCGCTCTCGCACCCTTCACCTGCTGCCAGGCGCTCCTTCGCCTGCGTGGCCCGGAACGCCTTCAGAATCCGTCCTCGAACTGCTTGGTGGGTGACTGTGGGGCGGTGGCTTTGTCCATGAGGACGGACAACGAGTTTCGGTTCGGGAGGTGTCTGACGGTCGCGTCCGCGCTGAAGTGTTCATGAGTTGCGGCGGCGGGCCCTGGGCGGCCATTGGAGTGCACTGCACTGCCGTAGCCGCATCTCTGATTCGACTGACGGGCACGGGTTCCGGTGCCGGCGTTCGAGCGTCGGTGACCCGATACACCGGGGCCTGGCGCCCCACTCAACGAACAGGAGGCACCGACCATGCCCGACCTTCTTGGAGGAGCCGACTCCCCCGTCCAGACGCTGATGGCCCTGCTGGACCCGGACAAGAAGCAGTGGCTGCAGAACCAGTCCCCGGAGAGGCAGCAGGAGCTGGCCAAGGACTTCTTCAGCACCGAAGACAGCCTCAACATTCCGGGTTCCAATACTCACAGCTCCACCGGAGACTTGATGGCCGGCGGCGAGCTGCCGCAGAGGGCCAACCAGCACATCGCCGTGGCACAGAACCTCTAGGAATCACGCGCCGCGCCGCAGAGGCAGGAGCAAGACGGCCACGCCGACCCGCGTGCCAAGTTTCGGCATGCGGGCCACGCCGCTTGCGAACCAGGGTGTCGACGAGGCGTTCCAGTTCCAGAACCTCGTGGAGAAAGCGCTGCCAAACGTAGAGCGTCCGATTGGGCCGCTGAAGGCGGTGGTTCACGCGGCCTGGACGGCTGCCATGGGCTTCGGGGTCGCCACGTTGGGATGGACAGGGCGTCGGGTGAGTCGGTGCGTCATGAGCGTGATTGCGGCGATGGTGAGCATCGCTTCGGAGTGCTCGGGCCGGTTTTCGTAGTCACGGACGTTTCGGCGCGCGTGCAACAACCAGGACAAGGACCTCTCCACCACCCACCGCCTCGGCACCACCACGAACCCCTTCGCGCCCGGGGACTGCTCACGGTCCTGATCGTCAGGCGGAGGAAGGACTTGGCCCAGGCAACGAGCGTGCCCGCCGGGGCGGCCACCTCTACGTCCTGGACGACCGCAGCGGCAATCTCCGCGCCGACGCGTGGGGGCGGAGAAACGTGCCTGCTGGCGATCGAGCTGCGCGCGGACGCCATCGTGATCAAGTCGAACTATGGCAGCGACATGACCCGCCAGGTCGTTCAGCAGGCGTGGCAGGAGCTTCAGCGCGAGCAGCGCCCCGAGGGCGTGCTGATGCCCGCGGTGATCCCTGTGGTCGCGAAGCAGGGCAAGAGGTTGAGGGCCGAGCCGATCGCCCAGCTATACGAGCAGGGCCGCGTCCACCACGTCGGCCAGTGGCCCGCGCTTGAGCAGCAGATGGTGCGGTGGGTGGCGGGCATGGATTCCCCGGACCGCATGGACGCCGCTGTGCCCGCCCTGACCCAGCTCGCCGACCCGGCGCACAGCGGTACGGGCCCTGCGGCCTACCGCGACGGGAGGCTGTCAGGCCGCCGGTGAGTCCGTTGGTTCGACAAGCCGAGACCGTGCCGACGCGTGTAGAGCAGCTCGGGCTCGCTGGGCTCATACCCCAGAGGTCTTCTCCAGTAAGGGCTTGGCTGTCTCGCGCTTGCGGCTGTACCGGCGGGCGCCCCGTCACGACCCAACCGGTCATGACCCCACGGCGAGGCCCCCGGAATCGCGACAGACATTACGTCCTTCAGCTCGATAAAAGATCCCCGACAGTGTCGGACGCTAGGCCGCTGTCGTCGCCCCGCCGGTTTCGACCAGGAAGGCGCGGACCGAGCTGACGAACACGCCGCGGCCCTCGTCGTAGCCGGTGCGCGGGCGGAGCCAGCGGTCCTCGGCGGACAGGAGGTCCCACGAGACGGGGTTGCTGGCGACGGCCAGGAGCTGGCGCAGGTCGTCTTCGGTCAGCACGCCGCTCTCCGCCGGCGCGCCGTCGCCCGCGAGGACGCCACTCTCCCGGATCAGGTACTCCAGGTAGTCGAGGTCGTCGGGGCGGTCGTCCTCGTCGCGGTCACCCCAGCCTTCGAGCATCACGTACGCCAACCAGGCGCAGCCGTGCGCGTCACTGCCCCCGCACCGCTCCTCGCACCGCTCCGCGTTCCCCGGACACCACCGTCTCTGCAGGGCATCCAGCGCGGACCGCACCACGGCCCGCCTGACCGCATACCGTTCCATGCGCGCGCACCGCTCCCGTACCGCCTCCGCGTGCCGGACGACGGCATCAGGGCCGAGGATCCGCAACCCTGAGCAGGCTTCCGTCAGCGCCTGGCTCCTGGCGCGCAGTTCTTCCGCCCGGGACCGCGGGTCCGTCTCCCCCAGCCTCCACACCGCGTCGGTGAACGCGTCCGAAGCGCGCAGGAACGCCGTCCACGCCTCGCACCGCTCCGCCTCCAGCCGCAGCGTCCGCTCCACAGCGGCCTGTGTACTCATCGACTCCAGGGCGAGGCGGCGCCCGAACGTGGTCTGCCAGCGCGCCACCATGACCGCAGCGAGGGCCGCCACCCCTGAGAAGACCGCCCCGAGCGCCGTGAAGGCAGTGTCCACATCCTGTACGCCCACCCGCCCACAGTGCCCTCCGGTGGGCGCGCGAGCACGTCCAAGACCGCAACGGCACACACCTTGTCGCGCGGCAGGCAGGAGCGTGTCGCTCCATGTTCAGAGCTGATCGCGAAATGCACAGCTGAGCCATGACCGGCCGTAACGGCCTCGCAACGTCCTCCGTGTTGACTAGGGCCTAACCGGGACTACTCGCAAATGCCGTCCAAGCACCGATAGTTGAGCTGTATCCACAAGCACGCCCGAGCGGTCGGCAAGGTGCCGATCAAGACTCGGGGCAGCCGATTCCGGGCAAGGAGTGCAGGTGTCTACCGCGGGCATGACAGTTACCCTCCTCGCGCTGGCGGTCCACTGCCGTTGCCAGGCCGGAATGTCTATGCTGCGTTGGTCCGGACAGCACAGCGCGACTCACCCCAATTCCGCTGGGGCGAGCCGCGTTTGTGTGCGGCGCTAAACGGCGAGCTGGCGTGCGCAGCCGCTACGGATGAACGCGGACCAGGCCGTCCCCGAGAAGACCAGCTTGGGTCCGCTTGGGTTCTTGCTGTCCCGGACCGGTACGAGCCCGTCGGTCTTGATGAGGTCGTCGGAGACCTCGACGCACTCGTGGCCGTTCCCCGAGTACTTCAGCCCAAGCGTGGGCCGCGTCCGGCAGGAAGCGGGCGCCGAGCACCCCATCGCCGAAGGCGGCGGTGGCCTTGTTCCTCGGGGCGTCACCAGGACGGATGCGTTCCTGCCGTATCCCGCACGCGGTGTATGTGACGAACAGCCGGCGAGCGGGGCACCCTGTGAGGGCCGCCAGTTCCGCAGCGAGCGCCACCTGATGCGGAACGAGTACGCGAGCCAGCCCTGGCTGGCTGTGATCACGCCGTTGATGCCGCAGGTGCTCGCTGCGGACTGATCGCATGAGGTGATCGGCCGGGACTGGATGATCCAGACCCACCTGGGTGGCATCCCGGCCCCTGAGCACCTGGGGACGTATCCGCGCAGAGCGTGGCCGGCGTTCTTCCGGCAGCAGAACGACCCCAACCGGTGCCCGTTGGCGCCCGGCTCGTGGACCGTGCCGCCGATTGCCGCCCGCCAGCGGACGAACGGCACGCCCGGCCCCACCGTCGGGAACCCGGAGAGCGACGCCAGCCGTCCGGCGCACGGGCTGGTCACGAACCGCACGGTGGCATACTCCGGGCGGTGGGCGCGAGCGCGGCCGGGCGGCCGAAGGCGACGTCGAGGAGGGCCGCCCAGACATCGATGCCCAGGGCGTGCTGGAGCAGGACTCCGATCTGCCCGGCGGCGAGGCGAGCGCCGATCTCGATGACCGTGCACCGCCCGTCCGCGTCGATGATGACCTCGGTGTGCGAGGCGCCGTGCCGGATACCGGCCGCCCGGATGGCCGCCTCCACCTCCCGGTACACGGCCGCCTCCACAACCGGGGGAGGTGGACGGGGAGGCTGTGCCCCGTCTCGACTCGTCTCGGGCCGCCGGTCACCTGCTTGCGGGTGACCGGCGAGGTGCGTCGTGGTGCCGTCCTGTGTGAGGGACTCAACGCTGTACTCCGTGCCGACGGCGCACGCCTGGACCAGGACGCCCGGGCGGCCGCTGCCGTTGCCGGCCACCGCGCGGGCGGCGTCGGCGGCCGCAGCCGCACCGGCCGGGCCTCTCACGACCGTGAGAGCCCGTCCTTGAACCTCACCTAGGCAGTGGACGGTATGGGTGCGGCCGCGATTGCTAGGCTTCCCGCCATGATCGACACGGGGGAAGCGGTACGGATACAGCCGGAGAACCGGGCCGCCGCGATCAGCATGGGTGCCGCCGTGACGGCGGTCATCGTGGCGAGTGGCAGCATGTGGGCGTCGGCGGCGAGTTTCTACATGCCAGCGACGATCGGCTGGTTCGTGTTCGTGGAGCTGGCCGCGCTGACCGCGATCGTCTCGGGCCATGTGGCCCGCCGACGGGCCAAGCGTCAAGGGCTGCCCGGCCGGTGGTGGGCGCTCGCCTCGATCGTGACAGGGTGGGTGTGCGTGCTGTACGCGGGTCTTGTGATGTTGGTGGCCGTCGGGGTGTTCGCCGGATTCGCCTTGCTCTTCGGGGCCATGAACTGAGCATTCCGACGGTGCGGGGTCTGGGAGGAGACCGGAGTGTTCGGCAAGAAGAAGGTGGACCCGCCGGTCGTCCCGGTGCACTGGGACACCGAGGGCGGGTTCGTGGTCGGCGAGGTGGTGCGCCCGTCTGCCTTCCGGAAGAAGGGGCTGGTCGGCCGGCGGGCGGTGCGTATGCCGGTGACCCTCGATGGGGAGCGCTACTTCGCGCCCGCCGCGTTCGTCGAGCAGCGGGACTTGGAGGTCCGGTCGTACGAGCTGTACGACGCCATGGAGGCCGGGGAGCTGCTGTGCACCGTCGAGCCCGCGAGCGGCGGCAGAGGCGGCGAGCGCTATCAGGTACGGGACCAGGCCGGGCAGGAGCTGGGCCTGGTGTTCCGTACTCCGGCCGCCAAGCGTGCGGTGCAGCACGGCTGGTGGCTGCGGCAGCCGGGGCATCCCGACGTCGTGGCCCGCTACCACTGGGCCAAGGGCAGCGCGAAGGAGATCGCGGCCCGCGGTGCGGACGCCACCGTGCGGGGTGCAGGCTCTCTGATCGGCAGCGTTGCCGACTCCGTGCTCTACGGAGACGCGGCGAGTGACAACCACAGCTCCACACGTCCGACGAAGCCCGTCACCTGGCGTGCGGACGACGAGGTCGCGTTGACGGCTGGGCATACGCAGGGCATCAAGTTGTACGTGCCGCAAGCGAGTTGGCTGGAGCGCCGACTGGCCTTCGCACTGGCGGTCCTGCGGCAGGACTAGCACCAACTTGCCCTGTGCCTGGACTCTGACCCCCATGCTCGAGAACCACCAGCCGACCGCCCTGACGGGCCGGGTGCTCAGCGGAAGAAGTCGGCATTCTCCGCAGCCCACTGCTGGAACGGTCTGGCCGGGGAGCCGGTGACCCGTGAAACCGTGTCCCGCACCGCCAGCAGCTCGTCATTGACGTCCCCGCCCGTGACGTCAAGCACCGCCTCCGCGGCCTCGTCCCCGAAGACCGCGGCCATCTGAGCGTGAGCCTCCTGCCGACTGATCTCGCTGAAGGGCACCTCCCGCCCGAGCGCTGCCGAGATGGCATCGACCTGCTGCCGGGCGGTCACCGACTGTGGACCGGTCAGGGCATACGTCCGCCCCTGGTGGCCGGGCTCGGTCAACGCCACCCGCGCCACCGACGCGATGTCCGCGGGGTGGATCGTGGGCAGCCCGGTGTCCGCATACGGCGCACGGACCGTCTCACGGGCACGGACCGACGCCGCCCACATCAGAGCGTTCGAGGCAAACTGCGTCGGCCGCAGGATCGTCCAGGCCATGCCGCTGTCCAGGAGCAGCCGCTCGACCGCCAGGTTCTCGCCGGCCGGGCCCAGGTGGGGATGGGTCTGGACCGTGATGGACGACACCAGCACCACGTGCTCCACACCCGCCAGTCTGGCGGCCTCAAGGATGTCGGCATCCGAACCCAGACGCGACACGAGGAACAGCGAGCGCACCCCGTCCAGAGCAGGCTCGAACGACTCCGGCTCCGCGAAATCACCCTCAACGGTCTCGACACCTTCGGGGAACGCGGCCCGTGCGGCGTCACGGGTGAATCCCCTCAGCGGCCCCACACCGCATCCGTGCAACTCCCTCAGCAGAGCACTTCCTATGTTTCCGGTGGCTCCGGTCACGAGGATCATGAGCACGTTCTCCTGTCGTCAGATGATCAACTCCAGGACACGCTAGAAGCTCAATCGCACTTCAGGTCAAGGAGGCTCCCGACCCTTCCCACTGCCAGGAACGCACACAGGCAACCCCGGCGCTTCGCGGCCGGGGTTGCGCCGTGACCGCCGGCCTCACCCTGCCCTACTCCAGCGCCATGGTTGAAGGGCATGTAAATCGGGTCAAGTTCCTCAAGCGCCAAGGGTATGGGCGAGCCAACTTCGACCTCGTCCGACGGCGCGTGTTGCTCACCCCATGGCGGTCACGCTCGGCCATACCGAAATATTGATCAGAGCCGTAAAGGGCTCAGGGGTCAGGGATGCTGCGGCCCGGTGCAGGCGTGGATCAGGTTGAGGAGGGCTCGGCGCAGCTGCTCAGGGGTGAGCCGATGTGGGGCTGCCGCCGTCAGCTGGGTGAAGAGGATGCCGTCCAGGAGCGCCACGAACGCGTTTGCATGTGTCGCGGGGGCAGGGGCGCCCGCAGTGGCGAGCAGGTTCTCGGCCACGGCCCGGTGGCGACTGCCCGCGGCGTGCAGGGCGGTACGGAGCTCGGGGCACCGGGGCGCTTCCAGGGCCAGCTCGTAGCGGGCGAGCATGCGTTCGCGGCCGCTGGTGGTCCAGTGCTCGATGAGGTCCGCAGTGGCCTCGGCGAGCTGGGCGGTGCTCGCGGGCCCGGTGAGGGCAGGGCGATCGTCGATTTCGGCGATGTCCAGTTCGACCAGACGTTCGACGGCGGCTTGCAGGAGCTGTTGGCGTGTCCGGAAGTAGTACGAGCACGAGCCGGCCGGGACCCCGGCGGACTGGTCGACCGCGCGGTGAGTGAGTCCGCGCATGCCGGAGCGGGCGAGGGTGCCGATCGCCGCATCGGCCAGTTGCTGCCGCCGGAGCATGGTCCGCCGGACGGAGGCGGCCGTGAATGACGCCGATTCGGCACCGCATCCTACGTAAACCCGGCAATCATGACCTTACGGAGTAATTTCCCGAGCAATTCAGGCCAGTACTGTCATTGCCAATGCAAACAAACATCGTATAGGTTTTGTCCTCAGGCAGATTTCCGGCATCGTCGACCTTTGAAGGCGCAGGCTTGCCCTTTGTGTTTACGTCTCGACCGGTACTCAGTACGGCCGTAATGTAGTAACCATCGGACTCATCATCCTCAGCCCTCAGGATGTCACCGTTGGCTATCCACTTTCCTGCGCCGACAACTTTGCCGTTCCGCTTGATGTAAATAGACCGGGAGCCGTCCGACTGCATAGGGTGCGCGCTGAATTCGGCGCTTGGGGGTGCGGCAACTGCACTGCCTGCCCCCCAGAGTCACAGCGCAGCCAACCAGCATAGTGGTGGCCGCGAAGATGGCTGCAATTCGGTTACGCGTCGAGATCTGCACGTTCCCCCCCTGATTCACGTCCGATTCATGGCCAATGAAACAATAGCCGAAAACTTGACCAAGCACTATCCCCGACAAAGATGACGCGAAGAATAAATACAAATCCTGCTCTTTGTCGTTCTACTCCTATAAGCACGGAAGGGTCTTTACATCCGGAATGTCGAGTGCCGAACCGGGATGGAGTCGATGCCCAAACGCTTGCCTGCCTTCTCGCCCAGTACTCCAGCCGTAGATCGTGATCTCGCTGGTGGAGGCCGGCACTGAGACGGGTGCGGTCACCGCTGATCATCGGCGTGTGAAGACTGAAGATCATGCGGTAGTCGCAGGGCACAGCGTGGACCCTGTCCGCTGGCGGGAGGCGTTCGAATGCCTGATGGGCCGGATCGCCGGTCGGTTCGTCCGGGTCGAACCCCGGCGTCGGGTAAGGCAATTGGTGCTTGGGCTGCTGGCGGACCTGCCGCGCAAGAACTGTTGGACGATCGCCGAGCATGTCGGGGACGCCACCACGGACGGGCTGCAGCACCTTCTAGGGCGGGCAAAGTGGGACGCCGACCTGGTCCGCGACGACCTGCGCAACTACGTGCTGGAGCACCTGGCGGACGACCAAGCGGTGCTGGTGGTCGACGAGACCGGCGACCTGAAGAAGGGCACCCGCACCGTGGGCGTGCAGCGCCAGTACACCGGCACCGCTGGCAGGATAGAGAACGCCCAAGTCGCCGTTTACCTCACCTACACATCCCAGCACGGGCACGCCGGGCATCGACCGCGCCCTGTACCTGCCCAAGTCCTGGACCGGCGACGTCGACCGACGCGAACAGGCCGCCGTCCCGGACGAAGTCGGCTTCGCGACCAAGCCTCAGTCGGCCCAGCAGATGATCGAACGCGTCCTGAATGCCGGAGCCCCGGCCGCGTGGGTGGCCGGCGACGAGGTCTACGGCGACAACCCGAAACTGCGGGCCGCTTTGGAGGCACGCGGGCTCGGCTACGTGCTCGCGGTCTCGTGCACCCACCGCATCCCCACCACGGCCGGCACCCAGCGCGCCGACCACCTCGCCAAACGCATCCCGCGCCCGGCCTGGCAGAAAGTGTCCGCCGGACAAGGGGCGAAGGGACACCGCTACTACGACTGGGCGTTGGTCGCCATCACCGCAGGTGATCCGACGGGCCATCAGCACCTGGTGATCCGCCGCAACCGCACGAACGGCGAGCTGGCCCACTACCGCTGCTACCCGGCCCGCCCGGTGCCGCTGTCCACGCTGGTCAGGGTCGCGGGAAGTCGATGGACGGTGGAGGAGACGTTCCAGAGCTCGAAGGGACTGGCGGGACTGGACGAGCACCAAGTGCGCCGCTGGGACTCCTGGCACCGCTGGGTCACCCTGGCCCTGCTCGCCCACGCCTTCCTCGCCATCACCGCCGCCCGCGAACGCCGCGACCAGGCCCCGACCGACGACGGGACCAGCCCCGACGGCCTGATCCCGCTCACCTGCAATGAGATCCAGCGCCTGTTCACCGCGCTGTTGAGCGCGGTGGGCGCCGCTCTTCTCATCCTCGTCGGAATGTCGTACCGCCGACGGCTGCGAGGCAGGTGCCCTCGGTGCGGACAGGACCACGCGGGTGTTTTTGACGGTCCGCTTGCCCACCCTGGCCCCTCCGTCGCGTCGAAGCGAACCCGAGTCGCGGTCTACCTGCTCATGTGCGGGCTTCTGCCGTGGGCTGGCGTCAAGACCATCTGGACGCTGGGTGGCGATGCGATCGGCGTCACGGCGCAAGGGTGGCGGGAGACGAACGCAGGCGAGTCGGGGCTGGCAAAGGCCCTCGCATCGGTGGGAATCGATGTCACCGTGCTGGCCGCGATGGCTGCGATTTTCCTGTTGCTGGGACTGCTGTACCCGTGGGGGCAAGTGTTCCCCCGATGGACCCTGATCCTCTCTGGGCGGCGAGTCCCACGCCTACTGCCCTTGCTGCCAGCGTGGTTGTGCTCCGTCGGCCTGTCGGTATACGGAGTCGTCCTGCTGATCTACGCCCCGCTCAGCGCTACCGGAGTACTGCCGAAGCTGAAACCGTCGGGGGGAGCGTTCACCACCAGTTCCGGGATCACCTGGATGGTCGCCTTCGGCGGTCTAGCCTTCGCCGGCCTGGGCTTGGGCCTCATCGCGGCCGCCCGCTCCTACTCCGCCCGGACCCGCCCCATCTGCGCCAGTAGGACGAGTACGGGCCCGTCCTCGGGGCCGTCGGTCCGGTACTGAAGGGTCTGCTTCTCGCTCACTCGCGCCACGCTATCCGCCGGGGCGGAGGGTCGGTGCCAAGGGGTCGTCGTCACGGTGTGGTCGTGGAGACCAGATAGACCTTGGGGTATTGCGGATTGTCCAGATTGGCGGTGATCTCCAGGGACGGTTCGGGCTTGTCCCGGTCCACCTCGACGCCCGCCCAGTGGTGGCCCGCGCCGAAGTTCCAGCCGACCTCGGCGGCCTCGTCCTCGCCGACGGTCACCTCGCCCTCCTCCAGATCGCCCATGCTGGTGCCCGACTTGGCCAGGAACTTCTCCAGGCCGTCGCGGGTGGTGGTGAACTGCACGTACAGCGAGCTCGCCTTCCACGAGTTGGTCTCGTAGTTGGCGACGTCCTCCGAGTACGGCGGGATCCACACCTCGTAGATGCGGCGCTGGAGCTGGGAGGGCCAGCCCTCCTCCAGGCCGGACGCGGCGGCCTGCTCCTTCTTGGACTGGCTGCCGCCGCGGCTCTGCATCGCGGAGATGTAGAGGTAGCCGGCGGGGATGGCGACGAGCAGGAAGATGATGAAGGGTTTGACCCAGCGGTGTCCCCGGCCACCGGACGGGCTCCGGGGCCCGTCGGGCGCGGCGGTGCGTTCGTGCTCCATGGTGGCCGTCACCCGCGGCCCGCCCGCGCGTACCGCTCGTAGCGCTCGACGCGGCGGCGGTTGGCGCGGCGGAAGCGGCGGGCGACGAGCCGGGCCAGGTCGGCGGCGCCGACCATGCCGGCCTCGGGGCCCAGCTGGGCCTTGACGATGCGGGCCTCGGGGCGGTAGCCGCGGCCGGTGAGATGGCGGCGGAAGGCGTCCCGGGCGGGGCCGATCAGCAGGTCGTCGGCGGCGCTGACGCCACCGCCGATGACGAAGCAGGACGGGTCGAGGGCGGCGGCGAGGTTGGCGATGCCCACGCCCAGCCACTGGCCGATGTCCTGGAGCAGTTCGACGCACATGGCGTCGCCGGAGCGGGCCAGCTCGGTGATGAGCGGGCCGGTGATCTCGGAGATGTTGCCGCCGACGCGGTCGGTGATGCCGTACGCGACCGGCGACTCGGCGGCGGCCAGCTCGCGGGCCTCGCGCACCAGGGCGTTGCCGGAGCTGTACTGCTCCCAGCAGCCGCGGTTGCCGCAGGGACAGCGGTGGCCGCCGGGAACGACCTGCATATGGCCGAACTCTCCGGCCACGCCGAACTTGCCGCGCTTGACCTGGCCGTCCTCCAGGATGGCGCCGCCGATGCCCGTACCCAGGGTGATCATCACCAGGTGGTCCTCGCCACGGCCTGCGCCGAAGCGCCACTCCGCCCAGGCGGCGGTGTTGGCGTCGTTGTCGACCATGACGGGGACGGCGAGGCGGCCGGCGAGGCGGTCGCGCAGCGGCTCGTTCCGCCAGGACAGGTGCGGGGCGAACAGCACCCGGTTGCGGTCGGCGTCGACCCAGCCGGCCGCGCCGATGCCGACGGCGTGCACGTCGTGCCGGTCGGAGAGGTCGAGAACCAGCTCGGTGATGGTGTCCTCGACGACCTTGGGGCTCTTGGACTTGTCCGGGGTCTCCGTGCGGAGCTTCTCCAGGATGTTGCCGTCCGCGTCGACGACGCCGGCCATGACCTTGGTGCCGCCGATGTCGATCCCGACGGTGGGGACGCGGGGTGCGGTGAGGTGCGAGCGGCGCTCGCGGGTGCCGACGGTACGCAGCACGGTCGCTCTGGCCGTACCCCTGTGGAGGTCGCGGTACATGCTCATCGCGGCACCTCCGCCACGGCGTGGCCTCCGGCGGGTGTACGGGGGCGGGCTCGCACGAGTCGTCGTCCCTGCGGGGTCTCGGGAGGCGGTGCGCCTCGGGCGTACGGGTGGGTGACGGGCTGCCCCGTCGTCGCCGATTGTGCCTCACGGGAGCGGTCCGTACCGCATCGCGTGCGGACGCGTGCGGCTGTGCCGCCGCGCGACGGGGTCCGGCCCGTGGGCCCGCGCCGCGCATCGCGTGCGGCCTGTGCCGCTGCGCGACCGGGTCCGGCCCGTGGGCCCGCGCCGCGCATCGCGTGCGGCTGTGCCGCCGCGCGACGGGGCCCGGCCCGTGGGCCCGTGCCGCGCCGTGGGCGGCGGGCCCTTCCCTCCCGCCCACCCGTGACCCGGAACCGTGCGGTTGCCGAGGAGCCCGCGGCGGTGGGCGCGGGCCCGTCCCCGCCCGGCCGGCGTGGCATACCGGGTTACGGGTGGGCGGGAGGGAACCACCCGCCGCGCGCGCTCAGTCGTCCTCGGTGGAGGTGACGCCCGCCCGTTCCAGTTCGTGGCTGAGCTGGTCGAGCTCGCTGCCGCCGGCCATCTGGCGGGTGAGCTCGTCCAGGGCGATCTCCGACTTCGCGTGGCTGCCGGCCATCGCCCCGCGCTTGAGCAGCACGAACCGGTCGCCGACGAGGTACGCGTGGTGCGGGTTGTGGGTGATCAGGACCACGCCGAGGCCCGCGTCCCGGGCGGCGGCCACGTACTTCAGGACGACGCCCGACTGCTTGACGCCGAGCGCCGCCGTGGGCTCGTCCAGGACGAGGACCTTCGCCCCGAAGTAGACGGCCCGCGCGATCGCCACGCACTGGCGCTCGCCGCCGGAGAGCGTGCCGATGGGCTGGTCGACGTCGCGCAGGTCGATGCCCATGCGCAGCAGTTCCGTGCGCGTCGTCTCGCGCATCCTCCGCACGTCGAGGCGCTTGAACGGGCCGGTGCCCTTCGTCGGCTCGGAGCCGAGGAAGAAGTTCCGCCAGACCGGCATCAGGGGGACGACCGCCAGGTCCTGGTAGACCGTGGCGATGCCGCGGTCCAGGGCCTCCCGGGGCGAGGCGAGCCGCGTCTCCTCGCCCTCGATCTCGAAGCTGCCGGCGTCGTGCCGGTGCAGCCCCGCGATGATCTTGATCAGCGTGGACTTGCCCGCGCCGTTGTCGCCCAGCACACAGGTGATCTCACCCGCGTGGACCTCCAGGGACACCCCTTCGAGGGCCCGGATGTTGCCGTAGAACTTGCTGACGTCCGTCAGCTCGACCAGCGCACTCACTTGCTCGCCTCCGCCCGCTTGCGGACCCATGCGTTCAGCAGGGTCGCCAGGAGGAGCATCGCCCCGAGGAAGAACTTGAACCAGTCCGGGTTCCACTGCGCGTACACGATGCCCTTGCTGGTCATGCCGAAGATGAACGCGCCGACCGCGGAGCCGATGGCCGAGCCGTAGCCGCCGGTCATCAGGCAGCCGCCGATGACGGCCGCGATGATGTAGAGGAACTCGTTGCCGACGCCCTCGCCCGACTGGACCACGTCGTACGACATCAGCAGGTGCTGGCCGGAGATCCAGGCGCAGAAGGCGACGGCCATGTACAGGCCGATCTTGGTCTTGTTGACCGGCACACCGACCGCGCGGGCCGCGTCCGCGCCGCCGCCGACCGCGAAGATCCAGTTGCCGACGCGGGTGCGCAGCAGCACCCAGGTGGCCAGCGCGACCAGGCCGAACCACCACAGGATGGTCACCTGGAGGTCGACGTCGCCGATCGTCAGATGGGAGGCGAAGAGGGTGCGGGCGGACTCGAAGCCCTCCATGTCACCGATGCTCTTGCTGGAGACGGTGCCGCTGATGAGCTTGGTGAAGCCGAGGTTCAGGCCCGTGAGCATCAGGAAGGTGCCGAGCGTGATGATGAAGCTGGGCAGCTTGGTGCGGGTGAGCATGAAGCCGTTGAAGAAGCCGAAGGCCAGGGTCGCCAGGAGCGAGACCCCGACGCCCACCCAGACGTTCGCCGTCATCTGGTAGCTGACCATCGACGAGATCAGCGCGGAGCTGGTCACCATCACACCGGTCGACAGGTCGAACTCGCCGCCGATCATCAGCAGCGCCACCGGCACCGCCATGATGCCGATGGTCGAGGAGGCGTAGAGCACCGTGGACAGGCTGGACGCCTGGAGGAAGCTGCTCGCGACGACCGAGAAGAAGACGAAGACGGCGACGGCGCCGACGACCGAGCCGAGCTCCGGCCGGCCGAGCAGCCGGCGCAGGTACGAGCGGCGCACCAGCCGCTCGTCGGTCGTGTCCTGTACGGGGGCGGCCGCGGGGGCGCTCATCGGGTGCCCCGCTTGGTGTACGTCGCCAGGGCCTTGGCGTCGTCCTTGGTGATGATCTGCGGACCGGTGAGGACCGGGCGGCCGCCGCCGAGCATGTCGGCGTTGTACTTGTAGAGCCACAGCAGGTCCACGGCCTCGTAGCCCTGGAGGTACGGGTCCTGGTCGACGGCGAAGCCGAGCGTGCCGTCCTTGAGCGCGTCGGCGACCTTGGCGTTGAGGTCGAAGGTGTCGACCTCCGCCTTGCTGCCGGCCTGCTCGGCGGCCTTGACGGCGGTGGGCGCGAAGGGGGCACCGAGGGTGACGACGGCGTCGATGTCCTTGTCGGACTGGAGCTTCGCCTCGATGGACGACTGCACGTTGGGCATGTTGGTGCCCTCGACGTAGAGGTTCTGCAGGTCGCCCTTGAAGGTCTTCTTCACCCCGTCGCAGCGCTGCTCGTGGCCGACGTTGCCCTGCTCGTGCAGGACGCAGACGGCCTTCTTCTTCCCGCGCTGGTTGAGCTGCTCGCCGACGGCCTCGCCGGCGATGGTCTCGTCCTGGCCGATGTGGGTGAGCGCGCCGAACTGCTGGGACTTCTCGGAGCCGGAGTTCACGGTGATCACCGGGATGCCGGCCTTCTTCGCCTTGGCGACGACGTCCTTCATGGCGTCGGGCTTGGCGAGCGTGACGATCAGGCCGTCGACCTTCTGGTCGATCATGGCCTGCACGTTCTGGGCCTGCTTGTTGCCCTCCACGTCATGGGCGTAGAGGAACTTGATGTTGTCCTTGGCGGCCGCCTGCTTGGCGCCGCTCTGGACGATGTCCCAGAAGGTGTCGCCATCGCCCGAGTGGGTGACCATCGCGAAGGTCCAGCGGGGCGTGCTGACGTTGGCGCGCCCCTGGGCGGCCTTGGCGGCCCGCTCCTCCGCACGCTTGCCGCCCGTACTGCTGCACCCCGCCAGGGTGGCGCCGAGCACCGCTGCCAGCACGGCGCTCACCGCACGTACGCCTGTCCGAACCCTTGCCACGAGGAGTTGCCCTTCTCACTGTCTGTCACGGTGCGGCCGGGCCCTTGTCCTGCGGGACCGACCGCCCAAGTATCCGTCACCATCCGTCACCGCTGACCCCGGGGGCTTCAGCGGGTACCGCTCAGGGCTGCTGCATGTGGGTGGAGTTCTAGCGGCGGGCGGCGCACCGCGTCAATACTTTGTCCGAACATTCTGACGGACTGACCTGTTCGGCGCCGCCGCGGACACCACTGGGGGCACCACCGCGGGCGCCCCTACGGACGCACCAGGAGCTGGAAGTCGAAGGCGTAGCGCGACGCCCGGTAGAGGTGCGAGCCGAACTCCACCGCGCGCCCGGTGTCGTCGTACGTCGTCCGCTCCATCGTCAGCAGCGGCGCTCCCTCCGGCTCGGCCAGCAGCTCGCCCTCGGCGGCGGTCGCGGCGCGTGCCCCGACCGTCTGGCGGGCGCTGTGCAGGGTGATGCCGGCCGTGCGGATCAGCCGGTAGAGGCCGGTTCCGGTCAGCTTGCCCTCGTCGAGGTCGAGGAGGCCCGTGGGCAGGTGGTTGCACAGGCGGGCCATGGGCTCGCCGTGCGCGAGGCGCAGCCGCTCGACGAGGACGACTTCGGCGCCCTCGGGGACGCCGAGGGCGGCGGCGACGCGCGCGGTGGCGGATTCGGTGGTGTGGCGCAGGACCCGGGTGGCGGGCCGCTGCCCGGCCGCCTCCAGGTCGTCGTACAGGCTGCTGAGCTCCAGCGGGCGCTTGACCTGGCTGTGCAGGACCTGGGTACCGACGCCCCGGCGGCGTACGAGCAGCCCCTTGTCGACCAGCGACTGGATGGCCTGCCGGACGGTGGGCCGGGACAGCCCGAGCCGCGCGGCGAGGTCGATCTCATTGCCGAGGAGGCTGCCCGGGGCCAGCCCGCCCTGCTCGATCGCGGCTTCGAGCTGCTGGGACAGCTGGTAGTAGAGCGGGACAGGGCTGCTGCGGTCCAGGGTGAACTGGAGGGATGAATGCTTCGCCACGAAGGGAGCGTAGCCGCGGGACCGGATGACGGGAAGTTCGGAGGTCAGGTTGTCCGGACATGCGCACATCTCCGGGACGAACTGACCGATATGAGTGAGCGTGCCGTCAACTCCGCGCCTCTCGGTCGCGTCTTGTGCAATACAGATGTCAGCGCAGATGTCCTATGCATTCATGGGATATCAGCTGATATCCGGTGCAGCGAGGGAAGGGCGAGGCCGTGGAAGAGCTGGCTCTGGGGGTGGCACTGGGCTTCAGCGCGGGGATCAGCCCGGGCCCCCTGCTCGCACTGGTGCTCTCGGGGACGTTGCGCGGCGGCCTGGGGGTGGGGCTGCGGGTGGCGGCGGTGCCGCTGCTGACGGACCTGCCCGTGATCGTCCTGTGCGTGACCGTCCTGTCGGTGCTGCCGGAGCGGGCGATCGCCGCCGGCGGGGTCGTCGGCGGGCTCTTCCTGGCCTGGCTGGCGGTGACGACCCTGCGCGAGGCGCGGACCGCCGAGATCCCGGCCGCCCGGCAGACCGCCGAGGCGCGGGCCGAGGGCAGGCGGACGCTGTGGCAGGGGGCGCTGGTCAATCTGCTCAGCCCGCATCCGTGGATGTTCTGGCTGACCACCGGCGGGCCGCTGCTGGTCGCGGCCTGGCGGCAGGGCCCGCCGGGCGCCGGGGGCTTCCTCTTCGGCTTCTACGCCCTGCTCGTCGGCAGCAAGGCGGCACTGGCGCTGACAGTGGCCCGCGCCCGCCACCGGATCGGGACCCGCGGCTACCGGCTGCTGCTCGGCGGCTCGGGGGTACTGCTGCTGGCGGCCTCCGCCTTACTGCTGGCCGAGTTCGGGGGCCAGCTGGCGGCGTAGCCGCCCTGGTCCCGATGAGTGTCCGGTAGCGACACGATCGAGCGACTTTGTACGCATGGCTCAACCTCGGTCCCGGTCTGGCTCGTTTTTGTGTTTACCAGACACCATGACCGGGGGAACGAGCCATGAGCCATGGATACGGACACACCGACCGTCCGGGCAGCCGCCCGGCACCCGATCTCTCGCGCATCCGGCTGTACGACCAGCGGGAGGCCGCCGGGCACGCGACGCTCCGCCCGGTTCACGACTGGGTCGACCGCCATGTCGCGCGCCCCCACCCCGACCTCGGCCGCCGGGGCGCGGTCTGCCCCTTCGTGCCGCTGTCGCAGCGCCTGGACCTGATCCGCTTCGCCCTGGCCGATCCGCCGGCCGGTGACGAGGGCGCGCTGACGGCCGCCGTCGCCGCGCTCAAGGCGCACTGGCTGGCCATGGAGCCGATCAGCGGCCAGCACACCATCGACAAGACCATCGTCCTCGTCCTGACCGAAGCGCCCGCCGAGGTCGTCGTCCGCGTCCACGAACGCGCCAAGCCGGAGTTCGTGGCCGGCGGCATGATGCTCGGCGAGTTCTTCCCCGGACACCCCGGGCCGGGTCTGCACAACCCCGATTTCCGGCCGTTGCACAGCGCCATTCCGCTGCTCGTCGCCCGCAGCATGGTCGCCAACGACCTGCCGTTCCTGACGCAGGACCGCTATCCGCCGGACCGCCGCGCCGGCTTCGTGGAGTCCTTCCTGGAGCACCAGCCGTCGGCGAGTGCCGACACCAGGCGGCGCGCCCGGGAGGAGCTGGCGCAGGCCCGGGGCGAGCTCGCGCGGCGCCCGCCGGCCGCCGGCTGAGCGCGCGGGGTCAGAAGCGGACCGGCAGGCGGTGCGGGCCCCGGATGAGCAGGCCCTGACGCCAGGTCAGTGAGTCGGGGTGGGCGTCCAGGGCGAGGTCCGGGAAGCGCTCCAGCAGCGAGCGGACGGCGATCCGGGCCTCCAGGCGGGCCAGCGGCGCGCCCAGGCAGTAGTGGATGCCGTGACCGAAGGCGATGTGGCCGCGGGCGTCGCGGCGGATGTCGAAGCGGCCGGGGTCGTCGAAGCGGGCCGGGTCGCGGTCGGCGTCGGCGAGGACGGGCAGGACCAGTTCGCCGCCGCCCGGTATGAGGGTGCCGCCGATCTCCATGGGCTCGGTGGTGAAGCGGTACGTCGGGGTCTCCAGCGGCCCGTCGTAGCGCAGCATCTCCTCGACCGCGTTCTCCAGCAGGCCGAAGTCCGCGCGCAGGTCCGCCAGCTGGTCGGGGTGGCGCAGGAGCGCGAGGACGCCGTTGGAGATGAGGTTGACGGTCGTCTCGTGGCCGGCGACGAGCAGGATCCAGGCCATGCCGAGGAGTTCCTCGGGCGAGAGCCGGTCGCCGTCCGCGTCGGTGGCGCGGATCAGCGCGCTCAGCAGGTCGTCACCGGGCGTCTCGCGCTTGGCGGCGACCAGCTCGGCGAGATAGGCCCCGACCTCGCGGGCCGCGACGGCCTTCGCCGCCGGCGGGGCGGACCCGACGGCCGTGTTGGACCAGGCGCGGAAGGCCTCCCGGTCGAGGGAGGGCACGCCGAGCAGCTCGCAGATGACACCCATGGGCAGCGGGAAGGACAGCGCGTCGACGAGGTCGATGCGCCGGTCCGGGGCCGCGAGCATGGCGTCGAGCAGCTCGTCGGTCATCTGCTGCACGCGCGGCGCCATCTCCTCGACACGCCGCGGGGTGAACTCCTTGGCGACGAGCTTGCGCAGCCGCGTGTGGTGCGGCGGGTCGAGGATCAGCATGTGGGGGCCCGAGGCCACGGGCGTCAGCCCGATCGCTTCGGAGGCGCTCCGCCAGTCCTTCGACAACCGCGGGTCGTTGAGCGTGGCGCGTACCTCGTCGTACCCGACGACCAGCCATGCGAGTGCGCCCTCCGGCATGCGCACCCGGTGGACCGGTCCCCGCTCGCGGAGCTCCGCGTAGACCCGGTGCGGGTGTCTGGCGAACTCGTCCCCCGACGCTGCCAGATCCACTACCGCACTCGTGTCGGTCCCCATGGCTCCCCCTTGTTCTCCGAGATCATCCACGCAGGGAGTGGCCGAACTCAAGAGCGAAATCAGGACAGTCGTCCGGTTCTCGATGCCCTGTGGCCGGGCGCGCGGGGAACGGTCGGCTACGGATACGACACGACATGGGCCACCCCGCTCCTCGCGTCCGCGGGGCCACCGGTTCCGTTGATGACATGGCGGATCGTCCCCCTGCCGCCGAGGGAGACCGTGACCAGGCCGTGGAAGCGCACCCCGGGTCGGCGCGGGGCCTCGAAGGCGCGGGCGGCGACGATGCCGGGGTCGGCGTCGAAGGAGCAGTAACTGCCCATCCCCCACGCCTCGTGCCGGGTGACGCCGGAGGCGACCTTGTACGCGGGATAGCCCTGGGCGGCGCCGCTCCGCCAGGCGGCCTGGCCCGGCGGGTCGTAGGGCATCTCGTTCTGGAAGAAGTACGTGCGTCCGCCGTCGCCGTTCCAGAGGGTCTGGTGGCGCTGGTAGTGCTCGACGAACAGCCCGTACATCGTGACGCGGTCGCCGTTGACGACCAGCCCCTCGGCCGCGGTGTTGACGGTCCATCCGATGCCGTCGCCGTGGTCGGCGCGCCAGAGCCACAGGTTGTCGCCGATCACGTCGGAGCTGTTGACGACGAGGCTCCTGGCGGCCCGGCCGGTTCCGGCGCCGCCGATCCGGAAGAAGACGTCGTGGAGGGAGACGGGATCGGCCGAATGGCGCCGCCGCGCGCCCGGCGGGCCGATCTCCATCAGCGCCGGCGACCCGGCCGGCCCGGCGTCGACCAGCAGGCCCGCGATCCGCACCCCGTCGACGTCGGCGACGGACAGCGCGGTCCGGCCGGTGTCGGGGACGAGGGTGGCCAGGCCCAGGCCGAGGACGACCGTGCCGGGGCGGGTGACCCGCAGCGTGCGGTCGAGATGGTGGACGCCGGGTGTGAACAGCAGGTCCTTGCCGCGCGCGAGCGCCGCGTCGATGCGGGCCGCGCCCGTGCCGGGCCGGACGACGAAGAACCGGCCGAGCGGCCGTGAGGTGCCCGCCGGCCGGCCGCCGTGGCCCCAGGTGGTGCCCCGGCCGCCGGTGCGCAGGGCGGGGACGAAGACGCGGTACGCGCCCGCCCGGTCGACGTGGAGGAAGGGCTTCTCCCGCATGACGGGCGTGCGGTCGACGCGGGTGTACGGCGGGCGGGGGAAGGCGCCCGGGGGCGCGTTGCGCACCCCGACGAAGACCATGTTCCAGATGGCGCCGGTCCAGCCGCCGAACTCGCTGTCGCGCGAGAGCCACTGCTGCTGGGTGCCGGAGCGCACCGTCCCGTCGATCAGCGAGTCGGCGATGAGCCCGCCGCTGGACCAGCCGCCGTCGTCCAGCCGCAGATCGCCGCGCAGGTGCATGCGGCGGTACGGGGCGGCCTGCGAGACGGCCCAGCGGTCGGTGCCGGAGGCGGGGGTGACGGAGAGGTTCTCGGCCGCGCGCCAGAAGTTCTGGGTGGCGTTGCCGCCGAACCAGTCGGCCTCGGCGTGCACCGCTCCCCTGATCGTGACGTCGTCGGGCGACAGCCCCAGCCCCGCGACCTGGGTGTAGAAACCGGTGTCGACGTCCACGTCGTACGTGCCCGGCTTGAACAGCAGCGCCTGGCGGCCGGCGCCGAACTGCGCGCGCTCCTGCCGCCGGAAGACCGCGTCCACGGCGTCCTGGACCGTCTTCCTGGGCATCGACGGATCGAAGACGCGCACGTCCGGCCCCAGTTCGGGGGCACCGGACGGAGCCGGTGGCGCCCCGGGGGTCTGCGCGAGGGCGAGGCAGGCGACGGTGGCCGTCAGCAGGACGGCGGTCCGGGCACCGGTGGAGGTCACCCGGGCATTAAAGCGAATGTCCCGCCGTCACCCGGTGACGACGGGACACGCGCCGCGCGTCATCGCGCTCAGCAGGAGAAGTTCACCAGTTTGAAGCTCGCGTAGTGGTCGGCCGTGTAGTAGTCCTCGTGGGCCGTCTCACCGGTGATGACGCGGCGGGCGCCGCGGTCGGGCGAGCCGGGGGTCTTGACGGTGTACTCGTGGTAGTAGCCGGAGGCGTGCGGGGGCAGGACGCCCTCACGGTTGGAGAAGACCGTGCCGTCCTTGGGGTACGGGTACGGGCCGCCGGCGTCGATCAGCTTGATGGTGTCGTGGGCCTGCGAGGGCAGGGCCGAGTAACAGATGTCGCCGATGGCCTTCACGGACACGGTGTTCGTGGCGGCGGGGGCGGCCGGGCTCGCGGCCACGGCGGTGCCGCCGAACAGCAGGGCGGAGGCCAGAGCGGCGGTCAGGGCAGAGGTGCGCACAAAGCGTGGGGGGTTGGTCATGAGGCCAGCTTGACCCGGATAGGGGTTGTCATGTCAACGCCAATAGGGGGGTGTTTTCCGGGTGTTAACCGGTCAGGGGTGATCGTTAACCTACCCGGAGGGGATTTTGCCTCTGAGGCAAAACTTTTGCCTCTCGGGTATGACAGGGCTATACCGGAGCCATGAACCCGTCCACCACCCCGCCCCCGCCGGACGGCGGCCCCGGAGACGAACTGCCGGCCGTCGCCCCGCGCCTGCGCGACCTGCGCCGGCACAGCGGGCTGACCCTGGAGGCCGCCGCCGGGCGCGTCGGCCTCTCGCCCGCGCACCTGTCGCGGCTGGAGACCGGACGCCGGACGCCCTCGCTGCCGATGCTGCTGGCGCTGGCGCGTACGTACGGTACGACGGTATCCGACCTGCTGGGCGAGGTGCCTCCCGAGCGGGACCCGATCGTGCGGGGCGAGCGGATGGAGCCGCAGGAGGCCGGCGGCTGGACGTACTGGCGGGCCGGCGGCTCGGGGCGGGCGATGCAGGCGCTGCGGCTGCGCGTACCGCCGAGCGCGGGCGGCCAGGCGGAGTTGGTGCGGGTGCATCCGGGCGAGGAGTGGCTGTACGTCACCGCCGGCCGGCTGCGGCTGACGCTCGGCGAGGCCACGCACGTCCTGGAGCCGGGCGACGCCGCGCACTTCGACTCGCTCACCCCGCACCGCATCGCGGCCGCCTCGCCCGGCGGGGCGGACCTGCTGTTCCTGCACACACTGATGCAGAGCGGCGCCACCGAGCTGTGCCTCGGGGGCGCCGCGTCGACCCGGAGGGGAATGCCATGAGCGACACGATCCGGAGCGGAAGGCCGATGAACGAGGAGGACCGGGCCCCGATGGGGATGACCGTCCGGGTCATCATCTATCTCGTCGCGGTGCACTTCTTCGCGGGCTTCCTCTTCCTCCTGTTCTATCTCGCCGGGGCGAAGTGAGCGCGGGCCGCGATCTTCTGGGAGCCTGGAGGGGTTGTGGACCGCACCCGGCTGGAAGGTCGTGGCGATGGCGCGTACGGCTCAGGACGTCCTCGCGGACGCGGCACGGCGGACGGCCCCGGCCGGTGGATCGAACCGGCTCGTGGCGCTGATCGCGGCCGGCGAGGCTCCCCGCGAGGTGATCGGCGCGCTGGCGCTGGAGCAGCACCACATCATCGCGAGCGACCGCCGCAGCTTCCTTCACCTGGCCGAACGGGCCGCCCCGTCCCCCGCCGTCACCGGCTTCTTCCGCTCCCTCGCCCAGGGCGAGGGCCTGGCACTGGACCTCCTCGGCCCGCTGGCGGCGGCCTGCGGGCTGGACGAGCGGGCCGTCGGCGCCCACGAGCCGCGGCCCGGCTGCCAGGCGTATCCGGCGTACGTGGCGTGGCTGGCGCTCGGCGCCGAGCCGGCCGACGCGGTCGTCGCGCTCTCCGCCAACTTCGCGACCTGGTCCGGCTATTGCGCCACCGTCGGGCGGGCGCTGCGCGAGCACTACGGCCTCGACGACCGGGCGTGCGGGTTCTTCGACCTCTTCGCCGAGCCCGCGCCGGAGGCGGCGGCCCGCGCCCTGGCGGCGGTGACGGCCGGCCTGGAGTCCGGGCGGCTGTCCGAGCCCCTGGCCCACCGCTACGGACGCACGCTCCAGGCCTACGAGTCGATGTTCTGGGAGACACTGGCTGTACGATGAACGGATGGCGCATCACGGAGACGCGGACGTGACCTACCGACTCGCCCGGCCGGAGGAACTCCCCGGCATCGAGGGACTCGACAACTCCTTCACCACCGACTCCGTCATCGAGGTGCGCGCCACGGACGAGGGGTTCCACCTCCACGCCACGCCCGTCGACCCGCCGCTGCGCAAGGTGTACCCGGCGGAGGAGGACGAGGAGAACCCCGACGCGCGGGCGATCGTCGCGTACGCCGGTGACGGGCTGTGCGGCGCCCTGACCTACGCGTACGCCGCCTGGAACCGCCGCCTGCTGATCGCCGACCTCCGCGTGGCCCCCGGTCACCGCGGCCGGGGCGTCGGCACCGCCCTGATGCGCCGCGCCCTGGAGCGGGGGCGGGAACTGGGCGCGCGGGCCGCCTGGTTGGAGGTCACGAGCGTCAACGCCCCGGCGGTGCGCGCGTACCGCAGGATGGGCTTCACGGTGTGCGGCCTGGACACCTCCCTCTACACGGGCACGGCGTCCGAGGGCGAGACCGCCCTGTTCATGAGCCACCCGCTGTGAGCCGGCGGACGCCGTCCTCGGTCAGCGAGCCGTGGACGCGCAGCCGGGCGATGCCGCCGTCGGGGTAGATGTCGACGCGTACGTGCGTGGCGACGGGCCGGCCGTCCAGGACGAAGCGGTGGACGGTGTCGGGCTGGAGGCGGGTGCGGGGCAGGATCTCCCGCCAGCCGGTGGAGTGGTCGGCGGGGTCGGCGCCGGTGGTGGCGTCGAGGACGGACAGGGCGGCCCAGCCGGCCGCGTTGCCCTTGTAGCAGCCGGTGTCGATCTCGACGGCCCGCAGGTGGGCCTGGCCGGTGAGGCGGAAGCGGACCCAGTCGTGGCCCCGGTCGCGGCGGCGGCGGGTCTCCCAGCCGTCGTCCATCTTGCGGGAGCGGCCGGGGTGGATGGCGTGCGACGGCGGGGAGTAGAAGCGGTCGGAGGCGTCCTCGGCGTGGCCGCCGTGTTCCAGCGCGGCCAGGTCGAAGGTGCCCAGGGCCGCGAGCCAGGCCGGGTCGGGCGCGGCCTCGCCGTGGACGCGCAGCCGGGCGATGCCGCCGTCGGGGTACTGGCTCAGCCGCAGGTGGGTGAAGCGGCCGGGGTGGTCGACGGCGAAGGCGTTGGCGGCGTGGCCGCCGACGGGGGTGCGGGGCACCAGCGGCGTCCATGTCACGCCGTCGGCGAGGAGTTCCTCCGGGGAGGGCGCGCCGGGGAGGTACGTGCCCTCGACGGCGGCGGCCTGGGGGTGGTTGCCGCGGAAGTGCGCGGTGTCGACGACCACGCCGCGGACGACTCCGGGCACGCCGAGGCGGATCAGCGCCCAGTCGTGGTCGCCGTCGGCGGGGTGCGGGGTGCCGGGTCCGGCCCCGCGCCGGCGGCGGGTCTCCCAGCCGTCCATGACCTTGCCCTTGTGCCCGAAGTCCGCGGGGTCGAAGTGGGCGGCCTCGGGCTTGAGGAGGTTCTCGCGCTCGGCGAAGAACTCGTCGTTGGCGGCGACGACCCCGGCGCCCAGCCGCCGGTCGGCGAGGTCGGGCAGGTGGCCGAAGGGGAGGTCGGCGGAGCGGTAGTCGGCGTACGGGTCGCCACCGGTATAGGGGTTGGCGCCGCCGGTGAAGGAGGGTATGCCGCTCATGCGCTGCGCTGCCTTTCGATCAGGAGGCCGGCGGGGTCGGTGGTTTCGCCGTGGTCGGCGATCCTGCGGCCGCGCAGCCAGGTGGACCGTACGACGCCGTGCAGCGTCTTCCCGGCGTAGGCGGTGACGTGGTTGCGGTGGTGGAGCGCCGCCGGGTCGACGGTGAAGGTCTCGTCGGGGGCGAGGACCGCGAAGTCGGCGTCGCGGCCGGGTGCGATGGCGCCCTTGTGGGAGAGGCCGGCGAGGGCGGCCGGGGCGGCGGACATCCAGTGGGCCAGGTCCTGGAGGGTGTGGCCGCGGCGCCGGGCGGCGGTCCAGACGGCCGGGAGGCCGAGCTGGAGGGAGGAGATGCCGCCCCACGCGGTGCCGAAGTCGGGGACCTTGAGGCCGGTGGTGCAGGGCGAGTGGTCGGAGACGACGCAGTCGATGGTCCCGGCGGCCAGTCCGGCCCACAGCGCGTCCTGGTTGGCGGCCTCGCGGATGGGCGGGCAGCACTTGAACTCGGTGGCGCCGTCGGGGACTTCCTCGGCGGTGAGGGTCAGGAAGTGCGGGCAGGTCTCGGCGGACACGGGCACGCCCTCGGCCCTGGCGGCGGCGATCAGCGGCAGCGCGTCGGACGACGACAGGTGCAGGACGTGCACGCGGGTGCCGCGCCGCCGGGCGACGGAGATCAGCCCGGCGACGGCGTCGTTCTCCGCGGCGCGCGGCCGGGAGGCGAGGAAGTCGGTGTAGCGCGGGCCGCCCGGCTCCGGGGCGCGCTCCAGATGGGCCGGGTCCTCGGCGTGCACGATCAGCAGGCCGCCGAAGCCGGCGATCTCGGCGGCGACCGCCTCCAGGTCGGCCGGCCCGAGCGAGGGGAACTCCTCGACGCCCGAGGGCGAGAGGAAGGACTTGAAGCCGAGGACCCCCGCGTCGTGCAGGGGCCGCAGGTCCGTGAGGTTGCCGGGCAGCGCACCGCCCCAGAAGCCGACGTCGACGTGCACGGCGCCGCGCGCCACGTCCTGCTTGATCCGCAGATGCTCGACGGTGGTGGTGGGCGGGAGGCTGTTGAGGGGCATGTCGACGAGCGTGGTGATGCCACCGGCTGCGGCCGCGCGGGTGGCGGTGGTGAACCCCTCCCACTCGGCGCGGCCCGGGTCGTTGATGTGCACGTGGGTGTCGACGAGGCCGGGGAGCAGGACGTCGTCCCCGAAGTCCTCGACCACGGAGGCGGCCGGCGGCTCGGCCTCGTACGGCAGGACGGCCGTGACGCGGCCGTCGGTGACGGCGACGCGGGCGGCGCGGGTGCCCTCCGGGGTGACGACGCGCGTCGAGCGCACCAGGAGATCCACTGGTCGCACGGGCTCCACTGAGGGCACGCGCCCCTCCTCGGTCTCTCGGCGGTCCGTTGCCATGACGAGCGAGACTTTCAACGTTCTGTTGAACGGCGGTCCAGGCAGTCTTCAACCGCCTCCCGTACACGTCAAGACCCTGTGGACGATCGCGCCCCACACAGGGCCTTTCCGTACAACAGAAGAGACATTTCTCCTTACGGAAGGTGACCGCCAAGGGTCGTGGCGGCCCGGTAGGCTGCTGCCACCCCCGTCCCGGAAGGACCCAACGTGCCCTCGTCCGCCGAGCCCCGAACCGCCGCGCCCAGTGGAGGCGTGCAGTCCCTGGAGCGCGCCTTCGACCTCCTGGAGCGCATGGCCGACGCGGGCGGCGAGGTCGGCCTGAGCGAGCTCTCCACCAGCAGCGGGCTGCCGCTGCCCACCATCCACCGGCTGATGCGCACGCTGGTCGCCTGCGGATACGTACGCCAGCAGCCCAACCGCCGCTATGCGCTGGGCCCCCGGCTCATCCGGCTCGGCGAGAGCGCCTCCCGGCTGCTGGGCACCTGGGCGCGCCCGCACCTGGCTCGCCTGGTCGAGGAGACCGGCGAGACCGCGAACATGGCCCTGCTCGACGGCGACGAGGTCGTCTATGTGGCGCAGGTGCCCTCGCGGCACTCGGTGCGCATGTTCACCGAGGTCGGCCGGCGGGTCCTGCCCCACACCACCGGTGTCGGCAAGGCCCTGCTGGCGCGGAGCGCCGACGACGAGGTGCGCGCACTGCTGGCCCGTACGGGCATGCCCGCCGCGACCGAGAAGACGATCACCACGCCCGAGGGCTTCCTGGAGGCGCTGGCCCGGGTGCGCGAGACGGGCTACGCCGTGGACGACAACGAACAGGAGATCGGCGTCCGCTGCCTCGCGGTGCCGGTGCCCGACTCCCCCACGGCGGCGGCCATTTCCATCTCCGGACCGGCCGGCCGGGTCACGGACGCGGCCACCGAACGGATCGTCCCCCTGCTGCAACAGGTCGCGGCGGAGCTGTCGGTGACCCTGGCCAGCGCTTCCGCCTGACGGCGGACGAGCCGGGCGCCAGGGCGGGCCTCAGGCCCCTTCCCGGGGCCCCGGGACCCGTGGCACGCTCTCGTCCGCGGTCCCGCCGAAGCGGTCGACCGCCGCCCTGACCTCGCCGAGGGCCGGGCCCAGCGCGCTCACCGAGCCCACCGCGCCGGCCACCAGGAGGAGGGCGCGACGCAGCCTCGGCACCTCGGGCCGGCCCTCGCGCGCCATCGCGTCCAGCGCGGCCAGTTCGTCCTCGGCGGCGTCCCGGTCGGGTAACAGGGCGGGGTGGCCGGCGAGCGCCCGGCGCAGCCGGGACACCGCGTCGCACAGCTCACTGACTCTGGGATCCTCGCCGACGCGTCCCACACGCTCCTCTTCCACCACTCCGGCGCCCTCCGCCACGACACTCCCCCTCCCACGCGCTCGCGTCGATCAGTTAACGCACTTTCCGTACGACGCGCTATACGCACAGCGAAATTGAGTCCGTACTCCGCACGCACGGGTGATGCGGGCGCCGCCCGGCGGTCCGGCGGACGGATGCGGTATGCAGGGGCCATGACGCGCACCACGGGCACGACACAAGGCGACCCGGCCGCGCCGGAGAAGGTCGCCGGACTCCTGCTGGCAGCGGGCGGCGGCCGTCGGCTCGGCGGCCGGCCCAAAGCGCTGCTGGAGTACCGGGGTCGGCCGCTGATCGAGCACGCGGCCCGGATCCTGCGCGAGGGCGGCTGCGCACCGAGGTACGTAGTCCTCGGAGCGGCCTCGGCGGAGGTGCGGGCACGCGCCGGATTGCGTGGATGTGTCCTGCTGGACAACCCCGGCTGGACGGGCGGCATGGGGTCGTCCCTGCGGGCCGGACTCGCCGGACTGTCCTCGCGGGAGGCGCCGGGCGTCTCGGCGGTGCTGGTGACGCTCGTGGACCAGCCGGGCGTCGGCGCGCGGGCGGTGGCCCGGCTGCTGGCCGCGCACCGGGCGGGCGCGCGGCTGGCGGCGGCCTCCTACGACGGCGAGCGCGGCCATCCGGTGCTGTTCGCGCGCGAGCACTGGGAGGGCGTCGCCCGGTCGGCCACCGGCGACCGCGGGGCCCGCGCGTACCTGCGGGAGCGCGCGGACGCGGTCACGCTCGTGGAGTGCGCGGACATCGCGGACCCCGCCGACATCGACACCCCGGACGATCTCCCGCTGCTGGACTGACGGCCGACGGCGTGGCACTGAGCGCCGGGGACCGGTTTCCCGACGTCAGCCGCCCCCAACTCCCCATTGAACTTCCACTATGAGAAAACTATTCTCCACTGATCAGAAGCCGCGCGGCACCCCGTGCCGTCATCTCTGAGGGAGTGACAGCCCATGTCCGCACCAGTGCCGTCCCCACTGGCCGTCGTCGACGCCCCGCTCGTGGAGCGGCAGGCCGAGGTCCTCACCGCGGAGGCGCTCGCCTTCGTCGGCGAGCTGCACCGCCGCTTCACCCCCCGCCGCGACGAGCTGCTCGCCCGCCGTGCCGAGCGCCGCGCGGAGATCGCCCGTACGAGCACGCTGGACTTCCTGCCGGAGACCGCGCACCTCCGCGAGGACCCCGACTGGCGCGTCGCCCCCGCCCCGCCCACGCTGGAGGACCGGCGTGTGGAGATCACCGGTCCGACCGACCGGAAGATGACCGTCAACGCCCTCAACTCGGGCGCCCGCGTGTGGCTCGCCGACTTCGAGGACGCCTCCTCCCCCACCTGGGAGAACGTCGTCCTCGGCCAGCTGAACCTCCAGGACGCCTACGAGCGCCGCATCGACTTCACCGACGCCCGCGGCAAGGCGTACGCGCTCCGGCCCGCCGAGGAGCTCGCCACCGTCGTGGTCCGCCCGCGCGGCTGGCACCTGGACGAGCGCCACGTCACCGACGGCACCCGCGCCGTGCCCGGCGCCCTCGTCGACTTCGGCCTGTACTTCTTCCACAACGCCCAGCGGCTGATCGACCTCGGCAAGGGCCCGTACTTCTACCTGCCCAAGACCGAGTCGCACCTCGAAGCGCGCCTGTGGAACGAGGTGTTCGTCTTCGCGCAGGAGTACCTCTCCATCCCGCGCGGCACCGTCCGCGCGACCGTCCTCATCGAGACGATCACCGCCGCGTTCGAGATGGAGGAGATCCTCTACGAACTGCGCGAGCACGCCTCGGGGCTGAACGCCGGCCGCTGGGACTACCTCTTCTCCTTCATCAAGAACTTCCGCGACGCGGGCGAGCGGTTCGTCCTGCCGGACCGCAACGCCGTGACGATGACGGCGCCGTTCATGCGCGCGTACACCGAGCTGCTGGTGCGTACGTGCCACAAACGCGGCGCGCACGCCATCGGCGGGATGGCGGCGTTCATCCCCTCCCGCAAGGACCCGGACATCAACAAGGTGGCCTTCGAGAAGGTCAAGGCGGACAAGGACCGCGAGGCCCGCGACGGCTTCGACGGCTCCTGGGTCGCCCACCCCGACCTGGTCCCCGTCGCCCGCGCCTCCTTCGACGCCCTCCTCGGCGACCGCCCCCACCAGAAGCACCGCCTGCGCGAGGACGTCGAGGTGACTGCCGGTCAGCTCCTGGCGGTCGACTCCCTGGAGGCCCGCCCGACGTACGAGGGGCTGCGCAACGCGGTCGCGGTCGGCATCCGCTACATCGAGGCGTGGCTGCGGGGGCTGGGCGCGGTGGCCATCTTCAATCTGATGGAGGACGCGGCGACGGCGGAGATCTCCCGGTCGCAGATCTGGCAGTGGATCAACGCGGGGATCGTCCTCGACAACGGGGAGAAGGTGACGGCGGGACTCGTTCGAGGGGTCGCGGCGGAGGAACTCTCCTCGGTCCGAGCGGAGTTCGGGGAGGACGCCTTCACGGCGGGCCGCTGGCAGGAGGCGCACGACCTGCTGCTCAGGGTGGCTCTGGACGAGGACTACGCGGAGTTCCTGACGCTGCCGGCGTACGGGCTGCTGCGCGGCTAGGGGCGCGCCCCCGCCACCTCACGCCGTCGCCGCGCCCAGGGCGACGAACCCGCAGATGAGGACGGCCAGAATCACCAGCAACGGCCAGACGAAGCGCAGGTACTTGTCGTAGCCGACCTTCGCCAGCGCCACCCCGCCCATGATGACGGCGGTGGTCGGCACCCACAGGTTCATCAGTCCGCTCGCCGACTGCCACGCCGTGACCACCACCGCGCGCCCCACGTCCGCGAAGTCGGCCAGGGGGGCGAGGATCGGCATGGCGAGCGTCGCGTGGCCCGAGGTCGAGGGGATGAGGAAGGCCAGGGGGAGGTTCACCAGGAAGACCATGATGCCGAAGAACGCGCCCGGCGTACCGGAGACCGCGCCCTCGATGGAGTGCAGCACGGTGTCCGTGATCCGGGCGTTGTTCATGATCACGGTGACGCCGCGGGCCAGCACGATCGTCAGCGCGGGGCCCATGAAGTCGCCCGCGCCCCGGACGACGACCGCGCTCAGCCGCTGCTCGCCCAGTCGGGCGAGGGTGCCGATGAGGATCGCCGCGACGAGGAAGAGCGCGGCCAACTGGGGGAAGGACCAGCCCAGTTCCCAGCCGTACGGCTCCGCGTCCGCCTCGCCCGTGAGGGCGCCCGCCCAGGGGATCACCGAGAAGATCATGAAGGTGAAGACGAGGACGACCCCGGCGAGTACCGCCTTCTGGAGTCCGGTCAGCTCCGGTGGTTCCTCCGCCTCGGCCGCCAGTTCGCGGTCGCCGGGCAGGAAGCCGACCAGGGAACGGTCCGGCGCGGCGCGCACCTTGTGCGCGTACCGGACGACGTAGGCGATGGCGACGGCGGTGAGGACCGCCCACATCGCGAAGCGCAGCGCGATGCCGTCGCCCAGTGAGACGTCGGCGGCCGAGGAGGCGACACCCGTGGCGAAGGGGTTGACGGTCGAGCCGAGGACGCCGATTCCCGCGCCGAGGATGATGGTGCCGGTGGCGACCATGCGGTCGTAGCCGAGTGCCAGCATCAGGGGCACGATCAGCCCGTAGAAGCCCAGCGTCTCCTCGGCGAAGCCCTCGACGGTGCCCAGCAGGGAGAAGACGGTCATGACGCCGGCGATCAGCAGGGCGCCGCGGTCGCGCAGGCGGTGGGCGAGGCGTTCGATGCCGCGGTCCAGGGCGCCGGTGGCGAAGACGACGGTGATGAACGCGCCGATGGCGAGGACGAAGAGGAAGACCCCGGCGCTGCCGTAGAGCGCGCCGA
The DNA here is from genome assembly GCF_055560115.1 of Streptomyces sp. NPDC023527. Lineage (NCBI taxonomy): Bacteria > Bacillati > Actinomycetota > Actinomycetes > Kitasatosporales > Streptomycetaceae > Streptomyces > Streptomyces sp. NPDC023527. The sequence goes on from NZ_JBVHJJ010000005.1 coordinate 387,827, forward strand.
CCGCGTCCGGCGCGACCTCGCCGGTGTCCGCGTCGCGTACGCCGTAGAGGCCGTTGACGGGGGCGAGGAAGAGGTCGCCGAGGCGGTGGACGAAGCCTCCGGGGGCGGCCTCGCGGTGGTACGTGCCCTGGACCGGGTCGCCGGCGTCGTCGCGGCGGTAGGTGCCGGAGGGGATGACGAAGGTGAGGATCCAGACGGCGAGGGTCACGACCGCCAGGACGGTCAGCGCGCTGGGGAAGGTGAAGCGCTTCTTCTCGCCGGTGGGCGGCTCCCCCGTGGGCGGCTCCTCGCCCTCGGCCTGCTGGTCCACGACGGAACACCCCTCCGCACTGCTGGGCGGTCGATTTGCGCCGATTGTGGCGCAGGCGGAGGGGGATCCCTAGTCGCCACGCACGGGGCGGCGCGCTCCGACGTGATGGAAGACCAGGTTGAGGAGGACGGCGGTCAGGCAGCCGGCGCTGACGCCCGAGTCCAGGATGATCTTCAGGGTCTCGGGGATGGCGGCGTTGTCGTAGAAGGTCCGGGAGACCACCGGGATCATGCCGATGCCCAGGGAGGTGGCGGCTATCAGCAGGTTGTCGCCCTGGTCGAGGCCGGCCCTGAGCAGGACGTCGATGCCGCTGGCGGCGACCGTGCCGAACAGCACGATGCCCGCGCCGCCGAGCACCGGCCTCGGTACGACGGCGATGAGCGAGGCGAAGACCGGGCTCAGGCCGAGCAGCAGGAACATCAGCCCGCAGGCCGCGACGACGAACCGGCTGCGCACCCGGGTCAGGGCGACCAGGCCGATGTTCTGGGCGAAGGCGCTGTTGGCGAAACCGTTGAAGAGCGGGCTGAGCGCGGTGCCGAGGGTGTCGGCGCGCAGGCCGCGCGCGATGACCTCCTCATCGGCCTCGCGGCCGACGATCGCGCCGAGCGCGAGCATGTCGGCGGTGCTCTCCGTCATGCACACCAGCATCAGGACGCACATCGACACGATCGCCGGGAGCGCGAAGTGGGGGGTCCCGAAGTGGAAGGGGGCGGGGAAGCCGACGAGGTGGGCGTGGGTGGTGGGGGTGAAGTCGACGGCCCCGGCCGGGATGGCGACGAGCGTGCCGGCGATCAGGCCCAGCAGGATCGCGATCTGCTGCAGGAAGCCCCTGAGCACCCGGCGCAGGACCAGCACGCACACCAGAGTGCCCCCGGCCAGGCCGAGGTTGGTCAAGGAGGCGGGCCGGTCGCCCTGGCCGCCTTGTATCCAGCCGAAGGCCACGGGCAGCAGGGTCATCCCGATGAGGGTGATGACGGTGCCGCTGACCACGGGCGGGAAGAAGCGGACGAGCTTGCAGAAGTAGGGGGCGAGGAGGAAGCCGAGGGCGCCCGCCACGATGACGGCGCCGAAGATGACGGGCAGGGCGTCCCTCTTGTCGGCCTGGGTGTCGGCGACGGCGAGCATGGGCGCGACGCCGGCGAAGGAGACGCCGTTGACGAACGGCATCCTCGCCCCGACCTTCCAGAAGCCGATCGTCTGGAGCAGGGTGGCGATCCCCGCCGTGAAGAGGGCCGCGCCCACCAGGAAGGTGATCTCCACCGGGGAGAGGCCGATGTACGCGCCGAGGACGAGCGGCGGGGCGACCACTCCGGCGTAGCTCGCGGCGACGTGCTGGAAGCCGCCGGCGAGCAGCCGGCCCGGCGGCAGTCTCCGGTCCACCGGGTGGACGGCACCGCTCCCCTCGCTGTCGGTACCGGCCGGGTCGGGGGTTCGCTCGGTGAACCTGGGCACTGTGGCCACGGCGGTTCCTCCTGTCGATTTTCGTGTCGCCGATGACATGACACGGCTTCAGGGAGGTGCCTTGCGAGGAGGGTTTCGAGGGATTCGAGGGAGCGGTACGGAACGGCCGTCGTGAACGCGGGCCGGGGCGCGGTCGTGCGCGCGCCCCGGCCCGCTGCCCGTGGGCCTCGCGGTCCACGGGCCCGGCCGAGGGCCGTCCCCCTCGGCCGAGTCTCCAGGGGTGTGCCGGCCCGGAAGGGGCCGCGGCGGTTCAGCTGTCGGCGGCGATCCGCGCCAGGCGGCGGGCCTCGTGGCGGGCGGTGCGGGCGATCGCGTCCTCGTCCACGGTCGTCAGCCGGCCGTCCTCGACGACGGGGCGGCCGTTGATCAGGGAGAGGGTGACGGGCGCGGCGGCGCCCAGGACAAGGGCGGCGACCGGGTCGGCGATGGTGGAGTGCCCGATGCCGTCGAGCTTCCACAGCACCAGGTCGGCGAGCTTGCCGGCCTCCAGCGACCCGATCTCCGCCGCCCTGCCGAGCACACGCGCGCCGCCGTACGTCCCCAGCCGCAACGCCTGACGGGCGGTCAGGGCGGCGGGGCCGCCGGCGAGCCGGTGGACGAGCAGGGCGTTGCGCAGCTCGGTGTGGAGCTCGCCGGACTCGTTGGAGGCGGTGCCGTCGACGCCGAGGCCGACGGGGACGCCCGCCGTGAGCATGTCGGGGACGCGGGCGGTGCCGGCCGCGAGCCGGGCGTTGGAGGAGGGGCAGTGGGCCACGCCCGTACCGGTGCGGGCGAACGCCGCTATGTCGGTGTCGTTCATGTGGACGCAGTGGGCCATCCACACGTCGTCGCCGAGCCAGCCGGTGGACTCGAAGTAGTCGGTGGGGCCCATGCCGAAACGTTCCTTGCAGAACTGTTCCTCCTCCACCGTCTCCGAGCCGTGGGTGTGCAGGCGTACGCCCTTGCGGCGGGCCAGTTCCGCGGCCTCGCGCAGCAGGTCGGTGGAGACGGAGAACGGCGAGCAGGGCGCCACCCCGATGCGCAGCATCGAGTCGAAAGCGGGGTCGTGGTGGGTGTCGATGGCCTCTTCGGTGGCGAGGAGCGCCGCCTCGGTGGTCTCGACCGCGAAGTCCGGCGGCAGCCCGCCGGCCGAGGTGCCGAGGTCCATCGAGCCCCGGGTGGGGCTGAACCGTACGCCCATCTCGCGGGCGGCGCGGATCTCGGCGCCCAGGAGGTCTCCGGAGCCCTTGGGGAAGACGTAGTGGTGGTCCATGGCGGTGGTGACGCCGCCGCGGACCATCATGGCGAGCGACCCCTGGGCCGCGGCGTGGACCATCTGTTCGTCGATGCGCGCCCAGGTGGGGTAGAGGGCCACGAGCCAGTCGAAGAGGGGGGCCTGCTGGGCGAGGCCCCGGGTCAGCCACTGGTAGAAGTGGTGGTGGGTGTTGACCAGGCCGGGCGTGGCCAGGTGGCCGGTGCCGTCGACGCGGCGGACGACGTGGGCGAGGCCCTCGGGGGCCGGGCCCGGGCCCACCGATTCGATGCGGTTGCCGGCGACGACGACATGGCCCGAGGCGTACTCGGTGTCGTGGGCGTCCACGGTGGCGATGGCGCAGTTCTCGATGACGACGCGCTCTGGGGGTGCTGTCGGTGCGGCCACGGCTGTTCCTCGTCCTTGTTGTCGCTGCGTGTGTCGGGTCACGGAAGGTTCGTGAGGTCCACCGGTATGGCGGGCTGCGCGCCTTCGCGCAGGACGGTGGCCTCGATGAGGCCGTATGGACGGTCGGCCGCGAAATACACCTCGTTGTCGTTCTTGAGTCCGAAGGGGGTCAGGTCCACCAGGAAGTGGTGCTTGTTCGGCAGCGACAACCGGATCTCGTCGATCTCCGGGCGGCTGTCGATGACGCGGGAGCCCATGGCGTAGAGGGTCTGCTGGAGGGAGCGGGAGTAGGTCTCGGCGAACGCGCGCAGCAGGTGCCCGCGCGTCCGCTCGTAACTGTCGTCCCAGTCCGGCGCGTCGGCCGCGTCACCGGTCCAGGTGTGGCGCCAGCGGGCGTGGACCTCGGTGGCGAGGATGCGGTCGTCGGTCTCCTGGAGCGTGGTGTAGCGGTCCTTGACGTAGCCGCGGAACTCGGAGTCGGTGGTGTTCATCACCACGAGGTCCTTCAGGCCCGAGACGATCTCCCAGGCCGAGCCGTCGAAGATGATCTGCGCGGTGCGGGTCTCCTGGTTGGTACGGACGAAGGAGTGCCGGGCCCCGCCGTCGGTCTCGATGCGCTCCCAGGCGTACGCGTCGATCCTGATCCGGGCCGCGGTGACCGCCGGCTGGCTGGTGACGAAGTGGCGGGCGAGGTGGATGCCGAACTGCTCGGCGGAGGCGATGCCGTGTTCCTTGGCGAAGGCGAACACGGTGTTCTTGGTGGCGTCCGTCGTCAGGACATGGGCGTTGGAGCCGGAGAGGTGGACCTCGTCCATGTCGCCGGAGAGCGAGACCGAGACGTTGAGGTCCTTGATGTGGTGGGTGGCCCCGTCACGGGTGACCTTCACGACGCGGTTCTCGGCTTTGCCGTACTGGTTCTGGCCAAGGACGGGCATGGCTTAGCTCCCTCGGTATACGGAGTAGCCGTACGGGCTGAGCAGCAGCGGTACGTGGTGGTGCTCGCCCGGTGCGACGGAGAAGGTGACCGTCACCTCGGGGAAGAAGACCGCGCCGCCGGCCCGCCGGCCGGAGAGGTGGGGCTCGACGGCGAAGTGCAGCCGCGCGTGGGTGGTGTCGCCCGGCAGCGCCGGGAGGTCCTGGCAGCGCCCGTCCGCGTCCGTCCGGGAGTCGCCGTGCGGCTCCCACGTGCCGGTGGCGCCGCGTACGGACAGCTCGACGGCGACGCCCTCGGCGGGGCGGCCGACGCTGGTGTCCAGGATGTGCGTGGACACCGAGGCGGGTGGATGCTCGCTGCTCATGGTGGCGTTCCTCCGTCGGGGATGCCGCCGGGCGCTCCGGCGCCGACGGCTGTTCCCATGCCGTCGGATGCTTCGGCGAGCCCGGCGAGCCGGATGCGGTTGATCTTCCCGAGTTCTCGGCGCACGATCTCGCGCTCGCGTTCCGGCGTGTTGTCGATCCTGTTACGGATGGCGTCACGCAGTTGTCCGGCGGTGAGTCCGGTGGCGCAGATCAGGAAGACGTGCCCGAATCTCTCCTGGTAGGCGAGGTTGAGTTCGAGCATCTCGGCCTTGAGCGCGGCGGGGGCGTCCGCCATGCCGCGCTGTTCGCGAGCCGAGGTGGGGTCGCCCGGGGTGGGCCGGCCGATGGGTGGGTGGCCGGCCATCGCCTGGGCGAGGTCCGCCGGGGTGAGGGCGGCGGTGGCGGCGTCACCGGCCGCGTACAGGGAGTCGGTGTCGGGGTAGGGGCGGTGGGCGAGGACCGCCTCGCCCCAGGCGGTGGAGGCGCAGACCTCGCGCAGCGCCGCGCGGGCCGCGTCGTCCTCCGCCGTGTTGAACCAGGCCGGACCGGCGGTGAACCGGGGCGGACCCGGTGTCGAACTCGAAGTCACGGGAGCCTCCGTGGCCGCTGCTCGATGACATGGGCTTGGACGGGCTGCGCATAGCTAACGCCCTCGGAAACACCGCGTCAACACTTTGTTGAAATTCTGCCGGGCAGCGGGCGGCGGGTCACTCGCCGTTTCGGGGCACCTTCTCGGCCGACCCGGATGTCACCCAGGTGACCTACGGCTCCGGCCATCACGCGTGCTACGCCCAGCGGGGTAACACTGCATGCCCGACCGACACCGCTGCATGACCCTGAGGTCATAGCCTTCAGCAAGAGCCCCCCGGACGGGCAGCCCGAGGACGCGCCGCGACCACCGCCCGCCGAAGCGACCCCCAAAAGGCGCTATGAACAGGCCCAAGCCTGGGCCGCGACACTGGCCGGCGTCGTGGCCCTGGGGCCCCTCGGGTAGCCCGGCGGGACCGCATCCCGGCAAAGGGGCCCGCGCTGTCCAGCCGTTCCCGTCGCGCGGGCTCCTCCGCGGCAACTGTTCCGCCGTCCAGCCGCGCGTGTTGAGCGGCCCGAACCCGGGCGGAACGAAAATCTCACTCATTCGACTGATTTCAGTACAGCCCGCGGCAAGGAATTCACTCAGACGGACGGGCTGGAAGGGTTTGAATGGCGCGTGATGCTGAAGCACACCGTCAGCCGCCACACCTGCCCGCCTGCACATTTGCTGTTCGCCCTCAAGTGCGTACAGACGTTGGTGATATGCGACCCGATCGTTTGACCAAAGGCTGATCGCATCGCTATTTATTTGATGGCCACAAGTCCGAGCGGATTCCACCCTGGACCCAGCCGTTCAGCACAGCGCGCCCCCTTCATGCACGGTGACATCACCCCTGCGCCATAAGGACACCGCCAACAGCGCCGTCCAGTCCGCCACCAGCGGCGCCTCCAGCACCGTCGGCTCGGCACTGACGTAACAGCAGACGCCGCCCGGCCACTTGCCGGGCGACGCCTGTGCCAACAGGAGACCTCATGAACGAATCGGCATCACGTACAGCCCGTGTCGCAAAGCCACGGCTCCGTTTCCGGACACGGCTGTCTTCCAGGTACCTCTTCACGGCACTGATGGCCGCGTTGACCCTGGTGACCGGGGCAACAACACCCGCCTCGGCGAAGACGCAGGACGCCAAGTCGAGCTACGTCTACGCTGGTGGCACCGGCCACTGGCACGTGAAGTTCCGCGGTAACGCGAGCAGCGAAAACGGCACCTACACGCTCACAGGCACCCTGGAAGGCTCTTGCTCGCACAGCACGGGCACAGCACAGCCTTGGATGGGCCTCCAATACGGCTCGAGCAGCGAATCATGGAGGATTGTCGAGGCGCAATGCCTCAATTCGTCGAAAGTTCAGGTCAAAGAATCCGGAAAACTCGGCTCCGACGGCAAGCTGTGGGTCCGCGCCGGAGGTTGGGGCGGAGCCTTCGCCGGCTACTGGGGCTGGTCGGGCTCTCGGATCCTCTATCTGAATGACTGATGGACAGCAGAAAGAGGCGGGGCCGTAGGCCCCGCCTCTTCACCACATCCCGTTCACTGCTGATCACCGCGCCGCTTCGCACGCTGCTCGTCTTGGTAATTGAGGTAGTTGTAGACGGTGAAGCGGCTGACGCCCAGCGCCGCGGCCACGGTCTCCACGCCGTGCCGCACAGCGAAGGCGCCGCGCGCCTCCAGCGTGGCCACGACGGACTGCTTGGCCTTGCGGTCCAGCTCCGCCAGCGGCATCCCGTGCCGGCGCTCCAGGTCGGCCAGGATGTGGTCGAGCGAGTCGGACAGGTGCGGCAGCCGCACGGCCACCGCCTCGCGCCCCTCCCACGACAGCACCACGTCGTCACCGCGGGCCCGCTCCGGCTCGATCAGCTCGCCGCCCATCGCGTCGACGAGCGGCTTGACGGCGGCGCGGAACGCCTGCCCGGCGGCGTGGGGGGCCCGCTCGGCGGCGCCGGTCACGAGCCGTTCTCCCCTACGACGTTCAGCTGGAGGGAGACCCGTGTGGCCCCCGCCTGGAGGGACTCGCGCAGCAGCTCGCCCACGGCGGCCAGCACGGCGTCGGGGTGGCCTTCGGCGCTGGTGCCGAACGGGCCGACGTCAACGGCGTCCAGGGCGGCACCCTGGACGACCTCGCGCGCCGCCACCGCGTGCGGCGGGGGCTCGTCGAGGTCGAAGGGTTCGGTCGTGAACTCCACTCTCAATCGCACCATGAACCCACGGTAGCGCCGCCCTTGGGCCGGGCTTCCTCCGATGAGGGCCGTCAGCCTCCGGAGAGCTCGCCCTCCGGCGCGGGGGCGGTCACCCCGACGGCGTCGAGCAGCCCCGGGAAGCGGGCGCCGATGTCCTCGCGCCGCAGTGTGACCACCCTGGAGGTGCCCCGGACCTCGGTCGCCATCAGGCCCGACTCCCGCAGCACCTTCAAGTGGTGCGAGAGCGTGGACTTGGCGATCGGATAGCTGAGCTGACCGCAGACCCGCGGGCCCTCGTCGTGCAGCGTGCGCGCGATGTCGCGGCGAATGGGATCGCTCAGGGCGTGCAACACCTTGTCCAGCGAGATGTCCTGCCGGGCGGGGTGAAACAGTTCAGCACGCATGCTCGACTCCTCGCCGGTGTCCCTTGTGCCCTGTCCGGGACCGGCGCCCGGATTATTTCGACGTTCCACGAACCAGGGCCATGGTAGCGGAAGCCGTCGCCACGCTTCCGCCGGCGGCGGCGACGCCCGGTCACCGCGTACGGAAGGCACCGGCCCGGGCGTAGACGCCCAGGGCGGCCACGTAGGCCGCGACGGCGAGGGCGGCGACGCCGAAGAATCCGCCGGCCTTCGAGAGCAGGACACCGCCGACCACGCCACCGACCGTCGCGCCCGCGTACATCGCGGCGTTGGCGAGGGAGGAGACCGTGCCGCGAGCCGTCCCGGCCCGCGCCTGGAGGGTGCTCATGAGGATCGGGAAGACGAAGCCCGCGACCATCATCACGAGCGCCAGCGTCACCAGCGCCATGGCGAGGTTCACCGAGAAGGGCACGACGCAGTAGAGGACCGTCAGCGCGAGCAGCGCGAGGAGCAGGGAGCGGTTCTGCCCCAGCCGGCGGATGAGGTGGCCGCCGAAGAGCGAGCCGATCGCGTTGCCGAGGCCGAGGGCCATCATGGCGAGGCCGACGGAGCCGACGTCGAGCCCGAAGTCCTTGGCGAACCAGGAGCCGAAGAAGGAGATGGCCCCGAAGTTGCCGGTCTGGAAGACGAGATAGGCGAGGAGGTACAGGCTCAGCGTGCGGTCGCGGAGCAGGGTGCCGTACGTGCCGAACATCCCGCCGCGCGCGCTCGCCGACTGTGCGGGGACGGAGGGGAACGCCTTCGCGAGGACGATCCACAGGAGGGCGGAGGCCCCGCCGATCGCCCAGAACGGCACGCGCCAGGAGGCGGCCGCCAGCCAACTGCCCAGCGGGATGCCGACGACCTGGGCGACGGCGAGGCCGGCCGTGGCCGACCCCATGGTCCGGACGATCCGATCCGGCGTCACCAGGACGGGGATCGAGGCCCAGATCTGCGGGGAGACGAAGGCCGCGCTCACCCCCGCGAGGAACCGGAAGAGGACCATCGTCCAGAAGCCCTGGGCGAAGCCGCACAGGGCGGTCATGGCGGTGAATCCGACCAGGCCCGACAGCAGAACGCCGCGCCGGTCGCGCCCGTCCGACATCGGCCCCGCCACGAGGGCGAACAGGGCGTACCCCAGGGCGTAGGCGCTGACCATCCAGCCGGAGACGTCCGAGGAGACGTGGAAGCCGTCGGAGAGGGTGGGCAGCAGCGGGGCGACGACGAACGTGTCGGTTCCGATCACGAACATGGTGGCGAAGGACAGCAGCGAGACGGTCCTGGTGGCCGGCCCGGCCGGACCGATGCCCGCGTCGGCGGTGGCGGCCGCGGTCGGAGGCGACTCCTGTTCGCGTACGCGCGGAAGGGAGTTGGGGCTCATGTACGGAGCTCCGATCTGGTGATCGAGGGCAGGGAAGGTGGACCGGCCCGTTAATTTCGTAGTTCGTGAAACATCGAACATCACCAGGGTAGCAGCCATTGATCCTTTGGGCCCGGCGATGCGGAAGTCGGCATACGAGAGCACCCACCCCGACCCCTTGACACGCCTCCGGGCGCACAGGCACCCTGCTTCCGTTGTACAGAATTTGGATTCCACAATACGGAATATGGAAGAGGTGCACGCATGGGTCTCCAGGATCCGTCCGCCCACCGGCGCGACCACCGCTTCGCCGTCAACCTCTCGATGCTCTTCGCCGAGCTCCCCCTGCTGGAGCGCCCCGCCGCCGCCGCGGCGGCGGGCTTCGCGGCGGTCGAGCTGTGGTGGCCCTGGCCCGGCGACCCCGTCCCCGACCGGTCCGAACTCGACGCCCTGCGACGGGCCTTGGCGGACGCCGGCACCCGGCTCGTCGGGCTGAACTTCTACGCCGGGCGGCTACCGGGCCCGGACCGGGGCGCGCTGTCGCTGCCCGGCGCCGAGTCGGACCGCTTCCGTGCCAACCTCGACGTCGCGGCCGACTTCGCCGCGTCCGTGGGCTGTACGGCGCTCAACGCCCTCTACGGCAACCGCGTCGCGGAAGCCGAACCCGCCGCGCAGGACGCGCTGGCCATGGAGAACCTCGTACGCGCCGCCCGGGCCGCGGACCGGGTCGGTGCCGTCCTGCTGATCGAGGCGCTCAACGCGACCGAGTCCCCGCGCTATCCGCTGGTCAGCGCGGCCAGGGCGGCCGCGCTCGTCGAGAAGGTGAACGCGGCCTCGGGGTTGGGCAACGCTCGGTTGCTGATGGACCTGTACCACTTCTCCATGTCCGGCGAGGACCTCCACACGGTGATCGACGACTACGTCCACCTCACCGGCCACGTCCAGATCGCCGACAACCCCGGGCGCGGCGCGCCGGGCACGGGCGCGCTGGACATCGCCGCCCTCCTGGCCCACCTGGCGAAGGCGGGCTACGACGGCTGGGTGGGGCTGGAGTACAAGCCGCGTGCCGCGAGCGCGGACAGCTTCGGCTGGGTGGAAGCGGTCGCCCACCGAGCGGTGCCCGCGAGCCCGTCCGGCGATTGAGGACACCGGCTCGCCCAGCTCCCGTCAACCACTCGGAAAGGACTCCCCCATGCCCACCGCACCCCCCAAGGTCGCCTGGATAGGTCTCGGCATCATGGGTTCGCCCATGGTCGAGCACCTGATCAAGGCCGGTTACCCCGTCACGGGATACACCCTCGAACCGCACAAGCTCGACCGGCTCGCCGCCGCCGGCGGGGTGCCCGCCGGGAGTGTCGCCGAGGCCGTGCGCGGTGCCGACGTCGTCGTGACCATGCTTCCGGCCGACCCGCAGGTCGAGGCCGTCGTGCTCGGCGAGGACGGTGTGCTCGCGCACGCCGGGCCCGGGACGCTGCTGATCGACATGTCGAGCGTCTCGCCCCGGACCGCCGCCGCCGTCGCCGAGGCCGCGGCCGCCGGTGGCAAGGGCGTCCGGGTCCTCGACGCCCCCGTGTCCGGTGGCGAGGCCGGTGCCGTCGAGGGCGTGCTGTCCATCATGGTCGGCGGCGCGCGGGCGGACTTCGACGCGGCCCGGCCGCTCTTCGACGCGCTCGGCACCACCGTCGTGCACTGCGGATCCCACGGCGCGGGCCAGACCGTGAAGGCCGCCAACCAGCTGATCGTGGCCGTGAACATCCAGGCGTGCGCGGAAGCGGTCGTCTTCCTGGAGAAGTCCGGCGTCGACCTGGGCGCCGCCCTGGACGTCCTCTGCGGCGGCCTGGCCGGATCGGCCGTACTGAGCCGCAAGCGGGACAACTTCCTCGGCCGCGACTACACCCCGGGCTTCCGTGTCGACCTGCACCACAAGGACATGGGCATCGTCACCGAGGCCGCCCGCGCCGTCGGCGCCGCGATCCCCGTCGGCGGGGTCGTCGCCGGCCTGGTGGCGGCCCTGCGCGCGCAGGGGGACGGCGGGCTGGACCACTCCGCGCTGCTGCGCGGCGTCGAGCGCCTGTCGGGGGCGGCGTCATGACGGCGACGAAGGCGACCGCGACACGGATGCCGGCCATGGAGGCCGCCGTGCACATCATGAAGGACGAGGGCGTCGACATCGCCTTCGGCTGTCCCGGTGCCGCGATCCTGCCGCTGTACAAGGCGATGGAGACCGTCGGCGGCATCGAGCACCTCATCGTCCGGCACGAGGAGGGCGCCACGCACATGGCCGACGGGTGGGCCCGTACCAACGGCCGCGTCGGTGTCGCCCTCGCCACCTCCGGGCCCGGCGGCACCAACCTCGTCACCGGGCTCTACACGGCCTTCGCCGACTCCATCCCGATGCTGTGCGTCACCGGTCAGGCCGTCTCGACCAAGCTGCACCAGGAGGCGTTCCAGGCGGTCGACATCGTGGAGATCGCCCGTCCGGTCACCAAGTGGGCCGTGCAGATCAAGGAGGCCGCGCAGATCCCCTGGGCGTTCCGGGAGGCGTTCCGCGTCGCCCGGGAGGGCCGGCCGGGGCCGGTGCTCATCGACATCCCCGTCGACATCGCCCGCCGCGAGATCCGCTACGACCCCGCCCTCGACGCCCCCCTCCCCCTCAGCCGCGCCGCGCCGCACCCGCCGCGCGTCGAAGCCGCGCTGGACATGCTGCTGGCCGCCGAACGGCCGCTGATCCTCGCCGGCGGCGGGGTGATCCTCTCCGAGGCGTCGGCCGAACTGCGGGAACTGGTGGAGTATCTGCGGGTGCCGTTCCAGGTCACCCTCATGGGCAAGGGCGTCATCGAGGACGACCACGAGCTCAACATGGGCACCACCGGCATCCAGACCTCCCAGCGGTACGCCAACGCCTCCTTCCTGGAGTCGGACTTCGTCCTCGCGGTCGGCGCCCGCTTCGGCGACCGGCACACGGGCGCGGACACCGCCGTCTACCGCGGCGAGCGGACGTTCGTCCACGTCGACGTCGAACCCGCCCAGCTGGGCAAGGTCATCGAGCCGGACCTCGGCATCGTCTCCGACGCCCGGCTGTTCCTCGCCGCGCTGCTGGGCGCCGCCAGGGCCCGCCGGGCGGCCCCCGACAGCGGGCCCTGGGTGGAGCGCTGCCGCTCCCTCAAGCGCACCCTCACCCGTCGCGAGGACTTCGACACCGTCCCGGTGAAGGCGCCCCGCGTCTACAAGGAGATCAACCAGATCTTCGGCGCGGACACGTACTTCGTCACCGCCATCGGCCTCTACCAGATCTGGGGCGGCCAGCACCAGAAGGCCCACCTGCCGCGCCGCTACCAGGTCTGCGGTCAGGCGGGCCCGCTCGGCTGGGAGGTGCCGGCCGCGATCGGGGTGAAGAAGGCGCTGGAGGGCATGGGCCGCGGCGACACCGAGGTCGTCGGGATCGTCGGCGACTACGGCTTCCAGTACCTGGTCGAGGAGCTGGCGGTCGCGGCGCAGTACGACATCCCGTACGTCCTGATCATGCTGAACAACGAATACCTCGGGCTGATCCGCCAGGCGTCGGTGGGCTACGGCATGAACTACCAGGTCGACATCCATTACGACGAGACCGGCACGGACCACGTCAAGCTGATGGAGGCGTACGGCTGCGCCGGCCGGCGGGTGGTGGAGCCGGCGGACATCCGGCCCGCCATCGAGTGGGCCCGCAAGGAGGCCGTGTCGACCTCGCGGCCGGTCCTGGTCGAGATCCTCATCGAGCGCGAGGCGAACACACCGCACGGCCCGGACATCGACTCCGTGCGCGAGTTCGAGCCGGTCCCGGAGGCGTCCACCGCCCCATGAGCCCCGGGCGGCGGTGGCGCCGACATCTGTCCTGTCGCGCCCAGGCGCCACCGCCGTCCGGCACCGCCCCACCCGGCTCCCGGGCACCCTTCGCAGCCTTGGCCATTCGCTCCCCCAGCGCGCCGGCATCGTGGACGATGGGCCCGTACTCCTACCCTACGGACCCGTTGCTGGAGCCGAATATGGCCAAGAGCGTGCCGGTTCACTGCCCGACGTGTCGTCGGGAGCACTCCTTCACCCCGCCCACCTTCCCCTGCGCGTGCGGCACGCCCCTCACGCTGCCCGTCCTTCCCGACGCCACCCCCGAGTTGCTGGCCCACCGCACCTGGCGCGACTCGTGGGTCGCGGTGCGCTGCCCCTCCTGCGACCGGCAGGACCAGTGGCCACGGCCGGAGTTCGGCTGCGCGTGCGGCACGGTGGTGCGGCTGCCCGTCCAGCCGGTGCGCGAGCCCTCGGACGACGTGGGCGAGGCGGCGCCGACGGTGCTGCGCCCCGAGTTCCGCCCGGTCGCCATCCGGACCGCGGACGACGCGGTCGTGGCGGCCGAGCGCTATCTGACCTGGCTGGGCTTCTCGGGCGTCACCCGCCCCGGCGACCCCGCCGAGGCCGGCGTCGACCTGCGCGGCGTCGCTCTGGTCTCCCGCGTCGACCCCACGACCCTGCCCTCGCCCCTGCGGGCCGTCGAGTGTCTGTGGCTGCACGGTCTGATCGACTCCGCGACCGGTGTCTTCTTCTCCCTCGCCGGTTACGAGCGCGACGCCCGCGACCGGGCGGACGAGCTGCGCCTGCCGCTGTTCGTGATGGACCTGACCGGCACTCCGCAGCCGCTCAACGCCCCGGCCGACGAGCTGGTCGAACGGGGTCCGGTGTGATCCGGCGCACCGCCAACCTCAAGTTATCCTCTGAACTCCCCCCATCCCATGGCCAGTTGCCCCTCCGAGGGCGGAGACTCCGTATGGGCCCGCGAGACGGACGGGGGATCGCGGGCCCTCCAATTCCCCTCGCGGCGCCTTCCGAGAGCTCCCTCTCGGCGCCGTCGAGGCGCCCTAGGAGCCCTCGGCCGCCGCCAGGACCGCCGTGGCCTGCTCGCGCAGCTCCACCTTGCGGACCTTGCCGCTGATCGTCATGGGGAACGACTCCAGGATCCGTACGTGGCGCGGGACCTTGTAGTGCGCGAGCCGCCCGCGGCAGTAACGGGCGAGCTCGTCGCGGCCGAGCGTCTCGGCGGGGTCGCGCAGTATGACGCAGGCCATGATCTCCTCGCCGTAGCGCTCGTCGGGGACGCCGATGACCTGGACGTCGGAGATCTTGGGGTGCGTGTGCAGGAACTCCTCGATCTCCCGCGGGTAGACGTTCTCCCCACCCCTGATGATCATGTCCTTGATGCGCCCGACGATCCGTACGTAGCCGTCCTCGTCCATCACCGCGAGGTCACCGGTGTGCATCCAGCGGTCGGCGTCGACGGCCTCGGCGGTGCGCTCCGGGTCGTCCCAGTAGCCGAGCATCACCGAATAGCCGCGGGTGCACAGCTCGCCGGGCTCGCCGCGGCCGACCGTCTCGCCGGTGTCGGGGTCGGCGATCCGCACCTCGATGTGCGGCAGGACCCGGCCCACGGTGCCGGTGCGGCGCGTCAGGTCGTCGTCGCGCCGGGTCTGGGTGGACACCGGTGAGGTCTCCGTCATCCCGTAGCAGATGGCGACCTCGGACATGTGCATCTCGGTGACCACCCGCTTCATCACCTCTTCCGGGCACGGCGAGCCGGCCATGATGCCGGTGCGCAGCGAGGAGAGGTCGTAGGTGGCGAAGTCGGGGAGGTCGAGCTCGGCGATGAACATGGTGGGCACGCCGTAGAGCGAGGTGCAGCGCTCGCGCTCGACGGCGTGCAGGGTGGCGACGGGGTCGAAGGCGGGGGCCGGGATGACCGCGCAGGCGCCGTGGGAGGTGATGGCGAGGTTGCCCATGACCATGCCGAAGCAGTGGTAGAAGGGCACGGGCAGGGCGACGCGGTCGGCTTCGGTGTAGCCGAGGAGCTCCCCCACGAAGTAGCCGTTGTTGAGGATGTTGTGGTGGGAGAGGGTGGCGCCCTTGGCGAAGCCGGTGGTGCCCGAGGTGTACTGGATGTTGACCGGGTCGTAGCAGCTGACCTGCGCCTCGCGTTCGGCGAGCCGTTGGCAGGCCACGCCCTCGCCGAGGCTGATGAGGCCGGCCCAGGTGGGGTCGTCGATGTAGACGACGTCGCGCAGCGCCGGGCAGTCGGCGCGGACCTGCTCGACCATGCGCCGGTAGTCGCTGGTCTTGTGCTCGGTGGAGGCGATGAGCACGCTGATGCCGGCCTGCCGCAGGACGTATCCCAGCTCGTGGACGCGGTAGGCGGGGTTGACGTTGACCATGATGGCGCCGACGCGGGCGGTGGCGTACTGGACCATCACCCACTCGGGGCAGTTGACCGCCCAGATCCCGACCCGGTCGCCCTTCGCCACCCCCTTGGCGAGCAGCCCGAGCGCGACCTCCTCGACGGCCCGGCCGAACTCCGCGTAGGTCCAGCGCCGGCCGCTGGCCACGTCGACCAGCGCCTCGCGGTCGCCGAAGCGTTCGACGGTGAAGGCCAGGTCGGCGCCGATCGTGTCGTCGATCAGCGGGATGGTGTGGCTCCCTGCCGTGTACGAGGGTGTGCTCACCGGTGGTCTTCCTCTCGGTACTCGGTACCGCCGCCCCGCACGGTGTGCTCGCGCAGTTCGACGCGGCGGATCTTGCCGGACACGGTCTTGGGCAGCTCGGCGAACTCCAGGCGCCGTACGCGCTTGTAGGGCGCGAGCGTGGCACGTGAGTGGGCGAAGAGGGCCTTGGCCGTCTCCGGTCCGGGCTCCCAGCCCTCGGCGAGGACGACGTACGCCTTGGGCACGGCCAGCCGCAGCGGGTCGGGGGCGGGCACGACGGCGGCCTCGGCGACGGCCTCGTGTTCGAGGAGCGCGCTCTCCAGCTCGAATGGGGAGACCTTGTAGTCGCTGGATTTGAACACATCGTCTCCACGGCCGATGTAGGTGATGTAGCCCTCGGCGTCGCGGGAGCCGATGTCGCCGGTGCGGTAGTAGCCGCCGGCCATGGCCTCGGCGGTGCGCTCGGGGTCGCCGGCGTAGCCGGTCATCAGGCCCACCGGCCGTGCGGAGAGGTCCAGGGCGATCTCGCCCTCCTCGGCGGGTTCGCCGGTGGTGGGGTCGAGGAGGACGACGCGGTATCCGGGGCTGGGGCGGCCCATGGAGCCGGTCTTGAGGGGCAGGCCGGGCGGGTTGGCGATCTGCACGGAGGTCTCGGTCTGCCCGAAGCCGTCGCGGATCGTCACGCCCCAGGCCCGCCGCACGGTCTCGATGACCTCGGGGTTGAGGGGCTCGCCCGCGGCGACGGCCTCGCGCGGCGGGGTGCGCAGCGCGCCGAGGTCGGCCTGGATGAGCATGCGCCACACGGTGGGCGGTGCGCAGAAGCTCGTCACGCGCGCCCGGCCCATCTCCGCCATCAGGCGGGCGGCGTCGAAGCGGGCGTAGTTGTGGACGAAGACGGTGGCCTCGGCGTTCCAGGGGGCGAACAGGCTGGACCAGGCGTGCTTGGCCCAGCCGGGCGAGGAGATGTTGAGGTGGACGTCGCCGGGGCGCAGCCCGATCCAGTACATCGTCGTCAAGTGGCCGATGGGGTAGGAGATGTGGGTGTGCTCGACGAGCTTGGGCTGAGCGGTGGTACCGGAGGTGAAGTAGAGAAGGAGGGTGTCGTCGGCGCGGGTGGGGCCGTCGGGGACGAAGGTCTCGTCGGCGTGCGCGGAATCCTCGTAGGCGAGCCAGGGCGCGGCGGGCCGGTCGGCCGCGCCGCCGACCGCGATGCGGGTGTAGTCGCCGGGCACGTCCGCGAACTTCCCGGTGTCCTCGGCCCGTACGAGCACATGGGCGGCGCGGCCGCGCTCGATGCGGTCGGCGAGGTCGGCGGGGCCCAGCAGCGGGGTGGCGGGGATGACGACGGCGCGCAGCTTCATCGCGGCCAGCGCGGTCTCCCACAGTTCGGCCTGGTTGCCGAGCATGACGACGACGCGGTCGCCGGCCCGTACGCCCTGTGCGCGCAGCCAGTTGGCGACCTGGTCGGAGCGGCGGCGCAGAGCGGCGAAGGACAGCTTGGTCTCCGCCCCGTCCGGCTCGACGATCCACAGGGCGGTGCGGTCGTTGTCCTCGGCGATGGCGTCGAACCAGTCGAGCGCCCAGTTGAACTCGCGGGGCCGGGGCCAGACGAAGCCCTCGTACGCGGTGGGGTAGTCGTCGCGGTGCACGAGCAGGAAGTCCCGCGCCGCCCGGAAGCGCGCCGCGGCGGCGCTCGGCCCGTCCGTGTCCGTCAGGCTCATAGACGTCACATGTCCTCCAGTGAACGGGGCGCGTCGCCGGCCCGCTGGTTAGCATCGTGCGACGGTGATCCGAGTCTCACCACCCCCGGACGGGGGTGGCCGCATTTCATTGGATACGGAGATTCCGGCTTCGCGTCCAGGACCGGGGAGGCAGCGATGGGAGATCCGGACGGCGCGGCCGAGGTACGGGCGGCGCTGCTGCGGATGCGCAAGGGCGCCGGGCTGCCGGTCGCCTTCGGCGGACTGCTCGTGGGGGCGCGACAGTTCCGCATATCGGACATGACCGGGACGACGACGCCGGTGCTGCGCGGCCTGGCGATCCGCACGGGCAGCGGCCTGGGCGGCAAGGCGGCCGCCCTGGCGCGCCCGATGTCGGTCACCGACTACCAGTCCTCGCACGTCATCACCCACGAGTACGACGCGGCGGTGGAGGCGGAGGGGCTGTGCTCGGTGCTGGCGGTGCCCGTGGTCGTACGGGGCCGGGTGCGCGGCGTCCTCTACGGCGCGCTGCGGCGGCCGCTCGCGCTCGGCGACCGGTCGCTGACCGCCGCGGTCGACGTGGCGCGTGAGCTGGAGCAGGCGCTGGCCGTGCAGGACGAGGTGGCGCGGCTGCTGTCGGTGGCCCACCAGCCGACCACGGCGGACCCCGCGATGTGGGAGGAGGTCCGCGAGGCCCACGGCGAACTCCGCGCCCTGGCCCACCGCGTCACCGACCCGCTCCTGCGCCAGGACCTCCTCGCCGCGTGCCGGCGCCTGGCGGCGGCCGGGGCGGGTCCCGGACCGGCGGCGGGTCCGCGCGTCGAGCTCTCGCCGCGCGAGGTCGACGTCCTCGTGTGCGTGGCATCGGGTGCCACGAACGCGGCGGCCGCGGAACGGCTGGGCTTGCGCCCGGAGACGGTCAAGAGCTACCTGCGTTCGGGGATGCGGAAGCTGGGGGCGCATACGCGCATGGAGGCGGTGGTGGCGGCGCGGAGGGTGGGGGTGTTGCCGTGACGCCGGGCGCTGTGCCTTGGCGGTTCGGGGCGTGGCGGTTCGTGGTGGGCGCGGGTCACTGATGTCCTCGATCTCCCCCAGCTACCGCTGGGAGGTGCCGCCAGCCGGGCTGGAAAATCCAGCCCGGCCACATCCAGCCCGTCCGGCCATTGAGGACCGGGGCCCGGGGCGGAGCCCCCCGCGCGGCGGAGCCGCACATCGATACAGCGGGAAGGGGCGGGTAGGGGGGAAAGGCCCTCGCCGCCCACGCCCCGTCAAAGTACCGTCAAAGCCATGGCACTCAGGGTCAACGGACTGTCAATGAAGCGGTGGGCGCGGTGCCGGCCGGGCATAGCGTGAGCGGGCCGCACCGCGGCCGCACCCCACCCGACACCCTCCGAGGACCGTCATGCATCTGAGCCGGACCCCCGCGGAAGCCGCGGCCATCGCCGCCGTGGACAGCCCGCAGGCCGACGACGGAGAGCCCTCCGAACCATCCCATCCCGCCGGCACCGCCCCGGCGCGGCCGCTGTACGTGCCCGTGCGGCCCTGCGCCGACGGCTACGCCCTGCGGGTCTTCCGCTCCCCCCTCGGCGCCCGGACCGCCGTCGCCTTCACCACCGAGCGACGGCTTTCGGACATTCTGGGCCCCGGCCAGCCCGCCATCCGCCTGGCCCTGCCGGCCGTACGCGCCCTGGCCGAACCCCTCGGCGTCGAGCTCGTCTCCGTCGACCCCCAGCTGACCGCCCCGCCGGTGAAGCCGGTCCCGGTGGAGCGCACCGGCGCGCTGCCGACGCCTCCCGGGTAGGGCGGAGCGGGCGTACCGGCCCCGGCCCGCGCCCCCGCACATCAGCGGATGCCGTGCGCCCGCCCCCTCGCCTCGCATCCCCTCTCACCCCCGTAGGAGGCCCCCGTGTCACTGCCGCTCGCCCCCGTATCCGTACCGCCGCCGCCCGACGAGCCCTCCCGCGCCCCCGTCTGGCCCGCCTCGGCCCAGGCCCTGCCCTCCGGCGACCTGGCCATCGGCGGGGTGCCGCTCGCCGAGCTCGCCGACCGCTTCGGC
Organism: Streptomyces sp. NPDC023527; assembly: GCF_055560115.1. Lineage (NCBI taxonomy): Bacteria > Bacillati > Actinomycetota > Actinomycetes > Kitasatosporales > Streptomycetaceae > Streptomyces > Streptomyces sp. NPDC023527. The sequence goes on from NZ_JBVHJJ010000005.1 coordinate 407,317, forward strand.
ACGCCCTCCTACGTCATCGACGAGGACGAGGTACGGGACAGGGCCCGCGCCTGGCGCGCGGCCCTGCCGCACGCCGACGTCGCCTACGCCGGCAAGGCGTTCCTCTCCCGCGCGATGATCCGCTGGATCGACGAGGAGGGCCTGTCCCTGGACGTCTGCTCCGCCGGGGAGCTGGAACTCGCCGCGCTCAGCGGCTTCCCCGCCGAACGGATCGTGCTGCACGGCAACGCCAAGAGCCCCGGCGACCTGCGGGCCGCGCTGCGCCTGGGCGTGGGCCGCGTCGTCATCGACGGCACCGGCGAGATCGCCCGACTGGCGGCGCTCGTACCGGCGGGGTTCCGCCAGCGGGTGCTGGTGCGGGTCGTTCCGGGCGTGGCGGCGGGCGCGCACACGGCCGTACGGACCGGGGTGGAGGGCCAGAAGTTCGGGCTGCCGATCGCCGGCGGCGAGGCCGAGGAGGCGGTGGCGCGGATCCTGGGCCAGCCCCGGCTCGAACTGGTCGGCCTGCACTGCCACCTCGGCTCGCAGATCGCCGACCTCGGCCCGTACGTGGAGGCGGTGCGGCGGCTCGTACCGCTGCTGGCCCGGCTCCGCGACCGGCACGGGGTCACCTTCCCCGAGCTCGACCTCGGCGGTGGCTTCGCCATCGCCTACCGCGCCGGCGACCCGGCCCTCTCGCCGCGCGCGTACGCCGACCGGGTGGGCGGCGAACTGGCCTTGCAGTGCGCGCGCTTCGACCTTCCGGTGCCCCGGCTGACGGTGGAGCCGGGGCGCTGGATCGCCGGCCCGGCGGGCGTCGCGCTCTATCGGGTCCTGGCGGTCAAGTGCACGGGCGAGCGCACTTTCGTCGCCGTGGACGGCGGCATGAGCGACAACCCGCGCCCCGCGCTGTACGGGGTGCGCTACACCGTCCGCCTCGTGGGCCGCGCCTCCGCCGGGCCGTCGCGGACCGTGACCGTGGTGGGCCGGCACTGCGAGGCGGGGGACGTCCTCGCCGAGGACGTGCCGCTGCCGGCGGACGTCCGGCCCGGTGACGTACTGGCCGTCCCGGCGTCCGGCGCGTACCACCTGTCGATGTCCTCGGCCTACAACCTCGTCGGCCGGCCGCCGGTGGTCGCCGTGTCGGAGGGCCGCGCCCGGCTGCTCGTACGCCGGGAGACGCTGGAGGACCTGCGCAGGCGCGACGTCGGGGAGTGAGCGCCGAGGTCAGCCGGTGGCGGGTGCGGCGACGCGTACGTCGTGCGCGGTACCGGGCGCGGCCATGGCCAGCACCCGGGCCGCCTCCTCCTCCAGCGCGCGCCGGTCCGCCGGGCGGATCCGCTCGAAGGGCTCGACGCGCAGCGTCGTGCTCTCCGGCGTCCGGTCCAGGCGCCAGGTGCCGCGGATGAATCCGTCGAGGACGACGGTGGGCGCGGCACGGTTGACGCGCCAGACGCGGCGGAGGTGCTCGGGGGTGACGACGCGGGCGCGGTCGGCGTGGGAGAGCGCGATGTTGTCGAACTCGGGCAGAAGGCGTACGGGCGCGTCCGTGTCGGGGTCCGGCAGCGGCGCGTCGGGCAGGTCGAACAGCTCGGTGCCGTTCTCGTCGCGGAAGGTGCGCAGGCCGGGGCGGAGCTCGTCGACGACCGCGCGGAGCCCGGTCAGGCCGCACCACTTCTGCATGTCCTTCACGGACGCGGGGCCGAACGCCGCGAGGTAGCGGCGCAGGGCGGCGCCCGCGTCGGGGCGCGGGTCGGGCTCGTGGCCCAGCCAGATCGCGGTGGTGGTGTGCGCGGCCGGCCCGCCGCGACCCCACAGGCCGCGCGGCGGCACCTGTACGAGCGGCAGCAGCGTACGGGCGGCCATGGCGAGGTCCTGCGGCGCGCTGTCGGGCCAGTGCGCGGCGAGCTCCTGGCCGAGCTCGTGGAAGGTGTACGGGCGCCCGGCGACGAGCTCGCGGGCGAGCGCGGCGACGCGGTCGAGGTCCACGCCGGAGAGGCGCTTGCCCTGGTTGCCGCGGAAGGCGCGCTCCTGCACCGGCTGGCACAGGGAGCGCAGGGCGAGGCAGTCGCGGGCGCTGACGAGGTGGAGGGTGGAGCGCATGACGGCGATGCGGACGGTGGCCCGGGAGGCCAGGAGGCCGGACAGCTCCTCGGGGTCGAAGCCGTCGAGGCGGGCGGCGAGCGCGTAGTAGGGGTCCATCGGCGACTGCGCCTGGAGGCCGACCAGGTGTTCGACGGCGTCGAGCGGGGACAGCCCGGCGCGGCGGAGCAGCAGCTGTCGCTCCAGGAGAGCGCGATTGAGGGCACGTACGGTCAGCACTGGGGACCCGTTCGTCGTCATGTGATCACGTTAGGAGAGATGACCGACAGAAACGGTCCTGGCCTCTGTTCAGGTGCCGCAATTCGGTCCGTATACCCTGTTCTGTAATCCAGTGATCAGATGACTCGGTGATCCGGCCGGGGACGAGCGAGCGGGAGCGTACCCCCATGCCCGAGAACCCTCCGCGCCGTCGTCGGCCCGCGCCGAAGAAGCACTCCCTGTGGCCGGGGTCGGACAGCGCCGAGCCGCAGGCGGCCGGTCCGGCGAACGGTGACGGGAGCGTCGTCCAGGCCGCCGTCTACCGCGACGGCCACCGCGTGAGCACCCCGACCTCGCTGTCCGACACCTACCGGCAGCTGCGCGAGCGGCCCGACGCGATGGCCTGGATCGGCCTGCACCGCCCCACCGAGCGCGAACTCCTCTCCCTCGCCGAGGAGTTCGACCTGCACCCGCTCGCCGTCGAGGACGCGCTCGAAGCCCACCAGCGGCCCAAGCTGGAGCGCTACGGCGACACCCTCTTCGTCGTCCTGCGCGCCGCCCGCTACCTCGACGCCCCCGAGGAGGTCGACTTCGGCGAGCTCCACCTCTTCGTCGGCCCCGACTTCGTGATCACCGTCCGGCACGCCGCGGCCCCCGACCTCTCCGCGGTCCGCGCCCGCATGGAGGCCACGCCGGAGCTGCTGGCCCTGGGCCCGGAGGCGGTGCTCTACGCGATCCTCGACGCGGTGGTCGACGGCTACGCCCCGGTCGTCGCGGGCGTCCAGAACGACATCGACGAGATCGAGACCGAGGTCTTCGGCGGCGACCCGGCGGTCTCCCGCCGCATCTACGAACTGGCCCGCGAAATGGTGGAGTTCCAGCGCGCCACCCGCCCCCTGGTCGGCATGCTGAACGGCCTCATGGCAGGCTTCGCCAAATACGGCACCGGCGACGAACTCCAGCGCTACCTGCGCGACGTCGCCGACCACGTCACCCACACCAGCGAACGCGTCGACGGCTTCCGCTCGGCCCTCGCCGACATCCTCGCGGTCAACGCCACCCTGGTCACCCAGCAGCAGAACGCGGAAATGCGGGCGCTGGCGGAGGCGGGCTTCGAACAGAACGAGGAGATCAAGAAGATCTCCGCCTGGGCCGCCATCCTCTTTGCACCCACGTTGGTGGGAACGATCTACGGCATGAACTTCGAAACCATGCCGGAACTCCACTGGGCGGCGGGCTACCCCTTCGCGATCCTGCTGATGGCGGTGGTCTGCGTCAGCCTCTACGTCATCTTCAAGAAGCGCGACTGGCTGTAGAACGCAGCTCGGCACTCTTGATCAACTTAGTGTTTGCCACCCTCAAGAAGCAGGCTCCCGGGCCCTCTGGGGAGAATCCGCGGGGCACTCCCCCACACTCTGCCGCTGCCCCTCCCGGGCCGGAGCCGGGCGCTCGCCGGAGGCCCGGCCGACGCCGGGTCGGCGAAATGCTTGGCGTGCGGGGCCGCCGGAACCGGGTAACGTCTTTGTCATGTTCTTCCAGACGCCGATTTACGAGTGAGAGCGTGACGGGCCCCTGCTGACGTCCTTCGAGGTCGCCGCGCCCGTCCCCCACCGATAAATCCGTAGATCACTTCACCTCATTTGCCGGGAGAACCCGTGACCGACAGCAAGAACGTCAACAACCCCATAGGCCAGGGCGGCGGCCAGCGCAAGAAGCTGTCCCGCGCCGAACGGCAGAACAACGGTCCGCACCGCAACCGCGACCGCCAGAGTGCCGCCGACCAGAAGGCCGAGCTGGTGCGCAAGATGCGCGAGAAGGCAGCCGCAGCTGAGGGCGCCGGGCAGGCGAGCGACGACACCGCCGAGAGCTGACGTACCGCCTCCGCAGGGCGGCACCGCACAGGGCAGGGCCCGGACCGCGACGCGCGGTCCGGGCCCTGCCGTAGTCAGGCGAGCGGCGGATCAGCCCGGCGTCACCGCATCCTCTGGCACTCCGAACCACTCCTCCAGCGCCTCCGCCAGCCCGGCCGTCGACGTCGGCGCCTGCGCCCCCGCGTCGGCCGCCCAGGCCGTGAAGCCGTCCGGACGGACGAGGACCGCCGCCAGTTCCGGGCGGGACGGGCAGCCGGCCGTCAGGGTGTCGACGCGGTCGGCGTACCCCGCGGCGAGGGCGCGGAGCTCCGGGTCGTCGGTGAGGTCGAGCAGGAGCGCCCGGCCGCCGTGGAGATGGTCCGCGAGGCGGGTGCCGTCGGTGAGTTCGAGGTCCGGGGTGCTGCGGCCGGTCAGCGGGTGCTCGCCCGGCAGCTCGTACCGCACCCCGGCACTGTTGAGCCGCGCGGTGAGGTACGTGGTGCCCGTGACCGTCTCCGCCAGGTCGCTGACGATCTCGCGCAGGGCCCTCGACTGCGGGTCCGGGCGCATGGCCGCGACCTGGGACCGGGTCCAGTCCAGGATCTGCGCGCCGACCGGGTGCCGCTCGGAGGTGTACGTGTCCAGCAGCCCTTCCGGCGCCCGGCCGGAGATCACCGCGGCGAGCTTCCAGCCGAGGTTCATCGCGTCCCCGATCCCCAGGCTCAGCCCCTGGCTCCCGAACGCGGAGTGCACGTGCGCCGCATCGCCCGCCAGCAGCACCCGGCCCTTGCGGTACTCGGTGACCTGGCGGGCGTGGTCGGTGAAGCGGGTCGCGGTCCGCACCTCGGTGATCGTGACGTCCACGCCGGATACGCGGCGCAGCCGCGCCTGAAGGTCCTCGATGGTGACCGGCGCGTCCCGGTCGGCCGGCGGGCCGTCGAACTCCACGGTGACGATGCGGCCCGGCATCGGCCCGTGGGCGTACACCCCGGTATCCGTGGCGGCCCAGCCGACCTCCAGGTCCTCGGCGCCGGTCATCTCCACGACCGCCTGGTGACAGGTGATCTCCGGGTCCGTACCGGGGAATTCGAACCCCGCGAGCTTGCGGACCGTGCTGCGGCCGCCGTCGCAGCCCACGAGCCAGCCGGCGCGTATCGGCCCGGCGCTCGTCCGCACGGTGACGGCCTCCTCGTCCGCTTCGAAGCCGGTCAGCTCCACCCCCCGGCGCACGTCGACGCCGAGCTCGTCCGCCCGCTCGCCGAGCAGCCGCTCGATGTCCTGCTGCGCCACGAGAGCGATATCGGCGGCGGGCCCGGCGTCGCCGAGGCCCGGCTCCGTACGGTCGACCAGGTCGGCGCGCAGCATGATCCCGGCGAAGTGCCCGACGAACCCGAGCCCTTGGTTCGCAGTCCTGCCTCCGTCCCCGCCGTTGCGCTCGCGCATGAACGCGTAAAAACGGTCCATCGATTGCTGCTGCACCTCGGCCAGCGCGGGCAGCATGCCCCGGCGGTAGAGCGCCTCGGCGCTGGGCGTGGTGATCGCCCCGCCCTTGATCGTCGGGTTCACTTCGGTGAGGCGCTCCAGGACGGCCACCCGCGCGCCTCCGAGCCGGAGCTCACAGGCCAGCATCAGTCCGACCGGGCCGCCTCCGGCCACTACTACGTCATAGTTCATGGCGCCCACTATGACTGAGGGTCAAAAAGGCCCTTTCACCGCCCTGACCAGCCACAACAGGCGCCGCGATGTCAAGGGACCGGCCCCGCGAGGACGGAGGGGGAACGGGCCGTCCGCGCTCTTGCCCGGCTACCTCACCCGCCTCCCGCCGGTGTCCCGGCCGGTCCTCGATCGGCTCGATCAGGTGGTCGGGCGATCAGGCGGTCGGGCGCAGGGCGATCTGCTGCTGGAACGTGATGCCGTGCCGGGTCAGGGCGTGCTCCAGGACGCCGCGGGCGGCGTAGTGGGCCAGGGCGCGGGCGTCGGCGCCGGCCTCGGAACCCGGCAAGGTGATCGCCTGCGAGGGGGCGGAGAACACCACGTACAGCCCGGGGTTGACCCTTCTGCCGAAGCAGGCGTCCCTCAAGGCCGTCAGCGACTACAGCTGCCATGGGCTCGGACGGACGCCGGTCCCGGCGGCCGGGCACAGCGTGGGAGAGTCGCCCGCCGCCTCGTGCGTGACGGTGAACTCCCCTCGTGTACGGGAGCGGGCGCGCTACGCCGACGGCCGGAAGTCGGTGATCGTCTACGGGGAGTCGATCGCCGTCCGGGTCGCGGGCGTCATGGTCGTGACGCTCACGGGACGGGTGACGGAGGGTCTCGGCGCGGGCGGCACGGCGCACCGCACGGTCCGGATGCTGCCTGCGGAGTCCCCGATGGCGTGTCTGACGCCGCCGGGGCTGGGAGGCGTCACCGGAGTGGGCGCGCTGAGGATCCTGCCGGGTGAGAAGGGGGCGCCGTAGGATCCGCCGTGCAAGTAACGAAGCAGAACGCATGCGGTCCGTCCCGCGTAGCTCTGCGTAGTGTCTCCGTTGGCATCCGGCCACGGTGATTCCTCAAAAAGCCGTTTGGCGGACGCCGGCGACCACCGCTACATTTTTCCGGAGGCCGTGCGAGAGATCGAGGAGGTGGTACCCGTGAACGCAGTATCGACATGGGTGCTCCCCTCCGGGGTCACGGTCGGGCGATAGGCAGGTCGTCCGGGAGCGCCGTTCCAGTGCACTCCCGAAAGGCACGACCATGCATTTCACTTCCGAGCAGCGCCTCGACGACGGCGTCCTCGAACGCGAATTCACCCTCGGTGAGATCCCCGGCATCCTGTGGACACCCGCATCCGCATCCGCACCGGCGCCACTGATCCTGCTCGGCCACCCTCCTCTGGGGCTGCGCAAGATGTACCCCCGGCTGGTGGCCCGGGCCCGGCACGCCGCGGCGGAGGGCTTCGCCACGGCCACCATCGAGCTCCCCGGAAGCGGCGACCGGCCCCGTTGGCCCGCCGCCGAGCAGGCCCGCGCCGACCTGCGCCGGGCGATGGAGGCCGGCGAACCGGTCAGCGACGAGATCGTCGACGCCCTCGTCCTCCCGCTGGTCGACAAGGCGGTCCCGGAATGGCAAGCCGCCCTGGACGCCCTCCTTTCGCTGCCCGGGATCGGCGGCCCGGTCGGGTACTCGGGGGGAGTGATCTCCATCGGCATCCGGCTGGCGGTGGTCGAGCCTCGCATCTCGGCCGCCGTTCTGTTCGCCGGGAGTCTCGTGCCTCGCGCCCTGTTCGAGGAGGCCCGGCAGGTCACCATTCCACTGCACGTCCTGCTGCAGTGGGACGACGAAGGGAACGACCGGCAGGCGGCCCTGGACCTGTTCGACTCCTTCAGCTCCAAAGAGAAGTCCCTGCACGCCCATCTCGGCGGGCACACCGGCGTCCCGCAGTTCGCGGGGGACGCCGCGGCCCAGTTCTTCACCCGGCATCTGGAGTGAGGCCGGGCCGTCAGGCCGGCAGCGGACGGTAGCTGATGTCGGCCGGCCTGCCGCTCATCGAGGACAGGTACCGGCCCTCCGCAGTTCGGCGGCTACCCGTCGGCTGGTCCTGTCCTCGTTCGTGGCGCCGTTGCTGGTGATGGTGGTGCAGCTGTGGCCGGCGTCGAAGGGCACCGCTTTGCGGCCCTTCGCGAGGAGGGTGTGCACGTTGTGGAGCGTCCGGGCCGGTGGACGCACAACCGCAATGGCAAGGCCCGTGGGGCCCGGTGAACGGGATCATCGTGCACCACACGGTGACGATGGGTACCGGCGAGGTCGTCCAGCGCGTCGAGGACGGGAAGACGAAGGCGGCGGTACCGTCGCCGACACCGCCGCCTACAGCGGTCGCGTAACCGACAGGGCCCCCTCACCCCCCATGCCCGGGTAGGGGGCCTTCGCCGTAACAGCGTGGGTCACGTGGGCCGGCCCGGGCTGGTAGAGGGTGCGGTGTGGCGTGAGGATGGCTGTGGCGTCCGTGTGGCCGGTCCAGATGTGGCCGTGACCGTTGTAGCGGGGAGTGATGTAGGACCACTCGAGGTTCCCGGCGATCATCCATCGCAGCGCTTCCACGTATCGCGTCACCACGGGGCCCTGGCCGGCCGCCGTGCCCAGCACGCGGGTGCTGAGGGCGCAGAACGTGTCTTCGGTCTGTCTGACGGTGTCGGCGACGCGGTCGACCGCGGCTTGGAGGTTGCCGCCGTTGGCGGCGAGGGTGAGGGTGATCTCGTTGATGGTGTCGCCGCTGTAGAGCTCTTTGCGGTACGAGAAGATGTCGTTGATGCCGATCCAGTGGCGGGCCACCAGGCGGTTGAGCCGGCCCAGTTCGGGCATGGTGGCGAGGTGGGGCGTGAGGTCGGTGTCGAGCCCGTACTCCAGGAGCGGGAAGCAGCATTCGCCCACGCTCTTGATCCGCGATCCTTCGTAGGCGGCCAGGTCGACAGACGTGCTGTCCTGCAGCCAGCCCCGCTCCGTGCGGCAGGCTGCGAAGAACCCCTTCATCTCATGAGCGAAACGGCCCCACAAGGCTGTTGACATGCCGGCGCGGAGACGTTCCTTCAAGGCTGCCAGCACTCGCGGGTAGGTAGTCCGCGGAGCGGCCCGGTCGTCGTCGAAGAGGACGTCCAGTTGGTGCAGACCCAGGCGTTCCAGGCGGGAGTCGGGGGCGTGGACGAAGAGGTCGTCGATGCTGAACAGGACGTCGATCCAGTGGCAGATGACCTTCGTGCGGTCGGTGTCGGTGGTGGCGTAGGCCAGCAGGTTCCACAAGGTGGTCCGCTGGTCGAGGAAGTGCTCGAAGGCGTGGGGGCAGTCGTCGTGGGCCTGGCGCAGGCTGGCGTCCAGCCAGGCGCGGCAGGAGGCTTCGAGGCGGCCGATGCCGGGGCGGTGCAGTGCGGGTTGGAACCGGGGGAAGGAGGGCAGTCGGAAGCTGGGGTACGGGCCTGGTTCCGCGGCGTCGTCCGGGCCCCTGCCGGGGGCGGGGAGTGTGGTCAACGCCGGCTTCCTCGCGGCTGGCGCCGGTGCAGGAGGAGAGGCTGTTCGGCGGGAACGAGCAGGAAACGCGGAAGAGGGCGGACAGGCCCCCGCTCGGTGGGGCGCAGTTGCCAGGTCTGGGCGATGGTGGCCAGGGCCAGGGTGGTCTCGGTCATGCCGAAGAACTCGCCCATGCACCGGCGGCGTCCGGCGCCGAAGGCGAGAAAGGACTGCCGTTGTGCGGTGGTGAGGCGTTCGGGCAGCCATCGGTCCGGGTCGAGCCGTCGGGGATCGGGAAAGACCTCGGGGTTGCGCTGCAAGGCGTAGGGGCTGATGAGGACGTCGGCGCCCTTGGGCAGGCGGTATCCGCAGACCTCGGTGGGCTCGACCACGATGCGGCTGAGCAGCCAGGTGGGCGGGTACAGGCGCAGGACCTCTGTCAGCAGCCGCTTGGTGTACGGCAGCGAGGGCAGGTCGTCGAAGGTGACCGGGCGGTCGCCCAACGCGCCGTGGACTTCTTCCCACAGCCTCGTCTCGATCTCAGGGTGGCGTGCCAGGAGTTGGAAGGTCCAGGCGAGCAGCGAGGCGGAGGTTTCGACGCCCGCGGCCAGCACCGACATGACCTGGTCGCGCACCTCGGCGTCATCGGGGCGGCGCCCGCTGCCCTCGTCACCGGCCATGATGTGCGACAACAGGTCCTGTCGGCTCTGCTCCTGCTGCCGGTACTGGGTGATGACCTCGTCGATGGCTTCGTCCAGGCGGCCACGGGCCTGGTCGAAGCGCCGGTTCGCCGGGGTGGGGACGCGATGGACCCAGCCGGCCGGGATCAGCATCCGGCGCAGCAGGCCGCGCAGAAGCTGCGGCAGGGCGCCCGCCATCACCTCCGCCGCCTGCTGCCCGGCCGGCGCCGACACCAGCGTCCGCGCGACCACCAGCGCAGCCACCTGGTACATCGCGGCACCGACATCGAGTACCTGACCCGCCCGCCACGGCGAGATGGCCTCCACCACACACTCACGCATCACATCCGCGTAGCCCGCGACCCGGCTGCGATGGAACGCCGGCTTCATCACCGGCCGCTGCACCTGGTGATCCTCGGCGTTGCAGGTGATCACGCCGTTCCCGACCAGTTGCCGAGCCGCCTCCATGAACGGCCCGCCCTTGTCGAAACGCTCCTGCCGGGAGACCAGTACTTCCATCGCCGCCTCGGCACTGTTCACCAGGAAGCACTCCCGGCCCACCAGCCGCAAGGCAACCACCGGATCCGAGGCGCGCCGCTGCTCCAGGAAACCCAGCGGATCCACCACCAGCCGCCCCGCATGCCCGAGCAACGGGAGCCCTGCCGGGGAGCTCCGGACCGTCTGCTGCATGGCATTCCCCCGGTGATCGCCGATGGTTATCGCGCGGAGCATACAACTATGTGCATTCGATAGGCGACTCTCGGTGACTGGCGCACCGGACTCCGCCTGCTCGCGCACGCATGTAATTTCACGAACCGCGAGCCCGGAGCGCCCGACACCTGCGCGTGCGGCGACACCGTGGCCTACAGGTCGCGTGGCCGACAGGGGCTCCTCACCCCCAAGCCCGGGTGAGGGGGGTTGAAAGCCAGCTGCGAACACGCATGACGCCCTACGAGGGGCGGGTCTCGCCGCGAGAGGCTGACGCCGCCCATACCGTCCATCGCCACCAGCGACGAGTGAACCGACCGCCGTCGGCCACCCCGGCCGGTGCCCGTAGCCGGGCACCGGCCGGTGGGAAGCGGGTCAGTCAAGCGCGGGGTAGTCGGTGTAGCCGTGTCCGTCGCCGCCGTAGAAGGTGGACGGGTCCGGGGTGTTGAAGGGGCCGGCGGCTGCGAGGCGGGTCGGGAGGTCGGGGTTGGCCAGGAACAGGGCGCCGAAGGCGATCATGTCCGCGGTGCCGTCCTCGATCAGGGTGAGGGCGTCCGGGCCGGTGGCCCGCGGGTGGGTGAACGGGTTGAGGATCAGCGCGGTCGGCCACTGCTTGCGCAGCCGCAGTGTCAGGTCGCGGTCCGGGCCTTCCATGATGTGCAGGTAGGCCAGGTCCAGCGGGGCGAGCCCGTCCAGCAGTGCCTCGTAGACCTCCGCCAGGTCGTCCTCGGCGATGTCGTTGTACGGGTTGCCCGGCGAGACGCGGAAGCCGACGCGATCGCCGCCGATCGCCTCGGTCACCGCGGCGGCGACCTCGACGGCGAACCGGATGCGGCCGTCGATGTCACCGCCCCAGCCGTCGGTGCGCCGGTTGGCGTTGGGGGCGAGGAACTGGTGGATCAGGTAGCCGTTCGCGCCGTGGATCTCCACACCGTCGAAGCCGGCGGCGATCGCGTTGCGGGCGGCGTCTGCGAAGTCGGTGATCGTCCGCGCGATCTCGGCCTCGCTCAGCTCCCTGGGCACCTCGAAGTCCTTGGGGCCCTCGTGCGTGTACACCTGGCCCTTGGCCGCCACGGCCGAGGGGCCCACCGGCACCACACCGTCGGGGAGCAGGCTGTGGTGGCTGACGCGGCCGGTGTGCATCAGCTGCGCGAAGATCACTCCGCCTTCGCGGTGCACCGCGTCGGTCACCTTCCGCCAGGCCGCGACCTGCTCGGCGGAGTGCAGGCCCGGGGTGTCGGGGTAGCCCTGTCCCACCACCGACGGCTGGGTGCCCTCGGTGACGATCAGGCCCGCGCTCGCGCGCTGGGCGTAGTAGGTCTCCATCAGCGGCGTCGCCGTGGCACCGGGGCCGAAGGCGCGACTGCGGGTCATGGGGGCCATCGCGACGCGGTTGGCCAGGCGCTTGCCGCCGAGGACGATCGGGTCGAACGCAGTGGTCATGGATCGATTTCCTTCCGGGTTCACGTTCCCTCGCGGGTTACCTGTCCGAACAAGTAAATCGATTCGGTCCATTCCTGGGTAGCTCGGTGACGTGCATCACGGGCGTTCGTGCGTCTGCATCGCTGGTACGTTGTTCGGACAGTGAGAGCTCAACGGAAAGGGAATCCGATGGCACAGACACCGCCCGTCACCGCCACCGTCCCCGTGCCCGCGGCGGCCGGCGGCGGGCCCGTCAGTCACGCGATCTTCCGCGTCAGCCGTCTGCACCGCATGATCGCCGGGCAGTTGCTGCGCCGCGTCGGCCTGCACGTCGGCCAGGAACTGGTGATGATGCACCTGTGGGAACTGGGCCCCCAGCGCCAGACCGACCTCGTGCGCCTCCTCGACTCCGACGCCGCCACCATGACCCGCACCGTCAAGCGCCTGGAGCAGGCGGGATTCGTCCGCCGGCGCCCCAGTGACACCGACAAGCGCGTGGTGATCATCGAGCCCACCGCCGCCAGCCAGGCCCTGCGCCGGGAGGTGGAGGGCATCTGGTCGGAGCTGGAATCCGGTGTGATCGCCGACCTCGCCCCGGAGGAACAGGCCACGGCCCTGCGGCTCCTGGGCCGTATCGAGCAGAGCCTGGCCCGCTTCGCCGACACGCCGCCACCGGGCGCGTGACCGGGCCCGCCTCCCTCAAGAGGTCATCTGCCAGGCCCGCCTCCCCTCAAGAGGTCATCCAAGGGGTCACCTGAGCTGGCGGCGGACCAACTCGTGGAAGAGGCCGCCCGTGTCGGCGAGCAGCTCGGCGGGGGTGCCCTGCTGGACGATCCGGCCGTCCGACATGGCGATCACCCGGTCGGCGTCCATGATCGTGGACAGGCGGTGGGCGATCACGATCCGGGTGGCCCGTAGCGCGCGGGTGGACTCGATGACCACGCGCTGGGCCTCGTTGTCCAGAGCGCTGGTGGCCTCGTCGAAGAAGAGGACACGCGGCTTGCGGATGAGGGCCTGGGCGATCATCAGGCGCTGGCGCTGGCCGCCCGAGACCGTGCCGCCGCCGTCGGAGAGCATGGTGTGCATGCCCATGGGCATGGCCTTGATGTCCTCGGCCAGCCCCGCCATCGCGGCCGCCTCCCACGCCTCCTCCAGCGGATACGTCTCGGCCCCGGAGATGCAGTCGAGGATCGAGCCGGAGAAGGGCTGGGCGTTCTGCAGGACGACGCCGCACTGCCGGCGCACGGCCGCCCGGTCGAGCGCGGCCAGGTCCTGGCCGTCGTACAGCACACTGCCGGACGCCGGCTTGTCGAAGCCGATCAGCAGCCGCAGCAGGGTCGACTTGCCGCAGCCGCTGGCCCCGACGATCGCCACGAACTCCCCCGGCCGCACCTGGAACGACACGTCGTCGAGGACCAGCGGGCCGTCGTCGGTGTAGCGGTAGGACAGGCTCTTGGCCTCGACGGTGCCGCTCAGCTCGCCCGGCTGGGCACCGGCACCGGCCGTCTCGGGGAGCTCCCGGAAGATCGGCTCGACCTCCTCGAACATCGGCTGCACGGCGGCGGCCGAGAGGAGCGCGCCGGTCAGCTGGGTGACCGAGGACAGCAGCATCGTCACGGCGGTACTGAAGGTGAGGAACTCACCGGCGGACATGCTGCCCCGGGCCGGGCCGGCCAGCAGCATGAACATCACGAGCGTGCACAGCGGCAGACAGACCGCGTTGAGCACCGTGACGACGTTCTTGATCCGGCCGATGCGCTGCTGCAGCTCGCGGGTGCGGGCGAACTGCCGGGCCCAGGCGGCGTAGGCGAAGGACTCGGCCGCGGCGACGCGCAGCTTGGGCAGTCCGCGCAGGGTCTGGAACGCCTGGTTGTTGAGCTTGTTGCCGAGCTTGATCAGCTGCCGCTGGTAGCGCAGCTGCCACAGCCCCAGGCCCAGGAAGACCACGGCGATGACGAGCAGCATGGCGACCGCCGCCATCGCGAGCGGCACGCTGTAGACGAGCAGCAGCACGAGGTTCATCGTGCCGACGGTGCTCGCCTGCACGGTCACCGAGCCGATGCCGGACAGCACGCGGCGGATGGAGCTGATGCCCATGGCGGCGCTGGCCAGTTCGCCGGTGGAGCGGCCGGCGAAGAACGTCGTCGGCAGCCGCAACAGCCGGTCCCACACGGCCGGTTGCAGCGTGGCCTCGATGCGGCCCTCCATGCGCAGGATGGAGATGCTCTGGAGCAGCATGAAGGCGGCCGAGACGACGCCGGTCGCGATGAGCGCCAGGGCGGTCTGCACGATGAGGCCGTTCTCGGCGTCGGGGACGTACGAGCCGAGCACCTTGCCGGTGGCGATGGGGACGAGCCCGCCCAGGGCGACCGCGACCAGCCCGCCCAGGAGGATGCCGCGCAGTTCCCTTCCGGTGCCGCGCACGCTGAAGCGCAGCAGCCGCAGGAGGCTCGGCCTGCCGTCGGGCAGCGGGCGGTAGAACATCACGGCGCGCGGTGCGAAGTCGCCCTCGTTGGCCCGGTCCACGCGCTCCCGTGCGCCGGTGGCGGGGTCGACGGCCTCGTATCCGCCGCGCCGCCACAGCAGGGCGACCGGCGTGCCGTCCTTCTCGCGGCTGCCCACCAGGGGCCCGGTGTTCTCCCGCCACCAGCGGTCGCCGAGCCGGACGGGGCGGGTGCGGATCCGCGAGGCGAGCGCGACGCGTTCGACGGGGTCCGTCCGCCCGGCCCCGGCGCCCGTCCCGGCCGGTTCGGACAGGGCGATGCCCGCCTCACCGGCGACCAGGCGGCACACGGCGAACGTCGCGTCGTCGCTGGCGGCGCCGCGCCGGGGGCCCTTGCCGGAGCGGTCGATGGAGGCCAGCAGGTCCCGGTCCGCCTGGGTACGGGCCGTTTCGCCGGCCTGGATGCCGGCGGCCGTACGGTCCTCGTGGGCGCGCTCCAGCTGCTCGATCCAGTGGTCGAGGGCGTAGAGGAGCCGGTACTGCTGGTCGACCATGCCCTGCCACATGGCCGGGTCGACGAGGAGGGTGCCGACCGCCTCCGCCTCGTACGCCGCGCCGTACCGCACGCTGCCCGGGGTGATCCGCATCCACAGGATGTCGTCGTCGGCCCCGCCCGGGCCGGTGGCGGCGCGGCCGTCCAGCGGTGCCTGGTAGAGCACGCGCAGACCGCGGCCGATGCCGCGCGCGAAGGCGTCCTCCAGGGGGCTCGGCATCGGGACGGCGTCGTCGTACCCGTACTGCCCCTGGTCGTACGCCCCCCAGGCGCCGTCCGGGTGGACCTGCGGGTCGCCGTACTCCGGGCGGTACAGCTCGCGCAGTTCGACGCGGCGCAGCAGGCAGCCCTGCCGGGGCCGGCCGACCAGGGTGTGCTCGGGGCCCTCGGCCGGGCCCAGCAGGAGCGTGCCCGCCTCCAGCCGGCCGAGGAAGTGCCAGTGCCCCTGCCGCGCGGCGTCGACGGCGAACAGGTCGAGCTCGCCGGCCACGACGAGCCACAGCACGAGCGGGCCCTCCAGGGACAGGCTGCGCAGGCCCGCGCAGTCGACCGGTGTGCCGAGTCCGCCCAGGGCCGCCACGACGGGGTCCGGGGCGGCGGTGGCGTAGTACGGAGACGTCACCTCAGTGCTCCCTGACCAGTTCGGCGTACGGGCCGCCCGCCGCGGCCAGGTGCTCGTGCCGGCCGCGTTCGACGACCGTGCCCCGGTCGAGGACGACGATCTCGTCGCTGTCGCGGACCGTGCTCAGCCGGTGGGCGATGACGACGCAGGCGCAGCCGCGGCGGCGCAGGTTGTCGATGACGATCTGCTCGGTCGCCGCGTCCAGGGCGCTGGTGACCTCGTCGAGGACCATGACGCTGGGGCGGCGCACCAGCGCCCGGGCGATCTCCAGGCGCTGGCGCTGGCCGCCGGAGAAGTTGCGGCCGTCCTGCTCGACGCGGCTGTGGACACCGCCGGGGCGGCGGGCGACCACGTCGTACACGGCGGCGTCCTGGAGGGCGGCGACGACGTCCTCGTCGGGTATGGAGGGGTCCCACAGCGCGACGTTGTCGCGGACGGTGCCCTCGAAGAGGAAGACGTCCTGGTCGACGAAGGAGACGGAGGCGGCGAGCGCGCCGCGCGGGATGTCCTCCAGCCGCATCCCGTCGATGCGGATGGCGCCTTCCCAGGGTGCGTAGAGGCCGGATATCAGCCGGGAGACGGTGGACTTGCCGCTGCCGGAGCCGCCGACGAGCGCGACCTGCTGCCCGGGGCCGACGGACAGCGAGAAGTCCTTGAGGAGCGGGGCGTCCAAGGGGTTGTAGCCGAAGGTGACGTGGTCCAGCTCGACATGGCCCCTGAGGCGGCGGGTGCCCGCGGCGGGTTCGGGCCGTGCGTAGAGCGGGTCGACGGGGAAGTTCTCGACGTCCTTGAGGCGGGCGACGTCGGCGGCGAAGTCCTGGATCCGCCCGGCCACGCCGTTGAGGCGGGTGATCGGCGCGGTGAAGCTGGTCACCAGGGCCTGGAAGGCGACGAGCAGACCGACCGAGAGGTGCCCCTCCACCGCCCGCAGGCCGCCGATCATCAGGATCAGCGCGCTGTTGACCGCGGCCAGCGTGGGCGCGACGACCGCCAGCCACGCGCTGGGCACGCCGAGCCGCTGCTGTACGTCGAGGGTGACCGCGTGCTGTCCGGCCCAGCGCCGGAAGAAGCCGTTCTCCGCGCCGGTGGCCTTCATCGTCTCGATGAGCTGGAGGCCGCTGTAGGCGGTGTTGGTGAGCCGGGCGTTCTCGGCGCGCAGCTTCTGGGTGCCGGTGGCCCGTACGCGGATCGTGATCCGCATGGCGACCACGTTGAGCAGGGCGATGCCGATCCCGACGACCGTCAGCTGCGGGTCGTACGTCCACAGCAGCACCGCGTAGAGGACCACGACCACCGCGTCCACGCCGGCGGCGGCGAGGTCCCTGGCGAGGGTCTCGGCGACCGCGTCGTTGGACTGCAGGCGCTGGACGAGGTCGGCGGGGTTGCGCTGGGCGAAGAAGGTGACCGGGAGCCTGAGCAGGTGGCGCAGGAAGCGGGCGCTGCCCAGGGTGGAGGAGATGACGCGCCCGCGCAGCAGGTTGGCCTGCTGCACGGCGGTGAGCGTCGCGGTGAGCACCAGGGTGGCCGCCATCGACGCGAAGAGCACACCCAGCAGGGACGTCTGTTCACCGATCAGGAACATGTCGATGTACGTACGGCTCAGCGCGGGCACCGCCGCGCCGACGGCCACCAGCAGGAGGCTGGAGAGCACGGCGGCGAGCATGGTGCCCGACGTGCCACGCAGGCGGGCGGGCATGGCGCCCATGACGCCCGGCTTGCGGCCGGTGCGGCGGAAGCCCGCGTCGGGCTCGAAGGTGAGCACGACGCCGGTGAAGCTGGTGTCGAACTCGTCCATGGGGACGAACCTGCGGCCCTTGGCCGGGTCGTTGATGTACACGCCCCGGCGGCCGAGGCGGCGGCCCGTGCCGTCGTAGACGACGTAGTGGTTGAACTCCCAGAAGAGGACGGCCGGGGCGCGCACCTCGGCGAGCGCGGCCAGGTCCATCTGCATGCCCTTGGCCTTCAGCCCGTAACTCCGGGCGGCCTTGAGGAGGTTGCTGGCGCGGGAGCCGTCGCGGGAGACGCCGCAGGCGATGCGCAGCTCTTCCAGGGCGACGTGGCGGCCGTAGTGGCCGAGCACCATGGCCAGCGCGGCGGCGCCGCACTCCACGGCCTCCATCTGCAGCACGGTGCGGGTGCGGACGGTCCGCGGCGTCCTGCCGCGCGGCGCGGACCCGCGGCGCGTCGTGTCGGGGCGGCGGCGGCGCGCGCCGCCCTGGGGCGCGGGGCGGCGGCGGCCGGCAGGGGGGAGCTGGGTGGTGGGTCGCTGCGACGTGGTCACGGAAGCAGCCAATCGACGGGGTGCTGTGCGGAGAGGTGGACGGCTCCGGTGACGGGCGTGGTGGAGTCGACGGCGTACGGAGGGCCGTCCGCGGAGGACCAGCGGTAGCCGGACCTGGTCGTGGCGGAGCGCTCCAGTTGTACGAGCACCGCGACGGGGTCGCCCTGCCGGGAGAACTGCGCGGCGAGCCGGCTGTCCCCGAGGAAGCCGGCGATCTGCGCCTGCGTCTGGGGGGCGCGGCCGACCGCCTTGACGCGGCCGCGCAGCAGGCCGAACCGCTGCTGGGGTACGGACTGGACGTTCAGGTCGACCGAGGCGCCCACGGGGATCGTCCCGCCGCTCCCGCCGGGCACGTACAACATGGCCACCAGCGGGTCGTCGGGATCGTTCACGCGTTCCACGGTCGCCACGTCCGCGCCGGTCGTGACGACCGAACCCATCTTGGCCACCAGGGCCGTCACCCGTCCCCCGGCCACCGTGCGCACCATCCGCGCGCCCCTGTCACCGGTGACCTCCAGCAGGGGCGCGCCCGGGGGCAGCAGCCGGCCCTCCTCGGCGAGGACCTTGGTGACCTGTCCCGCGTACGGCGTCTGCAGCATGTAACTGCCGTCGGCGTGGGTGAGGATGCCGGGCGCGTTCAGCTTGGAGGACACGGATCCGGTGAATGCCCAGAAGCTCGCGGCGGCCATGACGACCACCGTGACGGCCAGGACGAGTCGGCCCTGGGGGCGGGCGAAACGTACGGGCAAGTCGAGTTCTTCGGGCGATTGCAGCTTGGAAAGCGCCTTTTGGCGGAACTGCACGAACTATTCCTTCGACTGCATTCGTGACGCGGGGGCTGAATTGCGAAGCGGAAGCCCGTCGGACGCCATCCCATGGGCCTTGAGGTCTACGTGCCCGCAGGTCCGCGGGCAGCCATGAACCCCGGAACAAGGGGGGAGTTCCGGGGTTCCGGGGTTCATGGAATCGTCAGGCTCAGAGGCCGGCGACACCGGCGTGCACGCCGGCGATGCCGGTGACCTGGCCGGCGAGGCCGGTGGCCTGACCCGGAACGGCGTGCACGGCGTGGATCGTCTGCAGACCGTCGACGATGTTGTGAACGTCGCCGGTCACGGCGCCGAGGAGGCCACCGGAGACGGCGACACCGCCGGAAACGGCGTCCAGCTCGGTGTCGGCGATCTCACGGGTCTCGAGGTCGTTACGCATTTTGCGCACCCTTCATTTGTCTGACTGATTATCAATGATGTGGGTCGGCCCATGCCAAAACGGGCCAACCACCACCGCGGCACCCCGATCGAAATCGGCCCCCGTTTCTCGGAACTTGCCGCGATGCCGCAGATGAAAGCACGCGAACGGGTGGCGCGGCCAACCGGATTGGTCGCGGAGGGCGCACGAAACGGCCTGACAATCGACTGGCTTTCAGGTTTCTCCGCCGAACCATCACAACTTCTTCACAAGACCGAGTAACAGATATGAGGGGTGTCCCGCGCTCCCGGAACATAAATGGACACACGATCATGAAGCGCGTGGGGGCATATCCGGCATGTCGCGGAACGGTGAACGGGGCGGTGACGTCGCCACCGACACATGTGAAGATTTCCTGAGGTGACCGGCGGTAACGGGTGCACCACGTCAGGTGCCGGTCAGGTGTTGCGGTGACCCGGGGGATCAGACGTCCCGGTGCCCCGTGAAGAAGTCCCGCACCCGGCGTCGCGCCCGGCGGTCCGCGGGGTAGTCGTCGTCGCCCGTCTCGTCGTCCGGGCCCTGGAGGACCGTCCAGCTGACGGCGGAGACGGACGGCTCCAGGGAGAGGCGGCTGACGGCCTCCTCCAGGAGGCTGTCGTCGCGGCGTTCGGTGGTGAGGTCGGCGGCCACCGTCACCTTGCCGGCCGTCTCCGCGTCACGGCTGTGGACCGAGCGCAGGCGGAAACCGGGGCGGACGAGGGCCTGGACCACGAGGGTGCGGACATGCGCCTCCTCGGATTCGGCGCACACGGCCTCGAAGTGGTACTCGGTGGCGACCTCCGCGCCGCCGTGCGGGCCCCGGTCCAGCCCTCGGGCGAGCGGTCGGAGCAGCGTGTTGGCGCCGACCACGCCCACGGTGCCGAGTGCGGCGACCACGTACAAGCCGGTGCCGGCGAGGGCGCCGACCGCCGCGGAACACCACAGGGTGGCGGCCGTGTTGAGGCCGCGTACGCTCAGGCCGTCGCGCATGATGACGCCCGCGCCGAGGAAGCCGATGCCGGAGACGATCTGCGCGGCTACGCGTGAGCCGTCGTAGCCCGCCGTGCTGGTCGCGGCGGCGAAGCCGTACTGCGAGAGCAGGACGAAGAGGGCGGATCCGGCGGCTACCAGCGCGTTCGTGCGCAGGCCCGCCATGCGCGCCCGCCACTGGCGCTCCAGTCCGATGATCGCGCCGAAGCCCAGGCCGGCCGCGATGTTGGCTGCCATGTGCCACTCGTTGACGATGACCACGTTTCACACCCTCCTCATCCGTCTCTCTATCGGCTGCCCGCGGTGGGGGGCTGAACCGCCGGATGTACGAGGGCTTCACCACTTCCGGGTGCGGCGCCGTTCGGGTGGGGTGGGGCTTGGGGGCGGGGCTTGGGTGGGGGGCTTGAGGGGCGGGGGCTGGGGGGGGCTGGGGTGCGGGGTCGGGCGCCGGGCCCTCCGGGGCAGGGTCCCTGGACCGTATATTTACGGTGCCCTCTGCTCTGACGTGCGCGTACCCCGCACTTGGCGCCACAAATACACGGCAGCGTCCAGGGACCCTGCCCCTGCGGGCCCGTCACCCTTCTCGCCGTCGTCCGCCGAACGAGGTGCGCGGCGCCGCACAAGGAGTGCGGGAGCCGGCCTCCACAAGGGCCGCTGACGGCAGGCCGTGGCGGGACACAGCCCGGACGGGACGAGAATCTCATCCATTCGATTGATTCCAGTACAGCCCACGGCCAGGAGTTCGCTCTGACGAGCGGATCGGAAGGGTTTGAGTCGCGCGTGATGCTGGAGAGCACCGTTTCCGCCGCGCCTGCCCGATTGCACGTTTGCCGCTCGCCCCCAAGTCCCCCCGTGAGCCAGCGAGTTGGGGCCTGATCGTTTGACCAAAAGCTGATCACATCGCTATCCATGTGAGGGTCAGACGTCCGAACGGGTCCCAACAGTGGCCCAGTGGTTCAGCGCGACGCACCCCATTCGTGATTCGTGCACGGTGACATGACCCCTCTGCCCACATGGCACTTCCCTGCCGAGTCCTCGTGAAGGAGCCCTTCGGATGTCTTCGATGCGTAGCCGCCTGGCGGCTTTGATGCTGGCCGCCGCGATCGGCGGTGCGGTGCTGGGTCTGGCACCGTCAGCCTCCGCCGATGACCGCCCGTCAGGTGACGGCCTGAGCGACCTGCCGGTGCTGGTGGTTTCCCCGGCTCCAGGAAAGATCACCACGGAGCACAGGATCACCGACACCTACCAGTACAGCCCCACGGCAAGCTCCTCCGCCGACACCTCCAGCTCGGCGCCGTCGGCCCAGAGCCCCGCCTCCCGCCAAGGCGTGTCGACCAACGCCAAGGACACCGTCAGCAGCACTGTGCAGTCTGTCACCAGCGGCGCCTTCAGCACCGTCGGCTCGGCACTGACGTAACAGCGGACGGCGCCCCGGTCGCCTGTCGCCGCGGGCACGCCTCCGCGAGAACGTGCGGGCCCAGTGCCCGAGCCGCACCTCGAGCCCGGGAGGAGTGTCTCGCCTCTCCCCGCTTCACCTCAGCGACGATCACGGGCAATACACACCTGCGGTTGGTCGAACAGGAGATCTCATGGACGAGTCAGCATCACGCACCGCTCACGTCACAAAGCCACGGCTCCGTTCCCGGACACGGCTGTCTTCCAGGTACCTCTTCACGGCACTGACGGCCGCGTTGACCCTGGTGGCCACGGCAACAGCACCAGCCTCGGCCAAGGACCTGGACGCCAGCAGCGGCTATCACAAAGCCGGTGCCGCCTCCACCTGGCATGTGCACTTCTCAGGCCAGGCGAGCGGTCAAAATGGCACCTACACGCTCACAGGCACACTAGAGGGCAGCTGCGATCAAGGCTCAACCCCCATCCATCCCTGGATGGGCCTCCAATACGGCTCAAGCAAGGAATCGTGGAGGAAGGTCGAGGCGAAATGCGACGACAATAGTCGCCTTTCGGTCAACGAATCCGGACCACTCGGCTCCGACGGCAAGCTGTGGGTCCGGGCCGGAGGCTGGGGCGGGGTCTTCGGCGGCTCCTGGGGCTGGGCGGGCTCCCGCATCCTCTTCCTGAACGACTGACGGGCAGCAGATCGGAAGAGGTGGGGCCGCCGGCCCCGGACCCCGGGTGGTCGGCGCAGCTGTGCGCTGACCGTTCCCCGCGGCCGGCGTCGACCTTCGGGTCGACGCCGGCCTGCGGTTCAGCCCGTGTTCACCATCGGCGACCACGTGCCCAGCGTGTCCGCCGTCGTCCCGTCGTAGAGCGACATCTCGCCGTTGGACCAGCGGATCACCACGTCGTCCCGGCGGCCCGTCGTCGAGAAGTCGCCGGCCGTGAGGGCAGAGTCCGTCCAGGAGGGGTTCGGGCCCTGCAGTCGGGTGCCCTTGCCCAGGGTGGTGCCGGTGGTGGCGTAGGAGCCCAGCGAGCCGTCGGACCAGCGGACCAGGAGCTTCGTGCGGTCCTGGCCGGCCGGCTGGGCGGCGGTCAGGGCGGTGGCGTTCCGCCAGTACGAGCCGGCCGCCGCCAGGCTGCGCCCGGTGCCCGGGCCGGAGGAGCTCGCGCCGGAGTAGACGCTGACGCTGCCGTCGACCCAGCGGACGGCCAGGTCGCGCGGCTTGTCGGTGGAGGCGAACCGGCCCGCGGTGATCTGCGTGGCGTACTTCCAGAAGGATCCCGCGGCGCCGAGGGTGTACTCCTTGCCGGAGGAGCCGAGGTCCTCGAAGTAGCTGAGCTTGCCGTTGTCCCAGCGGACCATGAGGTCGGCGCGGCCGGTGCCGCCGAAGTCCCCGGCGGTCACCACCACCGCGCGCTTCCAGAAGCTGTCCGCCTTCGCGAGCTGCTTCTCCGCGCCGAAGCCGCCCCGGCCGTCACCGGGGTAGAGGGTGACCTCGCCGTCGCTCCAGATGGTCAGCAGGTCGTCGTGGCCGTCGCCGGTGAAGTCGCCCGAGGCCAGGTGCTTGGCGTGGCTCCAGGTGGAGGCGGCGCCCGGGAGGCGCGCGCTGTCGGACGGCGGCTGGTAGGCGGCCGGGCGCGCGGGCGTACGGTCGGCCAGGGCGTCCTGGTAGAGGTCCTGGATCTCGCGGCCGAAGACCGGGGAGTAGCTGACCCAGTCGTCGCCGGCGGCGTTGCCGCCGCCGTTCCAGCCGCCGAGGAGGCCGACGATGTCGCCGGTGCGGGCCGCGGCGTCGTAGTGGGCGATCCAGGGGCTGCCGGAGGTCCCGCCGTAGAAGCCGCCGCACTTCATCTGCGTCTGGTGGTAGCCGGCGAGCCGCGTGGTGGGCACGGTGCAGCTGATGGCCTTCACGTCGGGGTTGTACGTGCCGGGGTAGCCGGTGACGGTGACGGTGCTGGTCCAGCGCGGCGTGGGCGTCAGGCGGAACGCGCCGGTCGCGTCCTGGACCTCGGTGCCCTTGGCGTTGGGTCCGACGCGGACGAAGCCGAAGTCCAGGTCGGAGTCGGTGCCCTTGCTGTTCTTGGTGTAGCGCGGGTCGGTGAAGGCCCGCTCCACCGGGAAGACGCCGTACGGCTGGTGCGCCGCGTCCAGGCCCTTGCGGTACTGCGGCACGAAGATCTGCCGCCCGCCGGCCAGGGACTTCGCGCAGTGGCCGGCGGTGAGCAGGAGGTCGCGGCCCGCGCTCTGCACGACGCTCGCGGTGCAGTAGGTGGGCCCGGTCGGCCCGGAGCTGCTGAAGAACGTGCCGACCATCGGTATGCCGTCACCGTACGAGCCCCGCGGCGTCCCGGCGGGCGCCGCCACGGCGGCGAGCCCGCGGGAGCGCGCCGTGAAGGTGCTGTGGCCGCCCCGCTCGACCGGCGTGGCGGCGGCCATCCGCTCGGCCGTCCAGTACTTCTCCGCCGCGCGTGCGGCCGCCGGGCCGGACGACGGTGTGGTGGCGACCGCGGCGGTGGCGGTCGTGCCGCAGGCGGCGAGGGCGAGGGCTATCGCCAGGCCGAGGGTCCGGCGGGGGGTTCTGAAAGAGGACAAGTCGACTCTCTGGGGGTGAGGGAGGGTGCCGCTCGATGGGTCGTGAGCGGTCTGCGCATGCCTATCACAGGGGTGGGCACGGCCTTCTCCACGGATCCCGGAAGAGGTCGTTCCGGTGCTCACGCCGCCCGGTGGTCGTGGTGGATCGGCGTGTGCGCTCCCGTCAGTGGGACGCCCGTGCCGCCGCGGCGGGTGGCCACGATCTCCGCGGCGATGGACAGGGCCGTCTCCTCGGGCGTACGGGCCCCCAGGTCGAGGCCGATCGGCGAACGGAGCCGGGCCAGTTCGCCCTCGCCCAGGCCCGCCTCGCGCAGCCGGCCCAGGCGGTCCTCGTGGGTGCGGCGCGAGCCCATGGCGCCGACGTAGGCGACCGGCAGCCGCAACGCCCGCTCCAGCAGCGGCACGTCGAACTTCGCGTCGTGGGTCAGCACGCACAGCACCGTACGGGCGTCGAGGACCTGGGAGTCCAGATAGCGGTGCGGCCAGTCCACGACGACCTCGTCCGCCTCGGGGAAGCGCCGGGCGGTGGCGAAGACGGGGCGGGCGTCGCAGACCGTGACGTGGTGGCCGAGGAACTTGCCGGCCCGCACCAGCGCCGCGGCGAAGTCGACCGCCCCGAAGACGATCATGCGGGGCGGCGGCTGGCTCGACTCGACCAGCAGCAACACCGGCTCCCCGCACCGCGAGCCGCTCTCCCCCACCTCCACCGTGCCGGTCCGGCCCGCGTCCAGCAGCGCCGCGGCCTCCCGCCCGGCGGTACGGTCCAGCTCCCCGGGACCGCCGAGCGTGCCGGTGCCGGTGCCGTCGGCGCCGATGAGCAGTGCCCGGCCCGGCAGTCCGGCCGGGCCCGTGACGACCCGTACGAGCGCCGCCGTCTCCCCCCGGGCGGCGGCGCCGAGCGCCGCGGCGAGCACGGCGCGGTCCGGGCTGTCGGCGCGTACCGGTGTGACGAGCACGTCGATGGTGCCGCCGCAGGTCAGACCGACGGCGAAGGCGTCCTCGTCCGAATAGCCGAACCGTTCCAGCACGCCCTCGCCGGAATCGCCCTCCAGAGCCGCCCGGCACAGGTCGTAGACCGCGCCCTCGACGCACCCCCCGGAGACGGAGCCGATCACCGTGCCGGCCGCGTCGACGGCCAGCGCGGCGCCGGGCTGCCGGGGGGCGCTGCCCGTCACGGCGACGACGGTCGCGACGGCGAAGTCGCGGCCCTCGTCGCACCAGCGGCGCAACTCCTCGGCGAGGTCCAGCATGACGGTCTCCTCTGCAAGCTACGGAAAGGTTATGCGCACGCCCTATTTGACGCCCAGCCAGTGTTCGATGGGGTGGAGGGCGAAGTAGACGGCGAAGACGGCGGTCAGCAGCCACATGAAGGTGCCGGGCTCGCGCCACTTGCCCTGGGCGGCCTTGATGGCGGTGAAGGCGATGACGCCCGCGCCGACGCCCGCGGTGATGGAGTACGTGAACGGCATCAGCACCACGGTCAGGAAGACCGGGACGGCCACCGCCCGGTCGGCCCAGTCGATGTGCCGGGCGTTGCTCATCATCATCGCGCCGATGACCACGAGCGCCGCGGCGGCGACCTCGCCGGGCACGATGCGGGTGAGCGGGGTGAAGAACAGGCAGGCGGCGAAGAACAGGCCGGTCACCACGGAGGACAGGCCGGTGCGGGCGCCCTCGCCGACGCCGGTCGCCGACTCGATGAAGACGGTCTGGCCCGACGCGCCGGCGACCCCGCCGATCGCGCCGCCCGCGCCGTCGACGAACAGCGCCTTGCTCAGGCCCGGCATCCGCCCCTGGGCGTCGGCGAGCTCCGCCTCGGTGCCGACGCCGATGATGGTGGCCATCGCGTCGAAGAATCCGGCCAGCACCAGCGTGAAGACGATCATTCCCACGCTCATGGCGCCGAGCGAGCCCCAGCCGTCGAAGGCGACGTGCCCGAAGAGGGAGAAGTCCGGCATGGACACCGCGCTGCCCTTGAGCTCGGGCGGGCCGTTCTGCCAGGTCTTCGGCCCGAGGTCGGCGACCGCGTTGACGAGGACCGCCAGGAGCGTGCCGACGACGATGCCGATGAGGATCGCGCCGGGCACCTCGCGGGCCTGGAGCATGAAGACGATCAGCAGGGTGACGCAGAAGATCAGTACGGGCCAGCCGGCGAGTTCGCCGGCCGGGCCGAGGGTGACCGGCCCGCCGCCCGTCGAGGCGTGCACGAATCCGGCCTTGACCAGGCCGATCAGGGCGATGAACATGCCGATGCCCATGGTGATGGCGTGCTTGAGCGCCAGTGGTATCGCGTTCATGATCAGTTCGCGGAGGCCGGTGACGGCCAGCACCACGATCACCAGCCCGTACACCACGCACATCCCCATGGCCTGCGGCCAGGTCATATGGGGTGCCACCTGGGTGGACAGGACACCGGAGACGCCCAGCCCGGCGGCCAGGGCGAGCGGCACCTTGCCGACGAAGCCCATGAGCAGCGTGCAGACGGCCGCCGCCAGCGCGGTGGCGGTGATCAGGCCGGCGTGGCCGAGGGTGTGCTTCTGCACGTCCGGGCCGGACAGGATCAGGGGGTTGAGCAGGAGGATGTAGCACATCGCCATGAAGGTGGTGATGCCGCCGCGCACCTCGCGGGCGAGGGTGGAGCCTCTGTCGCTGATGTGGAAGTACCGGTCGAGCCAGGACCGTCCGGCGGCCGGCCGCGAGCCCGCGCCCGCGTCCTCTGCCGTCGTGGTCGGCTCCACGGATGACTGGGTCATGGTGCCTGCTCCCATGTTCCGGGGATGTGGTTCGGCTGCACGACCCGGGGGACGGCCCGAGACGAAGGGATCACACCACACCGGCGGCTGGGGGGCGCGCCACCGGTGGGTGCTGGTGTGCCGTCAGGTGCCGGTGAGGTGTTCCGGCCGTACCGGTACGCGGCGCAGCGGCAGTCCGGTGGCGGCGCGGATCGCGGCGACGACGGCCGGGGTGGAGGAGAGGGTCGGGGCCTCGCCGACGCCCCGCAGCCCGTACGGGGCGTGCTCATCGGCGAGTTCGAGGACGTCGACGGGGATGGTCGGGGTGTCGAGGATGGTGGGGATGAGGTAGTCGGTGAAGGAGGGGTTGCGCACCCGTCCGTCCGGGCCGACGACGATCTCCTCCATCACGGCCAGCCCGAGGCCCTGGGTGGTGCCGCCCTGTATCTGGCCGACGACGGAGAGGGGGTTGAGGGCCTTCCCGACGTCCTGGGCGCAGGCCAGCTCGACGACCTTGACCAGGCCGAGCTCGGTGTCGACCTCCACGACGGCGCGGTGGGCGGCGAAGGAGTACTGGACATGGCCGTTGCCCTGCCCGGTGACCAGGTCGAACGCCTCGGTGGGGCGGTGCCGCCACTCCAGCTCGATGTCGACGGCCTCGCCTTCGAGCACCTCGGCGAGGCCGACGAGGACCTCGCCGCCGTCGGTGACCACCTTGCCGCCCTCCAGGAGCAGTTCGGCGGTGGCCCACGCCGGGTGGTAGGTGCCGAAGCGCGCCCGGCCCAGCTCCAGGACCTTCTCCCGGACGGCCCGGCAGGTGTGGCGGACGGCGCCGCCGGTGACGTAGGTCTGCCGGGATGCGGAGGTGGAACCCGCCGAGCCCACGCGGGTGTCGGCCGGCTGGATGGTGACCTGGGTGACGCCCAGCTCGGTACGGGCGATCTGGGCGTGGACGGTGACCCCGCCCTGCCCGACCTCGGCCATCGCGGTGTGCACCGTGGCCACCGGCTGCCCGCCGACGACCTCCAGCCGCACCCGGGCCGTGGAGTAGTCGTCGAAGCCCTCGGAGAAGCCGACGTTCTTTATCCCCACGGCGTAGCCGACGCCGCGCACGACGCCTTCGCCGTGGGTGGTGTTCGACAGCCCGCCAGGCAGGGCGCGGACGTCGGGGGCGCCGCCCGCGCTCTCCCACTGCCGCTCGGGCGGCAGCGGCATCGCCTTGACCCTGCGCAGGAGTTCGGCGACGGGCGCGGGCGAGTCGACGACCTGGCCGGTCGGCATGACCGCGCCCTGCTCCATGGCGTTGAGCCGCCGGAACTCCACCGGGTCCAGGCCCAGTTCGGCGGCGACCTTGTCCATCTGCGCCTCGTAGGCGAAGCACGCCTGCACGGCGCCGAAGCCGCGCATCGCGCCGCAGGGCGGGTTGTTGGTGTAGAGGGCGAGGGCCTCGATGTCGACGTGGTCGACGACGTACGGGCCGGCGGAGAGCGAGGCGGCGTTGCCGACGACCGCCGGGGAGGACGAGGCGTACGCGCCGCCGTCCAGAACGATGCGGCACGTCATGTGGGTGAGCCGGCCGTCGCGGGTGGCGCCGTGCTCGTAGTGGAGCGTGGCGGGGTGGCGGTGGACGTGGCCGAAGAACGACTCGAAGCGGTTGTAGACGATCTTCACGGGCTTGCCGGTGCGCAGCGCGAGCAGGCAGGCGTGGGCCTGCATCGACAGGTCCTCGCGGCCGCCGAAGGCACCGCCGACGCCGGAGAGCGTCATGCGGACCTTGTCCTCGGGCAGGCCGAGGACCGGTGCGATCTGGCGCAGGTCGGCGTGCAGCCACTGGGTGGCGATGTAGAGGTCGACGCCGCCGTCCTCGGCGGGCACCGCGAGCCCCGACTCGGGACCGAGGAACGCCTGGTCCTGCATGCCCACTTCGTAGTCGCCGGTGACGATCACATCGGCCCGGGCCCGGGCGGCGGTGACGTCGCCGCGGTGGATCGGCTGCCGGTGGACGATGTTGGGGTGGGGCACATGGCCGGAATGGCCATCGGCGCGGCCGGGGTGGAGGACGGGCGCGTCGGGAGCGGTGGCGGTGGCCTCGTCGGTGACGACGGGCAGTTGCTCGTACGCCACCTTGATCTTCGCGGCGGCGCGGCGGGCGGTCTCGGGGTGGTCGGCGGCGACGAGGGCCACCGGCTCGCCGTGGTAGCGGACCACGCCGTCGGCGAGGACGGGCGTGTCCTGGATCTCCAGGCCGTAGCGGGTCGCGGCGGGGAGGTCGTCGTAGGTCATGACGGTGTGGACGCCGGCCGTGGCGAGCGCCTCGGCGATGTCGACGGAGACGATCCGGGCGTGGGCGTACGGGCTGCGGAGCGTGAAGCCCCACAGCATGTCCTCGTGCCACAGGTCCGAGGCGTAGGCGAACTCGCCGGTGACCTTCAGGGTGCCGTCGGGGCGCAGGGTGGACTCGCCGATGCCGCCCTTGGTGCGGCTGGACTGGGTGAGGCCGGTGGGGACGCGCGCGGTGCCCATGGTCAGACCGCCCCTTCGGCACGGGCGGCCGCCAGGCGTACCGCGTCGAGGATCTTCTCGTAGCCCGTACAGCGGCACAGATTGCCGGAGAGGGCCTCGCGGATGTCCGCGTCGGAGGGTTCGGCGTTGCGCTCCAGCAGCTCGTCGGCGGCGACCAGCAGGCCGGGGGTGCAGAAGCCGCACTGCACGGCACCGGCGTCGATGAACGCCTGCTGGACCGGGGAGAGTTCGGGGCCGTCCGGGGCGTCGTGCGGGTCGGGCCGCCAGCTCCGGGCCGCGTCCGGGTCCGTACGGGCGGCGGCGCCGCCGGCGCGCTGTCCGGCGAAGTCGGCCAGACCCTCGACGGTGACCACCTCGCGGCCCTCGACCTGGCCGGCGGCGACCAGACAGGCGCACACCGGGTCGCCGTCGAGGCGGACCGTGCAGGAGCCGCACTCGCCCTGCTCACAGGCGTTCTTCGAGCCCGGCAGGCCCAGCCGCTCGCGCAGCACGTACAGCAGGCTCTCGCCTTCCCAGACGTCGTCGGCCTCCTGCGGGCGGCCGTTGACCGTGAAGTTCACGCGCATCGGGTGTTCCTCTCGCTCCCACGGTACGCGTCCCAGGTCCAGCCGAGCGTGCGGCGGGCCATGACGGCCACCGCGTGCCGGCGGTACCGGGCGCTGCCCCGTACGTCGTCGATGGGGTTGCAGGCGGCGGCGGCGAGCTCGGCGAACTGCCGGGCGAGCGAGGGCGCGAGGGGCCGTCCGGAGTCCCAGAAGCCGCCCTCCTCCAGCGCGGCGTTCAGGAAGTCCTCCGCCGTGCGGGCCCGTACGGGGGTGGGCGCGGCGGAGCCGATTCCGGTGCGCACCGTGCGGGTGGACGGGTGGAGGGCGAGGCCGAAGGCGCAGACGGCGATGACCATGGCGTTGCGGGTGCCGACCTTGGAGAACTGCTGCGGCCCGTCGGCCTTGCGGATGCGGACGGCCCTGATGAGCTCGTCCGGCTCCAGGGCGTTGCGCTTGACGCCGGTGTAGAACTCCTCGACGGGGATCAGCCGGGTGCCGCGCACCGATTCGGCCTCGACCTCGGCGCCGGCGGCCAGCAGCGCCGGGTGGGAGTCGCCGGCCGGGGAGGCCGCCCCGAGGTTGCCGCCGACGCTGCCGCGGTTGCGGATCTGCGGCGAGCCGACGGTGTGCGCGGCCAGCGCCAGGCCGGGCAGCGGGGCGCGGAGGTGTTCCATGATCCGGGTGTACGGGACGGAGGCGCCGAGGCGGACGTCGCGCTCGCCGACCTCCCATTCGTACAAATCGCCGATGCGATTCAGGTCCAGCAGGTACTCCGGACGGCGGTGGTCGAAATTGATCTCGACCATCACGTCCGTGCCACCCGCGATGGGCACGGCCGTCGGGTGCTCGGCCTTCGCGGCCAGAGCCTCCGCCCAGGTGCCGGGGCGCAGGAAGTCCATGGATCTTCTCTTCTCGATCGGTCGCGCGAGGCGGTTCGAGGGGGTGCCGGCCGGGCTGTTCATGTCCTGTTCACAGGGGGTGAGGCCAGTAGACCGAGGCCCGGGCGCCCGGGTGCAGTCACCGAAACCATGAAGCGGTTGGCTGCCCATGGCACCCGTCTTGTAGATTCGAACGAAAGGCGGGGTTCAGAAACCTCACCGCATTCCACTGGCAACACAACAGATCGGCGGCGACCCACGATGCGGCTGCGCGCACTCCTGGAGACCGAGGCGCTGGGCCTCCGACTGCTGGGCGGCGAGGACGAACTGGACCGCACCGTGCGCGGCGTGATGACCACCGACCTGCGCGACCCGAGCCGCTATCTGTCCGGCGGGGAGCTGGTGCTCACCGGTCTCGCGTGGCGGCGGGAGCCGCAGGACTCCGAGCGGTTCGTGCGCATCCTGGCCGGCGCCGGGGTGGCGGGGCTGGCGGCGGGCGAGGCGGAGATGCGCTCGATCCCGGACGACCTGGTACAGGCGTGCGCCCGGCACCGGCTGCCGCTGTTCTCCGTCGTCGAGGACGTCTCCTTCGCCTCCATCACCGAGCACGTGGTGCGGCAGGTCTCCGGCGAGCGGGCCGGGGACCTGGCGGCGGTCGTGGACCGGCACCGGCGGCTGATGACCTCGGGCCCGGCGGGCGGCGGCCCGGAGGTCGTCCTGGACCTGCTCGGCTCCGACCTGGACCTGCGGGCCTGGGTGCTCTCCCCCACCGGCCGCCCGATCGCCGGCTCCTCGCTGGCGGGCGCCGGGCCCGAGCTGCCGTCGGCGGTGGCCGCCACGCTCGCGGGCGAGCACCTGGCCGCCTCCCGCACCGGCCGGCGCGGCCCCCACCGGGTGACCGCGGGGACGGGCACGTACTCCCTCTTCCCCATCGGCGGGGCCGGCCGCGGCGCCGCCCGGGACGTCCGCGAGACGGTCCTGTCGGACTGGCTGCTGGCCGTCGAGGCGGACGCCGGGGACTGGCCGGCGGAGCGGCTCGACCTGCTGGACGGCGTCACCCAGCTGATCGCCGTCGAGCGGGACCGGCGCGACGCGGCCCGTACGGTACGGCGCCGGCTCGCCCAGGAGGTCCTCGAACTGGTCCAGGGCGGCGCGGCCCCGGCCGAGATCGCGGCGCGGCTGCGGGTGGCCGCGCCCGTGCTGCTGCCGGGCCTGGGCACGGCCCCGCACTGGCAGGTCGTCGTGGCCCGCGTGGAGTGGGACGGCGGCGACATCCCCGGCGGGCCGGTGGCACAGGCGCTGCTGGAGGAGATCCTCGTCGACCCGGCGGCGGCCGGGGCCGAGCCGTCCGACCGGATCGCCGTCGCCCACATCGGTGACGAGGCGGTGGCCCTGGTGCCGCTGCCGGCCGTGTCCGCACGGGCGGAGGGACCGGAGGGGGATCCGGAGAGCGCGGAGCAGACGCCCGCCCCCGGCCTGCACGCGGACACCCTCCTGACGGCCGTCCGTGAGCCGCTGTCCCGGGGCCTGGCCGACGACGGGCGGCTCACGCTCGGCGTCAGCGCCGCCGTGCACTCGGCGGAGGGGCTGCGCGGCGCCCTGGAGGAGGCCCGCCACGCCCGCCGGGTGGCGGCCGCACGCCCCGGGCGCGTCTGTGCAGCGGGCCACCAGGAGCTGGCCTCGCACGTCCTGCTGCTGCCGTTCGTGCCCGACGACGTGCGCCGCGCCTTCACCGCCCGCCTCCTGGACCCGCTGCGCGACTACGACCGCCGCCACCGCGCCGAGCTCATCCCGACGCTGGAGGCCTTCCTCGACTGCGACGGCTCCTGGACGCGGTGCGCGACGCGGCTGCATCTGCATGTGAACACCCTGCGCTACCGGGTGGGCAGGATCGAGCAGCTGACGGGCCGTGACCTGTCGCGTCTGGAGGACAAGCTCGACTTCTTCCTCGCCCTGCGGATGAGCTGACCCCCTGGGCACGCGCAGTCGTCCACATATGAGCGGTCTCGCGCTCAAGCCGGCCGCTCTTGGGTAATCTGCGTCCACCAATGGGGGTCGCAGGTCACGGGGGTCGGACACGCTCCTCGTGCGCGGGGGTCCGGGCAGGGCGGAGCCATGATTGTGAATCGGTTCACACCTGACCCTTGGCCCCGCCCGTGTCTTCGTGCTGAGATTCGGGTCACGGCTTCCAGCTCGACGGCGCGCTTGGGGAGGGCACTGTGGCGGATACCGCCATGCGGAATTCCGGGTTGTCGGAGGAGCCACGAGGACCACAGGGGCCGCAAGGACCGGACCCGCACGGAGACGATCCACTGGAACGAGCCGTCTGGCGGCTGCGGTCGCGCGCCTGCTGGAACGACGCGGCCGCGCTGCTCGCGCCGCGCGCCGCAGGCGAGGCGGGCCCCGCGCTGCGGCGGACGGCGGTGCTGATCGAGCAGTGCGTGTTCACGGCGCAGGGCTGGCGGGCGGCCGAGGACGCGCTGCGGTCGGCGGAGGCGCTCGCCACGGACGACGAGGAGCGCGGGGCCGCGGCCTGCGAGCGGGGTCACCTCGCCTACGCGTCCACTCTTTTGGGCGTACGCGACCGGGCCGACGAGGCCCGCTCCGCGCTCGGCCGGGCCGCGGCGCTGCTGGCTCCCGGCTCGCCGACCCGTCCGCTGCTGAACTTCCGGCGGGGCCTGATCGCCCAGCACCTGTCCGACAACCCCTCGGACGCCACGGCCGCCTTCCAGCGCGCCCACGCCGGGGCGACGGCGCACGGCCAGCGGCTGCTGCTCTCCTTCACCTGGCGGCATGTGGCGGCCATGGCCGAGCACGACGGCAAGCTCACCGAGGCCCGGCACGGCTTCGCGGAGTCCCTGCGCATAAGGGAGGAACTGGGCTATCTCGTGGGCATCGCCCCGGCCCTGGCCTCGCTCGCCGCGGTGCTGCCGGACGAGCGCGAGGCGGCCCGGCTGAAGGCCGAGGCCGGCCGGCTGGTCCGGCTCCTGGGCGGCGTCCCCGCCTGGCTGGCCGACCGACTCCCGCCGGCGGCCGCGCCGGAGTGACCGGAGGCGTGCGCGGTTGCGCCGGAGGAGCGTGAAGCGTCCGGCTGACGGCCGAGGCCATGCGGCTGACCGGTGGCATGGGGCGCGGCAAGGTGCCCGACGAGGGCTCCGTGCCGGAGAAGGGCGACCGCGTCCGCGGTTCGGCCCGGCTCCCGGGCGGCGCTCCCGGCCGAGCGGCTTCCGGCGGCCGTGCCGGGTAAGGGTGGGCGCGCCGAGGTAGGGGCGGGCGTGCCGCAGTAAGGGCGGGCGTGCCGAGAGCCCGTTCGCCCGCCCAGTCCGCCGTTCGGCTCAGTCCGCCTTCGTACCCGTGAAGTGACCGGTCACCAGGGCCTCGACGGTCCGCAGGTCACGGGCGGTCAGGGCGTCCAGCAGGGCGGTGTGTTCGGCCGCGTCGGCGAGGAGTTCGGCGGCGCCGGCCACGGGCGCCCGGTCCGCGGGCCACTGGGCGCGGCGGTGGAGTTCGTCGGCGACCATGACCAGTTGGCGGTTGCCGGCGAGGCCGAGCAGCGCGCGGTGGAAGGCCCGGTCGGCCTCGGCGTACAGCGCGCGGTCACCGGTCGCCGCGGCGGCGGTCGCGGCCTCGGCGTACGGGCGCAGCTCGGTCCAGCGCGCCGCCGGGAGCGTGCGGGCGAGGCGCAGCACGGCGGGGACCTCGATGAGGGCGCGCACCTCGGCGAGCTCGGCGAGGTCGCGGGTGGTGCGGCGGGTGACGCGGAAGCCGCGGTTGGGGACGACCTCGACGGCGCCTTCGAGGGCGAGCTGCTGCATCGCCTCGCGCACGGGTGTGGCGGAGACGCCGAACCGCTCGCCGAGCGCGGGGCCGGAGTAGACCTCGCCGGGCACGAGCTCGCCGCTCAGCAGGGCCTTGCGCAGGGCGTCGAGCACCTGGCCGCGTACGGAGTAGCGCTGGGGCATCCGGCGCGCGGGGGCCGGCGCGGCGTACGCGCGCTCGCTGTGGACGTGCTCGCCGCGGACCTGCTCGCCGTGCGCGCCCGGCGTGGCCTGCGCGGGCACGCCGGTGCCGAGCCGCGGTGCCTCGGTATGGGGTCTGCCCTGCTCCATTGGGGTCCTCCTGTGTCCATCCGAACCATAGGCGCCCGTTCTGACAGTTCAAACCCCGATCAATTCCGGTAAGGTAAGGCTTACCTGTAAATGATCGCGATTCGGTGGTCCTCGCATGGCCCTGGCCCCGGCTGCCTCGCCCTCGCACAGTGTTCTCCCCTCCGCCGCACCCTCCCGCGTCGCCGCCGCCTTCGCCGACGCGTACGCCCGGCTGGCCGAGGTCCTCCCCTCGCCGGCCGTCGTCGTCGAGCCGCCGCGCCACGGCGAGGGCTGGGTGGGCGCGACCGGGCTCGCGGCGGGCGGCGCGGAGCTCGACGCCTTTCTCGCCCGGGACGACGAGCAGATCCTGGGCGACTACGGGCAGCGGGCCCGCCCGGACGTCATCGCGAGCATCGGGCTGCACCGCTACGCCTGGCCGGCCTGCCTGCTGATCACCGTTCCCTGGTTCCTGAGCCGCCGGGTGCCGCGGCTGCCCGTGGACGCGGTGTCGTACCACCGCGTCCAGGGCCTGCTGACGGCCCGGATCGAGGAGTTCGCGTGCCTGCCGGGCGACCCGGCGGCGACGCTGCCGGGAGCGGTGGTCGTGGCGGACGAGGAGGCGCTGCGCGCGCGGGTGCGGGAGGCGGTGGCCGAGCACCTCGGGCCGGTGCTGGCCGGCTTCCGGCCTCGGATGCGGCGCGGACCGCGGGCGCTGTGGGGCATGGCGACGGACGAGACCGTCGAGGGCCTGTGGCATGTGGCGGGCCTGCTGGGGGAGGAGGCGGGGGTGAGGCGGGAGTTGGAGCTGTTGCTGCCGGGCGCCACATCCCCGTATGTCGGCGGTGCCGGGTTCCGCGTGCTGACCGGACCGGCGGGCGAGTCCCTGCCGACCCGCGACCGGGCCGGCTGCTGCCTCTTCTACACCGTCCGCCCCGAGGACACCTGCCTCACCTGCCCCCGCACATGCGATGCGGATCGCGTCCGGCGACTGTCCGCAAGCTGAATCGACCCACACCACCCGATCGTGTGATTACAGGGGAACGCAATTCCCTTTTCCCTGAGGAGCGTTCGAATTTCCCCACACCTATCTGTATGCCCTTGGCGTCCATTGGCAGGCAGTTGCGGCGAATCCCTATGGCGATCGGTCCGATTCCGTCAGGATGGCGCGCGAAAGGCCGTACAGCTATGCAAGGGACGCAAGATGAGAGTGACCGATATACCGCTGAATTGGATGCTCCCCTGTGTCGTGGCGCTCGCCGGGGCCGTGGTGGCGGTGACGGTGCTCGCGCGCGGCCGGCACGGCAACGCGGACGACGCGGGGGCGTCCACGGATTCGTGGGAGCGCACGGAGGAACGCAGGCGCCGCAAGGAGGCCGTCTACGGCATGGCCTCCTATCTCCTCCTCTTCTGCTGCGCCGCGGTGGCCGCCGCCCTTTCCTTCCACGGACTGGTCGGATTCGGGCGGCAGAATCTCGGCTTGACGGGCGGCTGGGAATACCTGGTGCCCTTCGGCCTGGACGGCGCCGCCATGTTCTGCTCCGTGCTCGCGGTGCGGGAGGCCAGCCACGGCGACGCGGCCCTCGGCTCCCGGCTGCTGGTGTGGACCTTCGCGGGCGCCGCGGCCTGGTTCAACTGGGTCCACGCGCCCCGCGGGATGGACCACGCGGGCGCCCCGCAATTCTTCGCCGGCATGTCCTTGTCCGCCGCGGTGCTCTTCGACCGGGCGCTCAAGCAGACCCGCCGGGCGGCGCTGCGCGAGCAGGGACTGGTGCCCCGCCCACTGCCCCAGATCCGCATAGTCCGGTGGCTGCGGGCCCCCCGGGAGACCTTCGGCGCCTGGTCGCTGATGCTCCTGGAGGGTGTGCGCACGCTGGACGAGGCCGTCGAGGAGGTCCGCGAGGACAAGCGGCAGATGGAGCGCGACCGGGTCCGCCGGCGCGAGGCGGGCAAGCTGGAGCGCGCCCGGCTCAAGGCGTACAACCGGCAGAACCGGGTGTGGGGCCGGGTCACCCGCGGCGGCCGGCAGGTGGAGGTCGGCGCGCCGGCCGTCGCCGCCGGGCCACCGCCCGCACAGCTCGGCGCGGACCCTTCCATAGCCGCTGACCAGGGACAGCTCCCCGTACGCGCGCGTCCGCTCCAGGCGGTGAACGGCCCCGAGCCGATCGATCTCACCGCCGAGGACGACACCCAGGCCATCCCGCGGCTCGACTCGCTGGAGGCCAAACTCGCCCAGATCGAGCGGCAGTTCGGCTGACACGTCGGCCGGCACACCACGGGCCCTGGATCGTCGCGGTGCGGCGGTTCAGGGCTCTTGTGCGCCCAGCTCGAACCAGACCGCCTTTCCCACGCCGTGGGACCGCACGCCCCAGGCGTCCGCGAGCGAGTCGACGAGCAGCAGCCCGCGCCCGGAGGTGGCGGCCGTCTCGACGGCGTTGATCTCCGCGGCCTCCGGCGACCGCGCCGCCGGCCCGGCGGTGCGTCCGGCGACGTCACGCGCTCCGGCACGGCCTTCGGCGCCCTCCCCCGCCCCCGCGTCGGCGGGCCGCAGCGCAGGGTGCCGGGCGACGAAGTCCCGTACCTCCAACCGCAGCAGGCCCTTGGACCGCGCGCCCGCGCCGCCGGTGAGCGTCGCGCTCACCACCGCGCCGCCGTCCGTGTGCACGAGGGCGTTGGTGACCAGTTCGCTGGCGAGGAGCTCGGCGGTGTACGCGCGCCCCGGTGCACCCCAGTGCGCCAGCAGCTCGCGCAGCAGATTCCGCACCTCCGCGACCGCCGTGAGATCCCCATGCCCGAGCCGTCTTTCGAAGCGCGGCTCCGAAAGCGCCGCGCCGTTCCCCTCCGCACCCCTCGTCCGCGTCGCGTGGCCGTCCGTACCCGCCCAGTTCGCAGTCTGCCGTTTCATCCTTCCCTGCCCCCGACCCCTCCCCGGCGCCCCGGCATCGAACACGCTCACGCACACTCACGGCAATGCATGCCCCGAGCCGCACACGACGACGCCTGTTGACCTATCAACATGCTGATATGACTGGAATGCTGGCGCCCCTTGTGCTGTGCGCGAATATGCCAATGGCGTCAGGCCGTCGGCGCATTTGCCCGCGCCATTCCGGGGGTCAGGGACGGGGCACGTTGCGGAGGTTGGAGCGGGCCATCTGAAGCATCCGGCCGACGCCGCCGTCCAGCACGATCTTGCCCGCGGAGAGCGCGAATCCGCCGACCATCTCCGCGCTGATCTTCGGCGGAATGGACAGGGCGTTCGGGTCGGTGACGATGTCCACCAGCGCCGGCCCCTTGTGCCGGAAGGCGTCCCGCAGCGCGCCGCGCACCTGCTTGGGCTTCTCCACCCGGACGCCGTGCGCGCCCGCCGCGCGGGCGATGGCCGCGAAATCGGGATTGTGGTTCGTCGTGCCGTACGACGGCAGTCCGCCCACCATCATTTCCAGTTCGACCATGCCGAGCGAGGAGTTGTTGAAGAGCACGATCTTCACCGGCAGGTCGTACTGGACGAGGGTGAGGAAATCACCCATCAGCATGGAGAAGCCGCCGTCGCCCGACATGGAGACGACCTGCCGGTCACGGTCGAGGAACTGGGCGCCGATCGCCTGGGGAAGGGCGTTGGCCATCGAGCCGTGCGTGAACGAACCGATCACCCGGCGGCGCCCGTTGGGGGTGAGATAGCGGGCAGCCCAGACGTTGTTCATGCCCGTGTCGACCGTGAACACCGCGTCGTCCGCGGCCTCCTCGTCGAGCACCGACGCGACGTATTCGGGGTGGATCGGCGTGTGCTTCTCGACCTTGCGCGTGTACGCCTTGACGACGCCTTCGAGGGCGTCGGCATGCTTCTTCAGCATCTTGTCCAGGAACGCCCGGTCGCTCTTGGCCCGCACCTTCGGCGTCAGGCAGCGCAGCGTCTCGCGCACATCGCCCCACACCGCGAGGTCGAGCCGGGAGCGGCGCCCGAGCCGCTCGGGGCGGACGTCCACCTGGACGATCTTCACATCGTCGGGCAGGAAGGCGTTGTACGGGAAGTCGGTGCCCAGCAGGATCAGCAGGTCGCACTCGTGGGTGGCCTCGTACGCGGCACCGTAGCCGAGCAGGCCGCTCATTCCCACGTCGTAGGGATTGTCGTATTGAATCCACTCCTTGCCGCGCAGGGCGTGCCCGACCGGCGACTTCACCCGTTCCGCGAACCGCATCACCTCCTCGTGGGCGCCCGCGGTGCCGCTGCCGCAGAACAGGGTGACCCGCCGGGCCTCGTCGACCATCCGGGCAAGTTCGTCGATCTCCGTGTCGCCCGGTCGTACGGACGGCCGGGCGGGAGGCAGCGCGCTGTCCCCGGTGCGCTCAGACGCCGGCTCGCCCGCGATGTCACCAGGCAGGGTGATGACGCTGACGCCGCCCTTCCCGATCGCGTGCTGGATGGCGGTCCGCAGCACGCGCGGCATCTGCCGGGGGCTGGAGATCAGCTCGCTGTAGTGGCTGCACTCACGGAAGAGCTGGTCGGGATGGGTCTCCTGGAAGTACCCGGTGCCGATCTCGCCGCTGGGGATGTGCGAGGCGAGGGCGAGCACCGGGGCCATGGAGCGGTGGGCGTCGTAGAGGCCGTTGATCAGGTGCAGGTTGCCGGGGCCGCAGGAGCCGGCGCAGGCGGCGAGCCGGCCCGTCAGCTGCGCCTCCGCGCCCGCGGCGAAGGCGGCCACCTCCTCGTGGCGGACCTGCACCCAGTCGATGGCGGCGTCGCGGCGGATCGCGTCCACGACCGGGTTCAGACTGTCGCCGACGACCCCGTAGAGCCGTCGCACCCCGGCGCGCACCAGGATCTCCACGAACTGCTCCGCCACCGACTGCTTGGCCACGGCGTGTCTCCTCCGGATCGGGTCATGGGGCAGGTCACGGGCCTGCTCTCACATCCACCCCTGCCCCCATGAACCCATGGAACACCCCGCTATGCCTCCCAGAGCGCGCAGGCGGTCCGGTCGTCGGCGTAGCCCTTCACCCGCAGGGTCACGTCGCCGAGGAACGCGGCGAGGCCCGGGGGCTCCTTCCCGGCCCACCGCTCGGCCAGCCGGGCCCCGAGCGCCGGCTCGCCGCGCAGCGGCTCGGCCAGGCCGGTGCTGCACAGCAGCAGCGTGTCACCCGGCCGGGCGACGGACGCCCGGAAGCGGAACGGCTCGCCCGGCACCGCCGGGGGTTCGACGACGGGGGTGAGGCCGGGGGTGGGGATGCCGAGATCCACGGTCATCCGGTCGCCCAACGGGTCGTCCGGCGACGGACGGCCGGCTCCACCCGGCTCCGGGTCGGGGTCCAGGTCCTGCCAGAGCCCTTGCCGCAGCCGGAACAGGCCGCCCGTGCCGACGCCGAAGAAGACCCGCGTGCGGCACTCGGGATCGGCGGCCAGCAGCAGGCAGCGCACGGCCGCCGTGTACTCCTCGGGCCGCAGGCCCAGTTCGGCGGCGCGGCCCCGCAACCGCCCGTACGAGCGGTCGGTGAGCCGGTGCAGCCCGGACCTCAGCTCGCCGCGCCGACCGCTGCGGATGTCGTCGGCCAGCCGGGCGTGGCTGCGGCCGACGGCACCGCCCAGCCAGGCGCAGATGTCCCGCGCCGCGCGGTGCGCCGCGCCCGCGGCGCGCGTACCGCTGGCCATCGCGACGAACAGCAGCGCGCTGTCGCCCTCGCCGAAGCGGGCGGTCAGCAGGGCGTCGCGCCGCTGCTCGCCGCGGTAGCGCGCGGAGTCGCCGCGCAGCGACAGGGCGCGCAGGGTGACCCCGCCGTACCGCGCGCCGTCCAGGACGGTGTCCGGTACGAGGTCGTCCAGCCGGCCGGGCTCGGCGGCCGGCCAGGCGGTCGGCTCGGCGTCGTAGGTGGGCGGCCCCTCACCGACGAACTCGGCGGCCCGGGCGGGCTTCCGAAGCTGCTGCCGGGGCACGGTGCGCGGCCGGGGCAGGGCAACCCGCGGCCGTTCGAGCCGGGCGGCTCGCGCCGGCGGTACGGAGGGGGCGGACGGGAAGAGCGGAGCGGGTGGGGCGGCAAGCGGGGCGGGTGGAGCGGCAGGTGGGGCGGGTGGCACGGCCGGGGTCGACACCTGGGGCGCCGTGGGTCCGTCGGGCTCGTTGGGTACTGCGGGTCCGGTGGGCTCGCTGGGCGCCGGAGGTTCCTGGCGCAGGAGGGAGTCCCAGGGCTCCTGACGCCGTACGGGCTCGGGGCCTGCCCGACCCGGTACGGGCTCGGGACTCTCCCGCCGGTCCCCGGGTTCCAGGGGTTCCGGGCCCCACAGCGCGTCCAGGGGCTCCCGGCGTCCCGGGGACTCCCGGGGGTCCCCGCCCTGGGCGGATTCGGGGGTCTCCCTGCCCGGTTGGGGGTCGGGGGGCTGCTGGCCCCACACGGAATCGCGGGGTTGACGGCCCGGTTCGGGCTCGGGGGCTTCCCGCCCCCTTCCGGGCTCCCTGCCTTGCACGGGTCCGGGGATTTCCCGACCCGGTTGAGGGTCAGGGGCCTGCTGACCCCACACGGAATCCCGGGGCCCACACCCCGGTGCGAACTCGGGGGCTTCCTGCCCCCCTCCGGGCTCCCGGCCTCGTACAGGCTCCGGCGCTTCCCGGCCTGGTTCGGGCTCCGAGGGCTGCCGGTCCCCCACGCCCTCCGGGGGCTCCTGAGGCCCCACAGGCTCCGGGGATACCTGGCCCTGCACGTACTGCGGGTCCTCAGGCCCCCCTGCGGGCTCCAGGGTTGCCCAGCCCCGTACGGACTCGGGGGCTGCCCGATCCGGTACGGGCTCCGGGCCTGGCTGTCGGCTTTCACTGCCCTGTGCCGACTCGGGAGTCTCCTGCCGCCCTCCGGGCTCCCGGCCCCGTACGGGCCCCGTCGCTTCCCGACCCGGCTGAGGGTCAGGGGCCTGCCGGCCCCACATGGAATCCTGGGGTTCACGGCCCGGTGCGGACTCGGGGGATTCCCGCCGCCCTTCGGGCTCCCGGCCTCGTACGGGTCCCGGCGCTTCCCGGTCCGGTTGGGGCTCCGAGGGCTGCCGGACCCACA
The DNA here is from genome assembly GCF_055560115.1 of Streptomyces sp. NPDC023527. Lineage (NCBI taxonomy): Bacteria > Bacillati > Actinomycetota > Actinomycetes > Kitasatosporales > Streptomycetaceae > Streptomyces > Streptomyces sp. NPDC023527. The sequence continues at coordinate 449,136 of NZ_JBVHJJ010000005.1, forward strand.
CGTCCTTCGGGACCGGCGGCTCCGCGGGCGCACTGGGCTCGGCGGCGGTCGTCGCTTGCGGCAGGGCCATCGGATCGGACTGCCCGATCGGGTTCGCCGGCCCCGGCAGCCCCGGTGGGTTCCCCGGCGCCGTGGGGTCCACGGCCTCCGCGGATCCTGGCTGCCGCGGGGCGTCCACCGGCCCCGCGGCCCCACGGGGCTCGTCGGGCGGGAGGGGCTCCGTCGTCCTCTTCGGGCTCTCGTCGCCGGGCGACCGCCGCGGCTTCGGCGGCATCGGCCGGCGCGGCGGCTTCAGTGGTTTGTCCGCCAGCGGGCCGGCCTGCGCGGCGGTCGGCCTTCCGGCCGGCCTCCTGGGCCACTTCTCGGCGCGGCCCCCGGCCCGGCCCTCGGCCTGCGGCGGCCGGCTCCCGCCCCGGTCCCCCGTCTGCTTGTCGGTCTGTCGCCCGACGACCGGCGCCCGGAGGTCCGGCGGGCCGGGGAGGTTGGGCGGAGGGGGCGTCCGTGGGGGTGGGACCTGCGCTCTGGGGTCGGTGTGCGTGTCGCTGACGATCCGCTCCGACGCCGTCGGCGACGGCAGCCGCGGCGGGCCGCCGAGATCCGGTGGCGGCGGGAGGTCGGGCGGCCCGGGCAGGCCGCTGGTGTGCGGCCCTCCGTACCCCTTCGGCAGGGGCGGCAGCCCGCCCGGCTCCGGCGGGTCGGGGGGCGCGGGTGGCCTGGTCTTCGGCCTCGGCGCCGTTTTCGCTTTTCTGTTCGTGGACCTCGGTGCCGCTCCCACCACCGCCGAGGCGGAGGTGAACCGTTCGTCGAGGCTGTCGTCCTTGGTGGCGGTGGACGAACCCGTGTCGGGTTCATTCTTGTCGTACAACTCGCCCCACCAGGCGTCCTCTTGACCGGTGCGTTGGTCCCCCTGCTGACTCATGCCCTTATTGTCCACACTGTGTGGCTTACGGGAAGAGTGCACGGCAGACGTCACCCGGGGATGATGAACCGAGTCGGAACACGCTTGTGGGGAGGGGTGTCGCGTGCTGGGTGCCATAGGCCTGGACGCCGTCCGGGAAGCGGTGTCGTGCGAACGGGGGGCCGAACGGCTCGCCGGGCACAGTGCGGTGGAACTGGTGACCGGCGCGTCCGCCGTCGCGGAACGGCTGCTGCGGCTGCGGATCGGCGCGACCGAAGAGGTGTGCGCCCTCCTGGCGGACCGGCCCGGATCCGCGGCGGCGGACATGGTCAACAACGTGCCCCACCGGGCCGTCGTCGAACGCGCGGCACTGGCGGGTCTGATGGGGCTGCCGAGACTGTCGGCGGCGTTCGGCCGGAGTGGTCCCGCCCGGGTGCGGGTCGTCGACCGGGTCCCCGCCGAGCTGGTCGTCGCCGACCGCGCGGTCGCCCTGGTGCCCCTGACCCCGCGCTCCGGAGACCCCACGGAACCCACCGCCCTGGTCGTCCACCCCGGCGTGCTGCTCGCCTCCCTCGTCGACCTCTTCGAGGACGTGTGGCACGAGGCCCTCCCGCTCCGGGTCTGCGCCGACGGCAGCCGCTACGAGGGCCCGGTGGCCGGGCCGGACGCCGTGGACCTGGAGGTCCTCTCGCTGCTGCTCGTCGGGCTGACCGACGCCAGCGTCGCCAAGCAGCTGGGCCTGGGCCTGCGGACGGTCCAGCGGCGGGTGAAGCGCCTGATGGAGCTCGCGGGGGTGACCACCCGGCTCCAGCTGGGCTGGCACGCGGCCGAGCGTGGCTGGACCCCTCGGCGCTGACCCGCCCGCCCCCGCATCACCGCAGGTGGGGGCTTTACCGGCCACGGCGGCCGCAATCGTCCGGAAGCGGTGGCGCTCGCGTTCCGGCAAAGTTGGCCCATGGGGACGTGGCAGCTGGTCCTGGTCGGTCTGGTGATGCTGCTCGGCCTGCTCGGTGTCGTCACCCCGGGCGTGCCGGGGCCGCCGATCGTCTGGGCCGGTGTGCTGTGGTGGTCGATGACCACGCGGACCGCCGCGGCCTGGGCCGTCCTGGCCGGGTCCACGGGTGTGCTGCTGGTCGACCAGGCCGTGATCTGGCTGCTGCCGCCGCGCCGACTGAGGGGCGCCGGCATCACACGCCGCGCCTTTCTGGTGGCCGGCGTCACCGGGATCGCCGGTTTCTTCGTCGTCCCGGTCCTGGGTGCCGTGCCGGGGTTCGTCGCCGGGATCTACGGGGTCGAGCGCCGGCGGCTGGGCCGGCGCGGCGAGGCGTGGGCGTCGACGCGCCAGGTGATGCGGGTCCTGGGGACGAGCGTGCTGGTCGAGCTGTTCGCCTGCCTGCTGGTCTTCGGGGCGTGGGTGGGAACGGCCGTATGGGGCTGAACGCGACGGGCGGGCCCGGCGGTCAGCCCGCCACGCCCTCCAGCCCCAGCAGCAGCCGCTTGCGCTCCAGGCCGCCCGCGTAACCGGTGAGCGTGCCGTCCGCGCCGATCACGCGGTGGCAGGGTCGCAGCACCAGCAGCGGGTTGGCGCCGACGGCGCCGCCCACCGCGCGCACCGCGGCCCGTGAGGCTCCGATGCGGGCGGCCAACTGCCCGTAACTGGTGGTGGATCCGTAGGGCACGGCGTCGAGCGCGTCCCACACCTTCTTCCGGAACTCCGTACCCTCGACGGCGAATTCGAGGGAGAAGTCCCTCGACTCCCCCGTGAAGTACGCCGTCAGCTGCCGCTCGGCCTCGGCGAAGGCCGCGGGCTCGCGCCGCCAACCGGCCGCCACGGTGGGGGCGTTCTTCTGGCCGGGCACGGTCAGTGAGCAGATGGCGGTGGTGCCGGGCGCGGTCGCGGAGGGTCGGCCGGTGAGGAGCAGACGGCCGAGGGGGCTGTCGAATTCGGTGTAGAGCATGGTCAGTTGTCCTTAGCGGTGTGGTTCCAGAGGTGGTGCAGGGCGTACGAGCGCCACGGGCGCCAGTCGGCCGCCGCGTCCGGTGTCGCGCCGAGGGCGGCGAGTCCGTGCCGTACGCCCGCGTCACCGGTCAGGAAGACGTCCGGGTCGCCGAGCGCCCGCATCCGGATGTAGCCGGCCGTCCACGGGCCGACGCCGGGCAGGGCGAGCAGCGCGCGCTCGGTGGCGTCGCGGTCGACGCCCGGGTCGAGGCTCACGTCGCCGTCGGCCAGGGCGGTCGCGAGGGCGCGCAGCGCCCTGCGGCGCGCCTCGGGCATGCCCAGCTCCTCCAGCCCGGCGCCGGCCAGGGTGCCGGGCTCGGGGAAGACGTGGGTGAGCGTGCCGCAGGGCGCGGCGAGGGGCTTTCCGTACGCGGCGACGAGCGCGCCGGCGAGCCGGGCGGCGGCCGCGACGGTCACCTGCTGGCCCAGCACGGCCCGTACGGCGAGCTCGTCGCCGTCCGCCGCGCCCGGCGAGCGCAGCCCCGGCCGGGCCTCGGTGAGCGGGCGCAGCCGGGGGTCGGCGCCGAGCCGCTCGGTGACGGCGTACGGGTCGGCGTCGAGGTCGAACAGGCGGCGTACCCGCTGGACGGCGGTGGACAGGTCGCGCAGGTCACCGAGGTGCAGGCGGCAGTCGAGCCAGCGGCCGCGGCGGGCCGTCGCCGGTTCCCGCACCTCGGCGACGCCGGTGCCGTACGGCAGCCGCAGGGTGCGGCGGTAGCGGCGGGCGCCGGGGGTGCCCGTCATCTCCTCGATGCCGGTGATGGCCCGGCGCTGGAGGAAGTCGAAGATCTCGCGGGCCGCGTACGGGCCCCGGTGGGCGAGGCGCAGCGGGACGCCGGTGGGTGCGGAGCCGCCGGTGCGGGCGCCGCGCGCCTCGGCCCGCAGGGCGCTGGGGGTGCGGGCGTAGACCTCCCGGACCGTGTCGTTGAACTGGCGGACGCTGGCGAACCCCGCCGCGAACGCGATCTCCGTGACCGGCAGCGCGGTGGTCTGGAGCAGGACCCTTGCGGTGTGGGCGCGCTGCGCCCGGGCGAGGGCGACGGGCCCGGCGCCGAGCTCCTGGGTGAGCTGGCGGTGGACCTGGCGGGAGCTGTAGCCGAGCCGGGCGGCGAGCCCGGCGACGCCGTCGCGGTCCACGACGCCGTCGCCGATCAGCCGCATCGCGCGGCCGACGAGGTCGGCCCGGACGTTCCACTCCGCCGAGCCGGGCACGGCGTCCGGCCGGCAGCGCCGGCAGGCGCGGAAGCCGGCGCCCTGGGCGGCGGCGGCCGAGGGGAAGAAACGGACGTTGGGCCGCTTCGGGGTGACCGCCGGGCAGCTGGGCCGGCAGTAGATGCCGGTGGTGGTGACGGCGAAGAAGAAGCGGCCGTCGAAGCGGGCGTCACGACTGCGGACCGCGTCGTAACGCGAGTCGTCGAGGGTGGCCGCTGTGTCTGTCATGCCTCCAGTCTGCGGTATGCGTCTGTCGTTCGACTGGCGGAAATCGGACGTGACCCTCGGCGGTGGTTTCGGGGATCCGGGGACCCCGGCCCTCGATCGCCGGGCAGGCTTGATCAAGCCTGCCCGGCGATCGAGGGCCATGCCGGGCCCGGCGCTACCGCACCTTCCCCCGCTTCCACTCCAGCGCCCGGCGGCCCTCCGCCTGTTTGACCTTGAAGTCGCGCAGCTTCTCCGCGCGCAGTCGCGCGTCCGTGCGGGCGGCGAGCCGCTCGTTCTCACGGATCAGCTTGCGGTAGCTGTCGAGGCGGCGCCCGGGCAGGTCGCCGGAGTCGACCGCGGCGAGGACCGCGCAGCCCGGCTCGGCGACGTGCCCGCAGTCGTGGAAGCGGCAGTCGGCGGAGAGCTCCTCGATCTCGGCGAAGGTCCGTGCGACGCCGCCCTCGGCGTCCCACAGGCCCACCCCGCGCAGGCCGGGGGTGTCGATGAGGACACCGCCGCCGGGCATCGGCAGCATGTCGCGCGTGGTGGTGGTGTGGCGGCCCTTGCCGTCGCTGTCGCGGGTGGCGTGGACGTCCTGGACGTCCTCGCCGACGAGCACGTTGGCCAGGGTGGACTTTCCCGCGCCGGACTGGCCGAGCAGGACGGTCGTACCGCCGGCGAGCGCGGCGGCGAGGACGTCGACGCCCTCGCGCGTCGCCGCGCTGACCGCGAGCACCTGGGCGCCGGGGGCCGCGGCGGCGGTGTCGTCGAGGAGGTGCCCGAGGACCGCCGGGTCGCCGGCGAGGTCGGCCTTGGTGAGGACGACCAGCGGCTCGGCGCCGCTCTCCCAGGCGAGGGTGAGGAACCGCTCGACACGGCCCAGGTCCAGCTCGACGGCGAGCGAGACGGCGATGACGGCGCGGTCGACGTTGGCGGCGAGGATCTGGCCGTCCGACCGCTTGGAGGACGTGGAGCGCACGAACGCGGTGCGGCGCGGCAGGAGTGCTCGTACGTACCCCTGGGCGAGGTCGACGGCGGCCCAGTCGCCGGTGCACATGATGCGCAGCGGGTCGCCGGTGGTGACGAGCGCGGTGTCGGCGTGGACGGTCCGTACGCCGTCGCCGTCGGGGACGACGAGGTCGCAGCGGCCGCGGTCGACGCGGACGATGCGGCCGGGCGTCAGGCCCTCGGCGGCGTGGCGGGAGAAGCTTTCAGCGAACCCGGCGTCCCAGCCGTAGCGGGAGAGCGGGTGTGACAGCTCGGACAAGACAGTGGTCCTTAGGAAGGGAGGTGGAGTGAGTGGACTTCCGAGTGCGGGCAGCGCCCGTCGCCGTGACAGTCATCGGACCTCGCCTCCCTTCGTGTGCGGCGCGAATCTCGCGCGGAACCGATCCTGACACCACCGGCCCCCGGCCCGCGAATGATTTTTCGCGGGCCGGGGGCCGGTGGTGAACGACGCGGTGGTGGTGTGCGGTTGAGCGGCTAGTCGCGCGGCTTGGCGTGCTTGGGTCGGTGCTCCGGCTTGTGGATCCGGGAGCGCACGTCCTCCGGGGGCAGGAACTGGGCCCACCGCTCGGGGAATTCCGAGGGCGGCTCGCAGTCCCGGCCCACGAAGCCTTCGTCGTACGGCTCGTCGTCGACGTCGTCCTCCAGGCCGGCCTCCAGCGCGCGGGCGGCCCGTTCGGCCGCCTCCTGCGCCGCGGCGGCGACCCGGAGCCGGTCGACCTCGGCGCGGGCGGCTGCGGTGGCGACGGACGGCCACACGCGGTCGAGGGCGGCGTTGACGGCGGCGCCGACGAGCACGGCGAACGCCGAGACGCCGATCCACAGCAGCACGGCCACGGGCGCGGCGAGCGAGCCGTAGATGGTCGGGCCCTCCACCGTATGGGTGAGGTAGATGCGCAGCAGGAAGCTGCCGAGCACCCACATCGTCAGGGCCACGAGCGCGCCGGGGATGTCCTCCTGCCAGGGCGAACGCACCGGCACGGACACGTGGTAGAGCGTGGTGAGGAAGGCGATCGACAGCAGGATGACGACGGGCCAGTACAGGAACCGGACGACGTCCGCGCTCCAGGGCACGATGTCCACCACGGCCTCGGGCCCGGCGACCATCAGCGGGAGCGCCACCGCCCCGACGATCAGGGCGACGAGGTAGAGCAGGAAGGCGAGCAGCCGGGTCTTGACGATGCCGCGCTTGCCCTCCAGCCCGTACATGATCGTGATGGTGTCGACGAAGACGTTGACCGCGCGCGAGCCCGACCACAGGGCGATGGCGAAGCCGATCGAGATGATGTCGGGCCGACCCTTGGTGACGTCCCGCAGGAGCGGCTTGGCGATCTCGTTGACACCCTTGTCGCTGAGCACCGTCGCCGACGCCTTGAGGATGTTCTCCTGGATGGAGCCGATCGTGTTGGTGCCGGTCCAGAGGTCCAGATAGCCGAGCAGGCCGAGGAGGCCGAGGAGCAGCGGCGGCAGGGACAGCAGGGTGAAGAAGGCGGCCTCGGCGGCGAGTCCGGTGACGCGGTATTCGATGCAGGAGTTGACGGTGTCCTTGAGGAGCAGCCACGCCATCCTGCGTTTCGAGACATTTCGGTACAGGACCCTCGCCCTGTGGAGTCGGCCCGTACGCCGCCCCGATGGTTCGTTTGCTGCCTGCACGCCCTAACCGTATCGGCCCCTGGCCAGGTTGTTCGCACCGTGGCCGAAGCGCCCGGGCGGAGGGGCGCCGACGGGCCGGGGCGGTCCGGCGGAGGGTGATGCTGCGCCGACTCGGCACCACCCTCCGACCGCTCCCCGAAAGCTTCCGCCCGCGCGGGGGCCACCCGCAACGGTTGCATGCCGTTGCAATCCTGCGGATGCCCCTACGGCCGGGCCCGCGCGACGGCACCATGGCAGCGTGAACCGCGGAACGATCGACGAGAGCCTGCTGCCGGCCGTCCGTGAGGCCTGCCTCGGTGACGGTGCGCCTCCCGTTCCCCCTCGCCCGGTGATCGGGCAGTCGTGGCGCCGGGTGCGGCTGCACGGCGTCGACCCCGACATCGGGCGCCCGGCCCCGCCGCCGCTGCGCGCCGAGGAGGTCGAGCACCGGCGCCATGTGTCACAGCTGGGCGGGCTGCTGCCGCAGCTCCGCGAGGGGCTGGGCGCGATCGTGGACGTGGAGCGGCATCTGATGGCGGTCACGGACGCCGAGGGCCGGGTGCTGTGGCGGGACGGCAGCCGGGGGGTCTTGCGCAGCGCCGACCGGCTGGACTTCACGGTGGGCGCCTCCTGGACGGAGGAGCTGGTGGGGACCAACGGCATCGGCACGTCGCTGGTGGAGCGCCGTCCGGTGCAGGTGCACTCGGCCGAGCACTTCGTCCGCACCCACCACTCGTGGACGTGCGCGGCGGCGCCGCTGCACGATCCGCGCGACGGGCGGTTGCTGGGCGTGCTGAACCTCAGCGGTCCCGCGCCCGCCTTCAATCCGGCGACGCTGCCGCTGGTGACGGCCGTCGCCAAGGTCGCCGAGGCGGAGCTGCGGGTCCGGCACTGGCAGTCCGTGGACCGGCTGCGGTCGGTGGCGGCCCCGATGCTGTCCCGGGTGGGCGGGCGGGCGCTGGCCGTCGACCGGGAGGGCTGGGCGGCGGCGGTGACGGGCATGGGGCCGGTGGGGCGGGTGGCGCTGCCCAAGTCCGTACAGGCGGGGCGGGTGTGGCTGCCCTCGCTCGGCCTGTGCTCGCTGGAGCCGTTGCCGGACGGCTGGCTGGTGCGGGTGGACGAGGCGGCGGCGAGCGGCCGCCAGGAGGCGTCGGCCTACCGGGTGGTGCTGGACCTGCGGCGCCCGCGCGACTGGACGGTGACGGTCGCGGGCCCCGCGGGCGAGTGGTCGCAGGAGCTGAGCCCGCGCCATGCCGAGCTGCTGTACGTCCTGGCCCGGCACCCGGCGGGGCGCTCGGCCGCGCAGCTGGCCGCGGACCTCTTCGGCGATCCCACGCGCACGGTGACGGTACGGGCGGAGATGTCCCGGATGCGGCGAACGCTGGCCGGGGTGCTCGGCCACCGCCCGTACCGCTTCGCCGACAGCGTCGACGTCCGACTGCTGACCCCCACCCTCCCGGGGCAGCTGCTGCCCGGCTCGTCGGCGCCGGCGGTGGTGGCCGCCCGCGGGGATGTGCCCGCCGGTTAGCGCGGGGATCGTGATTGGCTGGTGATATGAGCATCAGTTCGACCACCGTGACCACCTGGTCCCTGGAGCAGACGTCCCCGGCCGATCTGATCCCGGCCCGGGGACCCGACCCGGCCGCGATCCGGATCGTCCGGGCCGAGGTGCCCTCGCCCGAGTTCAGCCGCTTCCTCTACACGGCCGTGGGCGGGGACCTGTTCTGGACCGACCGCCTGGCGTGGCCGTACGAGCGGTGGCAGGGATTCCTCGCGCGGCCGGGCGTGGAGACCTGGGTGGCGTACGAGCACGGGACACCGGCCGGGTACATCGAGCTGGACCCGCAGGACGAGGGCGCGGTGGAGATCGCCTACTTCGGTCTGCTCCCGGCGTTCCGGGGCCGCCGGATCGGCGGCCACCTGCTGTCGTTCGGCACGGCCCGGGCCTGGGACCTGGCGGCGCGGTGGCCGGAGCGGACGCCGACGAAGCGGGTGTGGCTGCACACCTGCACCAAGGACGGGGAGCACGCGATGGCCAACTACGAGCGGCGCGGCTTCCGCCTCTTCGAGACGAGGACCGAGGAGGAGCCGGCCGCCCCGGCGCCCGGCCCCTGGCCCGGCGCGTAGGGTCGGGGGCCGGCCTGGCCCATGGACGCGGCGCCTTGAGGACGGGCCGCGCGCGGCCTTGAGGACGGGCGCGCCAGACCTGCGGAACCACGGGGTCCGGGCCTCGGCGGAGCCGGGGTCCGGGGCTTTCGCATCCCATCATCCGGGATGATTTGGTCCGCATCGCGGACAGTGGTGGACTGCCCGGAGACCGTCGTGCCACGCTTCCGTCATGTCCCGCGCAGGAGTTGCCTTGGTGAGTCGACGTCATGTCGACCTCGGCCGCCTGTCCAGCGCCATCTGTCCGGCGCGCTGACCGGCTCAGCACCACCGCTTTCCCGCCGTCCCCACCGTCGCGGACGAGCGCCCACTCCGCCCGTCACGATCCGCACCGCGACAGCGTCGCCGCCGCGGGCCGCCGAGGCATATCCGCAGGTCGACCGCGGGACCACCGGCCACAAGCGCCTGCCCCACCCCGCGCCGTGAGAGCCACCCCCAGAAGGACACAACGCCATGGCTGCCACCGCCGCACCCTCAGGCCTCCCCCAGCCGACGGCCGGGGACGCCCCCACCGCCGCCGCCGCGGCCGTCCCGAGCCGCCGCAAGGCCGGCCGCCACCGCGGCGAGGGCCAGTGGGCCGTCGGCCACTTCACCCCGCTCAACGGGAACGAGCAGTTCAAGAAGGACGACGACGGTCTCAACGTGCGGACACGTATTGAGACGATCTACTCCAAGGCGGGCTTCGACTCGATCGACCCCAACGACCTGCGCGGCCGGATGCGCTGGTGGGGGCTCTACACCCAGCGCAAGCCCGGGATCGACGGCGGCAAGACCGCGATCCTGGAGCCGGAGGAGCTGGACGACAAGTACTTCATGCTGCGAGTGCGCGTCGACGGCGGCCGGCTGACCGTCGCCCAGCTGCGCGCCATCGGCGAGGTGTCGCAGACCTACGCGCGCGGCACCGCCGACATCACCGACCGGCAGAACATCCAGCTGCACTGGGTCCGCATCGAGGACGTGCCCGCCATCTGGGACAGGCTGGAGGCGGTCGGGCTGTCCACGACCGAGGCGTGCGGCGACTGCCCGCGCGTGATCATAGGTTCGCCGGTCGCCGGGATCGCCGCGGACGAGATCATCGACGGCACCCCCGCCGTGGACGAGATCCACGACCGCTACATCGGCAGCAAGGAGTTCTCCAACCTGCCGCGGAAGTTCAAGACCGCGATCTCCGGCTCGCCCGTGCAGGACGTGGTCCACGAGATCAACGACATCGCGTTCGTGGGCGTGGACCACCCCGACCACGGGCCCGGCTTCGACGTCTGGGTCGGCGGCGGGCTGTCCACCAACCCCCGCCTCGCCGAACGGCTGGGCACCTGGGTGCCCCTGGACGAGGTCGCGGACGTCTGGGCCGGCGTCGTCGGCATCTTCCGCGACTACGGCTACCGACGGCTGCGCACCCGCGCCCGGCTGAAGTTCCTGATGGCCGACTGGGGGCCGGAGAAGTTCCGCCAGGTGCTGGAGGACGAGTACCTCCAGCGCAAACTGCTCGACGGCCCCGCGCCCGCCGAGCCCGTGTCCCGCTGGCGCGACCACGTGGGCGTGCACCGCCAGCGCGACGGCCGGTTCTACGTGGGCTTCGCCCCGCGCGTCGGCCGGGTGGACGGCGCGACCCTCACCAAGATCGCGGAACTGGCGGGCGCGCACGGCAGCGACCGGTTGCGCACCACCGTCGAACAGAAGATGATCATCCTCGACGTGGCGGCCGAACAGGTCGACTCGCTCGTGGCCGGCCTGGAGGCGCTCGACTTCCAGGTCAGGCCCTCGCCGTTCCGGCGCGGCACCATGGCGTGCACGGGCATCGAGTTCTGCAAGCTCGCCATCGTGGAGACCAAGGCGCGCGGCGCCTCGCTGATCGACGAGCTGGAGCGCCGGATGCCCGACTTCGAGGAGCCGGTCACCATCAATATCAACGGCTGCCCCAACGCCTGCGCCCGCATCCAGACCGCCGACATCGGCCTCAAGGGCCAGCTGGTCCTGGACTCGGCCGGTCAGCAGGTCGAGGGCTACCAGGTGCACCTCGGCGGCGCGCTCGGCCTCCAGGCCGGCTTCGGCCGCAAGGTGCGCGGCCTGAAGGTCACCGCCGACGAACTCCCCGACTACGTCGAGCGGGTCCTCACCCGCTTCGGCGAGCAGCGCGAGGACGGCGAGCGGTTCGCGACCTGGGCGGCACGGGCGAGCGCGGAGGACCTGTCATGAGCGGCCGGGCCGCCCCCTTCTACTGCCCCTACTGCGGCGACGAGGACCTGCGGCCGTCCGAAGAGGGCCACGGCGCGTGGGAATGCGGCGCCTGCAACCGCGCGTTCCGGCTCTCGTTCCTCGGGCTGCTGTCCCGGGGACTCAGCAAGGGAGCACCGGATGACCGACCTTGAGACACTCGCCGAGCGGGCGGGCCGCGAGCTGGAGGGCGCCCCGGCGCTCGACATCCTGCGCTGGGCCGCCGAGACGTTCGGACCGCGCTTCTGCGTCACCTCCTCCATGGAGGACGCGGTCGTCGCCCACCTCGCGTCCCGCGCCCTGCCCGGCGTGGACGTCCTCTTCCTCGACACGGGCTACCACTTCCCCGAGACCATCGGCACCCGGGACGCGGTCGCCGCCGTGATGGACGTCAACGTCATCACGCTCAGTGCCCGCCGCACCGTCGCCGAACAGGACGCCGACCACGGACCCCGGCTCCACGACCGGGACCCGGACCTGTGCTGCGCGCTGCGCAAGGTCGAGCCGCTGACGGCCGGCCTGGCCGCGTACGACGCCTGGGCCACCGGCCTGCGCCGCGACGAGTCCGCGACCAGGGCGAACACCCCCGTCGTCGGCTGGGACGAGCGACGCCGCAAGGTCAAGATCTCGCCGATCGCCGCCTGGACCCAGGACGACGTGGACGCCTACGTCACCGAACACGGCGTGCTCACCAACCCGCTGCTGATGGACGGCTACACCTCCGTCGGCTGCGCACCCTGCACGCGCAGGGTCGCCGACGGCGAGAACGCGCGCGCCGGCCGCTGGGCCGGGCTCACCAAGACGGAGTGCGGGCTGCACGGATGAACGACGCTCAGGAGATACCCATGGCGACCGCCCTCGACCAGGGAACCACGGTCTGGCTCACCGGCCTGCCCAGCGCCGGCAAGACGACGATCGCCCGCGCGCTCGCGGAGCGGCTGCGCGGCGAGGGGCACCGGGTGGAGGTGCTCGACGGGGACGAGATCCGGGAGTTCCTCTCGGCCGGGCTCGGCTTCTCCCGCGAGGACCGCTCGGTGAACGTGCAGCGGATCGGCTTCGTCGCCCAACTGCTGGCCTCGCACGGGGTGAAGGTCCTCGTCCCCGTCATCGCCCCCTACGCGGACGCGAGGGAGGCGGTGCGCAAGCGCCATCAGCAGCACGGCACCGGATATGTGGAGGTGCATGTGGCGACGCCGGTGGAGGTGTGCTCGGTGCGGGATGTGAAGGGTTTGTACGCGAAGCAGGCGGCCGGGG